>JAYVLQ010000095.1:0-44603 GCA_043759355.1 Kofleriaceae bacterium
AGACAGCCATAGCGCGGTGCTCTGACAGTCGCCGTATCGGTCGAAGTTTCACCCTGTTCCAGGCGCTACTGAGGATGCGCGTCGGTGAGGGCGCCGGCGCGCTTCGCGAGCTTGTGCTGGCTGACCGCCTGGCCATCGCTGCTCTCGAGGCCCGCGAAGATCAGCGCGGACACGATCGTGATGCCGCCGAGCACGAGCAGCGAGAGGTGGATGCCGTGGATCATCTCCCCGGGCGTCGAGCTGTGACGATCGGGCACGAACATCGCGGTCACGATCGCGGCGGTCGCGACGCCGAACGACATCGACATCTGCTGCAGCGTGCTCGCGATCGTGCTCGCCATGCTCGTGTCCTCCGCGGCGACATCGGCATAGACCAGCGTGTTCATGCTCGTGAACTGCATCGACGAGCAGAACCCGAATACGAACGCTTGGACCACGATCAGCCAGATCGGCGTCGTAATGCCGACCGTCGCGAACACCAGCATCATGGCGCCGAGCACGACCGTATTGCCGAGCAAGATGCCGCGGTAGCCCAGGCGCTCGAGGATGCGCGTGATGCCGGCCTTCAAAATCATCGCGGCGATCGATTGCGGCATCAGCAGCAGGCCCGATCGGATCGGCGAGTAGCCGAGGCCGACTTGATACAGCAGCGGCAGGAGGAACGGCATCCCGCCGACACCGAGCCGCGCGACGAAGCTGCCGGCGACCGCGGTGCGTAGCGTGCGGATCTTGAACAGGTTTAACTCGAGAAGCGGATGAGGCACGCGCAGCGCGTGGCGCACGTAGCCACCGATCAAGGTCACGCTGATCGCGAGCATCGCGATCACGACCGGCGTCGACAGGGTGTGCTCGCCGAACACCTCGAGCACGTACGACAGCAAGGCGACGCCAGCTCCGAACAGCACGAGCCCGGTCCAATCGAGCGGCCGCGAGGTCGCACCGCGATAGTCGGGCAAGTGGCGATACACGAGGTACAGGCCGACGAGTCCGATCGGCACGTTGACAAAAAAGATCACGCGCCAGTGCAAGAGGCCCACGATCAACCCGCCGACGAGCGGCCCGAGCAACGGCCCGATCAGCGAAGGAATCGCGACAAACGACATCGCGCGCAAGAGCTCGGCCTTCGGAAACGTGCGCACGAGTGCGAGCCGGCCTACCGGCACCATCAGCGCGCCGCCGCAGCCTTGCAGCACGCGACACAGCACGAGGAGGTGGATCGATTGCGACAGCCCACACAGCAGCGAGCCGAGCGTGAACACGCCGATCGCACTCGCGAACACCCGGCGGGTGCCGAACCGATCCGCGACCCAACCACTCACCGGGATAAACACGGCGAGCGCGAGCGTGTAGCTCGTGAGCACCGCCTTGATGCTGAGCGCCGCGACATCGAACGAGGCCGCGATCGACGGCATCGCGGTGTTCAAGATCGTGGAGTCGAGCATCTCCATGAAGAACGCGACCGCGACGAGCCATGGCAGGAGCCGCTTCGCGCTCGGCGTGGGCTCGTCGCTCATGACGTTTTAGATAATGATGAGAACGCCATCACGGTTGCGTGATTCTAGCCTCCGACGCCCCCCCGACGAACCCCGCGACGCTGTATCGTGGAGGGATGCGGTTGGCAGTAAGGATCGTCGGCCTCGCCGGCCCGGCCCTCGGCCTCGCCGCGTGCGGATTTTCGCCCGGTGCAGCGAGTCCGCAGCTCGATGGCCCGAAGATGCCGGATGCGAGCAGCGACCTGACGTGCGGATGGACGTTCGCGCACACGAACTTCGATGGCTGCATGCTCGCACCCAACCCGACAGCGCTCGACATCACCACGGCGACCACGATGCTGGATCCGACCACTCCATCGGCGAGCCGGACGATGGTCACGCAGAGCGACGGCACCCAGCTCGTCGTCTATCACCTGAGCGAGTTCGGCCTCGCGGCGAGCAGCAAGCTGTACGTGCTCGATGCGAGCGACATTGCTGGCTTCGTGTTCGCCGTGGACGGCAATGCCACCTTGTCGGGCGACATCATCGTCGAGGTCGGCGCGAATGACACGACCCATTGCGCGACCTCGGAAGGCAGCGATGGCGTTGCCTCCACGCAAAACTCTGCGGGTGGTGGTGGCGGCGGGGGTGGAGGTGCAGCGGCCACCGGCGGTGCTGGCACCGACGGCGCAGCGACGGGCTTTGGCGCGCACGGCGCGCTAGGCGGCCCGATCACGAACGCCTCGAGTCTGTCGCCCCTGCGCGGCGGCTGCGCGGGCGGGCGCGGCGCGAAGATTCAGGGCGGGTCAGGAACCGGAACCGCCGGCGGTCACGGAGGTGGTGCGATCCAGATCGCGGCACGCGGCACGATCACGATCAGCGGCGAGATCGATGCGGCGGGTCGCGGCGGTGGCACGTCGACGCACCCTGGCGAAGGCGGCGGTGGCGGTGGAGCTGGCGGCGGCGTTCTGCTCGAAGCACCCACCGTCACGATCAGCGGTCGCGTGTGCTCGGATGGCGGCTCTGGTGCACAAGGGGGCGGCGCCGGCCTGGCGGGTAGTGCGGGTCAAACGAGCCCCTGCATCGTCACGACGGGCGCTGTCACGGGAGTCAATGGAGCGTCCATCGGTGGGACCGGCGGCAATGGCGGCTACGCCGGCGTGAATGCCGGAATTACAGCGGGTGCGGCCTCGACCGGCAATGGCGGCCTGGGGGGTGGTGGCGGTGGCGGCGGTGGCGGGGTCGGGTGGATCCGCATCCACGCGATGCCGTCTACCGTCGGTGGCCAGATCTCACCGACACCGCTCGTCGACTAGACCCATTCCTCCACGCGATCGGGTCTCCCTCGACCCGGCGCTCGTCCGACGCGACCGTGAATTCGCGCAGCTAGCCGTGGCATGGAGCGTGTAGATGCACGCCTCATGATCCGCACCACACTCGTCACCCTCGCGCTCTCCACCCTCGCATTCGCCGTTTTCTCGGGTTGTCATAAGAAGGACGTTGCTGGCTCGAGCGATCAGAAAGCCGTCGAAGGCAAAGCGAAAGCGCCGACGAAGTTGCCGAAGGTCGGCCTGTCCATCGACGTCGCTGGCGACGACGGCGAGATCATGGTGAGCGACGGCCTCTCGGTGACGAGCAACATGGTGAACACGGTGCCGATGGGCGGGTTACTCGTCGAGGCCACTGACAAACCACAGACGCTCGACGATGCGAAATCGGATGCAGCGATGTTCACGCCGAAAGATCTCAAGATCGATACGCTCCCCGACGGGTACGCGCTCACCTACAACAACACGGGGAGCATGGGCGCAAACTTCTTCGTCGTCGTGCAGCGCACGATCGATGGCAAGACGATCAAGTGCTCGAGCACTGGCTCCGACAACGCGCACGCGCAAATCGCACTCGCGGCCTGCAAGTCGCTCCACAAGTGATCGGCTCGAGCTGCGCCTGATGGAGAGTGCACACACCGCTACCCGAGCTGCACGATGATGATCGGCGCGGATCTCAGCGATCGACTTCACGTAGCAGCAGCGACCACGCGAGCCAACCGACGCCGTACACGATCCCGAGCGCGCACAACCACCACGTGGTCGAGGTCTCGCCGTAGCGATCGGCGAGCATGCCCGCGATGATGGCCGATGCACCGATCGAGAGGGTCGCGAGTCCGTAGTCGATCGCCATCACGCGACCGCGGACATGATCGGGCGTCTCGCGCTGCAAGCCGTACGTCGAGAGCGACCACTGCGCGCCGCCGCCGAGGTGAGACAGCACGACGAGCACGAGGGCGAGCGTGAACGAGGCGTAGACAGCCGTGAACGCGAGGTAGCCGACCGCGTAGGTCAGCGTCGAGAGTCCGCACACCCACACGATCGCGCGCCTCGTGGGCGTTGCACCGATCGTCGAGCGCGCGAGCAAGGGGCCGAGCATCGCGCCGAGCCCTCGCGCCGCGAACAAGAAGCCGGTCGCGGCCGGGATACCGGCGAAGCGGCGCGTCGCGAACGCGGGCAAGAGGCCCACGATGCCGTTCGCGGAGCTCACCCCGCCCTTTGCGAACAGCAGGCGCATCAGGATCGGTCGCGAGCGGAGATACGCGAACGCTTCGTGCAGCGTGCCGGTCGCGTCGGCGCGCGCCGGTTGCTGGAGCGGCTTGCGAATGCTCGCGATCAGCAGCGCCGAGATCAAGAACGATGCGGCATCGATCCAGAACGCGAGCTGCCGCCCGAACACCTCCGCGATCACGCCCCCGAGCCCCGCGCCGACCATCAGCATCGAGCCCCACACCATCCCCATCACGGCCTGCGCCGCCGCGAGATCCTCCTCGGGCACCAGGTTCGGCGTCGCGGCACTCGCGATCGGGTCGGAGAAGCTCGCGCCGATCGCCAAGGCGATCGTGGCCGCGACTGCGAGGGCGGTGCTGTGCCAGTACGCAGCGAGGCAGAGCGACAACGCGATTGGCACGCGAGCGAGATCGCTCACAACGAGCGTGCGCTTGCGGTCGAAACGATCCGCGACGATGCCCGCGATCGGCGATGCGACGAACACCGGAATCACCGTCGCCGCGTAGACGTAGGCCGCGGCACCGGGCCGGCCGGTGAGCTCGGTCACGAGGCTCGCGACCGCGACGAACGAGAACCAATCGCCGGCGAGCGACACGACGCTCGCGAGGAACAGCCGACGAAACTCGCGGTTACGTCGGAGCACCGCGGTGATCGAAGGACTACCGGCCACGTGCCGGCAGTATACGAACTAGCCGTGCAAGAGCGACAGCGCGACGACGGTCATCCGTTTCAGATCCACCTACTGCATCAGCGTCGTCGTGACGATCTGGATCTCGGTGGCGCTGAGGCCACGGAAGCGCGGTGGCGGCATGCGGCGGAACGCATCGAGGCCGAGGCCGAGGCGAAGGATCGCCTTGTCCTTCTCCTCGCGGGTCATCGTCGTCAGTTTCGTCACGTCGAACTTCGCGCGGGTCTCGGTCTGATCGAGCGACGGGTTGTGACACTGCTGGCAGATCTGGACCAGGATGCCCTTCCCATCGCTCGCGGTGACGAGGTCTTGCGACGGAGCGAACGACATGTCCGCCATCGCACCATCGAGGAAGACGTCGCGGATATCCATCTGGAGCGGCGTCCCGTTCGTCATCGCGGTCTTGTAGGCGGTGGTCGCCGTCGTGAGCTTGGTCGGATCGGTGACGCGGTTCTGGTGATACGGCGGCGGGATGTCGGTGCCGATCTTCGACTTCGCATACAGCCCGAGCCACGTCGCCGAGGCGCCGTTGTCGAGGATCTGGCCAGTGTTGAACTCGTTCGGCTGGACCTTGAAGCCTTGGTTCTCGACGAGGCCCTCGAGCGCCGCGGGATCCGGGCCGCCGCCATTGAACGGGCCCGCGCCGTTGTTATTGGTGTTCGCCGGGTTGTTGATCACGGCGGCCGGGATGCCTGCGTACGCCTCGGTCGTGCCGTGCGCGGCGGTGAAGTCCGCCAGCATCTGCTGGCCGTTGCTGCGATTGTTACGGAAGAAGTGGCCCCATGGATTCTGGAGCTCTTGCATGCGGAGGATCTTCGGCGTGCCCGGGCCACCTGTCTGGTGGCACTGGTTGCAATCGAAGATCGTGTTCTTGATGTCGGTGTCCTGATAGAGCGAGTAGCTCGTGAAGTTGCCCTCGACCTTCGGGGTGAGCAGCTCGTCCGAGTTGCATCCGTTGACGTTCGCGTTGCACGCTTGCTCGAACTTCAAGAGGAAGAACGACAGATCTCCCTGCCCGTTGTTCGCCGAGGGGTCATTCGAGACCAGCTCGACGAACTGCTCGCCGCGCACGAAGCCCATCGCGACGAAGCTGGCGAGCGGCTTCGGCGTACCGACGCGTCCACGCGTGATCGGCGGCGTGAAGATGATCGCACGCGGGTTGATCGCGGAGGTGAAGTGCGTGACCAGCGAGGACGAGTGGCCGGTGAGGACGAACGCCGGGTTGCCATTGTTGCCGTTCGTGATGTTGCCGGCCTTGAAGTCGAGCCCGACCAGCCTCTGGAGATCGACGAGGTTGGTGATCACCGGCGGCGTCGGCGTGCAGAACGCCTTGGACACGGCATCAGTACCACCACGCCCACAGACCACCGCGAGCTGCGCCGCCCCGGTCTTGAAGCCGAGGCTCGGCGACAGTGGATCGCTCAGCGTATTCAGCAAATCTCCGGATCCTGCTGCATCGATCCCCGGGTCGAACCCGCTTCCCGAATCAACACCTCCTTGCTGGCCGGCGTTAGACACCGTGCCGACGCAACCTGCAGCGAGCAGAAGGACAGCGATTCGAGAAACCATGGGACGCGGTACTACAAGGCTGGTGCCAGTTGTCACCAGCACCGTGGAGCAACAAATCCAAGCAGTTGCCACGTGGGGACGATCTGCGCGTATGGGGCTGCAGGCACCAAGCGCACCGCCTTGCACACCAGTCATCACGACGACAGCGTCAGTCAGTGAGCGCTCATGAGAGTTCACATTTCTTGTTGGGGCGAAGCGACGCACCATCGCGGCAAGCGTGAGGTCGGCTACTCAGCGGTGAAGGAAGACCGCTCGCTCGAGCTCGGATCGCGTGGGCACGCCGTGCGTCGTCATCACGAGCGCACCGGTCTTGCGATCGATCACGACGGTCGAAGGTAGCGGCGGAGCGCCAGCGAACGCGGCGCTGATCGCACTCGCGGTCGCTCCGTCGTAGCGAACGAGTGGATGAGCCCACGGATGCGCGGCCTTGAACTTCACGAGCGCGGCGTCATCGTCGGTCGGTTCGATGCTGACGCTCTCGACATCGATTTGATCGCGGAGCGCCGCGGTCAGCGCATCGAGGCGCGGCGCTGTCCGCACACACGCCTCGCACCAGCTCGCGAACACGTCGATCAAGACGAGCGGAGCCTTGCCCGGTGCGCTCGCGGCGAGCTTCGCAAACGCGCTCGCGGGCGAAGGTATCGTCGGGGTCGCGGCGGTCGAGTGACCATAAACGTTCGCAACGGCTTGGAGGCCTTTGCCTTCGACCACGCGATAGAAGCTATCGGCCGCAACGTTCTTGAACGTGCGGTGCTCGCCACCCGGAAACTTCATGGTCAGCTCGTCGAGCTTGGTGCACGTGCCGAGGCCGAGGGTCACGGTCAGGGCATCGACCGTGGCGAACCCCATGCCGGCCGCGAGCTCGCGCATCTGGGTGACCCCGCAGCCCTTGGCGGTGAGCCGCGCGCCGATCGCTTCGTGCTGCCGCAGCCCCTCGAGCCGCACACCCATGAAGTGATGCTTCGTCGCGGGACCGAGCTGGTTCCGATAAACGCGCAGGATCGGCGCGTTACGATTGATCACGATCAGATCTTCGAAGCCATCGCGATCGAGATCCGCCTTCGCGAACGTGCGCGCATCCTCGACGCCATCGGCGCCCGAGAGATACGAGATATCGACGACGCTCTTACCCTCGCGCGACAAGAACAACTTGTCGCGCTCGTGGCCCGAGAGATCCATGTGCCCCGCCGCTCGGGGCCCAGCACCGAGCGCGTTCTTCGTGGCACTTTGCGAGGACACGCCTCGCCAGTAATCACTTCAAAGGTCGCGGACGAAGGGATCGTCCGGAGACAGGCTCGAGGTGAAGAATCCATTCGGAGAGAACACGTCGAGAAAGCCGTCGCCATCGACGTCGATGAACTGCGCGCCATAGGCCCAGCTGCCGTTGCGCGCCGCGACGAACTCCGGTGTCGCGGTCAGGTCGGTGAACTTGCCACCGCCGTCGTTGCGCAGGAGCGTGTTGCCGCGCGCAGCCTGCTTGCGTGCATCGCGCGCCGCGTCGTCGTGCTCTGCCGAGAAGTTCTTCGTATCGGCCATGATCCGATTGCCCGCAGTCGACTGCATGCCGGTCGCGAACAAATCGAGATCGCCGTCGTTGTCGAAATCGGCGAGTGACGCGCCCATGCCGAAGAAGATCTGGTCGGCGCCCGAGGCCGCGCTGACGTCGACGTATTTTCCGGCGCGCCACATGTAAAGGTTCGCGGGTGCGAAGTCATTCGCGACGTAGAGGTCGGGATGCCCGTCGCCATCGAGATCGCCGAACGCGGCCTGCAGCGAGTTACGAAACAGCGTGAGCCCGAGTTGCTCGGTGCCGTCGATGAACAAGCCGTCGCCACGGTTGAGCATCACCACGTTCGGCGGTCCCATCTGGAAGATGTTCGCGTCGAACTTGCCCGCCGCCAGCGCCGCCTTGGCGACCGGCAGCGCACGATCGAGCAGCTTGCGCTCGCCCGGATCGAGGCGCGCGATGGTGGCCGTGTTGCCAGTCATGAGCGCGGTCAGATGCTCTTGAAAATCGTGTGCCGAGGTCGCGAAATAAATATCGAGCCGGCCATCGCCGTCGAGATCCGCGAGCGACACCGAAGCGACCTGCGAAGGCAACTCGAACCGGCCCGCCGCGCCCGGCCAGAACCTTCCGGCGTTGCCGAACAAGATCTCGGCGTGACCAAACCAGTGTCCGACGACGACGTCGAGCGTGCCATCGCCATCGAGATCCGCGAAGGCCGCCGCGCTCACGCCGGTGAGCGCGAGCCCGTATTGATCCGTGCGATCGGAAAACCCCTGCCCCGCGTCATTGTGGAGCAGCACGCTCGCCCCCTGGACGTCCCACACGAACAGATCGTCGTAACCGTCGTTGTCGACATCGACGACGACTACGCCGGGGTGCGCATCCATCGCGAGCGGCAACAGATGATCGAGCGCGGGTGGCGGCGTGTGCTTGTCGTCGAGCAACATGCGATGAAGCTCGTCGGAGCCCGAGCGGGTGCGCAGCATCGCCTTGGTCGCGGGGGCCACACTCGCGAGCCACGCCTCGGTCACGTCGCTGAACGCGAGCTCGGCCGAGCGCTGGGTCTCGTACTTGGTGACGATGAATTTCGTGATCTGCCAATGGCCGGCCTGCTTGCGCACCACGACCTCGGCCACGCCACCGTCATGCCGCCACATCCCCGTTCGCTCGCGTCCCGAAAGATCGATCGCGACGGTGACCGCGAGGTCGCCATTGTTGATCTCGTGCGCACCTTTTGGCTTGAACACACCGCGGTCGAGGAACTGAAATGCCGAGAGTAAGTTGCGGAACTGATCGCGGACCTGCGTCGGCGTCTCGACCTGCGAGGCAGCCACGGCATACGGAGTCAGCGTCACGCCATCGATCAGCGGCGTCTCGGTCCCGGCGGTGGGCCACACGACCTCGATGTGGTCGGAGAAGTACGGCGCACCCATCTGCTCGCCGAGATCGAGCGCGGCGTTCGCGAGATCCTGGAACAGCCCCTCGACGACGCGGACCTTGAATTCTACCGGCCAGCGGGTCTCGTAGTCGGGCTCGTCCTTGTAGAGCTTGCGGACGAGCCCTTCGTAGTCGCGCGCTTCTTGGGCCGGGAGCTCCAGCGCCACGCGTGGGCCCACGGTCGGCGTCACGGTCTTGGCAGGCTCGCGATCCGCGTGCGACGAGCACGCGACCAGCAGCAGCGAGAGCACGACCCGCAACAACACCATGGTCACGCTATCACGGCCGAACCAGCGCGGTGCCCGCGAAGTGCGCCTGGTACTTCGGCCACTCGAGCTCCGCGACAGCGCGGCCTAGCTTGAGGCCCGCGATGTTGTCGCTCGCGATGTGATACCCGCCCATCACGCGCGAGAGCCCCGCGAGCTCTGCGGTCTGCGTGAACGTCGGCAGCGCGAGCGTGACGGCCTTGTCAGCCAGCAGCCCGGTCGCGAGCACTCCGTCGACCGCTTGCATCTGTTCGACCTTCGCATCGGGTTCGGTGGTCATCCCCGCGATGTGGCGATGAAAGGCGCCGAACTGGTCACTGCCCGTAAACCGCTCGAGCAGCTTCGCGCACGCGCTACTGACCGTGCTGTGCCCCGAGACGTAACCGGGAAACGGCGGCGTGACGAACGTCCCTGGCGAATACGGTTTCCACTCCGAGGCTTTGATCATGCCAACGCCCCTGCCCGGCCCGAGATAGCCGCGGATCATCTGGCCTGCGAACAATTGCTGGACCACGCGCACGAGCGCGAAGGGTCTCGCGGTGTCGTAGAACCGCTTGGCATCCCACGCCGCGATGAACGCTTCGAAGGCCGTGTTCGCGACCGCGAAAAACAGTTTCACGTCGCGATCGAGATCGTAGCTGTCACGCCGCGAGACATCGCGCGCAAATTCCATCCAGTGGCCGGATTGCCCCGTCGAGCGCGGTCCGTCGCGCATGAACTCGACGACCGATTTTTGCTCGAGCGAGAGCCCGCCGTTGAACGCGATGCATTGCTCGACCTCTTGGCGCAGTTGCAGCGAGCCGACCTTCGGTTGCGGACCGGGCCGAAACTGATCGCTTCGATCCAGCATCAACGGCTTCACGCGATACCAGTGCGCGGTCAGAAATCCCGGCGCGACCTTCGGCCCGCCGTTCAACGCCTCGAACTCGATCGGCTGCCAGCGATCCGGATCGTTCGTGGTGCCGACAGGATTGCGCGGTTGGTAGAACGTGTAGTCGGAGTACGGTCCGGCGCCGCCGACCTCGTCACCGAGCTGGTTCGCGCCGTCATGATGGCGGTACTCGATCAGCGCGGCGGCCGCGAGGTTGCCGATACCCTGAGGCGTGGTCGGATCGACGGAGGTATCGGCGGGATCGAGGCCGCGCGTCCTCATCTGATCGGCGAGCCACGCACGGTCGTTCGGAAACAGATCGAGCAGCGCGCGATAGGTGCCGTAGGCGATCGCCCTGACCTTGTTCGCGACCGTGTGCTCGGACATCGGCCGGCGCAGCATCGCGCCGAGCCGCGTGCCGACCGCGGTGGCGTCGTAGGCGGCCCACGCGTCGTACATGGCGGTGCACGCGATCGCCATGTGGCGCGAGATCACGGTGACGCGAGGGACGTGGGTCGCTTCGACGTCGCGCGCGGCAGCCTCGAGGATCGTGTCGGTCCACGCGTATGCGGCGCTCGGCGCAGTAGCCGCGACGCGATGCTCGACCCAGCTCGGTTCGATCGTGACACTCGGAGGCCGAGCGCCGGGATCGCCGTAATGAATCGCATCCGGTACCGCCTGCGGCCGGCAGCCGATCGCGGACAGCAACGCTCCAGCCGTGCTCCCACACAGAAAAGAGCGCCGATTCACCGAGGGTATCCTAGCCGTTGCGCCTGTCCCCTCGACCGAGAAATCGCCCTTTTCGCGCTCGGAACGCCACTCGTTAGCTGGCGTGCCCGTTCGCCTGCCTGCTAAGACCCTGGAATGGCATTCGAGCAAGAACAACGCGCGGCCCTTCGTATCCTCGAAGGGATCGAAGAAGGCACCATGAACGCGACGGACTCGCTCGCGCTCGTCGAAGAGGCCGATCCGGCGCTCATCTATCTCATCTTCACGTGGCTGCGGAAGCGGTATGCCGATGACCGCAACTCTGATGCCGTGCTCGGTCGGGTTGCCGACATCAGCAGCAAGGGCACGGTCCCGAAGTTGATGAAAGAGGGCAAGGCCGATTCGGTCGTGCAGTGGTTCGAAGAGACCTATTCCTACAAAGACCACGACAAGACTGCGTTCATCGAGCTGATCGTCGAGAAGCTCGAAGGCTGATCGAACCGTCCGGCTGATGGCCCGGCGATACAGTTCGGGACCGCTCGAGTGATACGGTCTCGTGCACATGCGCGCGCTGTTGCTGGTCGTCCTTGTTGCGTGCAAGGGAGCGCTGGGCCTCGAGGCCGCTTCGCCGGCACCAGCGATGCCGCCGGGCCCGGTCGCCACGCCAACCGCCGAGATGCGGATCCATCTGATCGACGTCGGCCAAGGCGCATCGACCTTGGTCGAGTTCTCGTGCGGAGTGGTGCTCGTCGATACCGGCGGAGAATCGAGCCACAGCTTCGATTCAGAAGCGCACTTGCTGCGGTTCCTCGATCGGTTCTTCAAGGTGCGCCCGCACCTGAACAAGACGATCGCGCTGCTCGTGTTGACCCATCCGCATATCGATCACACGCGCTCCGCGATGGCGGTGTTCGAACACTACAAGGTCCTCAACGTGGTTACCGATGGCGTGACCACGAGCTCTGGTGGCGATCAAGCCAGCGACCTCATCCGCGCCGCCCACCGCGCGCAGATCGGGGAGGAGCGGATCGCGAGTCATGTGGTGCCACCCCGAGGCGTACACGACGCGGTAGTCGATCCAATTTCGTGCGCGGATGGCGATCCTGACATCCGCGCGTTCTGGGGCTCGGTCGCCTCGAACGGTGTCGACTGGAGTCACGAGGCGCTCGACAACATGAACAACGACAGCGTCGTGATGCGGTTCCGGCTCGGTCGAGCCTCGTTTCTCATCACCGGCGATCTCGAGCGCGATGGCATCGCCGAGCTCGTGAAGAAGTTCGGGCCCGAGCTCAAATCCGATGTCTGGCAGGTCGGTCACCACGGCAGCTGGAACGCAACGACGAAGCCGCTGCTCGATGCGATTCAACCGAAGCTCGCGTTGATCGCGATGGGCCGCGTCGAGCGCGAAGACACGTGGTCGGCTTGGGCATACGGCCATCCACGTGTCGAATCGATCGAGCTCCTCGAGGCCGCGCTCACCGGTCCGCGCCGCGATCCGATCCACGTCTCGATCGGCACCGGTGCGAAGTCGTTCATCGGCCACGATGTCACCGCTCCAATCTATGCGACCGGGTGGGACGGCGACGTCAACGTGACGTTACGAGCGGACGGGACCGAGGCCGTTCGCTTTCGTCATTGAGCTTCCGCGTTTCTCGCGCTCATGGACCGCCCGCAGCGCAGGCACCACCCGCCGCGACCGAGCTTGTCGTCGCCAGCTCTAGGCGATCACGAGGATCGGACGGCGGTCGACAGGCTGTGTAGCGTACGCATGGGTCGCGCGTGCGGCACGTCCCGGGGTCACCAGTGGAACGGGAATCGGCCGCGGTTCGACGAGTACTACCGCCTGAATAGGCGCTTCGGGCTCGAGCTCGACGAACTCGGCGTCGATCACATCGCCCTCCAGGTCGCCGTCCACATCGGCCTCCCCGAGCTGCGCCGGCTGACCGTCGTTGTGAAGGATCGAGAGATCGATCTTGCGAGTGCCGCGCGCCAAGACGGCGTTGCGCTTCAGCACCAGTGACCGGATCATGTAGGCACTGTGACACACACCGACTCCAACGTCAGCAGGATTTTTGGGCCCTAATCACGAGCCACTGACTCAGCGCCGCTTGAGGTTCGGATGTGGAAGCGGTTCCGGCTCTCTGGCAGGCAGGTCGTCCGGCTCGAACTCCTGGGTGCGCGCGTTGCGTGCGACTTCGGCGAGCAGCGCCATCGTCAGCGGATCGGCAACGGTCGCCGTTCGCGAGATCACCGGCGCGCGATCGCAGGTATCGGGCACATCGACCGATTCGCGAGCAAGCTTCTCGAGCTCCTCGCGATCGAAGGTCCGCGTGTCGCGGTCGTCGGGATTGCCACCCATACGCCGTGTATAGAGCGCCCGCCGGCACGAAACCAGTGAAGAATTTAAAGAGTGATTTCGTGGCGCGCTACTGGAGCCCGCCGCCGAGCACGCGGTAGAGCGTGATCCGGTTGGCCATCGCCGCGAGCTGGGTTGCGACGAGCGAGTTCTGCGCGGCGTACAGTGCACGTTCAGAAACCAGCGTCGTCAGGAATGTGTCGATACCGGCCTTGTAGCGTGCTTGAGAGAGCTCTAACGCCCTGGTCGATGCCTCGACCAGCGCCGTTCGAGCCGCGAGCAGTTCCTGGATCGTCGCGCGGGTCGCGAGTGCATCGGCAACCTCGCGAAACGCGGTCTGGATCGTTAGCTCGTACGCGGCGACCAAGCTGAGCTTCTGCGCCTTGGTGTACGCGAGGTTCGCGCGATTCGCACCGCCGCGAAACAGGGGGAGCGCGAGGGCCGGCGCGAGCGTCCACAGCGCGGCCGGACCGGTGAACAGCGAGGCCAGCGCGATGCTGCCGAGCCCGCCGCTCGCCGTCAGGTTGAGCGACGGAAAGAACTGGGCCCGCGCGGCGCCGATATTCGCATTTGCGGCCATCAAGTCGTGCTCGGCCGCGAGCACGTCGGGGCGCTCGAGCAGCACGGTCGAATCGAGACCGACCGGGACGTCCGTGAACCACTCGGGCTGGGCCGGCAGGACATCCGGCATGAGCGAGTTGTCGAGCGAATCTCCCGCGAGCAGCTCGAGGGCATTCTTGTCCTGCGCGATCGCGGCGGTGAACGCCGCGACGTCCCCGCGCGCCTGCTGGTAGACCGTGGAGGCCTGGTAGAAATCGCCGCGGTTCGACGTGCCACCACTGACGAGCGCTTCGGTCAGATCCATCGCCTTCTTCGACGACTCCATGGTGTCCTTCGCGATCGCGAGCCGGCTGCGATCCGCCGACATCGTGACGTAGGCAATCGAAGCCTCTGCGATCAGCGAGATCCGGGTAGCCTTCGCGAGCTCGACCGACGCGAGGTAGCTCTGCAACTTCGCATCGGACAGGCTCTTGATCCGGCCGAACAAATCGATCTCCCAGCTCGCGATGCCGACACCGACCGTGTAATCGGTGAACCGCGCGGTCGCGTTATCGGGGGTGCCGATCAGCGAGCGCGTCGACGTGACCTGGGCCGACAGATCGATCGACGGTAGCTCCGCGGCCCGTTGCACGCGATACAACTGGCGCGTCGATTCGATATCGAGCGCCGAGCGTCGCAACGTGCGATTCGCGCCGAGCACCTTGGTCAGGATCTCGCGCAGCTTATCCTCGCGGACGAACTCCGCGATCGGCATCGCCGCAGCGTTTGCGCCGACCTGCCCGCCCGGCAGTTGCTTCGGCACGGGTGCCGCCGGGCGCTCGTACTTCGGCGCTAGAGAGAGACAGCCGCCAAGGGCAGCCACGAGCAATGCGCGCTTCACGACAGCGTCCGCCTTCCGCGCACGACCTTGCGCACGAGCACGAAGAAGATGGGGACCAAGAAGATCGCGAGCAACGTGCCCGTGATCGTGCCGCCAACGATACCCGTACCGATCGAGACGCGGCTATTTGCACCCGCGCCGGTCGAGATCGCGAGCGGGGTGACACCGGCGACGAACGCGAGCGAGGTCATGATGATCGGGCGGAGTCGCAGCCGTGCGCCCGAGACCGCGGCATCGATCGCCGTCGCGCCCTTGTGATATGCGCCCTCGGCAAACTCGACGATCAAGATCGCATTCTTCGAAGACAACCCGATCGTCGTGAGGAGCGCGACCCTGAAATAGACATCGTTCTCGAGGCCACGAAACTTCGCGGCGAGGACAGCACCGAGGATGCCGAGCGGGATCACCATCAGCACCGAGAACGGCACCGACCAGCTCTCGTAGAGCGCGGCGAGCACGAGGAAGATCACGAGGATCGAGATCGCGTAGAGCTGGAGCGTCTGCCCGCTCGCGAGCCGCTCCTGGTACGACAGGCCGGTCCACGAGTGGGTGACTCCTGGGATCGAATTCGCGACTTTTTCGATCTCGTCCATCGCGGTTCCGGAGCTCACGCCGGGCGAGCCCTGGCCCTGGATGTCATACGACGCGAGGCCGTTGTAGCGCGAGAGCGACTCGGGACCGTTCGTCCAGTGCGTCTTCGCGAAGGCGCTGAACGGCGTCATCTTGCCGGTCGAGCCGCGCACGTACCACGAGTTCAGGTCATCGGGCTTCGAGCGGTAGGCACCCTCGCCCTGGATAAACACGCGCTTCACACGTCCGCGATCGAGGAAGTCGTTGACGTACACGCCACCCCATGCGGCGGTCAGCGTGTTCGTGATGTCGGTCGCCGAAACACCCTGTGCGGATGCCTTGGCCTGATCGATATCGATCGAGAGTTGTGGCGTCTCCGGCAAATCGCCGCGCCGCACGCCAGCGAGCGACTTGTTCTGCGAGGCACCAGCGAGCAGTTTGTCGCGCGCCGCAGCAAGCGCCCCGCGGTCGGTCCCGGCGGCAGCCTGGAGCTCGAGATCGAAGCCGTCCGATTGGCCGAGGCCTTCGATCGCGGGAGGCGTGAGCGAAAAGATGAACGCGTCGCGCACGCCGTACAGCATGCCCGTCGCGCGGTTCGAGATCGCCGCGGCGGAATTATCCTTGCCGTGGCGAGCGTCCCAGTCCTTGAACTCGACGAACGCCATGCCGGCATTCTGGCCACTACCGACGAACGAGAACCCACCGATCGCGAAGATCGAATCGACGTTCTTGTTCTCGAACCCGAGATAATGGTCCTCGACCTTCTTGCCGACCTCCTGGGTACGGCTGAGCGTGGCGCCCGCCGGCAGCGTCCAGATCACCATGCCGGTGCCCTGATCTTCTTGCGGCAAGAAGCCAGTCGGCAGCTTCACGAGCACGAGGCCGAGCACGACGCAGATCGCCGCGTACGGCAGCATCCACTTGAGCACGCCCTTCAACATCCACGCGACCGCACCCTGGTAGCCGAGCGTGAGCCGGTCGAAGCCGCGGTTGAACCACGCGCCCGGCCCGCGGCGCGGCCCCTTCGAGTGGTTCGCGCGAAGCAGCGACGCGCACATCGCGGGGGTCACGGTGAGCGCGACGAACACCGACAGCAGCATCGACGCCGCGATCGTGATCGAGAACTGGCGATAGATGACGCCGGTCGAACCCGTAAAAAATGCCATCGGGAGGAACACGGCGGACAGCACGGTTGCAACGCCGATCAGCGCGCCCGTGATCTCCTTCATCGATTTGATCGTCGCTTCGAGCGGCGAGAGCTGCTCTTCGCGCATCAAGCGCTCGACGTTTTCGACGACGACGATCGCGTCGTCCACGAGGAGACCGATCGACAGCACCATGCCGAACATGGTGAGCGTGTTGATCGAGTAGCCAAGCACGCGCAGCACGCAGAACGTGCCGAGCAACACGACCGGCACCGCGATCACCGGGATGAGCGTCGCGCGCCAGTTCTGCAAGAACACGAACATCACGATGACGACCAGGATGATCGCTTCGATCAGGGTCTTCACGACCTCCTCGATCGAGATCCGGATGAACTTGGTCGAATCGAAGGGGTACGCGACCTTCCAGCCCGCGGGCATCGCCTTCTGGAGCTCGTTGACCTTCTCGCGCACGCTATCGGCGACGCTCAGCGCGTTACCGCCTGGCGCGAGCAGCACGGCCATACCGGACGCCGGATGACGGTTGAGCCGCGTGTGAAAATCATAGGATTCGCTGCCGAGCTCGACGCGCGCGACCTCGCCGAGCTTCACCGCCGCGCCGTCCTGATCGGACTTGACGATGATCTCGCGGAACTGCTTTGCGGTCTTGAGCTTGGACTGGGCGGTCACCGTCGCGTTGAGCTGCTGCTCGATCGGCGCGGGTTGCTGACCGAGCTTGCCGGCCGAGACCTGTACGTTCTGGGCACGCACGGCGGCTTCGATGTCCGAGGGCATCAGGCCGAGCGCGTACAGCTTCGTGGGATCGAGCCAGATCCTCATCGCGTACGAACCACCGAACACCTGGAGCGAACCCACGCCGTCGATACGCGCGATCGGATCCTGCATCGTGCTGCCGAGGTAATCGGCGATGTCGTTCTCGCTAGACTTGTCGGTCTCGTCGTAGACCGCAACGATGGTGAGGAAGTTGGTCTGCGCCTTCGTGACGACGAGACCGGTCTGCTGCACGGTGGCCGGCAAGCGAGGCACCGCTTGCTGGACCTTGTTCTGGACCTGGACTTGCGCGGTATCGGGGTTCGTGCCCTGCTTGAACGTGACGTTGATGGTCGCCTCCCCGGTCGAGCTCGACGAGCTCGAGAAGTACAGCAGACCGTCGATCCCGGTGAGCTGTTGCTCGATCACCTGGGTGACGCTGTTCTCGACGGTGTCAGCCGAGGCGCCGGTGTACGAGGCGGAGATGTTCACACTCGGTGGCGCGACATCGGGGTACTGCGCGATCGGCAGCGCCATGATCGAGGCGACCCCCGCGAGCATGATGACGATCGAGATCACCCACGCGAAGACCGGGCGACTCGCAAAGAATCTAGCCAGCATTGGCTATTTTCGGGCCGGAGCAGCAGCGCCCGGGGCAGCAGAACCTGCAGCAGGTGCGGCGGAACCGGCGCCAGGCGCGGCGCGCTCGTTCGGATGGACGGTCATGCCAGGGCCGATCTTGTTGAGCCCCTCGACGATCACCCTGTCGCCGACCTTGAGGCCGGACTCGACGAGCCAGCGGTCACCGATCGCGCGATCCGCGGACAGCGTACGCAGCTCGACCCTGTCGTCAGCGCCGACTACCATCGCGGTCGCGGCGCCCTTCGGATCGTGGGTCACGCCTTGTTGCGGTGCGAGGATGGCGTCTTGAACCACGGCTTCTTCGAGCTGCGCTCGGACATACATGCCCGGGAGCAGCGTCTCGTCGGGGTTCGGAAACTTCGCGCGGAGAGTGACCGTGCCGGTGGCTTCGTCGACCGCGACCTCCGCGAACTCCAGCGTACCGGCCTGCGCGTACGTCGAGCCGTCGGGCAGGATCAGCTTCACGGCGGTCGAGCCCGCTTGCAGCGCGCCCGAGCCGACCTGCGCGCGCAGCTTCATGCGTTGCTCGGTCGATTCGACGAGGTCGACATAGATCGGGTCGAGCGAGCGGATCGTGGTAAGTGCGGTCGCCTGGCCCGCGGTGACGAGCGCACCCGGCGTCACGAGCGACTTGCCGATGTGGCCGCTGATCGGTGCGGTGATCGACGTGTAGCTCACGTTGATCGAAGCGGTCTGAAGTGCCGCTTGCTTCTGCGCGAGGCTCGCAACCGCTTGGTCATGCGCGAGCCTCGCGTCATCGGCTTCTTGCTTGGATACACCTTCGATCTTCGACAAGCTCGCGTAGCGGTCGTCCTTGAGCTTCGAAGCTTCGAGCGCTGCCTGCGCGCTCGCGATGTCGGCACGCGCGCCGGCGAGCGTCGCTTGATACTGCGCTGGATCGATCTGGTAGAGCACCTGGCCCGCCTTGACCCGCGCTCCTTCGGTGAAAGACCGCGCCTTCACGATGCCCGTGATCTGCGGTCGCACTTCCGATTCGAGCGCCACGGTCGTTCGTCCCGACAGCTCGGTCTTGAGCGCGATCTTCTCGCTCGCGAGCGTGACGACGGTGACTTCGGTCGGCGGCATCTGACCGCC
This sequence comes from Kofleriaceae bacterium, assembly GCA_043759355.1. Lineage (GTDB taxonomy): Bacteria > Myxococcota_A > Polyangia > Haliangiales > Haliangiaceae > JABFXX01. The sequence goes on from JAYVLQ010000095.1 coordinate 19,094, forward strand.
GCTCTGTTGCTGGTCGGCCGGCGCGCTCTTGCTGCAGCCGACGGCGAGGACGAGTAAAATCGCATAGTCGCGCATGAGCTCTGGGCCAGTGGGTAGCACCGATCTGACGCGTTCGGACGTCACAGATTGTCGAGGTTTGTACGTGACTTGGATGTCGCAGCGTGTCGCATCCCTGTCGGAAATCGTGGCAGTCGCTATGCTGCCCGCGCATGCACGTTCTCCTGGACGGTCACCTCACTGCGGCCGAGAACATGCGGCGTGACGAGCTTCTGCACGACGCGGCGCGACCGATCGTGCGGCTCTACGGTTGGAAGCCCGAAGCGGTCAGCCTCGGGAACAGCCAGACCGAGGCGGACATCGATCTCGATGTCGTGCGCGAGTACGAGCTCGATCTCGTTAAACGCGGTACGGGGGGCGGGGGCATCCTCCACAACGCTGTCGAAATTACGTATTCCGTGGTGTTGCCTATCCAACACCCTCAGCTGACGGCAAATATTGCCGAAAGCTTCGGGCTGCTCTCGCGGGGCGTCGTGAACGCGCTCCGCGCGCTGGAGCTGCCCGCGGAGCTCGAGAGCATGCCGGATCGCACCCGCGATGCGCTGTGCTACGTGCGTGTCCAAGGTACGAACGTGATGGTGCGCGGTCGCAAGATCAGCGGCGGCGCGCAACGTCGCACGAAGTGGGCGGTGCTCCAGCACGGCACCGTGATCTTCGAGCGTGACGATGCGCGCATCGCACGCGTGTTCCGCGCCGATCCCAAATTGATCGACGAAAAGGTCACGAGCCTCGCGCTCGAAGGCATCACTCCCACTCGCCAGACGATGACCGATGCGCTCGTCGCGGGCTACGCGGACGTATTCGGCCCACTCGCACCGATCACGTGGGAGGCGCTCGTTCAGTCGGGGTTCGAGCGCGCGCCCAGCAACCCGTAGACCCACGCGATCGCCGCGACAAACGACGGAATTACCACGAGCACGGTCAGCGCGACGAACACCGCATCGTTGGACTTGCGACCATCGAGGTCGACGCCCGGCACGTGCAAGAACGACTTGACGGTCGTGATCAACCAGTTCGCGTAGGCCGCGACGGTCGTGACGATCACGACGCGCTGCTTGCCCTTCGCTGCGAACCGCAACCACGGCAGCGTTGTTGCGAGCGCGACGAGCCAGAGGCAGCCGAGCAGCGCATTCAGGTGCGCCGAGACGACCTCGGAGACATCGGCATCGATCTTCTTCGACTGTGCTTGCGCGAGGAGGATCCCCGTCAGAAACGCGATCACGAGCAGGATCGCGCCCGCGGCCGCGGTCTTGCGCTGGAGCCGATCCGCCATCACGGATCATCGTCGCACGAACACCTAGGGTTCGTGGCGCGCGAGCTCGGCGATCGCGGCGCGAATCTGGTCCTTCTGGGGAACGCTCGCGCTCTCGAGATTATCCGCGAGGCCAATGCCCGGGAGGTGTGCGCCGGCGACCAGCTTCGGCGGCGCGTGGAGCTCGTAGAACATCTCCTCGACGATCCGGCGGATCAGATGTTCGCCGAAATTCGTGATCTCGGTGTCCTCGTTGACACAGAGCACGCGGTTCGTCTTCTTAACACTCGCCTCGATCGTTGCCCAGTCATAGGGCTGGAGCGAGCGCAGATCGATCACCTCGGTTTCGATACCCTCAGCGGCGAGCTCCTCGGCTGCGGCGAGACACATGAGGACGTTGCGGCCGTAGGTGATCACGGTGACGTGCTCACCCGTGCGGACCACGTTGGCTTCACCGATCGGGATGTAGAGCTCCTCGAGCGCGGGCCAGTTCGGCTTCCACTGCGAGCGATCGCCGAGCGGCGCATCGATCATCTGCGCGAGCTTCTTGTCATCATCCGGCTCGCCCGGCACTTCTCCGCCCGGCCGGTGCTTCACGCGAAGGAGCGCTTTCGGCATCAGAAACATGACTGGATTCGGATCTCGAATCGCCGAGAGCAGGAGGCCAAAGGCATCTCGCGGCGTCGAAGGCATCACGACCTTCCAGCCCGGAATGCGGGTCGCCTGGCCGTCGAAGGAGTGCGAGTGGTAGATGCTTCCGCGGATGCCGGCGCCGACGGGCATCATCAATACGAGCGGCACGTTCCAATCGCCTCCGCTAGACCAGCACGTGTTGCCGGCGATCTTGAGCAGATCGATCGTATTGAACGCGTAGTCGCAGAACTGGATCTCGGCAACCGGCTTCTGCCCCGCGAGGGCGAGCCCGATGGCCATGCCGACGATGCCGCGCTCGTCGAGCGGCGTATTCCACGCGGTGGTGAGCCCTTGCGTGCCGGTGAACGCTCCGCCGAGCGGCGGTCCGACATCTTCGCCGAAGATATCGGTGACACCGAGCTTGGTCTCGCCGACATGCAACGCCATGCGAATCGCTTGAATCATCGTCGACATCAGCGCTCCCCCCCGACGAGGTTCTTCTCGGAGTAGATGTTCTCCCACACCGATGCGGGATCCGGCATCGGCTCGCCCCGCACGACCGCGGAGGCATCGAGCAGCTCCTGCGTGAACTCAGCGCGACGCTTCTCGATCTCGCCGCGATCGAGAAGCTTGCGATCGACGAGTGTCGCCTCGAAACGCTCGAGGCAATCGATCTCGCCCTTGACCGGGTTTGCGCCACTCGCCGAGGAGTGACCGCGCAAGCGCGAGACCATCGCCTCGAGCAAGTACGGCTTCTTCTCCGTACGGACATAATGGAGCGCCTTCTCGAGGGCGACGTAACTCGCTTCGGGATCATTGCCGTCGACAACGGCCGTCGGCATGCCGAACGCTTTGCCGCGATCGGCGATCTGGTCGTAGCCGTGCTGGCCAGCGTACTGGGTCGAGATGCCGTAGCGGTTGTTTGTCACGATCATCAGCAGTGGGATCTCGTTGCCTTTGCGGGAGCTCCAGACGAGCGCGGTCGCGAAGTCACCTTCGGCGGTCCCCGCATCGCCACCCTGCACGACCGTGATGCCCTTCGCGCCGGTGCCCTTGCGTTGCGCACGAGCGGTGCCGATAGCGATCGAGAACTGGACCTCGATCGGCGAGCTGACCGGCACGATGTTCCATTCGCGAACCGAGTAGTGGCCGGCGAAGTTGCGACCCTTCGAGTACGGATCGGTCGCCGTGTTACGCATCTGGCGGAGCGAGTCCACCGGGTTTGCGCCCATCGCGAGCAGCACGCCGCTGGCTCGATAGTGAAGATGCAGGTAGTCGTGATCGACGCCAGAGCCTTTGTCGACGAGCAAGCCGAGCGGGACATTGAACGCCTCTTCGCCCGGGCCGCCGATCCAGAAAAAGCCTTCGCCCTGCTTGTACATGCTGATCAGGCGCTCCTCGAGGATGCGCGCGCGCAACATGAGATCGTGGATCTTGAGACACGTCTCGGCCGAGAGTTGGCCGGAAGGCGCGACGGACAAATTTGGAGACGCGGGGGACATCGCGCGTACGTCTTACCGCAAATCTCCGGCTGAATGAATCACCCACAGGCCGAGTCCGCCGGTGGACGTTTCACGTGTCTACGCCAGCTGTGTTCCGTGTCGCCATGCAGAACTCTCCGTGTAGCTGCCTGTCTCGTTGCCGCCACGCGCACGCGGACGAGCGCTCGATGAGCGCGAGTACGTCTCAGCTGCGCCCGATCTCACCCGAGATCGAACGCTGTTACCTGGCTCTCCGAGGGCGGCATGGGGGTCGCACGACCAGGGTTCACAGTGCGGGGCATCTCGCCGTCGTGCTCGCGAACGCCAAGCACGGCACTCTCGATCGACCGAGCGTGAAGACGCCGGGTATCGCCTCCCGCGGCGGCAAACAGATCGAGAGCTGCATCCGCGAGACCGTCGCGGGGCAAGACGTTCCCGAAGCAACCAAGGACCGCGGCTGCCACCGTGCCGTACTTCTTCCAGCGCAGCGCAGCGCAGCGCCGCATGCCGGCCCGCAGTTTAGCTGGTTCGACGTGGTCGGATGTCACTCGAAGAAGTGAGCATCCCCGTCGCGATCGCGTCCATCAGCGCCGTGAACTCGCGCGTGCCAAAGTTAGACCCGCTGACGAGCCAATCGCGATGGCGCAGCTCCGGTGCGACCTGCTCGGTGTCACGCTCGTCGCTGTAGTGCCCGAGCACGTCGAGGTGATCGCCGAAGCCTGCCCACACGACATCGCCCCACAGCTGGGAGCGCACGGGCACGATGCCGTCGTTCGCATCGAGCCCGGTGATCATCCCGAACTGCTTCGCGAGCAGCGTCTCGATCTCGTCACCGGCCCACGGCTGCAGCCCGCGTGAGGCGGCGCACGGGTAGCGCTCCGGCACCTTCGTGGTGACGCGATGGAGAGCGTAGAACAGAGACAGCGAGACCGCGTGCCACGGATGGCCGATGGTCTTCAACCAACGCTGCGGCGTCGGCGTCGGCGACATCGAAACGGTTGCTTGATAACGCACGCCCGGCCGATCCTCGAACCCGGCGACGACGAGATCCATCGCCTCGGGGCTGAGCTGCAGCATCGAACCTTGATCGTCTTCGATCGCGCCGAGGAACGTGCGTACTTCGGGGCTGCGCGCATCGTCGACGAGTCCGACGATGGACTTGACGGATCGATCGAGTGCCTTGACCTTGAATGGCAGCGCTTGATCGCTCGAGCTGAAGAACCCGAGGACGACGCTCGCGGCGGCAAGTGGCTGCGCGCCGAGCGTGAGCCCGGCCACCGTGAGCGCGGAGAGTGCGGCGAGCACGCGCTGGCCATTGACGGTCGCGAAGAAGCTCGCGAGCGGCGTGCCGTAGTGCGGCGTGTTCATCGTGGTAACACTGCGCAGCTGCGGCAGCCACGCGAGCTTGGCCGCATCGATCGAACGCGTCGCGGGTGACGCGACGAGGCGCGCATCGAGCCCGCCGGTCGAATGACCGAGCAGATGGACTGACTCGCCGCCGGCGGTCTTCGCGACGAGCTCCGCGAGGCGATGCGCGCGTCGCCGGATCGAGGCGGTCGGCAAATCTTCGATCGTGTGAGTGACCAGCTCGTGGCCGGCGGATACGAACCGCGCCGTGAGCTCGCGCTCGACGTGCGCGAAGTAGTTGTACGAGCCGAGCCGGCCAAAACCGAACATGCCGGGCGACATGAACACGTGCTGTCGCATTGCCAGGAGCATAGTCTCTTCGCGTACTGCAGGACGACCTCATCGGACGGCTTATCCTCGATCTCGCCGCGCTCGAGGACCGCGTGACCGGCCTGTGCGCGAAGCTACTCGCGCTCGAGGCGAACGTCTTCGCGTACCGCGGTCAGGGAAATCCGCCGCGCAACTCGGAGCTCTCCGCCGCTCGAACGGCCGTTCACCAGCAACGCCGATCCGCTGGCCGCTAATGCACGTTGGTGACGACGGTGCCGCGGCCACGCGCTTCCGCGCCGTACAACCGCAGCACGGCGAGCGCGAGCGACATCAACACCGGGCCGAGGATCAGACCCTTGAGCCCGAACGCCTCGACGCCTCCGAACAGCGACGCGAACGTGACCAGCGCAGGCACCTTGGTCTCTCCTTGCACCAGCCGCGGCCGGATGACGTAATCGCAAATCCCTACGACGAACACCAACGAGAACACGAGCTCGAGCGTCGCGTAGCCCGGGCGATCGACCAGGAACAGGCCCACCGTCACGGGGATGATCACGAGCAACACGCCGACCGCCGGCACGAACGAGGCGACCGCCGTCGCAGCGCCGAAGAACAATGGTTCGGGAACGCCAGCGATCCAGTAGCCGACCGTTGCGAACGCGCCTTGCGCGAGGCTCGTGCCGATCGCGCCGAGCAGCGTGGTCTTGCCGACGGACCGGAACTCTTCGAACAAGGCGCGCGTGTATTCGGGCTTGAGCGGAAAGGTGTCCTGCGCGCCCCGCGAGATCGCGGTCCAGTTGCGCAGCACGTAGAACATCGCGAGCATCGCGAACAAGAAGCCGAGGATCGAGGCGCCAGTCGTCGAGACGATCGTGCCTGCGATATCGCCGATCCGGTCGCCAATGGCCTTCGCTAGCACCTGCGCGCGATCGGTGAGGTCGTCTCGCGAGATGCCGATGCGCGAGGTCAGGCGACCGAGCGAGATCAGCGCGTGATCGCCGGCCGCACCGGGCTTGAACGCATCGATCAACATGCGCGCGAGCGTGCTGCCCTTCGCGACGAACAAGAGCCCGAGTCCACCGAGCGTGACCGCAAGGACCACGCTCACACCGGCGACCGTGGCGATCGCTGCCCAGCGCGCACCGAGCCAGCCCTTCAGACGCTCGTGTGACCGCTCGACCATGAACGCCAGGAATGAACCGAGGAGGATCCCGATCCCGATCGGCATGACGAGCCACGCCACCGTGATGATCGCGAGCAAGGCAGCCCACCGCAGAGCGACGCGCTGCTCTTGTTCGTGCTCGTCCGGTGTGAGCGTGTCGGGCGGGAGTGCATCCACGCCTCATAATGATTTCGCCTTGCTACACTGGCAACGCGCAGACTAGCGTTTCTTGGGGAGATCGCGGCTGGCGTGAGAGCGGCCGGACGCGACCGAGCGCTTGCGCCCGCCCGCGCCCCGAACGTTGAGCGATTCGGCGCGACTCTCGATCGTGCCACCGTGCTCGATGCCGTTCGCGATTGCAGCCTCGTCGACCTCGATGTCTTTCGGGTTATTCTTTCGATCTCCTAGATTTTCGAGTGGTGCGACGACGAGAGGTCGAGTGTCTTCCAGTTCACTCAAGTTCCCCTTCTGGGGACGATGTGGTCTGTTCGTCATGTGTCGGCGAGTTGCATTCGTCGAGCCATGGAACGGTGCTTGCTTGTGGTCGGCTCATGATCCAACGCTCCGAATTCGTGAAGCGTCTCGGCGACGCGATCGCTGTGTTGCGCGCGATGCTGCAACCGGCTCCAAAACGCAGCTTCTAAGAAGTTCGGTCGTCGGCATCGCCCCGTCCTTGTCGCCACCGCGTCCTATTCGCGAGGTCCACGATCGCGGCTGGACCGACGATCGCGTATCGCGACGGTCACCGTCGCGCTACCGAGAACGCTCACGGCCGCGTTGTCATCGGGCCCGGCGTCGTCGACCGCGAGGAGCTTCGTCGCACGTGGCACGAGGAGTGCTCCTGTTCATCACATGTTGGATACACAAACGGCGCAAAGCCTCATCAAGCCCCACATGGCCGTCGTCTGCTCGGAGAATGGCCAGTTCGCCACCGTCGACCACCTCGATGGAAGCGACGAGATCAAGCTAACTCGAGACAAGAACGGGCAGCATCACTACATTCCGGTGTCGTGGATTACCTCTGTCGACGACAAGGTCCACGTCGATCGCCCCGGCGACCAAGCGATGAAGGAGTGGCGCACAGAGCCTGATGGTCAGCAGCAGCAAGGCCAGCAGATGCAGGAGCGAAACAACGACGAGAAACGCACGCAGCACAAGGACAGCTCGCGCGACAACAACATCGGAGATCAGAAGCCGGGTGTCTCGCGCTCGGCCGAGCAACACAACGAACAGAATAACCGCGGCAATGCGCCGCGGACCACAAAGTAAGCACGAGCGCGTCTGTCACGCGGACAAGGCGGAGCACTGGTGTCATTTCGGTCTGTCTTGTCGGGCGCCAGTGTTAGCCTGCGACCATGATGAGGACGCTGGCGACCGTGCCCGCGATGGTGTTTTTCACCACGCTCTTGGCCTGTGGACCGAGCAGCACTGGTGATGGCACCATCGGCTTGCAGGCAATCGAAGTAAAACCCGCAAACGCGACGGTGCTCTATACCGGCACGGCGCAACCGATCGATTACACAGCGATCGGTCACTACGTCGACGGTCACCAGGCGCCGCTTACCGATGTCGCCTTCTCGCTCGACGGCGACGCTTCGCAGATTGGCACGCTGACCCAGGCGAAGTTCGCAGCAAATGGCGTTGCTGCGGGCACGGGCACGGTCACGGCCGTCGCCGGCTCGCTCAGCGGCGCGACGGGCGTCAGCGTCATCATGCATACGACGCACGTCGATCCGATGGCGCCGGCGGGCAGCGAGAGCAACTTTCCCGACGTGGTGCCGACCGGAGCGCAGGCGCCGACGATCGCGTACCCGCTCGACGGTGCGGTGATGCCGATCAGCGCTGCCGCGCCCGACGTTCAGTGGGAAGGTCCCGCTGCAACGGGTGACCTGTTTCGCGTGCGGATCGTCGGCGGCCTCGCGACGATCGACGACATCATCGCGGTCACACCGGGCTTCAAGCTCGACACGTTGCCGCTCGCGAACGATTGGCAGGCGATCGTCCAGAGCGCGCACGGCTCGCCGGTCAGCCTCAACGTCGACCACTGGGATGCGGTCACCGGCGCTCAACGCGCTGGCACGGTCATGATCAAGGTCGTCCAGGCCCAGGTCACCGGCGTGATCTATTACTGGGATCTTTCCCAGGGCATTATCCAGCGCATCGATAGCGCTGGCCGCGCTGCGGCGATCCCGAATCCGCCCGCGAGTCCGGTCGATGCGAACAATCACTGCGTCGCCTGTCACGTGGTCAGCCGCGATGGTCGCTATCTCGCGGGCGAGCTGTGGGGCGGAGGCGACAAAGGCGCGGTGTTCGATCTGAGCAACCCGGCCGTGCCGACGGTAACGCCCGTTGGTGGGACTTCGTACACCTCACTGTTCTCGACGTTCAACGCCGATGCGACCCGCTTGATGACGAATCCGGGCACGGCGCTGCAGCTGGTCGATCCGCAGAGCGGCACGTCGGTCGCGACCAGCGGCGTCGCACTGCCGACGATGGCGGCACACCCGTCGTGGTCGCCGGACGGCACCTCGATCGTGTTCGTCAACAACATCTCGCTCGGCGGCGCTGCAGCACCGTGGGCGGTCGACTACGATCGCGGTGACCTCCAGCTCATCTCTGCGCTCGGCAACGACACGTTCGGGGCGCCGGTCTCCCTGATCGACGCCGCGACCGCGGGTGCTGCGTACGCCGCACCCTCGTGGCCGACGTTCACGCCGGACTCCAAGTTCATCGCATATGCCGCGGGCGTGAACTCGCGCGGTCGCAACACGAACGGCACGACCGAGGTCATGTACCCGGGCTCGCTGTTCATCATCCCGACCACGGGAGGGTCAGCGACGAAGCTCGATACCGCGTGCGCCGGCGTCGCCGATTGCTATTTGCCAAACTTTAGCCCGTACGACGACGGCGGCTACGTATGGCTCGTGTTCTACAGCCTCCGCGATTACGGCAACACGCTGGCCGGAACGAAGGGCACGCAGCGCCGCCAGATGTGGGTCACCGCGATCGACAAGTCCAAGCTGGGGACTGGAATCGATCCGAGCTCGGTCCCGTACTGGTTACCGATGCAGGACTCGCAGACCGAGAACATGAGCTCGTTCTGGGCCCTGCCCCCGCCCCCGCAGTAAACGACGACCTAATTTAGATGCTGTCGCGGCGCGGCGCGCCACCTGGTCGATCGTCGTTCTGGCGATGCTGACGATGACCGTCAGCTACGGCGATGGCGCCAGGCGGCTGCTCCCCGGTGCACTTCTGTGCATCGTGTGGCGCCCGCGAACCAGCGAACGCTTTGGGCTCCAAGTATAGTTCGCGCGTGACAACCCCGGCTCCACCTGCAGAGCCACCTGAGAAACCGCCCGAACGACCGGAAGGGCCGAATCCGTTCGTCTACGCGACGAAGGCCGTGCTGCGGCCGGTCCGCAATCTCGCTCGCCTTCTCACGCCGACCGACCAACCGCTCGAGCTCCAGATCGTCGGCCGCACGCTGTTCCACGCGGCGCTCGTCGGGCTCGGTGCCGGAATCCTGGGCTGCGCATTCTTCGCCGGCGCCGAGGTCGTGCAGAACCTCCTGCTCGAGCAGTTCGCCGGTTACGATCCGCTGCGCGCCGCGGGCGAGAGGGTGATCGGTGGCGCGTCGTCCCCACACACGCGGTTGTGGTTACTCGCGCTGATCCCCGCGGTCGGCGCGCTGCTCGGTGGCCTGCTCACGCGCTACGCACCGGAATGCCGGGGCGGCGGTGGCGACGCGACGATCGATGCGTTCCATCACGAGGGCGGCATCGTCCGCCGTCGCGTGCTGTGGGTGAAGCCGCTCGCATCGATCTGCACGCTCGGCTCGGGTGGTTCCGGCGGTCGCGAAGGTCCCACCATGCAGATCGGCGCGGGCCTCGGATCGACGGTCGGTCGCTATCTCGGCGTGTCCGCGCGCGAGCGTCGCGTGCTGATGGTCGCCGGCGTCGCCGCAGGCATCAGCGCCGTGTTCCGCGCGCCGCTCGGCGCCGCGTTGATCGCGATCGAGATGCTCTATCGCGACGACTTCGAATCCGAAGCCTTGATCCCCAGCGTTCTCGCCTCGGTGATCGCGTACTCGGTCTCGATCTCGGTTTTCGGAGAAGCGACGCTGTTCGGTCACCTGCCACCGTATGCGTTCAAGCCCGGTCACATTCCGCTCTATATCGGCCTCGCGATCCTGGTCTCCGCCGCGGCGTCGCTGTTCGTCGGCACCCTGCGGCTCGCGCAACAGCTCGCGAAGCGCTTGCCCGTCGCGGTGTGGTTGCGCCCCGCGATCGGTGGGCTCGGGCTCGGCGTGTTCGTCGCGCTGTTCCTTCACTTCGTCGGCCCGACCGTTGGCCACGGCGAATCCGGGCTCGGCATCCTCGGCGGCGGCTACGGCGCGGCACAGGTCGCGATCAGTGGCGCGGAATGGTTGCCGATCGGTTGGCGTGGCGTCGAGATCCTCGTGTTGCTAGCCCTCGTCAAGATCCTCGCCTCGGCGCTCACGATCGGGAGCGGCGGCAGCGCGGGTGATTTCGCGCCAGCACTCGCGGTCGGCGGCTTGCTCGGCGGCGCGTTTGGGCTCGCTGCACGGATCGTGTTGAAGGATCCCTCGATCGAGCCGGGCGCGTTCGCGCTCGTCGGGATGGGCACGTTCTACGGTGGCATCGCGAATGTTCCGCTCGCCGCCCTCGTGCTGGTCTGCGAGATCGCCGGTAGCTACGAGCTGCTCGTGCCGCTCATGCTCGCCGAAGGTGTCGCGTTCCTTGCGCTTCGCCGTGTCTCGCTCTATCCGTCCCAGGTCCCTGCTCTGCGCGATTCCCCCGCGCATCGCCGTGACAACGATCCGCTCAGCAAACTGCGCTGCTCCGATGTGCTGCGTCGCGAGCGTGGGTTCCTCAAGTTCATGCCGAGCACGAAGGTGCCGGATCTGACCTCGCAGATCGCGAACGCACCCGACCAAGACGTGTTTCCGGTCGTCGACGCAGGGGATGTCTTGCGCGGCATCATCTCGGCCGAGGCACTCCGCGTGATCGCTTCGAACCCGGAGCTCTATCAGAGCGCAGTGGCCGCGGATCTGATGCTTCCCCCGGTCTCGGTCACGCTCGATGCGGATCTGAGATCGGCCGCGCAGCTCATGGTCTTGCGCGATCTGCGTTCGTTACCGGTGCTCGATGTCGGTGGCGCAGTGGTCGGATTGATCGACGAGCACGACATCACCACCGCGACCACGGCGTAGGCATAGCTCAGGTGCCGAGCGTGATATCGACGCGCCGATCGGTGGTCCAGCTGCTCTCGTTCGTACCCGCGGCGTCGAGGGCACCGCGCGTGGTCGCGCCGAGCTGTGCCTGCTGAACGCCGAGGCGCTGCAGGAACGTCGAGACCGAATCGGCTCGACGCGTGCCGAGACCGAGGTTGTATTCCTCGGTGCCGCGCGGATCTGCGCGGCCAGTGAGCTCGAGCTTCTTACCCTTGAGCGGCCCCGAGGTCACGCACGTCGCGATCTGCTGGAGCACGTCGCGATCGGCCGGCGCGAGCTCGGCGGTGTCGTAATCAAACTTCGGCGCGGCTCGCGTGGTGTTGAACTTGAGCGAGCACTGCTGCACGAGGTTGTCGTCGACCGACACGGTCGGGCTCACCACCTTGGTGGTCGCGGCACCGGGCGCGGGCTTCGCAGCGGGCGCTGCGGCCACAGGCTCGGGTGCCCTGACCTTGGTCGGATGGCTACATGCGGCTGCAAACAACAGGGTTACGATAGTGATGCGCTTCATAGAGGGGCAAGACGTGCACTACCCGCACCTGTTCACCCGGATCGACGAACAAACGCTAAAATTAACCGTCCTCGTCCAGGGGAGCTCCCATGACCACGACCGCTGATACTCAGATCGCCGACCAGCTCGAGCGGATCATCCGTCGCGTGAAGCAATCGATGAACTACCGCGGCTCGTACTCGACGCGCGACATCCTCGGCTCCTTGGTCGCGCGGTGGGTCCACAGCGGCGAATGGGAGCGTTTGAAGGAGCTTCCGGCCGAACAGCGGAAGCTCGGCGAGAGCGTACGTAGGTTCATCCTCGATCGGTTCGACCAGTTGCGCCGTCGCGGTCATCGCGAAGAGATCGATCGCGAACAGATCGCGATTCCGGACGAACAAACTCTCGGCGAATTGGTTGCGCTGGCGGAGCTGCGCCAGTGGGTGATCGCTCGCATCGCGGAGCTCGAGCAAGAGATCATGGACCCCCGCGTGCGGATTCCACTTTCCCGCCCCGCGCAGGTCGGCACGATCCTGCGCCTCTATCACGCGGGCAAGACGCAGCGAGAGATCGCGACCGAGCTCGCGCTGTCGCTCGGCGTCGTCAACAAGCGCATCGTCGAAGGCACGAACTACCTCGTGCTGATCCAGAGTATCGAGGCCGGTCTGACGACATGAAGGATCTGGTCGAAGCGCTCGCGCAGATCGCCGCACGGCCCGACGCACATTGGGCCGAGCTCGTCGCGCAGCGCTTCACCGATCCGGCGCTCGCCGCGCAAGCCATGATCTGGCTGCGCGCGAATCGCGAGCGGGTCGACGACGACGAGGTCACACCCGAGATCGCGGGCGAGCGCTATCGTCTCGGCGTGTTGCTCGACGTCGGCGCCACCGCCTCGGTGTGGCAGGCGCACGATGCAAAACTCAACCGCAACGTCGCGATCAAGGTATTCCGCGGGGAGCGCTCTCCCGTACTCGACGAGATTCTCGCCGAGGCCCGCGCCGCCGCGGAGGTCGCGAGCGATCACGTCGTCCGCGTGCTCGACGTTCACGATGCCGATGACGCCGGGCCGCCGTACATCGTCATGGAGCTGGTCGGCGAATGGGAACCGCGCGGAGGCATGCTCGCGCCTGGCGGCTCCGCAGCGACCGTCCGCCCGCACGGCCTTCCCGAAGCCGTGCGCTGGGTGCGCGACGTCGCACGCGGTGTTCACGACGCTCATCTCCGCAACGTCTTTCATCGCGACCTCAAGCCGCACAACGTACTCATCACGCCATTTTCGCGCCGCGCGCGGATCGCGGACTTCGGGCTCGCGATCAGTGAAAATCACGAGCGTGATGGCGCCCTCGAGATCGCCGGCACGCCTGGCTACATCGCGCCCGAGCAGGCCGCTGGACTCCCAGCCTCCCTCGACCCGCACGACCTCGCCGATCGCGCTGTCCTCGTCGGGCTGGATGTCTGGGGCCTCGGTGCCCTCGCGTTCGATCTCGTCGCCGATCGCGCACCGTGGCAGACCGACGCCACGATGGAAGCGTGGGAGCACGCCGCCGCCGCTGACTCGTCTCCGGATCTCCCTCCGGGGCTCCCCGCACGGCTGCGCTGCATCCTCGACAAAGCGCTCGCCCTGTCGTCGAAGGCTCGCTACGCGACGGCCGGCGAGCTCGCCGATGATCTCGACGCATATCTCGCGCGCCAGCCGACGAGCCACGACACCTCGCGGATCTCGCGAATCCGATTGTGGATGCGGCGCAACCCGCAACTCTCGATCACCGCGGGCCTCGCCGCGATCCTCGCGACACTGAGCATCGTGGCGTACGTCAACGTCGTCGAGGTTCGCGCTCAGCGCAACGCTCTCGATCTCGAAGCCACGCGTGCACGCGCCGAAAACGAAACGCTCTCCGCCCGTGCCCAGAAGACCCGGCAGGAGCTCGCGACGACCGAGACCGAGCTCGCGACCAAGGCCCAGGAGCTCGAAGAGCTGCGCACCCGCCTCGTCGATGCCGATAAAGAGTACGAAGCGATCGTGGCCGCCAAGGAGCGCGCGCTCCGCAACGCCGACGCCGCTACCAAGCTCCTCGCCGACCAGCTCGCGTCCGTCCGCAACGAGCGCAACGAAGCCCGGGTCGCTCGCAGCTTGTACGAGGGTTTCTGGACTCGCGCGCGCGCCGAGAGTAGAGAAGCTGGGACGGAACGCGATCAGGCCCAACACGATCGCGATGCCGCGCGCAAGGAGCGCGACAGCGCGCAACACGATCGCGAACAGGCGGTGACCGCGCGTGAAGTCGCCGAAGCCGAACGTGACAAAGCACTCGCCGAACGCGATCGTGCCGAGGCCATTCGTCGCCGGATCGAGAGCGACCTCGCGCGTGTGACAGCGGAGCTCGCTGCCATGCGCCCACATCCGATTCGCGATCGCAGCAAGAAGCCCGCGGTAGAGCTGAAGCCCGCTGCCGCTCTTGCGATCACGCCACCTCCGCCTGACGCCGCGGTCGCGGGGGAGCCCTCGCTGTAGCTCTACGGCAGCTCTTTGAGCAGCGCGAGCCCCTTGAACGCAGCCGCGCGCGTTCGCGCGAACCCACCGGTGCGTCGCGTCTCGAGCGCCTTGCGTCCCTCGGTACCCGCCTTCTTGGTGCCGAGCATGCCGATGCCGACCGCGGCGTTGACCTGGACATTCTCGGCCGGACTCTCGATCGCATCGCACAGGATCTCGCGCGCGTCGGGGAGAGCGCCGATCAGATGCAAGATGCGGTGGGCATGGGTCTCGTCGTCGGTCTCGAGGCCCTTCTGCAGCGCGGTAAGGACCTTGGTTTTGCGCGCCGAGAGGACCTCCGAGACGGCCTTGCTGACCTCGGCGTCACCGCGGAGGGCACCCACGAGATACGGCGCGGTCTCCTTCACGACGTCGTCGCCGAGCTTGTCGAGCGCCCGAGCGGCGGCGACACGCACGCGCATGTCGTCATCGCGCATGAGCACACCGAGCGTGAGCGCGGCAGACGTCGCACCGATCGCGCCGAGCGCAGTGGCGGCATTGGCGCGCACGGTCGAGCGGCCGTCCTGCGCGAACGCGACCAGCAGCCCCAGGTCGAGCTTGACCGGATCCGTGAACGCCGCGGCTTCGAGCACGCGGGTCTCGAACCCATCGACCTGGATCGTGGCGGGGCCTGACTGCTTGGGACCGTCGAGCATCTCGAGGGCGGCGAACACGGCGGTGCGCGTTTGTTCGAAGCCTCCCGTGCGTGCGCCTTCGAGGGTCTTACGGCCCTTGCCGACCCGCTTCGCGCCGAGCATGCCCAGCGCGAGGGCGGCATTGACCTGGACGTAGACCGCGGGGCTCTCGAACGCGACGCATAACGTATCGACCGCATCTTCGAACACGGCGAGGAGCTCGCCGATCCGGCGACCGTGGTTCGCCTTGTCGGTCTCCAGACCGCGTACGAGTGCGCCGATCATCCGGCCCTTGCGTGCGCGGATCACGGAGCCGACGACCTCGGCGACCTTCTCGTCGGTATCGGCGAGTGCGCCGACGAGATGATCGGCAACTTCGATCACGGCCGCATCCCCGACCTTGTCGAGCGCTTGCGCGGCCGCGAGGCGAACCTTCGCGGAATCGTCCTTGAGCAACGTGCCGAGCGAGAGTGCGGCGGATGTGGAGGCGGTGCCGAGAACGCCGAGGGCTAACGCGGCATTCGCGCGCACGACATCGCGCCCGTCGGCGAGATGGCCCATCAGGTCAGCGACGCCGGCTTTTTCGACCTCGGTCTTCGCCTTGTCGAGGTCCGCAGGAGCGAGGAAGCGTGCCTCGAAGCCTTCGATGTTGACTGGCTGCGGGCCTGTCGCACGACGCGGCTCGATCTGTTCGAGCGCGCGGCGCACGGCATCGCGGGTACGCGCATCGCCGCCGGTCCGCGCACCGTGGAGTGCGGCGAGGCCGGCCCCGACGTTCTTGCCAAGCAAGCCGAGAGCGAGGGCCGCGTTGACCTGGACGTTGACGGCGGGGCTCTTGAACTGCTCGATCAAGATCTGCGATGCGTTCGAAAGGCGCGCGAACAGCTCGCCGACGCGACGACCGCCTTCTTCGCTGCCGGTCTCGAGCCCTTTGATCAGCGCGTCGAGCGCCTTGGCACCCATCGCTTCGAGCGTCTCGCGCGCGGTCTCGGCGACGTCAGCCTCGACATCACCGAGCGAGCTCACCAGATCGTTCGCCGCCGCGAGAGCGGGCTCGCCAAGCCGGCCAAGCGCCTTGGCGACTTCGCGCCGCACGGTCGGCACGCTATCGCGCATCAGCAAGCCCATCGCCGTGGCGGCGTCGCGGCCCGCGGCTGCGCCCTTCACGGCGAGAGCGCGAGCCGCATTGATCTTCACGTGAGCGCGGCCGTCTTGTAGCGCGAACATCATCTCGCTCGGGTCGATCGCGGTTTCGTATTCGGAGAGCTCCGACGCGGACAGCTTGCGCTCCTCGAAATCGGGGATGTGCTTGGGCAACCGATCGACGACGATCTGCTTTTCGCGCGCGATCACGGCAAGCGCGGCGTGCTTTGCGGCGGTGCGCACGTCGGGCACGGGATCGGTGCCTTCGAGCTCGGTCAGGAACGCCACCGCGAGCTCGAGATCGGTCTTGCCGAGCCGCGCGAGACCGCCGACTGCATTGATGCGCACCGCGACGCGATCGTGCTTCGCGGCCTTGATCAGGAACGAGACGCCTGGCTTGCCTAGGAGCTTCGCCGCCTCGACGATCGACCTCATCGCGAGGTCGTACGGCACGTCGAGCGATGCGACGAGCTCGTCATCGGCGTGACCGATCTGATCGGCGAGCACCGCGACTACCTTCCGCGTGACCTCGGGTTGCGTGCCGTCGAGCGCGGCGACGATCTGCGGCAATAACGGTCGGATCTCGCGGCCGAGCTTCGAGAGCGCATCGGCGGTCGCATTCGCAACCACCAGCTCGCTATCGCGCAGCAGCGGTACGAGCATCGGCACCGCCTGCCGCGTTGCCGCGAGCCCGAGCACGGCGTTCGAGCGCACGTGCGTACGCCCGTCGACGAGCATCGCGATCAATGTCTCGGGCACGAGCTGCGCTGCGCCGCGCTCGAGCTCGTCAAAGCTGTAGCGCCGCTCTTCGAGCTCGAGTGGTTCGTCCTGGTTGGAGGAGGCCAGAGCAGCCGTGTCGGCCGACTTGTCGCCAGACTTCTCGCCAGACTTCTCGCCAGACTTCTGGCCAGGCTTCTGAGTCGACTTGTCCGCAAGCTTCTCCACGGGCGTTGCCGGTGGTGCTTGCTGAGCCTTCGCCAACTTCTCAGGACCATCCGATTCGTTGCTCATGAGGCCGAGCTAACACCGGGACGCCTCTGCGGTGTTGCTTCCTGACCGCCGGGATCCGCTCACCGCGCGCCCGCAGCCGGAACACCCACGAGCTCGGGGTGTTCCGTGCGACGCTGTTGGATCATCATCGTGACCGATGCCTTCTTCGCGAGGGCAGCGCGGATCATCTCGATCCGATGCGGCGGGTGCTGGAAGAAGTTGCGGTCGAGTGCGGCATCGGCGCCATACGCGCGTTCGATCTCCACGGGATCCCAGCTCGTCGGAAACGCGATGTACTCGAGCGGCGGCTCACACAACCACCAATTGGTGAAGCCGAAACGCTCGTGTTCGCGCTCGTACAGCTCGGTGCCGGGATACGGGACCACCACACCACGTGCATTGAAGCCGCCCGCGAGGTGCACGGCGCGATCGAGAAACCCGATCGTCGCGGCGAGCTCGCCATCGGTCTCGTCGGGCCAGCCGAACATCAAGTTCACGACCGTGTGAAGCCCGAGCTCTTGAGCCCAGCCGAGCACGTCGAGCACGCGCTCGACCGTGACACCCTTGCCGATCCGCACCAACATACCGGGATCCGCGCTCTCCATGCCGATATCGACGCCCGTACAACCGGCGCGCTTCATATCGGCGAGCACGTCTCGATCGAGATGCGCGGGATGCGCCGTGCAGGTCCAGTACGAAACCGTGCCGAGGTTCGCGATCGCGTCGCACAGCTCGCGCACGCGGCGCTTGCCGACCGCGAAGGAATCGTCGAAGAACGAGAACGCGGGCATACCGAACTGATCGCGGAGCAGCGCGACCTCGGCAGCGACCGAGCCCGCACTGCGATAACGAAACTTGCGCCCGGTGACGTCGTTCGAGCAAAACGTGCACGCCTGCGGGCAGCCCCGGCTCGAGAGCAGCCCGGCCGGTGGCAACGCCCCCGCCGCGCCGTACCACGCGGGATCGAACAGATCGAGCGCGGCGAGCGGTGGTGCGAGGCGATCGAGCTCGGTGTTGAACGGCCGCTCTGGGTTGTGGCGCACCATGCCGCGATCGATCCACGACAACCCGGCGATCTCGGTCGCGGCACGCGTGCCATCCACCATCGCAGCGAGCTCGCACAGCGCATCTTCACCTTCACCGCGAATCGCGTAGCGAAAGCCGTGGGCGAGCGTCTCCGCCGGCACGATCGTCGCGTGCGGCCCACCGGCGACGAGCGTGAATGCGGCGAGCTCCTTCGCGAGCGCATAGGCAGGTTGCACGTGCAGCGTCTTGACGTGGAGGCCTACGAGATCCGGCGCGAAGGCCGCGATCCGCGCCATGATCGCGGCTGCATCGTGGGGCGCGTACGGTGCGCTCGCGTCGAGTAAGGCGACCTGGTGGCCTTGCTCGCGCAGCGCGGAGGCGAGATGGCAGAACGAGAGCAGTGGGGTGCGCACCGGCTCCGGCGATGGCGGATTGAGCAAGAACACGCGCGCCATCAGCGCCCAGGATCGCCGAGCTCGCGTGGGACGAGCGCGAAGCTGTTGGGCAGTGCGCCATCGCACAGCGTCGCGACCGCCGCCGGAATCGAATCGAGGCTACCGAGAAACAGGTCATACCCTGCGTGCCCACGTGCGCGCATCCGTGTGGCGACCGCCGGTGGCAACCAGTAGCGCGGCGGCACAATATCGAGCGCCGTGTGCGGTGCGGTCGTGACCTGCCCTGCCACGGCATCGATCGTGATCGCGGCTTGGTCCACACGTGCCCGGGTCCGAAACGAACCGCCGACCTGCTCGGTCGCCAGACACATCGCGCGCAACGCATCTCGCACGATCGCGCGATCGAACGCGGGGTCCGCGGGAACCGGGCCCTCGAGCGCGAGCGAAACCCACGGATCGGGATGGAATGTGTCGGCAAGAAAGTGCAGCGACTGGCGCGCGCGCCAGTCGCTCCATGCAGCGCGCGTCAGTTTCTCGATCAACGACGGTGGCAGCGCCGCATCCCACGGCAGGGCACCGGCCTGCGCACGGACGATCGGCGCCACGCCGAATGCGCGCGCGAAGGCCTGCCCGACCTGCGCGAGCCAAGGCGCCGCGTAGATCGCATCGTCCTGCCCAGCCTCCGGATACGCGAACTCCGGCCACACGTGGACCGCGAGCCAGCCTCCCATGCATTCGTCGAGGTGCGGCGGCAGCGCGTCTCGGTCGCGCGCGAAATGACATAGCTCGTGGAGCACTGGAGCGACCAAGTAGCGATCGATTGACTGATCGCGATCCTCGCCGCGAGCTACGCCGTGAGATGCGATGTACACGAGGTCCGCGGGCGAGCCATAAAGCATCGGCATCGCCCCGCCAAAGGCGGTGCGCTCGTACAACCGCGCGAGCGAAGGAGCCGCGGCGTACAGCGCCTTCGGCGTCGCGCACCCGACGATACCGGTCGTCACCCCACAGTCGTGTAACAGCGCGAACAACCGCTCGATCGCCTCGCGCATCCGCGGCATGCGATGCCACGCGAGTGGATGATGAAGGAGCGGATCCCCATCGTTCGCGAGCTGCGCGGTGCGCTGCTTCGGCATCTCGAGTGCGTAGTGCTGGCGAATCTGCTCGGCCAGCTGCGGCATCGCTGCCGAGGCGTGGCTCGCCATCCGGCGTAGCGATGCCGGCAGGTTCGGGAGCGTCTCGCTGTATTCGAGGGCCGGCTCGGCCATCCCCGTGACCGCACCGAAGATCTCCGCCGCACCCCGCGACTTGTACGCGACGAGAACGATCGAATCCGGAGAGCTCTCCAGGCGGTGCTCCTCGATCGCGCCGAGCTGCGCAGCCTCACACCACGCGCGTAGCTGCGAGGTCGGATACACGTCGCCACCGCCCGTATAGATCGCCATGTTGAGCGCGAACATCAGCCCCGAGATCGGCCCGCGCCGATCCTCGTCGAGCCTGAGATCCTTGATCACTAGCTTGCCGCCCGGGACCAGCAGCCGGGCCGCACGCTCGATGTACTTCTGACAGAACACCGGCGCGTGGAGATGGACCACGTTCGCGAGCAGCGCGACCTCGTATTCGTCGCGCCCTTGCACGGTGGAGATTTCGTCGCCGATCAGCTGCACGCGCTCGCCGAACCGCGCGAGGAACTTCTTCGCGATCGGCACGACATCCCAGAAATCGATACCCGTCGCGCGCGCCTCGGGATGGGCGTCGAGGAAGGCCGCGGTGTACGTCCCCGCGCCGCAACCGAGATCGAGCAACGATGCGCCACCGATCAGCTGCGCGAGCTCCGCGGCTGCCGGTGCGCCGACCTCGGTGAGGTGTGCGTGATAGCGCTTCTCGACCTCGCCGCCCTCGATGGGCAAGGCCTTGTCAGCGCGAAACACCTCGACCATCATCCCCCAGCCCGCGTGCGCGACCTCGCGCGGCGCCGGCACGTTCGCCACAACAACGCGCTCGCCATCGCGCGTGAGATGCCCCATCGCGATCAAGAAATCGAGCAACGGACGCATCCGTCGCCGGCCCTTGGCGATGCCATTCGCATCAGCGATCTCGTCGAGCGTGCGCGCGGCACCATCGAACACGCCGAGCTGGTAGCCCGCCACGACCGCGGCATCGCGGAGCGCATCGCCCCCCTCCATCACCGCAAACCCGAAGACGTCAGCCACGGGACTAATTGAGGTAGATGTTCGTGCCCACGACGCGAACCTCTCCCTTCGCCTCGACCTCGAGGTCTTCGTCGCTCTCGATCTTCACGCTGCCGCCTTTGATCGCGACGCGCGGTGATTCGAGCGTGATCGCCTCTTGGGCCTTGAGCTCGATTGCAAGGCTCTCCATCCGCAGCACCGGACCACGCTCGGTCAGCTCGATCCGGACCTCGATCATCCCCGAGCCACTGCGAATCTCGACCAGGTCATGGCCACCCGATTCGCTGACCACGAGGGTGCGACCATCGCGCAGGTAGACCTCGCGCTGATCGGCTTCGGCGGTCACCTCGGACGCCTGCTGGAGCTTCTCCTTCGGCGAACCTGCCATGACCCTAGGCTAACATAGGGATCACCGCACGCCCTCGATCATCAGGAGCCCCGATCCTGGCGACCGAAAGGGAACCTTGGCCCGCCAGGACCCGTATAATCACACGTAGCTGGTATGCCCGCGCCGCAACCCACCGTGATGAGCCAGTTGGCTCGCCTGAAGTTCATGTCCTTCAATTTGAAGGTTCCCTCGAACTGGCGCGACCCCCAAGGCGATCCTGTCGCCGCCCACTATCGCGACGCCTTCAAGGACAACGAGAAGGTCGCGATCCCTGGCTTGCCGCCGCTGTTCCAGCCGGCGACTGCGAACAAATATCACGTCGACACGCAGAAGCAGCACATCGCCACCGTCGGCGGCTTCATCGACGACATCACCGGCGCGATCGCGAGCGCGTGGTCGCAGTGGCAGTCCGCCGCGACGATGACCGGCATCATGATCAACGCCGCCGTGGCGGTCGGTGGCCAGATCGTCGGCCCACCGCTCACACCGCTGATCCTGGCGAGCGGCCCCAAGAATACCCCCTCGATGATGAAGTACACGAACGTCGTCGCGTCGGTGATCGGCACCGCGTGGCATGCGTTCATCGCCACCGTGAAGGTCCCCGGCCTGCCCTGGTATCCCGCGTACGTTGCCTTTCCGGGTCCGATGGCGCCACCCATCCCGAATATTCCGGTGCCGTTCGCGGCGCTTACCCAGGTGCCGGTCTCGATCTCTGCGCAGGTGATGAAGATGCAGATGATCGGGCAACTCGGTGACCCGCAAGCGCCGTTTCACAAAGAATTGTTCGAGTCGATCTGCGACGCGTTCGAGAAGTCTTACAACCTGTGGAAGGTGTCCTGCATGGTGACGAACGTGTTGCCGTCGCTCGCGCCGGTCCCCACGTTCGCACCGCCCTACGTTCCGGTCGGTCCCGTCGTCGGCGGTATGGCGATGATGATTCCAGGAGGATTTGTCTGATGCCTCCTCAAGGTCGTCTCGGAGACAAGTCGCAGGTCCCGGCATGCGCGCACGGTTGTCCCGGTTGCCCGCATCCGTGCGTCGGCCCCGCGATCTCGGGTTCGCCGAACGTGCTCGTGAATGGCCGCCCGGCGTTGCGGATCCAGGATCCGGGCATCCATGCCGCATGCTGCGGTCCGAACACGTGGAATGCGCAGCAAGGCAGCGGCACCGTGTTTATCAATAACAAGGCGTCGCACCGGCTCGGCGACGCGGTCAAGCACTGCGGCGGAATGGGCACGTTAATCGAGGGATCGAACAACGTGATGGTCGGCGGCTGAACTTGCTCTGCTACGTGTCCTGGCGCAGTGTTCGAATATATGCGCCGCGCGCTGATGATCTGTCTGGGCTGCTGGTCCGGGCTCGCGGGCGCCGATGACACGGGCGACAGCGGGCTCTATCTCGCGCCCCATCCCGATGCACCGTGGTGGCTCTCGGCGCAGGGCAACTCGATCCTGCAATACCAACCGGGGTTCCACTCGGACTACCAAGGCGTCCATAGCTTCACGTCCAGCGATCACCTCGCGATCTCGTTAGTCACCACCGCGTTCGCGGGCTACGTGTTCGAGCCGACCCTTACGAGCGCGGTCGTCACGGGCGAATCGGCCGGCGGAGGTGGACTCTCGCAAGCCCTCGGCATCGCCGGATTTACGAACCTCGATGTCGTTCGCAACCCGACGCTCGGCGCAGCGCCGTACATCGGCCGCGCGTACGTCGATCAGATCATCCCGCTGACAAGCGAGATGGTCCAATCCGATCGCACGCCGCTGCACGTGTTCCGCACCGTGCCCGCGCGCCGCATCGAGATCCACGCCGGCAAGCTCTCGACCGTCGACGTGTTCGATACGAACGAAGGCGCGACCGATAGCCATTTCCAATTCATGAACTGGGCGATCGATAACAACGGAGCGTATGACTACGCCGCCGATACGCGCGGCTACACGCTCGGCATCACCGTCGAATTCATCGACAAGCTCTGGGCGCTCCGGTTTGGCGACCTGCTCATGCCGAAGGTCGCGAACGGCCCGGACTACGATTACGACATCGCAAATGCGCGCGGCGAAAACCTCGAGCTCGAGATCCACGATTGCATCGCCGGTCATCCTGGACTCGTTCGCGGGCTGGCGTTTCTCAACCACGCGAACATGGGCACGTACGCGGATGCGATCGCCGCGTACCGCCAGGCCATCGATGCAGTTCCGGACGTCACGCTCTATCGGGTGAAGGGCCGCACGACGTACGGCTTTGGCCTCAACGCGGAGCAAGAGGTCATCACCGATCTTCACGTGTTTGGCCGCCTCGGCTGGAACAATGGCAAGAACGAATCGTTTGCCTATACCGAGATCGACAACACGCTGATGATCGGTGGCGACCTGCGCGGTGGTCGCTGGTCACGCCCCGGCGACAAGGTCGGCCTCGCCGGCGTCTCGAACGGGCTCTCCAACGGTCACAAGACCTATCTCGAGATCGGCGGCAGCGGCTTCATCCTCGGCGATGGCAAGCTCCACTACGGGCGCGAGAACATCATCGAGGCCTATTACACCGCACGCGCATATCGCGGCGTGTTTCCGGCGGTCGACCTCCAGCTGATCCAGAACCCTGGCTACAACGTCGATCGCGGACCTGCGATCGTCGGCTCGGTCCGCCTGCACCTCGAGATCTGATCCTCGCGAATCTTCGGTACCGCGCAGCGAATGCGGGCGGAGCGCGGCTGGTCGATGTCAACGACGAGGATCCCAACCGACGTCGTCGATGACAAGCTGACCGACAACGATCAGGAACCACGCGGCCCATTGCTAAAATAATGGGCCCGGCCGGGCGCGTGCGCTCCTGTCCGTTCGGGGAGTCTGCTATTTATAGAACCTCGTGGTGATCGAGAAGGAGCTGGTGATCGTCGGCGGTGGACCCGCGGGCCTGTCCACGGCGCTGCACCTCCACGCGCTCGTGCCGAAGCTTGCCGAACGCACCGTGGTGCTCGAGGCGGAGCGCTACCCACGCGAAAAGATCTGTGCCGGTGGCATCGGTGCGCGCGGCCTTTCCGTGCTCGAGAAGCTCGGCATCGCACCTGACGTTCCGATGGTGCCACTCGATGCCGTCGCGATCCGGCTCGCGAGCCAGACCCTCGTGACGCGTGTGGAGAGCTGCGGCGTGGTCGTGCGCCGCGTAGAGTTCGATCACGCCCTCGCAAAAGCGGCGACCGCACGCGGGCTCGAGGTGCGCGATGGCGTCGCGGTCACAGCGATCGATGTCCAACCCGATCACGTCGTCGTCACGACCTCGACCGGCGAGATCTATCGTGCCAAGGCAGTGATCGGTGCCGATGGCGTCTCTGGCATCGTGCGTCGCGCGACCGGCTTCGTGCGCCACGAGCTACGCGCGCAGGTCTGCGAGCTCGATACGCCGGGCGTCGCGACCGATCAGCCGCGCGACACCGTGGTGTTCGATTTCACCATGCGTGACCTGCAGGGCTACGCGTGGGACTTCCCCACGCTCGTCGCCGGGCAGCCGCTGATGTGCCGCGGCACCTACGTGATCCACAACCTCGCCGCAGATTCTCCACGCGCTCGGATCTCGGCCTACCTCGCCGAGCGCGGCCTCGATCTCGCGAACTACAAGCTCAAGCAGTACGCCGAGCGCGGGTTCGAGCCCGGCGCGCCGATCTCGAGGCCACGCGTGATGCTCGTCG
Organism: Kofleriaceae bacterium; assembly: GCA_043759355.1. Classification (GTDB taxonomy): domain Bacteria; phylum Myxococcota_A; class Polyangia; order Haliangiales; family Haliangiaceae; genus JABFXX01. The sequence goes on from JAYVLQ010000095.1 coordinate 44,078, forward strand.
GCGAAGCGGCCGGGATCGATATCGCGACCGGCGAAGGCATCGCGCAGGCGATCGAATACGGCGGGACCGCCGCGACGTATCTCGCGCGCGCGCACGAGCGCGATGATTTCGGCTTTGCGAGCTGGCGGCGCTACGTCGACCGCCATCACATCGGCTGGTCGCTGCGGATCCGCCACCTCTGCTACCGCGCGTTCTACGGCCATCGCCGCGACAGCCTGGAGCGCATGATGCCGGCGCTGTCGTCGCTGCTCCGCGTCGGGGTGCAGGACTTCGCGGGCCAGCCCCTCTCCAAGCTCGCGCTCGCGCACGGTGCGAGCCAGTTCCTCGCGGCGTACATCCACGAGCGCGCGCGCGATTAGCGCTAAGTCGACGCACGACCACCAAGCAGATCACGTTCGCCGGTTCATGCAGCTTCGACCTCAGTTGCCACCTGCCAGAGCGCCAGAGCGCCAGAGCGCCAGAGCGCCAGAGCGCCAGAGCGCCAGAGCGCCAGAGCGCCAGAGCGCCAGAGCGCCAGAGCGCCAGA
>JAYVLQ010000096.1:0-14938 GCA_043759355.1 Kofleriaceae bacterium
GGGACCCAGCGAGAAGTTTTTTTGCTTCCTCAAGATATTGAAATGACGCGGTTAGTTACAAAGCCGCAAGATCTCAAACCGGACGGATTTGACCCATGCCTACTGCGGGTCCCACGCGATCTGATCGTTTTCGGGCCTGTACCTGGAGGTTCCGAAGTTTCGGACGAGCGCCACGCCCGTCGCCCCGCGCGTCGTCTGGTGCACGTGCGTGTTGATCGCCATCGAGTGCTCGTGCGGGTTGAATCCGCCCGCCATCAACTCGTCGATCGTGAACTTCGTGATACCGGTGGCCGATACCTCGGCGGCTGTCATGCTTATCCGCTGCCCGTCGTTGAACGTGTAGGTCAGCGTGATGCCGTCGTCGCTCCATCGATCTACTTGGAGGTTTCCCTTCTGGAACAGGCTGCCATCACCGACCTTCGCTTGAAGCTTACCCTCGAGTTCGTAGCTCGCGAACGGCATCGCCGTCCGCGGAGTTGCCTCCGGATGGACGATGGTGACGGTGTTCGGCTTCTTGGTCGCGTTACCAGCAACACCTCCAACGATCGCCGCGATGACGACGCCCGCCGCGATCAGCGTCGTCGACTTCGAGAGCTTGCGTCTCGCACCGCACTGCGGACACGTGCGCGCGGACTTCGCGATCGCGGCGTTGCACGTGTGGCAGTGGATCATCCCCTTCGGTAGCGGGCCGGGCGCCTGCACTGCCACCATCAACCTCGGCGTGTTTCCCATCCGGCGATCGTCGCCTGATTTGGGAGAGACGGGTGGGCGGAGAGTCGCCCGCTACCCCTCCCGTACCGCTATTCTTCTCTGGGACCGATGCGCGACTAGCGCTTCAAACCGAGCTTGAGTTCGATCGCGATCACGCGATCCAGGAGTTCGACGGAGCGACCAAACTCTTTGTCGAGTCGTCCATCGATGCCGGTGATCTCTTCCCGGATGTCGTGAAAATCGGATGCGAATCCGAGGATCATTTTGTAGTTACTGGCGTGGCCAATATTCTGAGCCTGGTCACGTTCGATGACCTCGGCGCGCAAAGCAGACAGTTCTCGATGCTGCTCGTAGGCCAGCCCGAACAGAGCGCAAAGGGCCAGGGCCACTACCACCATCGCGATTCGCATCGCTCGATGCTCGCACGGGACGAAGCGTGGACCGCGAGCCGGGAAGGGGTGCCGGAGATCGCGGACGCGACGACGATCCCCGAGCTGCAAACGGCGATCGAACAGGTGACGAGCGCGATGATCAAGATCGGCTAGATCGGTGAGGTCGTGATTGCCGGTTGACCGATTAGCCGGCAAACCGTACAGTGCTCGCATGACCCCACAAATTCATCCCGAGCAGGAACGGATCGAGCTGCGCGTGTCGAGCGCGAGCCTGAAGCGCTGGCGAGCCACCGCCGCAGTTGAAAACCTCACGTTGTCCGACTGGATCCGGAATCGCTGCGACGAGGTCGCAGTCGACCAGGAACTAATCGACGAGGTTGAGAAGAAGATCAAAGAGCGCAACTCCGAGATGTGGCGGAAGCGCAGCGACTCGCTCGCGAAGGGCTACGGCGTGAGCAATGGGCCGTTCCCCGTCTCGGGCGAGGCGATCGTTAGCGGCAAGGCGAGCGATGCGGAAATCGCGGCGCATGCAAAGAAGCGCACGCAGGCGATCGTCGCGTCGAAGCCGTCGAAGAAAGACGGCTCCAAGTGAGCGCGGGCAATCGTGCTGAGCAAAGCCGGGCCACCCGCGAGGCACGCTCGGCCGCCGTACGCCGTGTCGTGAGCTGTACTGATTACCTCGCAGTGGTCGCCGCAGAATTCGGCGTAAGCGTTGCCGCCGTCGACGGCTGGTGCCAGATGTGGATGGAGCGTCGCGGACCGTGGAACAACCAACCGCTCGAGCCCGTCGAGGTCGAGCTCGGCTACACGATCGCGCCGCGTTACTACCGTGGTGTGCCCATGGGCGAGCGAGTGGTGACTCCCGATACGCGGATGTCGCCGACGGTAAACCACGAGGAGGCTGCGTTTCTGGATTGTCTTTCACGCCCGCCGGGCCCCAGCAACCGCCAACGAATCGTGCGCGCGTATGGCGAGCTTTGTCAGAACGCCCGCGATCGCCTGACGCCCGCGTTCGACGCGTACTTGCGGGCGTTCGAGCACGCCGAAGAGATGCGCCGGCTCACCAAGCTGGCGTTCGATCTCGCGACCACCGAGCTCGTCCAACGCGAACCCGTAAATAAGGCCGCGTAGTCATGCCGACGTTCAAAGAGCAGTACCCGGAGTTCCAGCGCCTTGTGCAAGAGCTGCTGCTGCTCCGCGAACATAACCGCATGCCGCTCATTAAGGAGAATCACCAATTCTTCCTTTTTGCCGAGGGCGCGCTCGTTCTGATCGCGCTCGAGCGTTTCTTGCGCATGGTTCTGCGCGCCGAAGCGACCGACAGCGACACGCTTCCTAACCTGCTCGAAAAGGCCACGTCGGCGCGGCTCGCGCTGTTCGAGTTCACGCCACCTGAAAGCCGCGAGCAGTCGATTCGGGAGATCAGGGACGTTCGCAACACAATTCTCCACGGCAACTACGAGCAGGCGGCAAGGCAGACGGGGTGCGCGACGACGGAGGAGTATTTCAAGACGCAGTTCCCGGGCGAACTCCAGTCGCTCTACGAACTCGGCGACGAAATCGTGAAGCACTTCGATCTCGACACCGGGAAGCCACGGAAGAAGACGTCGGTAGGAGCCGCTACGTGAGCAATCTCGGTGGACGGAAGCGAACCAATCCGCTTCCTAGGCGCTTCCTAGCCACCGCTTCCTCCCTCGCCGTCCGCCGATTCGTCAATGATTCCAGTGACCGCTACAGGAATCGAACCTGTGACCTACGCTTTAGGAAAGCGTCGCTCTATCCAACTGAGCTAAGCGACCGGGGGCGCTACTCTAGCAGACCTGCACCGAGTAGCAGCGTTCCGTCGCCGGGACGCCGCTGTCGGCGATCCGGCCGCCGGTATTTGCCTGTTCGGCGACGAGCTCGACCGCTGGAAAGTAGCTGCGCACCTCGGCATCGCCGACCGCGTGGGGTGGCCCCTGCCACGCCCCCTCGGCGTAATCGAGCGAGATCACGAGCCCCCAGGTCGCCGGTGGTACGAGCGTCTTGAGCTTCGCGACGTACGCCTGACGTAGCGCCCGTGGCAGAGCGATCAGCGCCGCACGGTCGTAGACCGCATCGACATGGCCGACGAGCTCGGGCGTGAGCCCGAACCAATCGCCCGCGATCAACGTGATCTCCTGCGCCTTGTAGATCGCATAGTCACCGGACCGTTCGACGGTCGGGGTGAGCGCGTGCTCGGCGAAGAACTGCACGACCGCATCCTCGACGAGCTCGACGCCGACCACGGCATGGCCGTTCGCGGCGAGGAACGCGAGATCCTCGCTCTTGCCGCACAGCGGGACGAGTACGCGAAATCGACCGTCGAGGCGGGTCAGGTACTGCTCGAGCAACGCATTCGGGTGACCTTCGTGAAAGCCGATCTTGTGCTCGGCCCAGCGGGCCCTCCAGAATGCGGGTTCCATGGCCGGCGAAGCTACCGTGACTCCGTTCCAGCTGGTCGGTGGTGTCGAGAAGATTCGCGCGCTCGTCGAGCGCTTCTACGAGATCATGTTCGAGACCGAACCGGCGCTCACGAACATCCATCGCACGGCGCCGGATGGACGCGTCGACCCAGGATCGCGCCAGCGGTTCGCGCTGTTCGTGATCGGTTGGCTCGGAGGTCCCCAGGACTACACGGAGCAACACGGGCACCCTCGCCTGCGCATGCGCCACGGTCGTGTCGCGGTCGATATCGCGATGCGCGATGCGTGGTTGTGCTGCATGCAGACCGCGATGAACGACCTCCAGATCGCCGGTCCTATCCGATCCTATTTGGATGGTCGGTTCGCCGAGGTCGCTGATTTCATGCGCAATACGGCCCCTTGAATGGCTGCCTTTTGGCTAGTTGACAGATGAAGTCCGGTTGGTGCGCGCTGAAGTTCATCGACATCGCGATCGAAGAGATGGCTCACCTCGCGGCGGTCTGAAACATCACGAGTGCGCTCGGCGGCACCTTGGTTCGGGCGATTCAACTCTCGCTGCGCCGCCTGCCATGCCGTGAATTTCTCGGCCACGGGCGAGCCAGCGACGATCGAGACAAGTCCGCGATACTCGCGGTGCGCAACGGCCCGGCCGCGATCGATCGCAGACCGATGGACCGTGGATTCGCCGCCAGCCTACTTTTCGTTCTTCTGCGGCTCGAGGTTCTTGAGGCACTCGGCGAGCGGATCACACGCCGATTCTTCCTTGGTGCAGACCTCGAGCACGCGCACCTGGCGCGACGACATCGAGGAGGTTTTGCACTGCTTGAGGAACTCGGCCTTGTGCTTCGCGACGAGCTCGTCGGGCTTCAAGTCGGCGAGCTCTTTCGGTGACATCGTCGCCTTCGCATCGTCGACCGCGCATTGCGTGAGCTTCGGCTGGATCGCTTCGCATCCGAGGTCGCGGCGTTTCTCGATCGGCGAGCGCGAGTCCTTGTAGACCGGTACTGGATCACCGCTGCCAGGACCCGGCTCCACGTGCTGGCCGCCGCCGCAGCCGATCACGAGGACCACTGCGAGCGCTCTCACTTCGCGCCTCCTTCGGTGCCTTCGTCATCGAGCGGGATCAGGCAGGTCTTCTCGAGCTCGGCCACCGTGGGCACCTTCGCGAGACACGCGACCCGCTTCGCGTCTTTCGCGCAATCGTTCATGACCATCGCCGTGTTGTCCGCCACAGCCTCTTCGACACGTTTCGGCTCGCGCTGTTGCGCCTCGGCGCGATACATCGCTGCGATCCGCGGTTTGATATCCTCGCAGGTCGTTGCCTCGCTCGGCCCTACGCCCGCTACCGCAGAGGTCACCGTCGTGGGCTTCGATGGACACGCGCACGCGACGAGCGCAGTCAAAAGGAGCAGACGTTTCATCGTCGCCACATTACCTCATCGAGCAGAGGCAACGGGCCGATAGCCGTCGAGTTGCCACGGCGGATGTGCGACGCGACCGCGGTCGGTGAGATCGAGGTGCATCGGCGTGAGCGAGCTCCTGCCCTTCGCGACCGCGACGCAATCGGTGCCAGGCAGATCGTCGTGACCCGTCGGTCCGCCACCGACCCAGTAGTATGGGCGGCCACGTGGGTCTTGGCGCTCGGCGACATCGTCGCCGTAGATCCGGCGACCAAGCGTGGTCCATTCATACTCGTCGCTCGAGGTGCCCGGCAGGTTGACGTTCAGCACGGTGCCCTTTGGCATCGGCTCGTTGATCGCGGCGTGCACGACTTTCGCTGCGAAATCGAGCGCGTGGTCGACGCCCGCCGCAGCCGATCGCGGTGCGAGCGAGAACGCGAGCCCGGCTGCGCCGCGTAACGCGCCTTCGACCGCGGCTGCAACTGTCCCCGAGTAGAAGACATCGCTGCCCATGTTAAAGCCGTCGTTGACGCCCGAGACCACGACCGCCGGTGGGCGATCACAGACCTTCATCATCCCGAGATACACGCAATCGACGGGCGTGCCGGAGAGTGCATAGCGTTTCGGCGCGACCTCGGTCAGACGCAGCGGCTTGTGCAGCGTGATCGCGTGCGAGGCGGCCGAGCGCTGTCGCTCCGGTGCGACGACCACGACATCGGCGAAGGCAGCGATCCGATCGGCCAGGCCAATCAGGTGCGGCGAATGAACGCCGTCGTCGTTCGAACATAAAACGAGTGCGCGGGTGCTCACCGGGGCCGGAGCGTACTCCAATCCAAACGGTGGGCACCCGCGTGGGGTTGCTATCTAGCCAGAGACTACAGCGCGCAGCCGACCGACGAGGCGACCGTGGTGTCGAGCAATTCGCGACGGTGACGTCCCGTTTATCTGACTAGCATTGGGACTAGATCTCACTTCGGGCGCGGTGCGGTCAGCATTTCCCAGCGCAGCAACGTCCCCATCGCTTGCTCGGACGACTCACCGCACATCTCGCGTTGCGGCTGCAAGCCCACGCAGGTCGATGGACGCTCCGGCAAGCCGAACAACGCGCATCGAATCTCCGCGGTGAGATGAAGACAGCGCACGCCCGCCGCCTTACCTTCGGGCAGCGCCGGGAAGTGCGGCGAGATCGAGGGGGCGATGCAACACGCGCCACATCCGTCTCGGCAGCTGGTGACGTTCATGTCGATCGGACCTTCGCCGCGGTGCTGTCGACCAGCTGCCGCCGCATGGGAGTCCTGCCAACTGGCTAGACTCTGGAAAAGGTGGACGGTGGGGTTCCGTCCGTTCCCGTCGAGGCGACAGGATTCGAACCTGCGACCCCCAGACCCCCAGTCTGGTGCGCTACCAGGCTGCGCTACGCCTCGTGTGGGACCAGAGGTTTACGGGAAACTCAGACCGGAGGCAACCCGTTCAGAATGTTCTTGAGCACCTGACTCGGCTTGAACGTCAAAACTCGACGCGCCGGAATCAGGATCGGCACTGCGCGCTGGGGGTCGCGACCCATGCGGTCCTTCTTGTCGCGCACGACGAAGTTACCGAAACCAGAGATCTTGATCTTCTCGCCGCGCTCGAGCGTCTCTTTGACGACGTTGAAGACCGTCTCGACGATCTCGGCGGCTTCTTTCTTCGAGAACCCACCGACCTTCTCGTAGACCGACTCGATGATGTCCGCCTTGGTCATTCTCGCCATGTTCCAAAGGTAACATAGGCTTAGCCGGACGTCACAGCTCAAGATCTTGTAATCGTTCAGATCCCTGAGTGCGGTCTAAGTCGTTGTGTCCATTGGCCGCCAAGAGCAGAACGGAGGTGGGGCAACGATCGCACGCCGTGATCGTCCACTCGTCCCGCTCCCGGAGATCGGGCTGGCTCTCGCGCGCATCGAGCTAGCCAAAGGCGATCACGGACTCGTCGGGAAGACGGTCGAGCAACACCCCGCTATTTAACAGATAAGTCGCGCGCCCAGCGTCTCCGAATCGGTCCCGAGCAGCTCACCAGAGCATGGCGGACCTGGTAGTCATCTCGGGTGAGCGACATCACCGTGACCCTGCCCGACGGCAGCCAGAAGCAAACTCCCGCTGGCACCACCATCGCCGACTTCGTCAAAACCGCGATCGGCCCGGGGCTCGCGAAGGCCGCGGTACTGGCGAAGCTCGATGGCCAGGAGGTCGACCTCGCGCGCCTTCTCGATCACGACACGAAGCTCGAGATCCTTACGTCGAAGCAGCCCGAGGCGCTCGACACGATCCGCCACGACGCGGCGCATATCGTCGCCGATGCCGTGCAGCGCTTGTTTCCCGGCACGCAGGTCACGATCGGGCCGTCGATCGAGAACGGCTTCTACTACGACTTCGATCGTGGCACGCCGTTTAGCGAAGCCGAGCTCGCGCAGATCGAGGACCTCGCGAACAAGATCGTCGCCGAGGATCTACCGTTCAGGCGCACCGAAATCGCGATCGACGACGCGATCAAGTTATTCGAGGGCAAGGGCGAGACGTTCAAGGTCGAGATCATCCACGACATCGTCGCGAAGGGCGCCAAGACGCTCACGCTGTACAGCCATGGCGAGTGGGTCGATTTCTGCCTCGGACCTCACGGCCCGTCGACCGGCAAGGTCGGCGTGATCAAGCTGTTGTCGTCGTCGGCAGCGTACTGGCGCGGCGATTCGAAGAACAAGACGCTCCAGCGGATCTACGGCACTGCGTTCTTCGACAAGAAGGGCCTCGACGCCTGGCTCAAACAGCGGGAGGAAGCCGAGAAGCGCGACCATCGTCGCCTCGGCAAGGACCTCGACTTGTTCCACTTCCATCCTTTCTCTCCCGGCGCCGCATTCTGGACGCCGAAGGGCACCGCGATCTACACGACGCTGTCGAACTACATGCGCTCGCTCGCGCTCGGTAACGGCTACGTCGAGATCAAGACGCCGCTCCTCTACAACAGGGGGTTGTGGGAAATCTCGGGCCACTGGGGCAAGTACAAAGAGAACATGTTCCTCGTCGAGGACAGCGAGGCGAAGGCCGCGGGTGACGAAGATCCGCACCATTTCTCGCTCAAGCCGATGAACTGTCCGTCGCATCACCTTTATTACGGCTTCAAGAAGCAAAGCTATCGCGATCTGCCGATGCGCTTGCACAGCCAGGACGTGCTCCATCGCAACGAAGCTGCGGGCGCGCTCGGCGGGCTCACGCGCGTGCGTCAGTTCGCGCAGGATGACGGGCATATCTACTGCCGCGAAGATCAGATTTCTGAGGAAGTGGCGAAGTTCGTCAAGCTGCTCGATCGCGTCTACACCGCGTTCGGTCTCCAGTCCACGGCGAAGTTCGCGACTCGGCCCGAGCAGCGCATCGGCGACGATGCGATGTGGGATCGCGCGGAAACCTCGCTCAAGACCGCGCTCGATAGCCTCGACCTCGCATACGAGAAGAAGCCCGGTGACGGCGCGTTCTATGGCCCGAAGATTGACTTCGATGTCAGCGACAGCATCGGCCGCAAGTGGCAGCTCGGCACGATCCAGCTCGATTACGCTGCACCCGAGAGGTTCGACCTCACGTACGTCGGCGAGGACGGCAAGGAGCATCGCCCGGTCGTGCTTCATCGCGCGATCTACGGCTCGTTCGAGCGCTTCATCGCGATCCTTATCGAGCATTTTGCCGGTGCTTTCCCGGTGTGGCTCGCGCCGGTCCAGGTCGCGGTGGTCACGGTCACCGATCGCGTCAACGATCACGCCAAGACCGTCGTCGATCGGCTCGCAGCCATAGGCGTGCGCGTGTCGTTCGACGACGGCCACGGCATGATGAAAGCGAAGATCCGGGACGCCTCGTTGCAAAAGATTCCGTACACGATCGTGATCGGCGACAAGGAAGTCGCCTCCGATCAGGTCAGCATCCGCACGTTTGGTGGCGGCGATCAGCAGAAGCTCGAGACCCTGCCGTTCGCGGCGTTCGTCGAACGGCTCGTCGCCGAGTCGAAGTTTCCCTGATCGGTGATGCCGTGATCGAGACGGAGCGGCTCGTGCTGCGTGATTGGCGCGAGGAGGACGTCGCGACTTACGCCGCGATGTGCGCCGACGCCGAGGTCATGCGGCACTTTCCCGCCCTGCTCTCCTTCGACGATGCGAGCGCACAGGCACGCCGGATCTGTGCGCACCTCGCACGCGCGGGTTGGGGACTCTGGGCCGTCGAGATCAAAGGTGGCGCACCGTTCATCGGCTTCGTCGGACTCTCGCGACCGGAGTTTCGGTCGGGCGATGTCGAGATCGGGTGGCGGCTCGCACGCTCCGCGTGGGGCCACGGCTACGCGACCGAGGCCGCGCGTGCCGCACTCGATCACGGCTTCGTCGAGCTCGGACTCGACGAGATCGTCTCGTTCACGGTGCCCGCGAACCTGCCCTCTCAACGCGTGATGGAGCGCCTCGGCATGGTGCGCGATCCGAGCGCGAGCTTCGAGCATCCCGCGGTGCCGGAAGGCCATCCGCTCCGGCTGCACTGGCTCTGGCGGCTCGCGGCTGGCTAGTCAATTCGCCGCGACGCACGCGATGAAGTCGTCGTTCCAGTCGCAGCCGCCGCAGGTCTCGCCGCCACCATCGTTGCTGCAGCCGAACACCGTTGAATAGCCGCACGAGTCGGTCGACGTGTACCAGCCGTAGCCGCCGGCATCCGCCTCGTAGACGAAGTCCGCCGAGCCCGTCTCGCCGGTCGAAGCGCCACTGTCATCGACGCATTCGAGCCCGATCTGGCCCCACACGAACACGGCCTGGCCATCGGTCGCCCAGTACAGCGTCTCGTCGCCACTGTTGCCATCGATGTTCGCGCTGAACAGATAGACCTCGACGTTCGAGACCGGAATCGTGGTGGAGCCGACTTTCGGCGAGCTCATCATGCCCATCGAGGTCGCGCCCGCGGGCGGCGTCGTCGAGGCGTAGCCCTTGACCTTGTCCGCGGTGCCTTTCTCGGCGTTCGTCGCGGCGGTCTGGTTGACCACGACCGCGGTGCCGCTGCAGGCGCCGAGCGTCGTGAGGAGAGCGAAGCTAATCAGGGAGTGCTTGGACATGTCCCTAGACGAGGGACCCTCGGATCGGTCTCGCACATTTCTTCACTTCTTTTGACGTGGCGTTAACCAGGTCTCGATCTGCGCCGCGCTGGCGTGGTCACCAGCCGCGGTGAACGCGGCGTGCGCGGTGACCGCGAGCTCGATCGCGCGGGGGCGTTGGCCCTCGAGATCGAGGACGGTCGCGAGCGCGAACACCGAGTCTGCCGTATCGGGATGGTCGGCCCCGACCGCCTTCGTGCGGATCGCGATCGCATGCTCGAGTGCCGTCACGGCCTCGGCGCGACGGTCGAGCGCCGCGAGCACGCGCCCGAGCGTGTCGTAGCCGCGCCCGGTGTCGGGATGGTCATCACCCTCGAGCTTGCGGAACAGGCGCAGTGCCTCCTCGGCCGCGCGCAAGGCATCGCGCGGGTGCGAGGCGCGCCACGCCTGCGCGATGCCGTTCTGGGCGTTCGCCGCGAAGATGTTGTCGGGACCGACGGCGAGCTTCGAGAGCGCGATCGCGTCGCGAAAGGTCGCGACCGCATCGTCGGCCCGGCCGAGCTCGAGTTGCGCACTCGCGATGTTCACGCGGATGAGGACCGCGTTTGGATGGTGGATGCCATCGGTCCGATCGACGATGACGCGCGCCTGTTCGTCGAGCACCAGGGCCTCCGCGTACTCGGCCTTCGCCTCGTGGCTGCGGGCCAGGTCGCTGAGCACGGGCCAGATCGCGGCGCTCTCGTCGCCAAACAGGGCCTTCGTGGCTTCGAGCATCTGTTGCTGCTGGGCGAGCGCCTCGTCATATTTGCCTTGCGCGAACAGGATCTGGCTCCACGCGCCACGCACGAGCGTCGTGCGTGGATGTGCCTTGCCGAGCGTGCGCTCGAGATCCGCGATCGCATCGACGGCGTGGTGCGCGGCCTCGTCGTACGCGCCCGTCCGTTCGAGCGCGGTGGCGAGCTCGCCGCGCGCACTGGCAGTGCGCAGATCGTGACGACCGTAGGTCTTCTCCGCACCGGCGAGGGCGGCGCGATCGTGGGGCACCACGGCCGCGTAATCCCCACGAACGAGCGCGATACCGCCGAGCGCGAGCTCGAGGCGAAGCTCGAGATCCGCGTCACCTCCAATTCGCGCGAGCGCGGCGCGCGCCTGCTCGAACAGCCGCGTGACGAGCTCGGGCTCGATATTGGCAAATCCGCGCACGCGTGCGCCACCGATCAAGGCGCGGGCCTTCGCGATGTCGTCGCCTCCGGCTTCGGCCTGGGTCGCGGCATGATCGAAGGCGGCGATCGCCGCGGGCCCGTCGTGGAGCTCCTCGGCCACCACGCCGACGAGTTGCTCGAGCATCGAGGTCAGCGGCGGATACGCGAGCCGGTCGACCAGCGGGTGCAGCCTCGCGATGGCGGCCTTCGCATCGGCGTAGCGCGCGCTACGCTCGAGCACCTCCGCCGCCACGATCTCGCCGCGCAAAGGCTGGATCTGCGCGCGCCGACCGAGGTCGATCGGGAGGGGGACCACGGCGAGCAACGCCTCGCGGTCACTACACGCCGCGAGCTCCGGGAGCTCGTTCGCGAGCCGGGCCGCGCGATCGACGAGGGTCGCATCCGCGGAGGTAAATACCGCGACCTGCTGCGCGAGTGCCGCGCGTCGCTCCTCGAGACACCCGTTGCGGCGATCGAGCAGCTCGGCCGATTGATCGTGACGGACATAGGTTGCCTCGCACGCGTCGAGATGGATCGCGCGCCACCGGTCGGCATATTGATCGAACACGCCTTCGACGTGGCGGATCGCGAGCTCGGCGAACGGTCGCTGACTCGCGCGGAACGCACGCTCGAGCGCGTCGCGGTCGGACGCGCGCCAGGCCTCGGCCATCGCCGACGAGGTACACGGCGCGGCTTCGCTACGCGTCCGGGCCCACGCCACCCCCGCAGCGGCCGAGAGGGCGGCACCCGCGAGCGCGACGGCGAGCCAGCGCCGCCGCCAGTTGCGAGGTGCGAGCGCGCGCACCAGGGGCTCGATCGCCGGCCAGCGGTGGAGCGGATCGATTGCGAGCGCTCGCTTCACGATCGGGCGGAGATGCGCGGCGAGCTTGCCGAGCGAGGGCGCGTCGCCGCGCGCGAAGGCGGCCCGGCGCTCGGCCAGCGAGCACGCGCGAAACGGGCGCTGTCCGGTCAGCGCCTCGACGATCACGCACGCGAAGCTGAATTGATCGCTGCGTGCATCGGCGACGTCGCCGGCGACCTGCTCCGGGGCCATGTACGGGAGGGTGCCGAGTACGGCGCGGTCGAGCTCGTGGGCCGCGTCGACCGTGCGCGCGAGCCCGAAGTCCGAGACCTGCGCACGGCCATCCTCACGCACCAGCACATTCTCCGGCTTGAAGTCGCGATGAACGATGCCAGCCGTATGCGCGGCAGCGAGTCCGCGCGCGGCTTGTGCGAGTGTGTCGCGGATCGCGGACGGGCTGCGCGGTTGATCCGCGAGCCAGCGCCGCAGCGTTGTGCCGGGCACGAGCTCCATCGCGAGGAACAGCTCGCCGCTGCTCGCGGTGCCGAGATCGAAGATCGCGACCACGTTCGGATGCGAGAGCGCGGCGAGCGCGCGCGCTTCGCGTGCCAGCCGGACTCGGGCCTCGTCGCTGTGGGCGGCGTGCAACACCTTGACCGCGACGTTGCGACCGAGCTCGGGATCGAACGCCCGATAGACAATGCCCATGCCGCCTGCGCCGAGCTCGTCGATGACGATGTAACGACCGAGCGTCGTCACGCGCTCGGCGCGACTTGCCTTGACCATCGCCGTGATGCTCTGGCGGCATGGCTCGCAACCATCGACGTGGCTCTGGACCTCGGCACTCTCGGTCGAGTGCACGCTATCGCCTGCGACGTAGCGCGCGATCTGGTCGACGGAGAGGCAGGTCACGCGAGGTTCCTAACATGACAACGCCGGCGGCTTCGGGATGATTCGCATGTCGCGTGTTACGTTCGAGGCGTGGCAACTGCTCTAGCCGGTGCATTCCTCGCGCGCCTCGCGACACGTGACGCCAGCGACGCGGCAGTGGACGCCACCGTGCTCGAGCATGACCTGGCAGCCCTCGTCGCTCGCGCCCGCAGCGAGTGTCCCGGAGTCGAGCTCGAGCCTACCGCGTTCGTCGCGCATGTCGGCGAGCGGGTCACGTTCGATCGCGAAGGCCTGCCGGTGCTCGCGGGCTTGCGAGCGGGCGCGCTGTGGACCACCTACGGTTGTTCCATCGATCACCCGGACGCCCTCGCTCACTTCGAGACCGTGTATGCGCCCGAGATCGTGGCAGCGCTCGCCCGGTCATTCGATCGTGGCCTGGCGCAAGATGCCGCGGCGAAGTTACGTGAACGGCTCTTCCTGGTCGGCACCGACGAGATTCCACGCCTCGCGTCGTATTCGGGGCGCGGCGATCTCCGCGCGTGGTTGCGCGCGGCGGCGATCCGGACGGCGATCGATCTGATGCGCGCGCGCAAGCACGTGCCGATCGATGCGGCAGGCGTCGCCGATGCGGCCGCGTTCGATCCGATGCTCGCGAACATCAAGCAGGCGTATCGCGACGAGTTTCGGCGGGCGTTCAACGAGTCCGCGCAGCTCCTCACCGATCGCGACCGCACCCTCCTGCGCTACCGGTTTCGCGACGACCTCTCGATCGACGAGATAGGGAAGCTTTATCGCGTCAATCGCTCGACCGCTGCGCGCTGGCTCGCGACGATCCGCGAGACCTTGTTCGAAGCGACCCGCGAACAGCTGATGACCCGGCTCGCGATCGACGAGCTCGAGGTCGATAGCGTGTTGCGGCTGATCGATAGCCAGCTCGACGCCTCGCTCGGCGGCGTGCTGAAGTAACTACCGGCGCTGCGCCGGGAGGTTCTCGACGAGCCGCGCCACGATGCCCTCGTGCGCCTTCTCGACCTCGGCATCGGTCAGGGTCCGCTCCGGCGAGCGATACGCGATCGACCACAGCATGCTCTTCATGCCGGCGCCGAGCTTCGCGTCGCGATAGTCCTCGAGCAGGCGTACGCCGGTGACGAGCGCCTCGCCGACCGCCGCGATCACGTCGTGGACGCGGCCCGCGGGGATGGTCTCGGCGAGCAGGAGCGAGACGTCGCGCTCGGTGCCCGGGAACTTCGGGATCGGCTTCATCTGCGGCGGCTTCGCCGGTGCGAGCGCCTCGAGATCGACCTCGAACGCGAACGCGGGACCGGTGACGCCGAGCTTCGCGCGTACGTTCGGGTGAAGCTCGCCGAACCAGCCGATCACGTGCCGGCCGATCACGAGCTCGCCCGCGACACCCGGATGGAGGAACGTGATCGAAGACGTGGCGTTCGTGCGGACCTCGACATCGCCCGCGACCGCGCGGATCGCCTCGAGTGCGAACGCCTTGGCGTCGAACGCATCCCACGCGGTACCCGCGCCGAGCTGCGCGCGCCGCTTGCCCGCGAGCACGCCGCTCGCCCACACGGGCTCGTCCGCGAGCTCGTGCGGCTGTTGCTCGCCAACGCCTTCGCCTCGCCGCAAGAACACGCTGCCGACCTCGAACAAGCAGACATCGGGCCGACCAAAGCTCTGGTTGCGCGCGATCGCGGCGATCAGGTTCGGTAGCAACGACGTGCGCATCACCGCTTGCTCGGCACTCATCGGGTTACGCACCGCGATCGGTTGGCTGCGCTTGTCGGACGCCGCGAGCCCGAGCGCGCCGTTGCGCTCGACCGACTGAAAGCCATACGTGATCGCTTCGTACCCGCCGGCGTTCGCGAGCGCACGGCGCGCGAGGTCGCCGACGTGGATCTCGGCATCGGCCGGGACCTTGCGCAGCGCGGGTAGCGTGGACGCGACCTGCTCGTAGCCGCTGATCCTCAGCACTTCTTCGATCACGTCGACCTCGCGCGTG
>JAYVLQ010000097.1:0-7441 GCA_043759355.1 Kofleriaceae bacterium
CCTGCGCAAATCGAGCACGATCCGCCGCCAGTCGCTCGTGAAGCGCGGCCCCTGCTCGACCACATCGCGACGCGATTGCTGGGGACGAAGCTGCGTGGCCTCGAGGCGCACGACCGCACCGTGTTCCAGCGCGACCCGGGGCAGCCAGGGCTCGGCGAAGCGGCGTTCTGCGACCTCGCGGCAGCGGCGGCGCGCGTGCTAGCGGCGGGTTTGGGTCCCGCGCTGCGCGCTGCGATCCTTCACCTCGACATCGCGAAGACCGCGAGCGCGAGCCACCGCGCCGCGTGGCAAGCCATGGGCATCGCGCTCGAGGTTCACAACGAAGCTGCCGCCGCGATCCTTCGACGCGCCGATCGTGCGCGCTCGTGGAACCTGAGCGTGCCGCTCGGCAAGCTCGCGATCGCGTGGGTCGAAGCGCACGGTCTCGCCGGTCAGCACGTGCGTGGTGAAGGCCCGATCATGATGTTCGCGCCATTCGTCGCCGCGTTGCGCGATCTCGCCGCGCCGCTCGGGCGGCTCGTAGCCCTCGAGCCGCACGAGGCCACCAAGCTTGCCCTCGATGGCATGCACGTGCTGAACGCGTGCGACACGGCCGCGGTGCGCGAAGGCCTGCTCGACGATGCGTTGCTCGCGAAGCTCGCGCGCGTACGAGATCAGCTCGTGATCGTGACCGCACAGACTCCGTTCGTCGATCCGTTCGCCGCGTTGCAGGCGCTCGCGCCACCTCCCGATCGCGCGCACCTCGTCGAGCGCTTGCGCGCGCTGCGTGCGGACCGGCAGCGTGCAGGCGAACCAGTGGCCGCCGTCGCCGGTGCGGTCGCGGCACTCGGAGAGACCGAGCTCGCGGCGCTCGCACCCGCGCTCGCGACCTGTCAGCTCTGGTACTGCGAAGCCGCGACGAGTGCGCTGTCACCCGCGGCGCAGCTCGGCGTGCTCGCGGCGGCAGTCGGTGCAGCGCGCAAGATCGGGGTCGATGTCACGCGACCATGGCACGCACAGCTCCGTCCGCTCGTCGCGCAGCTCGCAGGTCCCGATGCGCGCTACCGGCTTCGGCTCGTCGAAGTGGCGCTCGCCCAGCGGTCGATTCGCGAGTTACTCGCGGGTGGTGCCCCGCTCGGTCCTCTCGGCACGCTATCCGCGCGGCTGGCCGCCGTCGGTGATCCGGATGCGATCGTGCTCGATTACGCCGATACGCCGGAGAGCGCCGCCCTGATCACGTTGCTCGGCATCTACGAGACCCGCTCGCAGGTCGCGTTCCATCAGATGTTAAAGGCGCTGTGTGACCTCTACGGGCTGCGCAAGGACGAGTTCGATCGCGTCGCGAACGAAGCAAGTTACCTCGCCTCGATGAACTCGGCGCGCACCGACAAGGAGCGGATGCTCGATTTCGTGCGGCCCGGGCGGATCGTCGAGATCGGGCCCGGCGGTGGCGTCGTGCTCGATCTGCTCGAGGCGCGGTTCCCGACCGCGGAGATCATCGGCGTCGATCTGTCCCGCGAAGTGATCACCGCGCTCGAAGCGCGCGCGCGCGCGAACGGTCGCAGGTGGCGAGTCGTCCTCGGCGCCGCCGAGTCCTTGCCCGAATACGCGCGCGAGGTCGATACGGTGGTGTTCTGCTCGATCCTCCACGAGGTCTACTCGTACACGGAGCCGCGGTTCCATCTCGCCTCGGTCGAGCGCGTGATCACCGCCGCGTTCACGGCGCTGCGGCCCGGTGGCCGGATCGTAGTCCGCGATGGCGTGATGCCGGCATCGGGGACCCGCCGGATCCGGTTCATCGCGCCCGATGCAAGGGCGGTGTTCGATCTGTATGTCGCGCAGTTCGAAGGCCGACCGATTCGTTATCGCGAGCTCGGCTCCCACCGAATCGAGCTGTCGACGGCCGATGCGATGGAGTTCCTCTACACGTATACGTGGGGACCCGCGAGCTTCCCGTACGAAATCCGCGAGCTCTACGGCATCCTCACGTACGACGACTATGTCGCGGCGCTGCTGCGGTGGTGTGGTGACAGCGCGAGCGTCGTCGCGATTCCGGTGCCGCTACGCAGCTATCTTCAGCCCGGCTATCGCGACCACCTCGCGCCAACGATCGAGCTGACCGACGAGCACGATGGCGTGACCGAGCTCCCCGATTCGAACTGCCTGATCGTGATCGAGAAGCGTTAGAGGCCGAGCAGCTGGACGATCAGGGTCTGCAGCGCACCGAGGTTCTCTGGCTTGGTAAAGCCATGCCCCTCGTCGTCGGCGGCGAGATACCAGACCGTGCCGCCACCGGCGCGAATCGTCGCGACGAGCCTGTCGCTCACCGCCGAAGGC
Organism: Kofleriaceae bacterium; assembly: GCA_043759355.1. Taxonomy (GTDB): domain Bacteria; phylum Myxococcota_A; class Polyangia; order Haliangiales; family Haliangiaceae; genus JABFXX01. The sequence goes on from JAYVLQ010000097.1 coordinate 2,317, forward strand.
ACGCGCGGATCTTTGCGACCGTGGGCGACCAAGACGGGCACCTTGATCGTCCCGGCACGCGCGACTGGCGAGAGCTTCGCGAGCTGCGCGCGCATCGCCGGATCGCGCTCGTCGCCGTACTCGGTGCGACGCGAGGGCTGGCGATACGGCGCCGTCCCCTCGAGGAACGCGACGAGATCTGCGATGCCGACGATGTCGACGCCTGCGTGCAGCCGCTCGGGAAATGCGATCAGCGACGCGAGCGCGAGATAGCCGCCGTATGACGTGCCCATCACCGAGATGCGGTGCGGATCGAAGCCCGGTTGTGCTGCGGCCCACGCGAGCACGTCACCGACATCCTGGATGGCGACGTCGCGCTTCGCTGCGTTGTCCGCGGCCGCGTAGCGCTGTCCGTAGCCGACCGAGCCGCGGACATTCGGCTGGATGATCGCGAAGCCGCGCGCGACGAGGAATTGCTCGAACGGCGCCCATTTCGGCAACCACTGATCTTCGGGCCCACCATGAAGCTCGACGATCACCGGCGCGCGGTTCTCGTCGCGATTTGGCCGCATCACGAGCGCGGGCACGTCGCCGATCTTGACGTGCTCGGGCGTCGCGAGCGGCAGCGACGGGAGGTCGGCATGCGTCCACGCGATCGCGGTCTCGGTCGCGATGTCGTACGTGAACACGTCGCGCGGGTGATGCACATCGCTGAACGAGAATGCGAGCACTCGAGCGTGCGCCGCGAACCGCAGGTCCATGATCACGCCTCCCGCCGGGGCATGCGGTGCAAGCCGATGGGTGTGCGTGGCGGTGTCGTAGAGATAGAGCACCGAGGCACCATCTTCGTTTGTCGTGAAGGCGACCGTGCCGCCATCCGGCGCCACCGCGAGCTGCGTGACATCCCAGGCCAGCTCCGGCGCGATCAGGCGCTGGCCGCGCGTCATCAGCTGCCACACGTTCAAGCGGTCGCCTGCCGAGGCGATCGCGTAGAGCTCGCCACTCGCACCGAACTGCGCGCCCGGCGTCGCGACGCGCGGGTCGACCGAAGTCAGCGCGACCGCGTGGCCATCGCTCGTCGCGATGCGATACAGCGCCGAGGATTGCAGCGACACGGTCTTGCGTGCGAGCAGCTGCGTGCCATCGCTCGAGAGATCGATCACGGCCCACACGCCCGCGTCGCTGAAGACCTGCCTGGGCGTGCCTTGATCGAGCAGCCAGATCGAGGTCGCGCTCGCGTCGGGTTGAGCCCACACGAGCCGACCATGGCGTTCGATCGGACCCACGATCCGATGCTTCGCGACGAGCGTCTTCACGGTCGTCCGGGTCACCTGGTACAGCCGGTCGTCCTCGCTACCATCGTGATCGCCAGCGTAGTAGACCGCGCCGGCCTCGCCGAACGCGGCCCACTGGACATCGACACCGTGGGTCGTTGGCACTGGCGCGGCGAGCGGGCGCGGCACCAGCATGACGTTGCCACCTTGATCGACGAGCAACTGCGTGCCGTCGTCCGAGATGTCGAGCAAGCGCGAGCTCGTGATCGCACCATACCTATCGAGCTGCGCACCGATCGCGCGATCGATACCTGGGGCACCGCTGATGTGCAGCGCGCCGAGATCGTATGCGGGTAGCGTGCGCGCTTCGCTCAGCGAACGATGAGTTTGATTCGAGCCCGCGGATCCGCATGCGCACGCGAACGCGACGAGCCCCGCGAATCGCAACTATTCGGCCTTCACGAACGACGCGATCTTCCAGTCGGCCCCGCGCAATTCCAGCGTGAGCTGCCACGCACCCGGCGCGGCTTGACCGGCCGGGCACAGCACGCGCTTTCCACCATCCGAGCCACACGCGCCGAGCGTGCCAGCCATCGCTTCGAGCGTGGTCGGATCTGCCTGCCACATCGCCATCGCCGCATCCGCACCCGCGCCGCCGCCGAGGCTCCACACCACGTCCTCCGAGACATGCAGCCGCAGCGCGCTGTAGTCGCGCTTCGCGAGCACGTCTTTCGTCGCCGCGAGCTCCACGGCGGCACCGGCCGGGACGTTCTTGAACGCCTTTGGATCGGTGTGGGCCATGGTCTCGGCCGCGTCGCCGTGGGTCGCTTCGTCCTTCATAGGAATCGCGTACCGGTTGATCCGCTTCCAGATCGCGACCTGCAGTGCTTCGGTGCGCCCCTCGAGCCAGTGTGGCTTGTCGGCGCCACGCATCTCGACCGGCATCGCGGCACCCGGATCCCACGACGAGGCATGACCGGTGACCTTCACGCGCCACGGCCGCCCTCCCAAAACGTGGACATCGAAGCGAATGAAGAAGCGCTTGTACGCGAGCCGCGTCGGCGCGCCACCGGCGGCGTTCGGGGTCGCGGTGCCCATGCCGTTCTGGATGCCCTGCTGCTGCGACAGCACCTGCTGGTTCACCATCGAGTCATCGCAGGTTGAACCCGCACCGGCGCAGTTGGAGTACTGGACCTGATGCCACGACGTCGAGATCTTGCCGGGGCCCGGGTTGTCGTCGAGGTTTGGATAGAGGTCGCGCGTCGCCGTGAGTGCCGCCGTGTACACGAGGGCGAAGTCAGTGTCGTACAGCGAGTGCTGTGCGGATTTGACGTCCTTCTTGTTCGTCGAGCATCCACCCGCGAGCGCGAATGCCAGCAGTAAGAAAATGATACGGTCTCGTAGAGCCATGGGAGGACGCCCTCGAAATAGCACACCCAGCGCCGGAATCGGCTCCCGAAACACCGGGGCCAAACACGCCCCGACGAGCGAGCCCTCCGGAGCGACGCGCGTGCGTGCGGCCCAGCTCGCCGTCTTGCTCGGCCAGGCCTACCCCGACGCGGTCGTCGAGCTCGACCACACGAACCCGTACCAGCTGCTGGTCGCCACCATCATCGCGGCGCAATCCACCGACAAGACGATCAACACGATCACCCCCGCCTTGTTCGCGAGGTACCCCGATGCCCACGCGCTCGCCGCAGCCGATCAGGCCGAGGTCGAGAAGCTGGTCGTGAAGAGCGGCTTCTTTCGCAACAAGGCCAAGCACATCATCGGCATGGCCCAGGCGGTCGTGACCCGGCATGGTGGCGAGATTCCACGCACGATGGAAGAGCTGTGCGGCCTGCCGGGCGTCGCCCGCAAGACCGCGAACGTCGTGCTCGGCAGTGCGATGGGGCTCGATGTCGGTGTCGTCGTCGATACCCACGTGACCCGGCTGTCGGCTCGGCTCGCGCTGAGCACGCACACCGATCCGGTGAAGATCGAGTACGACCTGATGGCGATCCTGCCCAAGGAGCAATGGACGCCTTTTGCCCATCGCCTGATCTGGCACGGTCGCCGCGTCTGCATCGCGAAGAAGCCCGATTGCGATCACTGTACCCTCGCGCCGCACTGCCCGAGTGCGTTTGCAGTGGTGCAGCCAAAGAATGCCTCGCCGCGCGCGAACTGGAACGCGAAGCAACGCGTCGCGCGCAACGGCACCGCGGCGGCGGTCGCCAGCGCGAAGAAGCTCCCGCCGAAGGCCAGGGCCGCCGCGAAGACGTCCAAAGCGAAGCGCGCGTGACGCCGGTCTGCGCGGTCGCCGCGATCATCTTCGACCAAGATCGCGTGCTCGTGATAGAGCGCGGCACCCCGCCGGGTGAAGGTTTGTGGTCGTTGCCGGGAGGCAAGCTCGAAGCCGGCGAGAGTCTTTCTCAGGCCGTCGCTCGTGAAGTGAGCGAAGAGACCGGGCTGGTCGTCGAAGTCGGGCCACTCGCGTGCGTGGTGGAGCGGATGGGTGACGGCTACCACTTCGTGATCCTCGATTATCTCGCGCGGTGGATCGGCGGAACGCTGGCGGCTGCGAGCGATGTTCGCGATGCGCGGTGGGTCACGGCCGAGGAGCTGGCCGCGCTGCCCTACACCGAGGGCTTGTTGGATGTCGTGGCTCGCGCTCGTGCGCAGCGCTGGCTCTGAACGCGGCGCTTGCCGGCCGCGCCATGCTACACAGCGCCGTGGTCCACCTGCCGATGCATCAGCCCGCGCTCGCCGTGCGCTCGGTCCGGCGCCCGGACGTCAGCGACGCACAGTGGCACGACTGGCGCTGGCAACTCGGCCACATGCTGACTACCGCGGACGAGCTTGCTACCGCCGTGGATCTCTCGCCCTCGGAGCTCGCCGGCATGGCGGCCTCCGCGCAGCTGTTCCGCGTCGGCATCACGCCGTATTACGCGAGCCTCATGGATCCGGTGCACGCGAGCTGCCCGATCCGGATGCAGGCGATTCCGCATCCCGCCGAAGCTAACATTCGTGACGAGGAGCTTCGCGATCCACTCGGCGAAGACACGCACAACCCTGCCCCGTCGGTGATCCACAAGTATCCCGATCGCGTGCTGTTCCTCGTCGTGGATCGCTGTGGCATCTACTGCCGGCATTGCAATCGCCGCCGCCTCGTCGGTGGCGACGAGCCGCCGACCACCGCGGAGCTCGAGGCCGGGCTCGAGTACATCGCGCAGACGCCGCGGATCCGCGACGTGCTGCTCTCCGGTGGCGATCCGCTGCTCCTGTCGACCCGCCGGCTCGGTTACTTGTTATCGCGGCTACGCTCGATCCCGCATGTCGAGACGATCCGGATCGGGACCCGGCTGCCGGTCGTGTGCCCGATGCGGATCGATGACGAGCTGTGCGCGATGCTGCGCCAGCACCATCCGCTGTTCATCAACACCCACTTCAATCATGAAAAGGAGCTGACCCCGGAAGCGCGGCGCGGCTGCGAGAAGCTGGTCGATGCGGGCGTACCCGTCGGCAACCAGACCGTACTGTTGCGCGGGATCAACTCGTCTGTGACGTCCCTGCGCGCGCTGATGCGCGGCTTGTTACGCTCGCGCGTTCGGCCGTATTACTTGTTCCAAGGCGATACCGTGGTCGGCACCGACCATCTGCGCACGCCGGTCGAAGCGGCGCAGGAGCTCTACATGGGTCTGCGCGGGTGGATGAACAGCATGGCCGTGCCGATGCTGGTGCTCGATGCACCCGGCGGCGGCGGCAAGGTCCCGCTCGTGCCGAACTACATCGAGCAGATCGATCACGAACGCGTGATCGTCTCGACCTATCGCGGCGTGCGCATCGAATATCCGCAACCGCGCGAACGCGACTGCACGGTGCCGTACGACTCG
>JAYVLQ010000098.1:0-81754 GCA_043759355.1 Kofleriaceae bacterium
CTGCCGCCGACGCCGAGCACCGGCTTGCTAAACACGACGACGATCGGCTGATTCACCGACGTGGCGGTACCCAGGTTGAGAGGAACCGAAGACACCAGCATCGGTGGGTCGTCGTCGTGGGTCGTGAACGAGAACGAGAACGCGGGCAGGGGCACACCTAGATCGTTCTTGATCTCGGACGTGAGGTTCACCGCGATCAAATGACCGCCGGGTAGCGTGCCCATGAAGGTCCATTGATTGCTCGCCGCGTTCTCCGCGTAGGCGCCCGCGAGTTGCGCCGTGCCGTCCATCACGAGGAAGTTACTCATCCCCACACCGGAGACGTGCCCGGAGAAGTTGATCGTGATGCCGGCCACGCGATCGACCTCGGTCGCGCCATTGCTCGGCGTCGTCGAGGTGACGGTTGTCGGCGTGAGGTTCGCGTCGATGCCCGGCGTGTCCGGGCGCGCATCGCTCTGGCAGGACGTTGCTGTCGGCGCGCGGTTCAGCCGGCAGGTCTGGTCGACCTTCGCACACGTGTAATCGGTCGGGCACGCGTAGCCATTCGACGCATTGCACTGGAACCCGCACAGCGGCGTGGGCGGCGAGTAACACGACCACAGGTTGGCGGAGCCGAGTGCGACGAGGCACAGCATGCCCACGCACAGCAACGCACCTACGATCCGCCGCATCGTCGCGACCGTAACACGGCAGGCCTGCTACCATTGCGCCATGGCGCTCGATCGCGCGCGGGCGGCGGCTCTCGTCGAGCCGAACGTGCAGCAGCTCTACAACTTCGTGTTCCGGCTCACGCTCGATCGCGACCGTGCCGAGCGCTATGTCGGCGATATCTTCGCGGTCGCGGCCACCAAGCTCGACGAAGCGCCCGCCGATCCGGCGCTGTGGCTGCTGACCCTCGCGAACCAGCTCCTCGATGACCGGTTGCCCCGCAACCCCGAGGTCAACTTCGACATCCTCGACGATACGCTGCGCAACGAGGCAACTCGCACCGATGTCGTGCGGTCGCTCAGCGATCCGCAGCGCGATTTTTTGTTGTGGGAGCTCAAGCAGGGCTGCATGACCGCCGTCGTCAACTGCTTGCCACCTGGAGAGCGCGCCGCGTTCGTCACGTGTCACGTGATGAAGCTTACCGACGCTCAAGCCGCGAAGGTGCTCGCGATCACCGAGAGCGCGTACAAGGTGCGGCTGTCCCGCGCGCGCAAGAAGATCGGCGATTACCTCGCTCCGCGCTGCGAGCATATCAATCCGATGAACCCGTGCCGCTGCCCGGCGCGCGTCGGCACGGCGCTGCACAAGGGGTTCATTCGCTCGGTCGGTCCCGTCGGGGGCGAGGTCTCGCTCCGCAAGGCCGAACCATACGGTCGCTACGGCACCGGCCTGGGCCAAGAAGACGTGCCGATGCGCGACATCGCCGCGATCTACGGCGGTCTGCCGGATCCGGATGTGCCGGCGGCGCTCGGCGAACAGCTGATCCGGAAGTTGTCGTCCTAGTGCCGGTGCTCCGGCCCTTCTTCGATTACGACTGGCGCCGGATCGCGCGCTGGGCCTTGTTCGCGACGTTCGTGATGACGACCTGGCTGCTCGTGCCGGTCGGCAAATGCAGCTACCACGCGTTTCGCGACATCCCGATCTCCGACGAGGCGCATCCCGTCGACATCACGGCTGCCGACAAGAACCGCGTCGATTCGGGCAAGAGCTTTTTTGGCGACTGGATGCACGCGATCAAGTTCTGCTACCAACGCACGCCGCTGCTCGGCCAGGAGCCGTGGAAGCGCGACCTCGTCGTCGGCTTCGCGTGCGTCGCGTTCCTCGGCTTTGGCCTCGACAACTGGGACCGCCGCCGCCAAAAGATCGTGCTTGCAGACCGCCGCTGACGCGTTACCACCGAGCCGATGAGGGTGCTCGTGATGCTCGAGCCTCGAGCCCGGGCAGCGGTTCTGGACCGGCACCACGCACGCTCGAGATCGCAAACTACTCGAACCGGAAGCCCTTGGGGTCCTTCTCCATGATCCGCTCCATCGCAGCTTCTTCGAGAAGATCGACCATCCGCTGGCCACCGTACTTCTGCATCAGCTTGTCGTCGTACTCGTCGGCGATGAGCGCGACATCACGCAGCGTTGCCATCAGCTCTTCGGGATCGAGCGTGGTGCCACCGAGGATCGTGTGGCTGAACAACACGGTGTGCTCGCCGGGGTCGTACGCGAACGCGCCGAATCGGAGATGGCCGTTGAGCTCGAGGAGCTGCTTCGCGAGGGGGCCGTCGACATCGACGCCCTTCACGAGCTGCGACACGCAGCGCACCATCGCCCTGTTGTCGCCCCACGGCACGACGCTGATCATCACGTACGCCGAGCCCTGCTTGAGGACGTAGAGCGTGTCATCGATCTTGCGGTACGCGGTGGAGTCCTGCAGCGTCTTCTCGATGAGGAGGGCCGTGGCCACTTCAGCGGGGTTCATGTGCCGTTGTTAACACGCCCGGGACCTGGCCGCGTGTGATACTCGGCCGGTGAGGCGCACGTTGTTCGTGCTCGGGATGCTCGCGCTCGTCGCGGGGCATGCCGCTGCAGACACGATCCGGGAGATTGTCGTCGAGGATAACGAGAAGACCACGTCCGATGCGGTCGAGCTGATCGCCAAGGTCGAGGTCGGCGACGAGTGGACTCCGGACACGGTCGACCTGATCAAGACCCGCCTGGTCTCGAGCGGGTTGTTCAAGGACGTCGAGGTGTTCTACGAGCCGGTCGGCGAGGGTGGCGTGCGGGTCCACATGCTCGTCCGCGACAAGCACTCGTGGGTGATAGCTCCTGCGTTCTACACCCAACCCACGAACGTCGGCGGCGGCGTCGGGTTCGGCGAGAACAACCTGTTCGGCCTCAACCAGAAGCTGCTGATCTACGCGCAGATCGCCACGGGCGATACGTACTTCGTCGGTGCGTGGGTGATTCCGTCGATCCTCGGCACGCGGTTCTACGCGCAGGTCGACACCTACAACATTCACTCGCGCATCATCGAGTACGCCGCGCCGACGCGCTACCTGTCGAATCCGGTCGCCGTGCGACGCTCGTACGTCGACTACTACAACACAGGCTTCCGCCTCGGCTACGACATCTATCACGGGCTCAAGCTCGACAGCCGGCTGCGCGCGGCACACGTCAGCTACTCGCACGTCGAACTCGACGCCCAGGACAACCCGATGGTCACACCGCGAGATGCCGGCGCGACCGAGCCGATGAGCATCAAGGCACCCGGCATCAGCGGCTGGGACATCTCGAACGAGATCACGCTGACGATGGACCACCGCGCAAACTGGTACGGCATCGCGAGCGGCCAGAAGCTCTCGCTGACGTTCGAGCACACGATCCTCAACAGCGACTTCCACTACTACGAATTGAACGCCAGCTTCTACAAGGCGTGGCCCGTGCTCGAGAGCCACAACTTCGTCGCGAAGGCGCGGGTGGATATCGGCCACCACATGCCGTTCCAGCAGGAGTACCTGACCGGTGGGACCTCGATGAGAGGCTGGCTGAACAACCAGTTTCGTGGTGATACGCGCGCGCTCGTCAACCTCGAGTACTCGGTGCCGTTGTTCGAGATCGAGGGCCTGCAGTTCCGCGGCATCGGCTTTCTCGACTCGGCGTTCACGACGTTCCTCACCGATGATAATCCCGAGCGCAACTACCTCCCGAACGCGAAGGCGCGCGGGTTAGCGCCGTTCAAGAACAGTGTCGGCATCGGCACGCGCTTGTTCCTGCGCCAGATCGTGTTACCGCTGCTCGGCCTCGATTTCGGCTACGGCCTCGAAGCGCACGACCTCCAGATCTATCTCGCCATCGGCCTGACCGACTGATTCAAACCGGGTAAGGTCGCGCGGCAGTGAAGCTCGTACGGCTGATCGTCCTCGCAGGTGCCTGTGCGCATCCGTCGCCAGCGCACGACGTGACGGCGGCACCGACCGGCGAGACCGTGCTGATCCACGGTGAAATTCGCACGCTCGATCCGGCGCATCCCCGCGTGACCGCGGTCGCGTGGAAGGGTGGGGCGATCACGGCGCTCGGCGGCGACGAGCTAGCCCGGCGCCCCGGCGCGACGGTGATCGATCTCCACGGTCACAGCGTCACGCCCGGGTTGATCGACGCGCACTGCCACCTCTACGAGCTCGGCACTTCCAACGAAGCAGTGTCGCTGCGCGATCAGCCCGACGAGCAACATGCCGCGCAACTCGCAGCGACTGGCAAGCAAGCCGATCACTGGATCTTCGGTGGCGGCTGGGATCAGAACAAGTGGCCGGACCGAGCATTCCCGACGAAGGCCACGCTGGATGCGCTGATCTCCGACAAGCCCATCGCGCTCGATCGGGTTGACGGTCATGCCTTGTGGGTCAATTCCAAGGCGCTCGAGCTCGCCAAGATCACCGCGGCGACGCCAGATCCTGCTGGCGGCAAGATCGTGCGCGATCGCAAGGGTGCGCCGACCGGCGTGCTGATCGATAACGCACAGAATCTGATCCTCGCAGTCGAGCCCACGGCGAGCCCCGAGGTTCGCGAGCACCGGATCCTCGCGGCCGCGCAGCAAGCGATCGCGGTGGGCATCACCGGCATCCACGAGATGGGCATCGACGACGAGACCGCGGCGATCTACAAGCAGCTCGCCGCGTCGCATCGCCTGCCGCTCCACGTCTACGCGTTTCTCCACGGCGATCCGCAACATCCGGCTGCCCTCGCGACCCGCCATCCCGAGCCCGCGACCGGCCGGTTCGTGATGCGTGGCGTGAAGTTCTTCGCCGATGGTGCGCTCGGCTCGCGCGGCGCGAGGTTGAAGGCGCCCTACGACGACGATCCGAATAACATGGGCTTGTGGGTCACCGAGCCTGCGCCGCTCGCGGCAGCGATCGCGGCCGCGGTGACCGGAGGGTGGGACATCGCCGTGCACGCGATCGGCGATGCCGCGGTCGATGCGGTGCTCGATGCCTTTCTCGCCGTCCGCGCGACGCCCGGCGGTATCAAGGTCCACTTGCGCGTCGAGCACGCGCAGATCATCGCGCCCGACGACGTCGAGGCGATGGTCGAGAGCGGCGCGATCGCGTCGATGCAACCGACGCACGCGACGAGCGACATGCCATGGGCGGAGCAGCGGATCGGCAAGCAGCGAATCCTCGGCGCGTACGCGTGGCGCACGATGCTCGACCATCGCGTGCCGCTGATCGGCGGCTCGGATTTCCCCGTCGAGAAGGTCGGCCCGCTCCTGGGCATCTACGCCGCGGTCACGCGACAGGACGAAGCGGGCAACCCCGCTGGAGGTTGGTACCCTGCGCAGCGGATGACACTCGACGAAGCGATCGCCGCGTTCACGCGCGACGCGGCCGCGGCCGAAGGAGCGACCGATCGCGGCGTGCTCGCGGTCGGCAACAGCGCGGATCTCACGGTCTACGCCGGCGTCCTCGCTCCGGACCGCTCGCTGCTCTCGTTGGCGATCGCGATGACGGTAGTTGGCGGCGATGTGGTGTACCAAGGAACCTCGAAATGAGGTTCTGCCCGTTCTGCAGCGCCGAGAATGCCGATGACCTCGCGGTCTGTCAGGCATGCGGTCGTCGCTTGCCGCCGTTGCCGCCGCGTCGAGGGGCCACGCGCAATGCGCCCCCGACTGGCATCCAGTTGCCGAATCGCCCGGCAGGCAGCGCGCTGCCGCCGCGCAAGCCGGGCACCACGATTGCTTCCACGGTCACGACGCAGCCGTATCCCGCGCTTCCGGACACGGCACCGACCGCACACACCTCCGAGACCCCGGCGACCCTGGTCCAAGCCGGGACGACACGGGACGGTGAAGCGGGCGCGCCGCCGATCGCTCCGCCACCGGTCGTACCGACACCGGTCCCTCGTATGGCGCCACCCGCAGGCCCCACGACGGGCACGCCCGCGTACGCCCCGTCGGGCACGAGTGGACCCGTCATGGGCTCGCCGAGCATCGAGCCGAACGCATCGCGCGATTCGACGCCTACCGTCCGCGATGACAGCGCGCGCCGCGAGCTCGTGAACGCGCTCAATCCGGGCCCTGCAGCGCAGCGCCGCGAAGCCTCGCCCGATGATCGCATTCCCGCCGATCGGCGCAGCCGCGCCGATTCCAAGCAGCCGTTGTCGCCTCAGTCGCTGATGCGACCGAACAGCCCCTCGCAACCGCCGCCGCTCAGCGTGCCGGCGATGCGTTCGCCTTCGCCGATTCAGCCCCCGCCGCTCGCGATTCCATCGATCACCCGGACGACGGGTCAGCTACCTGCGATCCCTCGGCCGACCGGCACCACGGAACCGCCGCCGATCACGCGTCCCGCATCGCCGTCGCAGCCGCCGGCTTTCGGTGCGCCAGCGCCGCGACCACAAACCATTCCGCCGCCGATTCCAAGACCGGGAGCGTTCCCTACCGCGCCCCCGCCGGTGCCTGCGCAGTCGCCGTTCGCGAGCGATACGTTCGTCACCGATAACGATTACACCAGGCCGCCGGTGATCGAGGCTGCGGTCCCGCGCGGCCCAGACGAGCCACCACCGACGCGCATCCGCAGCGATGCGATGGTCGATCGCCCATTCGCGCCGCCGCAGGTCCTCGCCGTGCCGCTCATCCCCGAGCCCGGGCTCGTCAAAGCGGCGAAGTACGCGTACATGTTCGCGCGCGCGCGCTGGCAGCGCCGCGGTGCAATTCGCCAGCTCGGCCAAGAGATCAAGCAGGACACCGAAGCGCTCGATCAAGTGCTCGGCGCTCTCGGGCTCGCAGCGCGCACCGCTGGCGTCGAAGGCCGCGTATTCTCCGCCGAGAACTCCGCGATCTCCGATGCACAGGAGCGAATCAACCAGCTCGAGAAACAAGGCGCCGAGGTCGAAGGTCGAAGGGCCGAGGAACTCTCGAAGTTCGTCGACATCGAGCGCGAGCGCAACGCGAAGCTGACCGAGGCCGAGCGCATGGTCGGCGAAGCGCAGAGCGAGTTGTCGAACCTCGAGGGCCAGCGCCGCTCGTTACGCGACAAGCGCAAAGAGCTCGAGCGTCGTTTGAAGGCGTATTTCAAGGCCGCCGACGACCACGATCGCCATGCCGGCACCGCGCCGCTTGGCGATCAGCGCCAGGAGCTGCGCCGCGTCGCCGAAGGCCACCGCAAGGAAGCCGCCGCTCTGGAGCCCGACAAGCGCGAGGTCGAACGCCGGCTCGGCGAGATCGAGCGCCCGATCAATGAAGTCACCGCGCGCCTCGATGCCGGCAAGGCCGAGCTCGATGCCGCAAGGCGCAGCCTCAACGACGCGCGTGAAGGCCATACGCATCGCCTCGCCGAGCTCGATGCCGAGCAGAAGCGCAAGACCCGCGAGATCGGGCTCGCCCAGGGCGAGATCACGCGAAGGCTCGTCACCCTCGGCACCCTGGTCAACCTCAACCGAATCGAGGATCCGCAGTTCGCCGAGCTCTACGCGCGGATCGATCGTCTGCGCAGCGCCATCACCTCGCGAACGACCGAGCAAGAGAAGCTCACCGCGGAGCGCGAGGCCTACGACCGCGGCACACTCGTACGTGGCGTCGCGACCATCGCCGGCGCGATCCTCATCCTGATCGCGCTGATCGTCATCGTCGCGGCTATCCTGTAGTATCCTCGGGCTTCGGTGCCTAAGGTCCTCGTCTCGAACAACAACGAGCTCCTGCGCCATTTCACGGCGCCACCGTTCCAGCGGCTCGGGTTGCAAATCGTCGTCGCGAAGACCGCGGATGAAGCGCGCAGCCTGTTCTTGAAGGAAGAACCGCAGCTCGTCTTGCTCGATGCCGACGCCGGCGACTCGCTCGATGTCGCGCGCACGATCAAGCACCAGAACCCCGCGGTCCGCGTGATCCTGGTCGCGAGTGCTCGGCTCTCCGGCGATCAGATGCGCGACATCTCCGCGTGCGGGTGCGACGAGCTCCTGATCGCGCCGATGACCGCCGACGAGCTCCACGATGTCGTCGCGATCCAGCTCGGCGAGACGCGCCCCGGCAGCGAGGGCTTCCGGATCTCGATCACCCTGGGTACCAAACAGGCGGTCGTGATCGACGCGACCGTCTCGAATCTGTCGATCGATGGCGTCCGGCTCCTCGTCACCGCGCCGGTGACGGAAGGCCAGCTCGTCGAGGTCACCGTGACTCCCGATGGTGCTGACGAGGGTGGCCCCGTCGTGATCAAGGGCACCGCCGTCTGGGCCCAGCCTCGCGATGGCAAGACTGTCGTTGGCATCGCGTTCGCCTCGCTCGATGAACGTGCGAGGAGCGTGCTCGCGAAGCTCACCCAGTGGCAGGTCAAGAAAGATGGCGACCGCACGCGCGTCGTTCTGCGCGGCGATTTCACCGAGGCGACCCGGTTCGACGAGCTCTTGCCGGCGATGGTCGGCCGGGTCGTGTTCGACACCGCGCAAGTCACGTACATGAACTCGCTCGGCGTGCGCGCCTGGTGCGAGTTTTTGCGCCAGGCGCGGATCCAGGGCTACGAGTTCCACGCCTGCTCGGTGCCATTCATCCTCCAGGCCTCGATGGTCCGCGATGTCGTTGGTCGCGGCACGGTAACCTCGTTCTTCGCGCCGTTCCACTGCATCAGCTGCGACCATCAAGAGGAGCGCCTGCTGCAATCGGCGGCGATCCTGGCCGCGAACCTCGAGCCGCCCGTCTTCAAGTGCCCGAGCTGCGGTGGGGCGCTCGAGTTCGACGACCTGCCGGAGCGCTACTTCGCGTTCCTGCAGGACGACAACGACTAGCCGGTTAGGCGTAACATCGTGCGATGCGCAGGCTGTTCCTGCGATCGTTTGCGATCGCCTTCATAGCGTTCGCGGTGTTGTTCGGGGCGGAGTTCTTCCTCGAGTGGCAGCGCGCGGGATACCCGGGCGTCTCCGCGACGAGCTGGGCAGAGGTCGGCAACACCGCGAAGCTCGTCGACATCCTGTCGCCGATGGCGCGCGCTTACAACAATGTCCTCGCGATGTTGCTCGCGACGATCGGCCTCGCGATCCCACTGACGGCGACGATGCACACGCCGAAGCTGATCGAGATGTTCCTTCGCGATCGGATCAATCGCTGGGTGCTCTCGTTCATGGCCTTCGGCGCCGCGCACACCCTGTGGGTCGATTACATGATCGGCCCGAAGTTCGCGCCGACCTGGTCGATCTCGATCAGCGTATTCTGCGCGCTCGTTGGCTGGGCGCTACTGCTGCCGTACTTCTTCTATGTCGTGCGGTTCGTCGATCCGTCGCGGTTGCTGATCCGGCTGCGCGAAGATGCGCAAGAGATCCTCGAGAAGGTCCATTCGCACCGCGGCGATCCGATGCATTCCCAGCCGGACATCTCGCGCCGGCTCCAGCAGATCGGAACGATCATCATCAAGTCCCTCGATCGCAACGATCGAGATGTCGCCGCCGAAGGGGTGTGGGCGATCAAGCTGTTGCTCGAGCATTACGACAAGCTCAAGCCAAAGCTTCCCAAGGCGTGGTTCGTCGTCGATCGTGGGGATTTCGTCGGGCTCTCCGACGAGGCGCTCGAGATGATGAACGAGACCCACACGTGGTTCGAGATGAAGTGTCTGCAGCAAGTCGAATCGGGTTTCTTGCGCGCGCTCCACAATGCGAACGATACGGTCTCGACGTTCTCAGATGTCACGCGCGTGATCGCGACGCGCGCGATCGCAAACCACGAGGAGCACGAGATCCGGCTGTGCATCCGGTTCTTCAACAACTTCCTGCGCGAGGCGATCAAGGCGCGCAATCTGCGCGCGACCTACGACGTCTTTCATCAGTACCGTCGGCTTGGTCGCGAGCTCGTCGATCGACCGGAGCTGCTGCGCGATCTCGCGAAGCACTTCGCCTACTACGGCAACATGACCCGTACGTTCGGCATGGTGTTCGCGCCGCAGCTGGTGCTGTTCGATCTCGGCTATGTCACGCGCCGCGCGTACGAGCGCGCGTCGCCGGCCGCACCGGACCTCTTGCGCACGATGCTCGGCATGCCGCATCGCACCGGCAACGACCTCCACACGATGGCGGTCAAGGCCAAGCTCATTCTCGGTGGCTTCTTCGTCGCGCGCAAGCTCGACGACGAGGCCGAGGCCGTGCGCAAGAACCTCCGCGATGTCGATCACGTCCAGGTCGAGCGCGCCGAGGGCGAGCTCCTCGGCGCCGAGCGCTCGTTCTTCGAGGTCACCGATCGCCAGCTCAACCTCGAGTTCGTGCCGCCCGAGCGCCGCGCCGCGCTCGCGCAGTTTTGCCGGTCGCTCAGCGAGTAGTCGACGGAATCGGCTCGGTCGTCGGCGCGCGGCTCGGGTTGGGCTTCAACGAGCCGGTCTGCGAGGCCCACAAGAGGTAAGCGATCATGCAGAGCCCGAGTATGGCGACGATCATCAGGGCGCCGAAGGGCACCCGATCACCTAGCGTGCGGCGCCCGAAGAACCGGCCGGCCGATCGCTTGTGGATCGTCGCCGTGACGTCCTGCGCGAACGTCGCGGGCGCGCGCGCCTTCTGCATGCCCGACATGGCCTTCTTGGTCTCGAGCATCTCCTCGTAGATGCGCTTGTAGTCCGGATCGCTCGTGACCTTCGCCGCGATCGCTTCCTTGTCCGGGCCTTGCAACGTGCCATCGAGAAAGTCGGAGACCTCGACGATGATCAAGTCCTCTCCGCTGCGCTCGTCACTCATTGCTCTCTCCTACGTGGCGCTGGAGCTTCTTGCGCAGCACCAGCCGCGCGCGATGCAGGCGCGACTTCACGGTGCCGTCCGGAAGATCGGTGATCTTGCAAATCTCTTCGATCGAGAGGTCTTCGACATCGCGGAGCACGACCACGATGCGCTGCTCTTCGTCGAGCTCGGCGATCGCCTCCTGGATCAGCGTCTCCATCTGCTGGGCCTCGAGCGCGTGATCCGGAGCGCGTGGACCGGGGCCGCCGATCGCACCGACCGCACCGTGCTGAACGTTCGTGGTCTCGTCGAGCTCGTCGCGATCGCGATCGTGACGACGCGCGAGGTACTTGATCCGGTTTTTGCAGTGGTTCACGGCGACGCGATAAAGCCAGGTCGAGAACTTCGAATCGCCGCGGAACGTCTCGATCGTCTTGAACACCGCGATGAAGACTTCTTGCGCGACGTCTTCGGCTTCGGCGCGGCTGCCTAGCATCCGGAAGCTGATGTTGTAGACGCGGTCCCGATGCGCCTCGATCAACTCCCTAAACGCCCGTTCATCCCGGTCCTTCAACCGGCGAAGTAACGAGGGTTCCAGGTCAGACATGAGACGTCCAAAGCATACTCAACCCCTCGATCAGACACTTGATCTGCCCTTCGGGTTTCGGCTCTCCGATCGAAGGAGCGGTCTGGAACGCTCCGATGACTTTGGATATGGCTTTTCACAAAAACGCGCTGTACCTTTTGATTCGCCACTGTTCGTCGGTTGCCGGTCCGGTTTGCGTTGCTGCTACGGCCACTTCTCGATTGCTCGGTGGGCTAAAAGTTCCAAAACCCGCTTTCGAGCATCGAGGCCCCTCGTGGGGCGGGTCGTTTCATGTCACCGGGCCAGTTTGAGCAAGCGATGAACACTCGTCTGTACGTTGGAAACCTCTCCTTCAACACGACCGCCGATGGCGTTCGCACTGCCTTTCAGCAGTTCGGCACCGTCAGCGACGTCCACCTCGTCTCGGATCGTGAAACGGGCCGCTCGCGCGGCTTCGCGTTCGTGACCATGGGCACCACCGAAGAGGCCGCCAAGGCCATCGAAGGTATGGATGGCAAGACCCTCGATAGTCGCCCTCTGCGCGTCAACGAGGCCGAAGAGCGCCAGCAGCGCGGCGGTGGCGGTGGCGGTGGTGGCTTCCGCGGCGGCGGTGGCGGTGGCTACGGCGGCGGTGGTGATCGCGGGGGCGGCGGCGGCGGTGGTGGCGATTGGGGCGGCGGTGGTGGCGACGGCGGTCGTGGCGGCCGTGGCGGCCGTGGCGGCCGTGGCGGCGGCGGCGGCGGCGGCGATCGCTGGTAGCCAACGTTCGACGTCGCGGCTTACATAAGCCGCGGTAGCTCCGAGCTAGTGCGCGCGAATCGGATCGCCGCTACTCGGCTGCGCTCTGTCCTGCGCCGAGGCGCGGACCGTAGAAGCGCAAGCTCGCGATGATCATCTTGTCGGTGCCTCCGTCGATGGCAAACCTGCCGCCGACGTCGAGGCTGTATTTCATGCCGGCGAGCCCGAGGCCTCCCGAGAGGTAAGTCTGGCCGAGCCCCGAGTCGTGGAGGATTCCGGCGCGGAGCGGGATGCCGACCTGACCATCATCGTTGCGGAAGAAGATCTCGGCGCCGCCACCGTAACGCGCCGAATGATCGCCGTCGATCAACTTCCAGCGTGCGTCGAAGCTGAGCGCGAGCATCGAGGCCGGCCGCGCATAAACGCCACCGCCGGCTGCGCGCGGAAACTCGTGGGACGTCGTGCCGACCAGGTTGTAGCCAGCGGCGCCGAACGAGATCGTACTCGCGATGCGATAGTTCATGCCGGCGTCGAACGTGAAGCCGCTCTGATCGGACTCGCCCATCACGTTCGTCGAATGATCGAAGTACTTCGCCGACGTACCGAACGAGAAGCCCTGCGAGATCGGATACGCGACCGACGTGCCGAACACGTGCGTGCTGCGCTTCAGGCTGATGTTTGCGAGATCGGGATTGCTCCCGGCGTAGTCGTAGTAGAAGCAGCCGGGCAGGACGTTCGTCGAATCGCACGCCGAAACTCCGACGAGGTTCGCCTGGTCCGTGGCGCGGTAGCCGTAGCCGCCTTCGAACACGAGTTCTTGATTGAGGGGCAGGCCGGCGGGGTTGAGGCCGATCGACGTCGCGCCCGTCGCGCCACCGCGCATCGCCTCGCCAACCGCGATCTCGCGCGGGCCGAGGGAATCGACGAGCGAGTCACCCTCTGCATAGGCGCTCCCGAGCAAACTCATGGCGAGGAGCGACCCCATTAGAACGCGCATAACGAAAGTCTTGGCGCGGTTCGCGAACGAGGGCAAGAAACCAGGTGTTCTTGCCAAATCGGCACTCAGATTCGAGGCATTCTCAATGAATTACGGACGGGTGGTGCCGTCTTAACATTCGTTCGTCCTTGAAAGGGTCCCATGCGTCTTCGCTTACTCTCAGGAATTCTGTTCGTCGGCTGCACGATCAACACTCCACCGCCGCAAAACCAGGGCTATCAGCAGTCGGGGTACCAGCAGCCGCAACCACAGCCGCAGCCGTACCAGAACCCGACGGAGCCGCAGCCGCAATACACGCAGCCGGTGCCGCAACCGCAGCCGACCTATCAACCGCCGCAGCCGACGTATCAGCCGCCGGCACCTCAACAGACGACCTACGTTCCCCCGCCCCCGGATACGTCGCAGCCGACGTATTACGACGAGCCGGTCTACGACACGGTCAACGTCACGCTCGGTGGTGATGCGGTCCCGAACGTCGACGTGTTCTACGATCAGCTCGATCCGTACGGCACCTGGTACGACGATCAGACGTACGGCTGGGTGTTCTCGCCGTCGCAGTCGAGCTACGTGCCGTATTCGAACGGCCACTGGAAGTACACAGATGCCGGCCTGCTCTGGGTCTCGGCGGATCCGTTTGGCTGGGCGACCGATCACTACGGTCGCTGGATCTGGAACAACCGCTGGATCTGGGCGCCGGATACGACGTGGGGCCCGGCGTGGGTCAACTGGCGTCAAGGTGATGGGGTCGTCGGCTGGTCGCCCGCGGGCTACTCGAACGATGCGTATGTTCCCGACGATAACTGGCGCTGGGTCGCCGCGCCCGACGTGTTCACGGTCAACCTCGGCAGCCGCTACATCACGCGCGATCACCGTCGCTACATCGATGCGAGCGTGCCGGTCACGCGGTACCACCGCCATGGCAACGACGTGTGGACTGCCGGCCCCTCGGAAGATTGGTTCAAGCGCAATCGCGTGAACTACGTGCGCGAGCGCGCCGAAGCCGCCGAGCTCGGTCGCCTGGATGCGCAGCGTCGTGCCGACGCCGAGCGCCGTGCGCAAGCGCGTCGCGCCGAGTTCGACACGCGTCGCCAGCGTGAAAGCCAGGTCCGCCGCGATCTCGACGAGCGCGCACGTCGCCAGCGCGACGAGTCCAAGCGGCTCGCAGAGCAGCAGCGCAGGCAAGCCGACGAGCAGCGCAAGCAGAATGCCGAGCACCAGCGGCTCGACGATCAGCGCCGCAAGATGGACGAGGATCAGCAGCGCGCGAAGAACGACTCCGATCGCAAGCGGATCGAAGACGAGCGTCGTCGCATCGAAGATCAGCAGAAGAAGCTCGACGAGCAGCGCAAGCGCGAAGGTCAAGAGCAGCTGAAGCGCCAGGAAGACGATCGCCACCGCCGCGACGAGGATCAGAAGCGCCAGCAGGTGGAGCTCGAACGCAAGAAAGCCGACGATCAGCGCAGGTTCGAAGACCAGCAGCGCAAGCAGCAAGAAGAAGATCGCAAGAACAAGGGCGAGATCGACAAGCGCCGTGCCGAGGATCAGCGTCGCGTCGACGAGCAGAACCGCAAGGCGCAGGACGAGCAGCGCAAGCGCGACGAGGACAACAAGCGTCGCCAGGACGAAGACAACAAGAAGCACGCGGCTGAAGATCAGCGCAAGCAGCAAGACGAGCAGCGCCGCGCCCAAGAAGAGCAGCAGAAGCACGCCGCCGAAGATCAGCGCAAGCAGCAGGACGAGCAGCGCAAGCAGCAAGAGCAGCAGCGCAAGCAGGACGAAGAGAACAAGAAGCACGCCGCTGAAGATCAGCGTCGTCAGCAAGAAGACCAGAAGAAGCAGCAGGCTGATCAGCAGCGTCAGCAAGCCGATCAGCAGCGCAAGCAGCAAGAGGACCAGCGCAAGCAGCAAGAGGATCAACGCCGCGCCCTAGAGGAGCAGCAGAAGCACTCGGCCGAAGATCAGCGCAAACAACAAGAAGAACAGCGCAAGCAACAGGCCGACCAGCAGCGCCAGCAAGCCGAGCAGCAGCGCAAGCAAGCTGACGATCAGAAGCGTCAGCAGGAAGGCCAGCGCCAGCAACAAGAGCAGCAGCGCAAGCAGGACGAAGAGAACAAGCGGCACGCTGCCGAGGACCAGCGCAAGCAGCAGGACGAGCAGCGCAGGCAGCAAGACCAGCAGCACAAGCAAGACGAAGAGAACAAGCGGAAGTCCGCTGACGATCAGCACAGGGCTGACGAAGAGAAGAAGCGCAAGATGGTGGAGGAGCAGAAGAAGGCTCCCCCGGCGCCGGCACCGAACGTTCGCGATCAGCGCCCGACGAAGTAACTGCGCTGGCCACGACCAACGCGCATCGAAAGAGCCTTTCGATGCGCGTCTCTGTTTGCCCGCTACATGCCGCTACGCGGGCGGCAGCAGCTTCGCGAGCATCTGCTGGAACGTCGCATTGACCTCCTGCTGCGGCGCACTGCGCAGGCGCTGGAGCTCGAACACTTGATCGATCGCGGGGTCCCTATGGAGACCCTTGCGATCGAGCAGCATCCGGACCTTGAGGTTCGTGCCGAGGTACTCGATCACGAGCTTGACCTCGTTGACTCCCATCTGCTTTGCCATGTTCGCCGGCGGCATGAACACGCCCTCGAAATGCTGGCCGATATCAGCCGACTCGAGCGTGTCGACCCGATAGTCCATCGCACCGAGGGCATCGCGGATGCGTTCGATGTCGGGGTTGCGCATCGTCAACGGGATGTCCGCATGGACATCGCTCGCCCAGTTGATGTCGGCATCGCCACGAATCTCCCAGCTCACGTCGCGCGACGACGGCGCGCAACCCGCGGGGATGCGGAGCGTGAACGGCAACGGCAGTACGTCGTGCTGGCCGGCGCGCCACGGACCTTGCCGCACGAGGAACCGGTCCCACACGTGGCCGGTCTTGCCGCCCTTCTTGTGGTACTCGACGAGCTCGACGACGATCGACGCGACGGTCTGGTTGTCTTGCGACGTGAACTCGACGAAGCCGTCGATCGTGGCGCCACTCCAGTACGTGTCTTGCTTGAGCGCGAGCAACAGCACGCCGTTCGAGTTGTTGCCTTGCTTCCTGTACGCGAGCTCGGAGGGCAGGGGCGTCGCCGAGCCGCCAGGCCCGAGCGGCACTTGCGGCTGGGGAGGCGCGGCCATCATCTGCGCTTGCGAGGCCTGGCGCTGCGCGATCAACGCCTTGAGCTCTGCGGGGACATCTTGCGCCATCACGGTCGCGCTACCGTCGAGCTCCCAGGTGACGCCGAGCTGGACGTGGCCGAGCCAGACCTGCGAGGTCCTGCCGACCGGCGTTGGCGCTTCGCCGACGTGCACGCCGTCGACCCAGGTGCCATTCGCGGACCCGAGGTCGTGGATGAAGAGTTGGCCGTTCTCGACAGAGAGCTCGGCGTGGCGACGGGACAGGGTCGGATCCGCGAACGAGAGCTGACAGGTGCTCGGATCTCGCCCCGCGACGACGCGAGCGGTCACACCTTCCAACTTCGTCTGCGCACTTCCCAACTGCAGGCGGATCGTCATGCAATCACGGTATCAGAAGGATGCCTCGTGTTATGCCTCCGCCGTGTCCGAGACGGTCTCCGAACTCCTTCCCGGCGTGATTCCCAAACCACCGGGAACCAAAGAGTTCACGGTCCGAGCGGTGATCGCCGGCATCGTCGTCGCCGCGATCATGGGTGCGTCGTACCCGTACGTCGTGCTCAAGCTCGGCTTCGGTCCGAACGTGTCGGTCGTCGCGGCGTTCTTCGGCTACCTGTTCCTCGGGATCTTGTTTCGCAACTTCAACCGCTGGGAGAACAACATCGTCCAGACCGCCGGCACCTCGGCGGCGCAGACGGCGTTCATGTGCGTGATCCTCGCGGCGTTCGACTTCGTCGCGCAGAACCCGAAGCTCCACTACTCGTTCGCGCCGTCGCCGTTCCATGCGTTCTTGTGGCTCACCGCCGCGAGCGTGCTCGGGATCTTGCTCGCGGTGCCCCTGCGTCGTCACTACATCGTCGACGAGCAGCTCACGTACGCCGACGGCGTCGCAGCGGCCGAGACGATCATCGTGCTCGATTCGCGTGGCAAGGCGGCGCGCGCAGGTGCGATAGCCCTCGCGCTCGGCGTACTCGCGAGCGCGGCGGTGTGGTTCTTGACTCAGAAGTGGGGCGGCCGGATCTTCGGCGCCGTCGAAGGCGACGGCGCGATTCCCGAGGTCATCTTACCGACCATGTTCGGGCTCACGGCCGCGACGACGAGTGCCGGGTTTCAGATCAGCTTGCTGAGTATCGGTTCCGGCATGATCGTCGGCAACCGGATCAACATCTCGATGGCGATCGGTGGCCTGTTGTCGTGGGTGATCGCGCCGAAGATCTTGTTCGATCATGGCATCATCGCGCACGAGACGCGCAAGGAGATCCTCCTGTGGGTGATGTGGCCTGGCACCGGCATGTTGATCGCGGCCGGGCTCACCGCCCTGCTCCTCAAGTGGCGCACGCTCGCACGCACGTTCAGCTCACTCTCGGCCGATGCCGTCTCGGGCGGCGATTTTCCCTTGAAGTGGGTCGGTATCGGTTCGGCGCTCGCGACCCTCGCCCTCGTCATCATCGAGTACGTGTTCTTCGGCATTCCGCTGTGGCTCAGCTTGATCTCGGCCGCGCTGTCGGCGCCGCTGATGCTCGTCGGCCTGCGCGTGCTCGGCGAGACCAACTGGGGCCCGATCAGCCAGCTCACGAACGTGATGCAGGCGCTGTTCGCGGCGCTCGCGCCCGGCAACATCACGACGAACCTCGTCGCCTCCGGCACGACCGGCACGATCGCCACGCAGTCCGAGGCGATCATGCAGGACTACAAGTGCGGGCACATCATCGGCTCGACGCCGCGCTACCTGACCTACTCGCAGTTGATCGCGGCGCCGATCGGAGCGGCCTGCGTCGCGTTCACGTATCCCCTCTACAAGAGCACCTACGGCATCGGCGGCGAGCACGGGCTGTCGTCGCCGATCTCGGTGCGCATCGCGGGCTTCACCGACGTGCTGTCGTCGGGCTTCGATGCCTTGCCGAAGTACTCGCTGATCGCGATGGTGATCGGAGCTGCGGTCGGCATCGTGATCACCGTCGGCGAAGGCAAGTTCAAGAAGTACCTGCCGTCACCGACGGGTCTCGGCATCGGCATGATGGTCCCCGGCAACGTCGTGTTCACGATGGTGCTCGGCGGGATCCTGTATTCGCTGTGGACTCGCTACCACAAGGACAGCGCCGACAAGATCGGCATGCCGCTCGCGTCGGGCTTGATCGCTGGCGAAGCGATCATGGCGATCATCATCCCCGTGCTGATCGCCGCGAAGCTGCTCTCGCCGTAGTACGCCTCGATACTCCTTGATACTCCTTGATACGCCTTGATACGCCTTGACACGCCTTGACACGCGACGTGGACGTGGTTCGAGTCACCACCGACCACGCCGATCTGGTGACCGTTCTTGATGCCGCACATCGACCTCGAGGCGGTCAGCTGACTCGAGAGTCTCGAACGCGTAATCGAGGGTGTTGCGCATGGGTAGCTACGAGTGCTGGCACGATGCCAGCATCATCGCAGCGTTGCAGTCGCGTGAAACGTGCGCACCACGGTCGTCGAATCGACGACCACTGGTTGTGCCCACACCACCTCGAGGAGGCGGCGCTTCGCATCCAGCGTGATCCGCTCGCGATCGCCGATCGTGATCTTCGTCTTGCGGCCGAGCGGCAGCGCGGCGAACGGCTCGGAGTTGATCGCTCCCCACGGTGTGCACGATGCCGCACCGACGCTGCAGGTCGCGTGCACGAACCGACCGACCGCGCCAACATTGTCGTAGTAGGCGAGGTGGAGCGCGCCCGTGAGCGGATCGAGCGCGAGGTTCGGCACGAGATGGATCGCGCAGCCATCGCCGATCGCGGTGCGCTTCCAGGTCTTGCCGCCATCTTTACTCGCGGCGACGACGAGGTCCCAGACCGCATCGCGACCGCCGCGGAGATACGCGACATAGAGCCACTTGCGCCGGCTATCGACCGCGACGCTCGGATTCGCGAAGTAGGTTGGCAACCGCTCGTCCCCGCCGCTCACGATGATCGGGGACGAGAACGTCGCGCCCTGATCGCGCGACACGGTGTATTCGATCTTCTGTTGCGCGCTGCCGTAGCCGCCGAGCGCCGTGCCGTTCAAGGTGACGATGTGGAGGGCGCCGACGTCGTCGATCACGGCATTGCCGAGCGTTCCCCCGAGCGGCGTCACCGTGGTCACGAACGTCGCGCCCGCATCGTGCGAGGCGCGCACGCGCAGACCGTGATCGGCAGCGCCGTACATCGCGTAGAGCATCGAGGTATTCGCGGCGAGGAACGGCGCGCCGAGCTCGCTGCCATCATCCGCGGTGACGTCGCGCTTCTCCGACCACGTCACATCATCGGTCGAGCTCGCGAGCTCGATCGCTTCGGCATCGCGCCAGGCCGCAAACCGGGTCGTCGCGGTCTTGACGAGCATCGCGCTCGGCGTGATCGGCGCCGGTGGAGCGATCGCGAGCTCGCTCGCGCCGAATGCAAGATCGCGCTTGTCGGTGCCGGGGCACGTCTTTGCGACGATCGCCGCGAGGTTCGGGATCGAGCATGCGTGCCACACGCGATCGCAGACGTAACCTTCGTCGGCGCGACAGTCTTCGTTGCTGGTGCAGCTTGCGAGGCAGACCGACCCGAGCGTGCCGGTCTCGACACAGGTGCCGCCGTCACACGCCTCGCAGCTCGACGCACACGCCCCACCTGGCAACGGCATGCAGGTGAGCGCCTCCGCACAGGGCTGCGCGGAGTCGCATCGTGCGCCGCGTGCGCTAGCGACGACAAACGCGGCATCTGTCGGAACCACGACAGGTGCTGAGGTCGCGGGAGGGTTTTTCACGACTGTTACGGGTGCACCCGAGCACGCCAGAAGCACCGTGAATAAACCCAGGCCACGCACCGTCGAGTTATAACGCCCCCATGCGCTCAACTATGCATTGTCTCGCGCTTCTCTCCACTAGCTTGCTCGCAACCTCGGCGTTCGCCGACACCAAGGCCAAGGCACCCGCGACCGTCGCGGTGATGCCGAAGCTCGGCGACACGCTCAACCAAAATGGCAGCCCGGATTGGCCGAAGCTGCAGTGGCTCTATGAAACCCCGTCCGCAAAGGATGCGGCTGGCAAGGTCGTGCTCCACTGGTTCTGTCAGGCGAAGGTCCAAGCGTGCGTCGATGATCTCGTACGCGTGATCGCCCTGCGTGACACCGGCAAGGTCTACATCGTCGCGTACATCAACGCGGCAACTCAAGCCGAAGCGAAGAAGCTCGATCCGATTCGCGAGAGCGAAGGCGTTGGCAAGGGCACCTTGGCCTTTGGCAAGAACGTCACGTTGATCGACAAGCAGCTCAGCATCACCGGTCCGGCGTCGTTCGTCGCCGACACCGATGGCAAGGTCCAGCTGGTCTCGACCGCGAGCGATAGCGCCGCGCTCGACGCGCGTGACGCCAGGATCGCCGAGCTCGTCAAGGGCATCAAGGACTACACCTCGTCGAAGGATGGCCCCGCGACGGTCAAGACCGGCGAGAAGTTCACGCTGACGCTCAAGATCGCGCTCGCGAACTGGCTGACCTACTCGGCGAGCCAGCCCAAGCAGTTCGATCTCACGGTGCCCAAAGACATCAAGTGCGACTCGGTCTCGCTCAGGGGTGATCAGGTCAAGGTCGATGGTCATGCGCTGACCGCGTCGGTCTCGTGCTCGGGCCCACACGGCACCTACGAGGCGCGTGGCACGCTGCGCTTCGGCTACGACGCGCCGACCGGTCCCGGTTTCGGTCAGGTCGACGGCGTCGTCTGGAAGTTCCAGATCAACTGACGCAGTAGCTCCAGGCGTGAGCGGCCGATCGATCAGGACGATCCGACCGTCGCCAACGCATCTGACTAACGCAGCAGCGTATCGAGACGCTGTTCGAGCGTGCGGATCGCCGCGCGCTCACCGAGCATGATCTCGATCGTCCGGTTGAAGCGCTCGGAGAAGTGGGCCATCAGCTCGCTCGCTTCTTCGTCGGTGCTAACCGCTTGCGCGAACCGGTCGAGGTCGCCCGCGCAGAGGCGCAGCGGCGCGAGGATGCGGCTGCGAGCGGTCCGCGCACGCTCGTCGTGCTTGTCGTCATCGCGCGTGGTCTCGATCGCGGCGAGCGTATCGCCGAGCTCGCCCGTCATGTCGCCGAGGTGAGCGCCGAGGAACCCGCCCAGCTGCTTCACGCCGTGCGCGGGCGTGTCGATGTTGGCGCGCGCGATCTTGCAGATGTCATCGATGTGGCCCGCGAGCCTGGTGTCGGGCGCGGCCGACGAGACGCATCCCTTCATCTCCCGGATGCCGTAGAACGAGCCACCCACGACCGCGAGCGCGACCACCAACCTGGACGTCTTCATGCGTCGACGTTACCGTCGCCGCCGAACCGATCAAGTGATTTCACTCGCTGGCGGGCGCTGCCGCGGCAGCGGCGAGCTTCGGCGTCACGGGCGGCACTTTGGCGGCACCGGACTGGATCGCGGCGATCAAGCCGAGCAGCGCCGCGGTCGCTGCGACCATCGCCCAGCCGAGCGTGTTGTCGCTGTTGAGGAAGAAGCCGCCGCAGACCGGCGCCATCGTCATCGCGAGCGAGCCGAGCGAACCGGAGATGCCGAGCGCGATGCCTTGTTCGTGACGTCCGACGAGCTGCGTGATCCGGCTCGTCAGCACCGGGCGAAGCACACCGCTGCCGAAGCTGCTGACGGTCGCGGTGATCAAGAGGAACACGAGCGTGTAGGCAAAGCCCATCATCACGTACGCGATCACCGAGGCGATGAAGCCGAGGAGCGCGAGCTTGATCTCGCCGAACTTCTTGACGAGCCGGCCCATCAGGCCGCCTTGCAAGATGATGCCGAGAAAGCCCGCGTACGCGAACATGTAACCGGTCTCGCGCGCGTCCCAGTGGAAGCGCGATTGTGCGAACAGCGCGAAGCCACTCGTGAAGCAGCTGAACGCGAACGTGAACAGGAAGAACTGCCAGTAGACCGACCCGAGGCCGTGACGCTTGAAGTACTCGGCGTAGACCGAGAGATCGAACACGCTCGGGCGCTTGCCCGCGGGGCCGGCGACCGTCGCCTTCGGGAGCTTGCCTTCCTCGTCCTTTTCCTCCGGCAGCAGGCGCCACGTGCAGAGGATGCTGAGGAACGACAACGCGGCCGAGAGCACGAACGGCGCGTGGAAGCCGTAGGCACTGGCGAGCACGCCGCCGAGGAACGGACCGAAGAGAAAGCCGATGCCGAACGCCACGCCGATCACGCCGAACGCCTTCGCGCGATTCTCGGGAGCGGTATGGTCGGAGATGTAAGCCTGAGCGGTCGAGAGATTGCCGGCGGTGACGCCATCGATGATCCGGCCCACGAACACCATCCACAACGCAGAGGCGTTCGCGAGCACGAGAAAACCGATGCACGTACCGGCCTGGCTGATCAGGAGCAGCGGCTTGCGGCCGAAGCGATCCGAGAGGTTGCCGATGATCGGGGTCGAGATCAGCGAGCACACCGCGTAGACCGACACGATCGTGGTCGCGACCAGGTTCGAGGCTCCGAACCGCTTCGCGAATAACGCGAGAAGTGGGATCACGATCGTGAAGCCGAGAACATCGACCAGGACGATCAAAAAGATCGGTAGAAGCGGAGACCGCTGCTTCTGCACGTGGAGCGCAGGTTCTCACAGGTGGGCTGGACATGCCCCTCCTCGGCGCCGATACTGAAGACGGATGAGGTTGGTGTCCCTCGTACTGTGCGTGGCGCTGCTTGCAGGGTGCTTCGGCTACAACGGCTCCGCCAAGCGATGGGCGTACGTCGGTGATGTCATCTTGATCGCGGGTGGCGGCGCGGCCTTGGCCCTCGACCAGACCAACAAGCCGGCGGCTTGCGAAGGGTCAAGTTGCCCGTATCAGTCGCCGGTCCGGGGCGGGACGGTGGCTGGCGCGCTGCTCCTCGGCGCCGGCCTGCTCGGCATCATTTTCACGGCGACGCGCGACACCGTGAAGACCTCACGCTAGCGCGAGCTCGCGAGCCCGTCTCCTAGACGGCGCACTCGCCTTCGCCGGCCTGGAGCTCGAACGGCTTGGACTCGCCGAGGTCGACGAAGTCGGCGTCGGTCGCATCGGCATCGCCGAGCTGCGTGAGGTCCGCGATCAGTGCCTTCAAGACATCGGCCGAGATGGTCGACCAGAAGGCGTGGCTCGTCGCATTGGCCGCGTTGTAGAAGTCGAGCAAGCGCTCGAGCGTCGCGGAGCCGCGACGCGCGGGGACCTTGCCGATCAAGCGACCAAAGTTGGCCTTGTCGGCACCGATGCCACCGCCGACGTACACGAGGTACTGCGGTGCGGGCTTGCCGGCGAGCTTGCGCATGCCGCCCTGGAAGCCGATGCCGGCGATGTAGTGCTGGCCGCACCCGTGCGGGCAGCCGGAGACCTTGATGTCGAGGCCCTTCGTCGCGGCGGTCAGATCGGGGCGCGCATCGAGGAGGTCGGTGAGGATGCCGGCGAGGCCGCGCGAGGCGGTGACGGCGAGCTTGCAGCTCGACGCGCCGGGGCAGCTGGTGACATCGGCGACGCTGTTCGCGCCGGCCTTCGCGAGGCCCACGAGCGCGAGCTCGCGATGGAGGGCCGCGAGCTTTCCGTTCGGCACGTAGCGGAGCACGAAGTTTTGCTCGTTCGAGAGCCTAACTTCGCCTTCGCCGTATTGCGTGGCGAGGTCGGCGACCGCGCGGAGTTGCGCAGCGGTGATGTCGCCGAGGATGAGGCGCACGACGACCGCCGAGAAGCCGGCTTGCTTCTGCGGGCGCACGCTATCCGCGGCCCACTCGGCGTAGCCGGGCTCGGTCTCTCTGACCTGGGAGAGCGCGGCGCGGCGCACCGGCGGCGCGGGCTCGTCGAGGAGGACGAGCGGCACGCCGCCTTCGGCGCGGATCACCTCGCGCTCGGCCTGATACTCGGCGATGAACGCCGGCACGCCGATCTTGTCGATCGTCCACTTGAGGCGCGCCTTTGCACGGTTGTGGCGATTGCCGATGCGGTGGAACACGCGGATCACGGCATCGGCGGCCTCGAGCAGCTGGCCGACCGGGACGAACTCTTCGACGGTGATCGCGGAGCGGCGCAGCGTCGAGAGCCCGCCACCGGCGAGGACCTGGAAACCGAGCTCGGTCGATCCATCGGCAGCGATCCGGCTGCGCGCGAGGAAGCCGAGGTCGTTGATGAACGCTTGCGAGCAATCGGTGCCGCAGCATCCGCCGAGCGAGGGCTTGAGCTTGCGCGGCAGCGACGAGGAGTACTTGCCACGCAGCAAGTAGCGCG
The DNA here is from genome assembly GCA_043759355.1 of Kofleriaceae bacterium. Classification (GTDB taxonomy): domain Bacteria; phylum Myxococcota_A; class Polyangia; order Haliangiales; family Haliangiaceae; genus JABFXX01. The sequence goes on from JAYVLQ010000098.1 coordinate 24,380, forward strand.
CGAGCGCATCGACGTAGGGCGTCGGATCGAATGGCTCGCCAGCGGCGACCCCGGCGAACGGACAGCACGTCCAGTTGCGCACGGATGGACCGCACGCTTCCTTGGTCGTGATGCCGGACTCGGCGAGCAAGCGCAGCGCGTCTTCGGCGTCGGCTTGCGGCACGAAGTGGAACTGGACGTTCTGGCGGGTCGTGACGTGGCCCTTGCCGCCGCCGTGCTTGTCGGCGATGTCCGCGAGTGCGCGCAGCTGCTTGGGCGTCGTGATGCCGGCGGGAATCTTCGCGCGGACCATCATCATGCCGTCTTGGCGCTGACCGTAGACGCCGTTGAGCAGGCGGAACGTGCGCCAATCATCGGGCGAGACCTCACCGCGCTCGAAGGCTTCGAGGCGCTCGACGAAAACGTCGACATCTTCGTGACGTGCGAAGCCAAGACGACCGATGGGAGGAGCTGATTCTGTGACGCTCATGACGACCTCGCTGCGAGGGCAGCGCTCGAGAGATGTTCGTTCGCGATCTGGGTCGCGAGCTCGACGACGCCACCGACGACGATGACGCCGGCTAGTTCGGAATCGATCCGGGCTGCGCCGAGCGTGGCGAGGGTGCCGAGCCAGCGCGCGGTGCCCTCGTGCGATGCACCGACCACGATCGCTGCCGGGGTGGTGTCACTCCAGCCGCGGGCGATCAACCGCGCGGCGATCTCGGCGCGAGTCCGCAGGCCCATCAACACGACGATCGTCAGCGCGTTCGGTGCGATCGAATCGAGCGCCGGTGCGTACGCGGCCTCGGCATGCCCCGAGAGCACCGCGAAGCCGGTCGCGACACCGCGATGGGTGACCGGAATCCCGGCAAGGGCTGGGGCCGCGATCGCGGAGCTCACTCCGGGGACGACCTCGTACGCGATGCCCGCAGCCTCGAGTGCGAGCGCTTCTTCACCGCCGCGACCCAACACGAACGGGTCGCCGCACTTGAGGCGCACCACTCGCTCGCCGCGCTTTGCCGCGCGGATCAACAGCGCGTGGATGCCTTCCTGGTCGATCGAGTGGCGACCGGCGCGCTTGCCGACGAAGAACCGCTTCGCTTGCGGCGCGAGCTCGAGTAGCTCTTGCTCGACGAGCGCGTCGTAGAGCACGAGGCCCGCTTCGCGCAGCCGCTTGAGCGCGCGCAGCGTGAGCAGCTCGATATCGCCGGGCCCCGCGCCGACGAGCGAGACCAAGCCGCTCACGAGGGAACCTGCGCTTTGGGCCGATAGAGGCGATCGAGCGCCCGCATCAGCATCGGGCGACGCTCGGCCATCGCGATACCATCGCGCCGCCATTCGCGACGCGCGACCGCCGCGACCGCGATCCACTTCTCGAGATCATGCGGCAGGATCGCATCGAGCGCTTCACGCAGGAGGCCCGCGAGGGCAGGTGCCGTCCCGCCCGTGGAGATCGAGATCTCGACCTCGCCGCGGCGGACCACGCCGCCGAGATACGCGGACGCATTGGCAGGTTCGTCGACGGCATTGACGAACAAGCCACGCGCCGCTGCGGCCACCGCGACATCGCGATTGACGTCTGGCGTCGCCGCGGCGACGACCCAGCGCGCACCGTGAAGATGCGTGGGGCAAAACTCGGTCTCGAGGATCGTGACGGATTCGTGCGCGCGAATCGCATCGACGACCTGTGGCGCGATCACGGTCACGCGTGCACCCGCGACGAGCAGCCCTTCGAGCTTGCTCGCAGCGACGGGACCACCGCCGACGACGACGACGGGAAGTCCGTCGAGCTTCAAGAACACCGGATACAGCGTCATGACTTCACAACTCCTTCGGCCGTGTGCAGCCCGCATTCGCGCTTGTCAACACCTCGCCAGCGACCGGCGCGCAGGTCTTCACCATGGATGATCTTCGAGGTGCAGGGCTGGCATCCGATCGACGGATAGCCGTGCTCGTGCAGCGGATTGAACGGGACGTCGTGCGCGTAGATGTGGCCCCACACGTCGTCGTGGGTCCACGCGACGAGCGGATTGATCTTCACGAGCCCCAACTTCTTGTCGGGCTCGACGATCCGTGCGGTGGCACGCTCGGGTGTCTGGTCGCGGCGGATCGCTGTGATCCAGGCATCGAAGTGCGCGAGCTCTTCGCGCAGCGGGATGATCTTGCGCCGCTCGCAGCAGCGATCCGGATCGCGCAGCCAGAGCTCGGGGCCATCGGCGATCGCTTGCGCGGCGACCGACGCCGCCGGCTTCACCGCGCGGATCGTGATGCCGTACTTCGCCTCGAGCCGGTGCCACAGATCATACGTCTCGGGAAACAGCAGGCCGGTATCGAGCGTGAAGATCTCGATCGGCAGGCGCTGCGTCGCGATCAGATCGATCACGACGCAGCCTTCGGCGCCCAAGCCCGTCGCGAAGCCGACGCGGGGGCCACCGTGAATCGCCGCCCACGCGAGGATCTCCTCCGGAGATTTTCCCTCGAGCGCGGCCGATGCTTCCGTGAAGCTCACGCTGCGAGCTCGAGCGGCGACGAGCTACTCTGCACCGGACCGCTCTCGGGCACGGTCGGCACGAGCTCCCGCACGCGCGGTCGGCTGTGAAAGAAGCTCCACAGGAGGTTCGCATCGACGATCGTGGTGGCGACGAGCAGCTGATACGCGACGCCCGGTGGGATGCCGAAATCGATCAGCACGCGCGAGAGGCCGAACGCGACGAGGTACGCGTCGAAGCTCATGCACACGCGGCGGAACGTCTCGGTGGAGATGCGCTTGATCAGCGCGTGACCGATCGGAAAGCCGATCAGCACGCCAGGCACGATGTAAGGCAGGAGGCCACCCGACTCGCGCGTCAGCAGGCCGAGGAACGCGTAGGCGATCAGCGCGCACAGCGATTCGATCGTGCGCACGACCGCGAGGCCGACCCGGAAGTCATCCTTCGCGAGGCCCTGGTTGTTCCAGAACAGCGCGAGCGGCGGACCCGAGATCGTGGTGAGGCCGTAGAGGATGCCGACGCCCGCACCGAGCGGCACGGAGGCCTTGCGCTCGCGGCGGATCGGCCAGCGCCGGCCCGAGGCCTGGATCAAGATCAGCGGCAGCAACACGAGATAGACGACGAGCTTCGCGCTCGCCGGTGCGACGTGACCCAGGAGCAGCGCGCCGACGATCACGCCGGGAATCAGGCCAGCGGCGAGCGGGATCACGCGACCGATGACGCGGCCGATCGCCTTGCGGTTCCAGAACAGCGCGTAGAGGTTGATCGCGACCTCGACGATGACGAGCGCCGGGTTGAGTACGCGACCCGCGACCACCACCAGTGCGACTGGCACCGAGACTGACGAGTAGCCGTACCCGAGCGCCCCGTTAACGCTGGCGGCACACAGGCTCGTCACCGCGAGGACGAGCAGAATCGTAGCGTCCGCCATAACGGATACAGGTCTATACCCGAGCGGATGATGTGTCAACTATAGCGGACGGCGCGAAAATAACTCAATGTTTGAGCTGGTTTATCGCTTCCTTCACGCGGTCGCGATCGGGGTCGTTCTTGCCCGCATACTTCAAGAACAGCTCGTAATTGTCAATCGCGGGCTTCGGTTGACGCTTCGTGGCGTAGAGGACTCCGAGCGGCAGATAGTTCGCTGGATTCTTCGGCTCGCGGCGCACCGCATTGGTCAACACGGTCTCGGCCGCGTCCAGCTGCTTGCGCTTGATCAGCATGGTGCCGAGCTTCGTCATCGCCTTGCCGTACGGCGGATCGAGATCGACGGCCTTCTTGTAGGCGTTCAGGGCTTCGTCATCGCGCTGCGAGAGCCGGAAGATCTCGCCGTACGCGTACCAGAACCGCGATTCGTTCGGCGCCAGCTGCACCGCCTTTGAAAGCGCGACTTCGGCTTCGGGCTGCTTGGTCTGCGCGTTCAAGAGCAGCCCGAGCTCGAAGTACGCCTTGCCGCTGCGCCCGTCGAGCTGGATCGCTTGGTCGAGCTCGCGCTTTGCTTCATCGAGCTCGCCTTGCGAACGCAGCGCGGAGCCGAGCAGGACGTGGGCATCGGCATCGTTGGAGCCGGTCTTGAGCGCGGCCCTGAACTCGAGCGCGGCCTCGTCGATCTTGCCGGACTTGAATAGCGCCTGACCGAGTGATTTGTGGAACTGCGCGCTGGTTTTGTCGAGGTTGACCGCCTTGTGCAGCTCCGCGAGGCCCTCGTCGTCCTTGTCGACCAACAGCAGCGCGCGTCCTTTTTTTTCGTGCGCGCTCGCGTCGTTGGCGTTGAACGCGAGCATCTCGTCGGCCGAGACGATCGCGAGGTTGCCTTGCCCGGCCGCGATCAGCGTTTCGGTGTAGAGCCCGACGCCTTTGACATCGCTGACGTAGGCATCGTAGTAGACCTTCGAGGCGTCGACCGCCTTGGTCGCGCGGCCCGCGTGGATCAACATGTCGACGCGCTCCTCGAGCACGTCGAACGACTTCTTCTCGGCGTAGAGCTCGGCATACTTCGCGTCGGCCGCGTCGTATTCGTTGTTCTTCACATCCTCGCGTGCATCCGCGAGCAGCCCCTTGTTCACCGGCTTCTTGTGAGCTTTGTCGGCGTGCTTGACCTTCGTCGACGGGCTGGAGCAGCCCACGCCGCCAGCGCCAGCGCCAGCGAGGGCGAGCAAGAGAAGTGCCGAGGAGTACCGAGCCATCGAAAAAGCGTAGCTAATCCGACGGTGTGACGCCACTTCGTGGCCGCCAGAGCGCCAGCATGACGGCGGTCACGATCAGCACGTTGGCCGCCACGGTCGTCCAGCCCAGCGGCTCGTGGTGAAACACCGCGTCCAGGAGGGCGGCGATGATCGGGTTCACGAACGCGTAGCTCGTCGCGATCACCGGGCGAGCGTTGGCGAGCAGCCACCCATAGGCGGTGAAGCCGATCAGCGAGCCGAACAACCACAGGTACACCAGGCACAGGTACGCCTCGGTCGGCGCGTGCGCGGGCCAGGTCTCGCGCCGCAGGAGCGCGATCACGACGAGCGCCGCGCCACCGGTCATCATCTGCATGGCAGGGCCAACGAGCGAGTGATGGGCGCCGCCGACGTCACGGGTCCTGCGCGAGAGCAGGCTACCGATCGCCCACGCCATCGGTGCGAGCAGCAGCAACACCACGTGCGAGGTGTCGCCCCCGAGCGACGGGCCGCCCATCAAGATCAGGACTCCGACGAAGCCAAGGACGAGTGTGATCCACTCGCGCGCGGTGATGACCGCGCCGGTGAATCGACCGAGCACGCCGACCCACAGCGGCATCGTCGCCGCGACCACCGCCGCACCACCCGACGACACGGTCTGCTCCGCGATCGCGATAAACCCGTTACCGCCCACGAAGAAGCACGCGCCGACCGGGAGCACGCGCAGCCAGTCGCGCGGCGGTGGGATCGTCGCTCCGGTCCACTTCGCGATCGCGAGCAACGTGACTCCGGCCGAGCCGTAGCGCAGGCCTGCCATCAGCATCGGCGGAAGATGATCGACGACGCAGATCTGCATCGCGAGATACGTACTGCCCCAGATCAGGTAGACCGCGAGCAGACTGGCGATCAGCTTCGGTCTCATGTGACACAGCTCGGCATGCTGCGCTCGAGAGCGACCCGTACAGATACGACGTACTGGTTCACACGTCCAGGTCTGTGCTGGTCACCTGAAGTCAGGTGATTAGAGGCCCGCGCCACCATCGACATCGATGACGCGTCCGTTGAAGTAGTCGCACTCGATCGCGAACTTTACGGCGATCCACAGGTCCTCGGGAACACCGATGCGGCCGACCGGAATCGACGCGACGATCGCATCGCGCGCCTTCTGGTTCATGCCCTGCGTCATCGGCGTCTCGACCATGCCAGGTGCCACCGCATTGACGCGAATGCCGAACGGCGCAAACTCGCGCGACCAGGTCACCGATTGCGCGGCGAGGGCGGCCTTCGCCGACGAGTAGTTCGACTGACCGCGGTTACCGTGACGCGCGATCGACGACATGTTGACGATCACGCCAGGCTTCTGTTCGGTCGCCACCATCTTCGCGACGGTCTCGCGGACCATCATCACCGCGCCGGTCAGGTTGACGCCGATCACGGCATCCCACTGATCCTTCGTCATCTTGGTGATCGCTCCGGTCGTCCGGTCCTTCTTCACGAGCAGGCCGTCGCGCAGGATGCCGGCGTTGTTGACGAGGCCGTTGAGGCCGCCCATCGCGCCATGCGCCCAGTCGACGAACGCGCCGACGTCGGCTTCGTTCGAGACGTCGAGCTTCTTCGCGTGAATCTTGCCCTTCGCGCCCTTCGTCGCTTCGACGAGCTCGCCGAGCAGCTCCTCCTTGACGTCGCCAGCGGCAACTTGCGCCCCCGCTTCCGCGAGCCGACGAGCGAAGTGCGCGCCCATGCCTTGGGCTGCACCGGTGACGATGATCTTCATGTCCGACAGCTGCATGCCGCCGGCTATATCACGTCAGTTACACTGGCCGGTGTTGGCGATGTCGCACGAGTTGCTGTGGCAACTCGAGTTCATCGTACACGCCGCACCGGCGCACGAACCGCAGGACGACGTGCCGCCACAATCGACGGCACTTTCGCCACCGTTCTGCACGCCATCGGCGCACGAGGCAGCTTGACACACGTGGCCGGTACAGACGCCGCTCGTACAATCACCCGCGACTCCACACGCTACACCCGTGCCGCAGGTCTTGCCCTGGCCATCACACGTGGCGCCGCCACAGTCGGTGCCGGTTTCGGTGCCGTTCTTGACCGCATCGGTACACGTTGCTGCCTGGCACGAGCTGCCGGTGCAGACCTTGCTCGCGCAGTCCGCGGCGACACCACAACCGATGCCAGTCCCGCACGTCTTGCTCAGCGCGTCGCACGTCGCGCCACCGCAATCGGTGCCGGTCTCGGCGCCGTTCAAGAAGCCGTCGGTGCACGACGCCGGGCAATCTCCGGGGCAGGTCGCGAACGTCTCGCCCTGCCCCGCGTTGCACGCGCCATCGCCACAGTGACAATCACCCGGGCAGTTCGTGGCGGTCTCGCCCTGACCACACACGCCATCGCCACAGCTGCACGCCAACACGTCGAACTTGCAACCGCCGGCGCCGGTCGTACAGCCCGGGTTCGTGCCGTGCGAGTAGCCGAGGCTCTGGCACGTGACGCCGTTGAGATCCGGGCCGTCGCACTGCTCGTCACCCTCGGCCTTGTTGTTACCGCACACACTCGTGCACCCTGTCGAGGTCAACTTGCAGAGGGTGCACGACGGCGTGCCGCCGGAGTAGCCAAGCGCCGCGCAGGTCGCGCCGTTGAGATTCGTACCGTCGCATTGCTCGCCAGCTTCGACGGTGTTGTTGCCACACGTCGGCACGCACGACGTCACGTTGTAGTGACATGCGTTGCCGCTGGTATCGGTCGACGGATAACACGTCGGCTTCGCGCCCGCGACGCCGCCGCCGTAGCCGAGCTCCGCGCAGGTCTTCGGGATCGTCGCGCCGTCGCATTGCTCGTTATCGGCCGCAGTCACGACGCCATCGCCGCACGAAGGACCACTCGTCGTGGTCACCGCCGAGCACGTGCCGTTGCAGCGCGCACACGACGTCGCGTACGGGCACGCGGTACCGTTCGCCGCGCCTTGATCACAGACCTCGTGGCCCGCATCGGTGCTGCCATCGCCGCAGTATGGCGCCTTCTGCGTCGTATTCTGCGATTTGCAATCGGCCGCGCACCGCGAGCACGTCACGCTGCCATCGGTCGTGGTCGTGTAGGTGCAGGGTTGGCCATTGAGCACGTCGCCCTGATCGCAGATCTCACCAGCGACGGTGTTCGTCACTCCATCACCACATGCGACCGCGGTGCAGTCCGAATCGCAGGTCGCGCTCGGGACAACCGGGCTCGCGATCGTGGCGGTGAAGCCGCTATGCGGATCGCATTGTTCACCCGGATCGACCAGGCCGTTACCGCAGCCGACGACGTGACACTGGATGTCGCACGAGCCCATCGTCGTCGAGGTGCCGTTGTTCGCGCCGTTATCGCAGTCTTCGCCGGGGCCCTTGAGGCCATCGCCGCAGACATTGAGCAGGCACTTCGAGGTACACGCCGCGGCGTCCGCGTTGTTCGCGCCGTTGTCGCATTGCTCGCCGACGGTGCTGCCTGTCGCCTTGACCAGCGGGTTCACCTTGCCGTCGCCGCAACTCGCGGTCGTGCAGTCGTAGTTACACGTCGAGGTCTGGAGGGGCACGCCGCCGGTCCCCGGATCGCAATCTTCGTGGCGATGCATGCCGGACGAGTCGACGACGTTGTCGCCGCAGACGTTCGGCGTGCAATCATTCTTGCAGTCGTCGCTGTTGACCGCGTTGCCGTCGTCGCACTGCTCGCCCGTATCGAGCACGCCGTTGCCACAGCCCGCACCGTGCAAGCAATCGTCCTCGCAGCCGCCCGGTGCATGAGCATCGTCGCAGACCTCGCCGAGGTCCTTGATGCCGTTGCCGCAGGTCTCGTTTGATTTACAGTCCGAGGAGCAACCGTCGGGCACGCAGGTGCCGAAGGCGCAGTCCGCGGTGCTATCGCACTCCTTGTCGTCGCCGGAGCATTTGCCCGCGTGGGTGTTGCCGTCGTCGCAAACTTCGCCCTTCGCGGTATCGACGATGCCGTTACCGCAGACTTCGTTCGATTTGCAGTTGGCCGAGCAGCCGTCGCCATCGACGGTGTTGCCGTCATCGCAGACCTCGCCAGCGTCGGTGTTCGTCACGCCGTCGCCGCAGGCTTCGGCCGACTTGCAGTCCGCCGCGCAACCGTCGCCGTTGATGATGTTGCCGTCGTCGCAGAGCTCGCCTGGATCGACGATGCCGTTGCCGCAGCTATTGCTGATGCAGATCTTCTGGACTGCCGCACATTGCAGCGGATCAGGACAGACGATGCCGCTGGAACATTCGTGGGCGGCGGGTTTGTTCGCGCAGCCACCCGCGGCAGCGATCAGAAAGACAGCGAGCGCGAGAACGAGTGACTTCACTTAGAATCTCCCCGTGAGCGCCGCGCCAGCAAAGCTGGGCGAGACGACAGGTGTGAACGAGACGACACCTACATTGAGATCTTCGGGACGAACTTCGTACCCCTCGGGACGATTGATGGCCCACAGGATCGCGCCGGTGATCACCGCGGCAGCACCGACGCCGTACATCACGAAGCCGACGTCCTTCTTCGTATCGCCGCTGCTCTTGAAGTTCTCGAGCTCGGTTGACTTGGCGCAGCCGGTGTTGCCGGTGGTCATCGCGTTACACGCCTTGACCCTGTCGTCGTACGACTTGTAATCATTGCTCGCGAGGAGCTCGACGAGTCCTCCACCCGCGCCGACGAGGACGCCCGCACCCATCACGGCGTACGGCATCCACGTCGCTTCCCACTTGCGGCGATAGCGCGTGAGCTCGGCGGTCGTGTAGAGCTTGAGCTCGATCCGGAACGGCGCGCCGGGGGAGATGTACGGCGCATCGACGCGCGTCGGGTGGCCCTCGAGCGTACCCACGATCGTGTGCTTGCCCGCGCGAACCTTGCCCTTGTACGTGCCCGGCGCGGTGAACATTTCTTTGCCGTCGATCGAGACCTTCGTGCCGGCCTTCTGGCATGTCACTTCGACTTCACCGACCTGCTTGTCGAGCAGGAGGATGTAGTCCTTCGCGTGATCGAACTTGTCCTTCGATTGCAGCGGCGCTTCGCCGAATTTCACCGCGGTCTGGAAGTTCGCAGAGGCCTCGATCGGTTGGTCGAGGTTCATCAACGCGAGCGCGAGGTTGTAGTGAATCGCCGGGTGGTCCCAGTGGATCAGCGCCTGCTTGTACGCCTCGGCCGCTTTCGCGAACAACGCGTCGTTGAGCTGGACGTTGCCGTCGTGGAACAGCTGGAGCGCCACCTTCTGCTCGCTCTCCTTCACGCCCGCTGCCCACGGTCGAGCGTCGCCGCCGTTCTGCAACGATTCGTCGGTACCGGCCTTCTCCGACGTCGTGGGCTGGGTTCCAGCTCCAGCTGCTGCGGAACCCGACGTCGTGTCGGCCGAACCATCGGCGTGCACGGTTGCCTCCTGGAATACCGAAGCTGCCAGCAAGAGGCCGAGCCCTACCGATAAGCGAATCGCCTTGGTCATCACGTAATCACCCTCTGTGAAGCAGTCGCTACTTCAAATCGTCGACGATCGAGCTGCCGATCTGAGCCTGGATCTTCTTCGCGCGTTCCTGCTCTTGACGGAGCAGGACCTCGGTCTGTGACTTCGCCGCCACGGCATCGGCCTTCGCGTGCTCGGCCGCCGCGGCGTTCTCCTTCGCGCGTTCTTCGCTCTTCTTGCTCTCCTCGAGAGCCTTCGTGAGCTCGCTGTTCTTCTTCGCGAGGTCCTCGGCCGACTGATGCTTCACGTCGACGACCTCGGTCAACGCCGCCTGGCGCTCGCGCTCCTTCTCCTGCATCGCATGGAGCGCGTCCTCGGCTTCTTTCTGCTTCTCGACGACCTGCGCGTTCGCGTCTTCCGCGGTCTTCTTCGCGTCGACGGCGAGCTTCTTGTCACTCTCGGCGGCCGCCGTCGCCTCGGTCGCGACGATCGCTTGCTTCTTCGCTTCGGTCCGCGACTTCTGGATGAACACGAGCGCGACCATCGCGGCGACGACGAGCAAACCGAGACCGACAAAGCCAGCGATGATCGCGGACCGGCGCCGGCGCTGGACCGCGGTCTCGTAGCTGGTGATCTCGTCGAGGAACGCGCGCTCGACATCCGAGAGCGGGCCCTTGTAGCGCTTGCGGAACTTCGTCGCTTCGTCGGCGGTATCGCCGCGCCATAGCAAGTCCGGCGAGCGACCCTTGGCGTGCCACTGGCGCGCGGCGGTGCGGAGCTGGTCGATCAGCACCGCATCTTCCTGGGTCTCGTCGAGCCAGCGCCGCAACGCGGGCCAGCTATGGATCAACGACTCGTGAACGATCTCCACGGTCGTGCCCTTGCCCATCGCACCGGAGCCGGTGTTCTGGACGACGAGCAAGCGCGCATCGACCATCTGATCGACGAGGCGCTGGACCTCACCGACCTCGCGCGACAGTTCGCGGAGCTCGTCTATCGGCACGATCGAACGCGTGCGCTCCGGCGACACGAGCCGCAACAGCAACGCCCGCACGAGCGCATTCTTGCTCGGCCCGAATTCCTGGATCACGCGATCGGCGTGACTCGCGAGCGCACCGGCGACGCCACCCATCGCGGCGTACGCCTGATGCGTGAGCATGCGCCGCGCGGTATCGCGGTTCTCCCACAGCTTGCTCGCCGCGAACTGCAAGAGCGGCAGCGCGCCCGGCGTGGTCTCGAGGTGATCGAGCATGTCATCGACCGTCGCCTCCAGCTCGAACTTGAAGCCCGCGAGCTCGGCAGGCTGCAAGATCGCATCGCGCAGACCTTCGCGGTTTGGCGGCCCGAGAAAAAACAGACCCTGCGTGAGCTGGTCGACGAACTGCTGATCCTCGGCGACACGGTCCAAGAAGTCCGAACGGATCGAGAGCACCACGCGCAACGGCGAAGTCGCGTCATCGGCGATGGCAGACAGGCACGCCGTGAATGCCGCGCGCTCCTCGGCATCGGCGACCTGCGTGTAGAGCTCCTCGAACTGATCGACGAACAGCATGATCCGCCGCGAATCACGCCGCGCGCGACCGCGTAGCAAATGACCGAGGTGACCCGGCTCCTCGCGCAGCTTCTCGACCAGCTTCTTCTGCTCGATTATCTCGTCGACCAGGTTCACCGCGGTGGCGACCATCGGCGAGATGATCGCGCCGAGCGCTTCCATCGGCTTACGACCCGGCCGGATGACCAGCGTCTCCCACTGCTCGCCCGAACGCTTCAGCGCCGGCACGAGACCCGCGCGCACGAACGAGCTCTTGCCGACGCCCGAGCTACCGACGACCGCCATCAACGGCTGATCGCGGATGCGCGTGACCATCGCCTGGATCTCGCGGTTGCGGCCGAAGAACTTACCGGCATCTGCTTCCTGGAACGAGGACAGACCGGCGTACGGCGTCTCGTCGAGCTGGAGCTCGGCGGTGCGACGACCCGGCATGAACGGCAGCAGCGCCTGCATCAGCTCGGCGACGCTCTGCCAGCGCTGCTCCTTGTTCTTGAGCAGGCAGCGATCGACGATCTGGATCAGCTCGCGCGGCACATTTGGCGGCGCGGCTTCGGCCATCGACGGCATCGGGAGCTCGAGCATCGCGGTGACGACGAGCTGGTTGCCGTCGAGCGGGTGCAACGGGTGACGACCGCAGATCATGCGGTGGAGCAACACGCCACACGCCCAGACATCGCTCAGGCGATCGATCTCGACGCCGATGCCCCACTGCTCGGGCGACATGTACTTGAGCGTGCCCATGATCGTGCCGTGACGAGTCAGGGCATTGTTCGAACCGGTCGCGAGCTCGAGCGGGCTCGGCATCCGGATCGAACCGGACATCACGGGATTGCTGGTCGTCTGCGCCTCGAGCACCTTCGCGATGCCGAAGTCGAGGACCTTCACGGTGCCCGAGTCCAGCATGAAGATGTTGTCGGGTTTGAGATCGCGGTGAACGATGCCTTGGCCGTGCGCGCAATCGAGCGCCTTCAAGACCTGCATCATGATCTCGATGACGCGCGTGTACGGCAGCTTCTGACCATCCTTGATGGTCTCGGTCAGCGGCTTGCCGTTGAGGAACTCGAGCACCATGTACGGCGAGCCCCCGTGCTCGCCGACTTCGTAGATCACGACGATGTTGTCGTGCTGACAGCGCGCAGTGGAGCGCGCTTCGACGAGGAAGCGCTGATTGAGCTCGGGCTGATTGCTCTGGAGGAACTTGATCGCGACGCGACGACCGAGGCGAAGATCGCGCGCGAGGTAGACGGTCCCCATGCCGCCTTCGCCGATCATCTTGATCATTTCGTACTGATTGATGCGAACGCCGGGATGCGGTAGCGCCGACACCGCGTGCACGCCGGTCGTGTCGCCTTCGAACGTCGGCGCTGCGGGCTCCGCGTGTTTGTCCCACTGGTTCGACGAGCCGACCTGCGAAGTCCGCCGCGCGCGCGGCTGACCTGCGATCGTCTGGTTGCTGATCGGTGCGGGGGTGCCTTGCGGCAATGTCCCGGGTCCTGTCGGCAACGGCACCGCGCTGTTCGGCATCATCGTCGTCGACGCCGCGTTCGATGTCGGCGCCGGTGCTTCGCTTGGTCGCTTCGTTCGTTCGGTTGGCCCCGAAGCCGACGCGCCGGCATTCGTGCCGTTGGGCTTCAACAGGCCGCTCTGTTCGAAGCGACCCGCTGGTTTACGCATGCTGTATTCGCTCGACGCGAGAGGCCGGCGATGAGCGCCGCTACCTTCCGTGCCGATGATCGTCTTCGCGTCCGTTGAAGACGGTTTGTCGTCACTCATCGTTGTTGGTCCCCGCGACCCATAATCCTACTCGTCCCGAACAATTAGATCATCCCCACACTGGGGTACGTGTGGGAGTCACCTGGGACGAGCCAATCAGGGTTGGCGCCGGGAAACCAAAACTACTTACATAATCAGAAGAAGCCGAGAGGCTTTCCGCCGGCGAACAAAACCTTGTTGTCTGCGGCAGATGGCGTCGTCAACTCGATCTCGACCATGAACCCGCGCTCGATCGTTTCATCGTGCGGGTGGGTGTCCTGAACCTCGCCATCGATTGTCGCCGTGACTTTTCCGATGCGCGAGCACATCACGAGGCCCCACGAGCAGCCGTACAGCTTGGTCCCGAGCGCCACGTTGTGACGGTTGCTGTTCGGTACGAACGCCAGCACGACATCGTGCTTGGTCGCGCGCAGATACGGCGATTGCTCGAGGCGACCTACGACGGCCTTCTGATCCTCCACGCGCAATTTCAGGCTCTCGCGACGACTCGTGAGCGGCGCCTTCTTGCCAACCTGGTTCGCGATGTCGAGCTTCGTGTTCTCGACGTCGTGATGCAGGCTCCACTGCTCCGGCGTCTTCGGGGTATCGGCGGTGGTGCCGATGTCTTTCAAGAATTTATCGTCGGAGGCGACGGTGCGATCGATCTGCTCGAGCTCGGCCGCGATCTCGATCTGCTCGGCGTCGAGCTGGCTCGCGCGGAGCTTTGCATCGGCGAGCTGGCTGTTCGCTTCGACCACCTTCGCGTGGTTCGAGTTCAACTTGATCGGGCGAACCCACGTGTGATCGAAGAAGTAGAAGACGTTGACGACCAAGAAGCCGAGCAGGCCGATCAAGATCGCGGTCAGCGCGAACAAGCCGGCAACCTTGTACAGCTTGACGATCGTCGGCTGAGCCGCTTCCCAAAAACCACGGCTCTGCTTTCGCGACGCTTCCACGGAAGGAGTCCTACTCCAAAAATCGGGCCTACGCAGCAGGTAGTTGTCGAACGGCAACTTCGCCACCGGTCTGACGACCGATGTTGCGAGATCTCTCGGGAACCAGGTGAGCAGCGGAGGAGATATCCGTGATCGGCTCGACGGGAATCGAGTCGGGCGTGGCCTCGGTGGTGCCACGGGTTTCCCAGCTGCCGGAGTCGAGCGTGAACAGCGCCAGTGGCGCCAGGAGCGCGTAGGCGACCGGCATGAGCACCGAGAGCGGCAGGAAGTCGAACGCGCCGACGCGCTCTTCCTTGGGGAGATGGCGCACCTTCCAGCGATAGAACAAGCCGAACAGCGCCATCACGCCGATGTGGATCTCGAGCGCCTCGAAGAACTTGTGCGAGGCGAGGGCGCGGATGATCGCGAGCGGGTACGCGAATTGGAGCGCGAACAGCGAAAAGTAGTGGATGGCGATGATCGGGTTGAGCCGCCAGACATGCGTGAAGCCGCCGGCGTAGTCGATCGTGTTCGAGCGGCGCCAGCGGAGCTGCTGCGAGAAGTAGCCCGAGAGGTCGTGCGGAACCGTCGTCGCGCAACGCGCGGTGAGGGTCATCGTGGTCAAATAGCCGGCCTTGACGACCTGACGGGTGAGGAAGCGATCCTCGCCGTACTTGATCGGCACGCCGCAGATCGCGCGGTTCTCGAGGACGGGCTCGAGCTCGACGAGGACATTGCGGCGATACGCCGTGAGGCAGCCCGAGAGGCACATCACGCGGCGGAAGCCCCACTCGAGGTTCTTCGAGAAGTTGTAGGCGAACCAGTACCGGATGACCTGCATGCGGGTCAGCCAGTTCTGCTGTTTGTTGCGGACGTCGATCCATCCGCCGACCGCTGCGATCTCGGGCTTGGTGAAGCGGCGAACGAGCTGGCGAACGGCGTCCTTGTCGACGACCACGTCGGAGTCGACCGACAGGATGATCTCGGCGTTCTCGGCCTCGCGAACGGCTCGGATGATCGAGCAACGCTTGCCGATATTCTTCGGGTTGCGCATCACCGTGAGGCGGCCCTTCGCGCTGCGCGCGAAGCCGCGAGCGAGCTCGTAGCTGTCGTCGGTCGAGCAATCATCCACGCAGATGATGCGGAGCTTCGCGTGCGGATAGTTCGAATCGAGGATGCTCTGTAGCGTCTCGAGGATCGCGCGGCCCTCGTTGAACATCGGGATCACCGCCGTGACGGTCGGCTCGAACTCCACGGTCTCGTCCCACTTCGCGCCGCGGATCGTACGCAGCAGGAGACCCGCCACGTAGCGATTGATGAAGACCACCAGCGCGAGCGAGTGGACGAGTACCCAAAGTACGTGCGTGGTCATAGGAGGAGCTAAGGGAACGGGGTGCTGGTGAGGGTTTTAAAGGGGCCCGGACCAGCGGCCAAGTTCAAGAGATGCCAGCAAACTAATAGGTTTCGGAGATCACATCAAGTTGGTTGACGCAGGTTGCCAGAATGTCCGTGACCGATGCACCCCACCCTCAGGATCCTGAGGGGGCTGGCTTGTTTTGCCGCGATCCGGGTGCGATACGGTCCCGTGCTTCGCGCGCTGTGTTTGATCGCGGTGTTGGAAGGTTTGGCTGGGGCCGGATCGGACGCTCCGGCCGAAAACCCTGATCCAAATGGCGCAGTCACGGCGCCAGCGGGATCCCGAAGCGCGACTCCGTGGATCGATCTGGCTCCCAGCGCGGTGCTCGCGAAACATTCGGAAGCCAAAGATTCCGACCTCGAGGCCGGTGGCGATCACCGCACGCGGGCCGCTGTCGAGCTCGGCGGCTTTTACGCGGGGTTCTCGGTCTGGGCGTATTTTGCGTGGTACCGCAACCATCCCCCGCTCTCGAACTACAGGTTCGGCGGCGACGGCATGTTTGGGGTCAAGACCTACGCGGGCGGCGCCGACAAGATGGGACACGCGTGGGCGACGATGGCGCTCGCCCGGCTCGGCACCTCGGTGCTCACCGAGGGTGGCTGGGATCACACGAAGTCAACGTTGCTGTCGGCCGGGCTCTCCGAGCTGTTGTTCCTCAACGTCGAGATCCGCGATGGCTTCTATTTCGAGTTCTCGTACGGCGACCTCGCGATGGACACGGTCGGCATGTTCGCGGCGCTCGCGCTGGAGCTGTGGCCGAAGCTCGACGAGATGTTCGATTACCGCGTCCAGTACTTCCCGAGCCCGCGCTACATCGAGAACCTCGATGGCGGCTCGAACCGCGACGGATCGCCGTCGTGCCCCAAGACCGCGTGCTCGCGCTGGAACATCGCCGAGGACTACTCGGGCCAGACCTATTTCATCGCGTTTCATCCGAGCTCGATCCACGCGCTGCGCGATTCGAAGTACGGCGTCTGGTCGCGGTTCGTCGATGTCGGCGTCGGCTTCCAGACCCGCGATTACAAGCCGCCACCGGATCCGGGCGACAAGCTCAACGCGCACCAGACACTGTTCGTTGGCGTGTCGCTCAACGTGCAGGGCGTGATCGACTGGCTCGGCCGCGATGGCAAGCACGAGACCCTGCGCAAGATTGGCCACGGCTTGTTCGAAGTGTTCAACTTGCCGTACACGATCGGTGGTGTCGGAGTCACACGTTACGCGCCCGACAAGCCGAACTCCGGCGGTGCTTAGTCGCGTCGTGAGACCCGCCCTCGCGATCTGGCTCGCCGTGTTCGGGTTCTATCTGCTCACGTCGAGCCGCGAGGTCGCATGGGGCGATGCGCACCCGATGTGGGAGGTCGCCGAGCGGATCGTCGCGGGCGATGGGATCGCGATCAAGACCCGCTGGCCCGAAGACATCCCGCTCGGGCGCGGTGGCAAGATCTACGGCATCACGCCGATCGGTCCGCCGCTCGTGCTCGTGCCGGGCGCCGCGATCACCGCGCTCGCACATCGCTTCGCACCCTCGCAGGAGCGGCTCGTGCGACCGCTCGCGACCCACCTCGCGCCTGCCGCGCTCGGCGCGCTCACCGCGATGCTGTTCTTCTTGCTACTCGGCGATCTCGGCATTCGCGCGCGCACCGCGAGCTGGTGCACCGCGATCCTCGCGCTCGCGACCACGACCTGGGTCTACGCGCACTATCCCTATTCCGAGATCCTCCAGCTCGCGTGCTTCCTTGGATTGTTTCGCGCGACGCTGCGCACGGCCCACGATCCATCGCGCCGCGAAGCGCTGTGGCTCGGGGCGTGGGCCGGGATGCTGTTCGATACGAAGTACGTGTTCGCGCTCGCGATCATCGGCGCGGCGATCGTCGTCGGCTGGACGCTGCGCGCGCGGCGCAACGAGCTCGCGCGCGTGATCGCGTGGGCCGCGCTCTCCGGCCTACCGTTCGTGCTCCTCGCATTCGGTTACAACTACGCGCGCTGGGGCTCGATCACGGCGACCGGCTATGGCCCGTATCTCGATGCCTTCTTCGGCGGGAGCATCTTCGACGGTGCGTGGGGCATGCTCGCCTCGCCGAACAAGAGCGCATTCCTGTACTCGCCCCCACTCGTGCTCGCGGTGCTCGGTGCACCCGCTGCCTTCCGCGCGGTGCCACGGCTCGGTCTCGCGATGGGCGCGCTCGTCGTGCCGACGTTCCTCGTGTACTGCACGTATCGCTCGTGGAGCGGTGACTACGCGTGGGGCCCGCGGTTCTTCGTGTGGATGGTGCCGGTGCTGCTCGTCCCGATGGCCTGGTTCGTCGATTCGATGTCCCGGTGGAGGCGGGGGTTCGTCGTCGCGATCGTCGGCGCGGGCATCTGCGTGCAGGTGCTCGGCTGCGCGCTCTACTGGGATCACTTCATCCGGCTCGCGATCACGGCGAAGAATCAGTGGCTCGGCAACCCGAATCGCAGCGGCTCGTACATCAAGGATCGCGGCCGCGGCCACTGCGACTCGTGCTTCGAGGACACGTACGAGATCACGTGGACGCCCGCGTTCCAGCCGATCCGCGGGCACTGGTGGTTGGTCAAGTCGCTCGCGCGCGCCGCCGATTCGAAGGCGGCACAGAGCGATGCGCCGTGGCGGACCTACACGTCCCTGGAGCTCGACCTCGAGAAGGATTGGGGGCGAACCCGCCTCGACTGGTGGGTGATGCTGTGGTGGCGCGATGCGCCGGAGACTCAGACGCTCGGCATCGCCCTGTTGTTGGTGATGCTTGGCGGTACCGGAGCCGGTGTTCTTCGGTGGGTGCGGTACACTCGAGGGTCCTCATGACGCTGCGCCCGGTTCCCAATCCGCCTGCCTCGTTCAGCGAAGAGCTCAGCGACGACGAGGTCCTGCGCTGGGCCCTCGCCTATCTGCGCCACGCGCCGCTATCGCTGTCGCTGCGCGAGATCAACCGGCTCGTCGCCTTCCAGGCCTTTCAAGCACGCTCGCCCAAGCAAGGGCCCGTGCTCGATGTCGGGTGTGGCGATGGCTTCTGGTGGACCGTGCGCGAGGATGATCGCGAGATCTACGGCATCGACATCTCGGCCTCCGAGATCGCACAAGCCAAGGAGCGGATTCACGCGGAGCTCATCGATGTCTCGCACGAGACGCCGTTCCGCGGCACCAAGTTCGAGGAGATCATCGGCAACTGCTCGCTCGAGCACGTCCCCGATATCGATGCCGCGCTGTCGAATCTGCGGCGCGCCGCGAGTCCCACCGCGCGCCTCCTCATGTTCGTGCCGACGCCGCGCTGGGCCTATCAAGGCAACACCCAGAAGCTGCTGCTCAAGTACGCGCCGCGCATCGCGATGAGCGTGTCGGGCGCCCTCAACGGCTTCTTCCAGCACTGGCATCTCTACGATGCGAAGGTCTGGCAGCGCCTGCTCGAGCAGAACGGGTGGCGCGTCGAGACCACGGTCGGCCTCGGCTCCGCGCGCTCGGAGTTCTTGTTCCGCGCGTTCATGCCGCCCGCGTTCGTCGAGTTCGTCGTCAAGAAGGTCACCGGCTTCTATCCTTCGCGGCTCGCGCGGTTGCTGCCGGATGTCGCGCTCAGGCCGTTCGCGAAGCTCGTGCGCTGGGCGGTCTCCGATCCGATCGTGGCGGCCGATTCGCCGCACGCGTATGAATATCTGATCGTCGCCCACGCCGCGCCTCTACCCGGACAGGCATGACGCAGCCGGGGCAGAGCGACTACTTCGCGAACCACGCGAAGGCGCGCAAGTTTCCATGGACGCTCTATCACCGTCCTCTCGAGCGCGACCTCGCGCGCTTCCTCGCGGATGTTCACGGCACCGTGCTTGTCGTCGGCTGCGGCCTGTTGCACGAGCTCGATGTCGCGCCGCCCGGTGTCGAGTTCGTCGTCGCCGATGTCGATGCGCGGGCGGTCGATGCCGTGCTCGACCGCGCCGATCCGCGGATCGTCGAAGGCATCGTCGTGCCGCCCGAAGCGGCGCTCGATTTCCCCCAGCGCTTCGATGCGATCTACGCCAAAGAAGTCGTCGAGCATGTGCTCGCGTGGCCGACGTGGCTCACCGGCCTGCGCCGGTCGCTCAAGCCTGGCGGCCAGCTCTGGCTCTCGACCCCGAACTACGGCGAGCCGTGGTTGCCCGCCCTCGAGTCCACCGTGCTCGAGCTCGTCGCGCGCAAAGATGGCTTCACGCGGCGTGATATCCACCCGACCCGGTTCACGCGCCGCTCGCTCGATCGTGGCTTGCGCTCGGCCGGCTTCGAGGACGTCGACGTCAACGTCACGCCGACGCGGCTCGCGCTCACCGCGTGGGCTCGCGCTCCTCGCTAGCTCAGCTCGGCTGCTGGTTGCGCTCTTGGAAGATGCGCAGGATGTCCGCGGCGGTCTCTTCGATCGCGCGGTTCGTGACGTCGATGACCGGCCAGTTCGCGTGCTTGCGGAAGATCTCGCGGCAGTACGCGATCTCGTTGTCGATGTGGGCGCGCTGGCCGTAGCTCGAATCGTTCGGCATGCCGAGGTGCGAGAGGCGCGCCTGGCGAATGCGCATGAGCATGTCGGGCTGGACGATGAGGCCGAACACCTTGCGATCGTCGACCTGCGACAGCTCCTCCGGCGGATCGACGCCAAGCACGAGCGGCACGTTCGCGACCTTGAGGCCGCGCTGCGCGAGGTAGGTCGACAGCGGGGTCTTCGAGGTCCGCGAGATACCGACGAGCACGAGGTCTGCCTTGGGCAGGTTGCGCGGCTCGGCGCCGTCGTCGTTCTTGACCGCGAACTCGACCGCTTCGATGCGGCGGAAGTAGTCGTCGGTGATCATGTGCAGGAGGCCCGGCACGCCGGCGGGAGGCGACTGCAAGTAGAGCGCGAGCTTCGAGATCAGCGCACCCATGAGGTCGACGGTCTCGATGCTGTGGCGCTCGACGAGCTTCGCGATCAGATCGCGCTCCTCCGGGTTCACGACGGTGAACACGACGAGTGCCTTGAGCTCCGCGGCCTTCTCGGCGAGTTGCTCGAGCTCGGACTCGGTGCGGACACGCGAGAACAAGCGGATCTGCACGGGCTCGCTGAACTGCAGCGTCGCGGCGCGCACCATGCGCTCGGCGGTTTCACCGGTCGCATCGCTGATGATCATGACCGTCTTCATCGGCCTCTCTATATCACGCGGCT
The DNA here is from genome assembly GCA_043759355.1 of Kofleriaceae bacterium. GTDB lineage: Bacteria > Myxococcota_A > Polyangia > Haliangiales > Haliangiaceae > JABFXX01. The sequence goes on from JAYVLQ010000098.1 coordinate 45,265, forward strand.
GCGTGCGCAAGCACGCGCGGACATTCGGGATCCGGAGCCGATGGATCGCCACCGACGTGCGCCGAGACGACCTTGCAACCGCCGCGACACAACGAATGGTACTCGCACGATCGGCAGGGCTCCGCGGCCTCGCGCCAGGTCCGGAAAGCCCCGAACGCGCCAGGCTGGTTCCAGTAGGCTGCGAGCTCGGTGACCGTAGGGCGCTTGCCGAGCTGGAGCAGTGGGGGCGGCGCTGCGAAGCTGCAGGCAGTGATCCGACCATCCGGCTTCGCTCCGATCAGAAAATCGCCGCCCGTGCAGCCGTAGACGCAGAGCTCGGCGAGGAGGGCGCGGTCGGGGCGGTGATGCGCGAGCATCGGCGTGTACGAGCAATCGACCTTGACCCGCACGCGATGCCGCTTCGCGGCGGCAAGGACGGTCGGCAGGAACACGGCGTGCTGCGCGGCGGTGCAGCGCAGATCTTTGTACGCGCTCGCGCCGCGGCCCGCGGGCTTGAAGCGCAGCAGCTCGACCTCGGAGAGCCGCTGCTCGGCGGCGTACGCGAAGATCGCGTCGAGCTCGGCGAAGTTGTGGCGGGTGACGACGACGTTGATCCCGACCTCGCGCTTCTTCGCGCGCAACCGACGAAGCGCGGCATCGGCTCGCGCGAAGCCGTCGAATCCGCGCACTGCGGCGTACGTCGCGGCGAGCCCGTCGAGCGAGACATTGATCTGGCCGAACCGATCGGTAATCTGGATCAGCGCCTCGAAGCCCTCGAGCCCCGAGGTCGTGAGGTTCGGCACGAGGCCGCGTTCCCGCGCGTAGCTCGCGAGCTCTCCGAGCCAGGGCAGGACCGCGCTCTCGCCGCCACCGAGTGCGAGATGAAACACGCCGGCCTTTGCGAGGACATCGATCGCCTGCTTCCACTCGACGAGGCCCCACTCGTTCGGCATGCCGGTCGGTGACGCGCCGGTGTAGCAGCCAGTGCAGCCGGCGCCGCAGCGATTCGTGAGCTGGAGGTGCGCTTCGAGCGGCGCCGACAGCACGTGATCGCCGAGCTCGTCTTCGGGCTCCTGCCACTGGGCAGGGGTCGCCGCGACCCGCGCGACTCGCCGCGCCATCGTGCGATCGACGAACACCAGCGCGCGCGGCAACGCGAGCTGGATGATCGCGCCGAACCGTTCGAGGCGGACGCGCTTCATTTTCAGCGCCGCGCTGCTGCGCGCGCGCACCAACGCGATGATCTCGCGGATCATTTGATCTGCACGGGCACGGGCACGGCCGAAGGCTTGTTCGAGCGCCAGCGCAGGAGCGCGCCGATCACCGGGGTCACGATCGCGAGCGCGGTCGCACCGACGAGCAAGAACGTGACGTCGACGCCGAGGCTCGACGAGTTCGGGTTCATGCCCCACTTGATCGCGAGGATTCGACCCCTTCTCGCCATGCCCGGGACTCTACCGCACGATGTGCGTGACGGTGCCGAACATCTCGAGCGGAACCACGGGGCACAGGAGGTGAGAAGTGCAGCCCGGACCGGTAGCACCGGCGCGCAGATCTCGGAGATGGTGATCGTGTAGAGCGGTTCGTCATCGACCGCGCTGACGGAGAAGTGTTCGCCGATCAGCGCGCGGATGCTGCAGCCCGGGTCGAGGTAGACGAGGTCGCTGCTGGCGGGGTCCCCGAGGCTGGACCGATGGAGGTGTTGTCACCACAACCTGCAACGATCAGTGGTAGGGTGGTCTTCGAGCGAGCGAGCATGTTTCGAATTCGCCAGTCTTATCGTGAGGATGTCGAGCAAGTGCTGGCCGTCGCCGAGCACCTCGACACGGTCAATTTGCCAGCGGATCTCAAGAGCATCGAGGGCCTCCTCGATCGTTCGCAGAGATCCTTCGCTGCCGAGCTCCCGATCGTCGATCGGGAATTCTTGTTCGTGCTCGAAGACCTCACGACGAAGCGGATCATCGGCACCTCGATGATCTACGCGCAGCACGGCACCAAGCGTGCGCCGCACATCTTTTTCCGTGTCGAGAACGACGAGCGCTACTCGGTCACGCTCGATCGCTACATGGTCCATCAGACCCTGCGCATCGGCTACAACTACAACGGCCCGACCGAGATCGGCGGCTTGATCCTCCTGCCAGAATATCGCCGCAACACCGACGCGCTCGGTAAGGCCCTCTCGTACGTGCGGTTCTTGTTCATGCGCATGCATCGCGAGCTGTTCCGCGATCACGTGCTCTCGGAGCTGTTGCCGCCGCTCGGCGACGATGGCACGTCGAAGCTGTGGGAGGCGCTCGGTCGCCACTTCACCGGCCTCACATATCAAGAGGCCGATCGGCTGTCGAAGGACAACAAGGAATTCATCCACGCCCTGTTCCCGGATGATCCGATCCACACCGAGCTACTGCCCGAGGATGTTCGCGCGATCATCGGCCAGGTCGGCGAAGATACGCGCGGTGTCGAGAAGATGCTGCGCAGGATCGGCTTCGAGTACGCCGAACAGATCGATCCGTTCGATGGTGGCCCGCACTTCATCGCGACCACGAACGACATCAGCGTCGTGCGCGATGCGAAAGAATCGCTCGTGCGAGCCCACGAGGGTGAAGGCAAGCGCTGGGCGATCCTGGGGCACGAGCTCGCGGGAGCGAACCCGGGCTTCCGCGCGATCGGCACGCGCGTGACGGCGCTCGAGAGTGGCGTTGTCGGGCTCTCGGAAGATGCGCGTCGCCGCCTCGCGATCGAGGACGGCCAGAAGGTATGGCTCAGCTACGGTTGATCGCTTCAAGCCTCGTGATCACCCTCGTGATCGCGAGCTGTGGCCGGAGCGAGGCGGCGCCGCAAGCGCAACTGTCCGGACTCGCGTCGCCGAAAGGCTGGCAGCTCGACGGCGAGCTCGCGAAGACCGCCGCGAGTGCCGCCGCCGATCCCAAGGCCGGCATCACGGTCGTGGGAAGCGAAGCGTGGAGCGAACCTGCGCGCGGCTGCTACGCGGTGTGGCTCGACGTGCGCGGTGATGCCGCGCCGATCGATGTCGCCTCCGAGCAGTTGCTCGCGGCGCTCGCGAAGGAGCTCCCCGACGTGAAGTTGCGCGAGATCGCAAAGCCCGTCGCCGCGGACCGCGGCATGCTCGCCCTCGCGTTCGACTCGCGTGGCTTCCACGGCATGCTGCGCGTGGAGCTCGCCAGCACCGGCGAGGTTCACGCGCTCGCGTGTGCGTGGAATCGACGCGAGCCAAAAGCGTGCGAAGTGGGCTGCACCGCGCTTTTCGGGCTGTTCGGGGCGGCCACGTGAAGGCCCTTCTCTTGATCATGCTCGCGAGCGGCGTCGCCGCCGCCGACGTCGTTGCCCCACCTCCCGGTTGGACCGGCAGCGACTCCACGGATCTCGGCGCACGCGCGAACGAGGCCGGTCACTTCGGTGGCCAGGCCGGCAAGAAGGTGATCGCTGCCGCGGAGCTCAAGCCTGCAAGGGCCGATGCGGGAGTGTCGCTGTTCGTCACGCGCGTCGCGATGACCGTCGCGAACGATCCGGCCGCGGTCCGTGCCGAGGTCGATCAATTTCACGGCGCCTCGAACCGCGCGCAGCTCTCGGGCTCGACGATCGCCGAGCAAGGCTGGCAGGAGAAGGTCGATGACGTGGGCAAGCAGGTCGAAGCGACGCTCGCGTACAAAGACCCGGCGAACCACGTCGCGATCACGTCGCGGCTCCTGATCATCGCAACCGCCGAGCAACTGATCTCGGTGACCGGCGAGTGCATCGCGCGCGACGACGCGGATGCGCCCTCGCTGATCGCGTGCAAAGCGGCGCTCGCCACGCTCGATCCGGGCGCGGTCGCGCGCACCGCCATCACGCTCGCGCCCGCCGGCACGCCACCGCCCACCCGCGAAGAGATTCGCAGTGCGGGACCGTCGATGTCGGATGGATCGCACATCCCGATCCCCCCGATGGTGATCCAACCCGAAGGCCAACCGGCCGTCGACCGCCGTCCCGTGTTCATCGGGGCAGGCATCGTGCTGCTCGCGGGCGCGTTCTGGTGGAACATGAAGCGTCGCGCCAAGCACGAAGACGAAGAGGAAGAGGAATGACCGACGAAATAGCTGCGCCTGGATCGGTCTCTGCCTTGCCGGCGGCAGACCCTGTGCTGATCGTCGACGACGAAAAGAACATCCGGCGCACCTTGCGCATGGTGCTCGAGGGGGAAGGCCACGTGGTCCACGAGGCGGGCTCGATCCTCGAGGCCGATGCGGTGCTCGCGAAGGAAGCGGTCGACCTGATCCTGCTCGACGTCAAGCTCGGGGAGGACAACGGGCTCGACCTGTTGCGCTCGCTCAAGAGTCGCGGCGAGGACGGCATGGCGAGCAAGACCTCCGAGATTCCGGTCGTCATGATCTCGGGCCACGCCACGATCGAAGATGCGGTCTCGGCGACGCGCCTCGGCGCGTTCGACTTCATGGAAAAGCCACTCGATCGCAACCGCGTGATGGTCACCGTGCGTAACGCGCTCGAGCGCCGCCGGATGTGGCGTGAAGTTCACGAACTTCGCCGGGCCGTCGAGGCGCGCTGGGAGCTGCTCGGCAGTACGCCCATCATGCACGAGCTGCGTCGCCAGATCGCGAAGGTCGCGCCGACGCGCAGCCGCATCCTGATCACCGGCGAGAGCGGCACCGGCAAGGAGCTGATCGCGCGCGCGTTGCACCGCAACAGCAGCGTCTCGAACGGCGCGTTCGTCAAGGTGAACTGCGCGGCGATTCCTCCCGAGCTGATCGAGAGCGAGCTGTTCGGGCACGAGCGCGGTGCGTTCACCGGCGCGGTCGCGAAGAAGCGCGGCCTGTTCGAGGTCGCCGATGGCGGCACGATCTTCCTCGACGAGATCGGCGACATGGCGCTGCCCGCGCAAGCGAAGGTGCTGCGCGTGCTCCAGACCGGCGAGTTCACGCGGGTCGGTGGCGAGAAGAGCATGCGGACCGATTGCCGCGTGGTCGCGGCGACGAATCGCGATCTCGAAGAGATGGTCAAGCAAGGCACGTTCCGCGAGGACCTGTTCTTCCGCCTCAACGTCGTGCCGATCCGCTCGCCCGAGCTCAAGGAGCGTGCAGACGATATTCCGCTGCTCTTCGAATCGTTCGTCAAGGAGTGCTGCGACGAGAACGGCCTCGGCTACAAGCCCGTCGACGAGCCGGTGCTCGCGCGGCTCAAGCTCTACGAGTGGCCGGGCAACGTGCGCGAGCTACGCAACGTGGTCGAGCGGCTCGTGATCATGTCCGACGAGGTGATCCAGGAGAAGGATCTGCCTCCGTACCTCGGCGGACCGCGCAGCGCCACGCAGCGCCGCGATAGCTCGGGCCCGATCACCGCGATCGATCTCGGTCGCTACGCCGGCAAGAGCCTGCGCGAGTTCCGCGAGGAGGTCGAATCGGAGTTCATCCGGATCCGTCTCGCCGAGTTCGATTGGAACATCTCGCGCACCGCGCAGGCGCTCGGGATCGAGCGTACGAACCTGCACAAGAAGCTGCGCGCCCTCGGCATTCATCGTGGTGAGGGCTCGCACAACGATCCCGAGTAGCGCGCTCGCGATCCTGCTGTGCTGCGCGATCGCCGGTGCGGGCGAGCTGAGTGATCGGCTCGCGACCGATGATCCACGCGCGCTCGCAGAGGCCATCGCCGAGATCGAACGCACGCCCTCGACGGCCCCGGAGCTCGCCGACCTCCTCTACACCGCGGGTCGCGCGTGCGAGGACAAGCTCGCCGATCCAGCGCGCGCTCTCGCGCTCTACGATCGCCTGCTCCGCGAGCAGCCGGACACCAAGGCCGCGCTCGGCGCCGAGCATCGCGCGGCGCACCTCCGCACGCTGACCGGCGAGGGCCACGCGGACCAGGCGCAGGCGTTCGCGCGGCTCGTGGTGGAGGCCGATCGGCTCTGGCCCGCAGACGTCGTCACGCGCGGCGAAGCCCTCGCGACCGCCGCGTGGCCCGGCGCGGCCGAGGCGACGCTGTGGCTCGCCGATTGGCTGCGCGGTCACGGCCGCTTTCGCGAAGCCGACGCGCACTTCGCGACGCTGCTCGCGACCTGGCCGCACGCACCCCAGGCGCGCCTCGCCGCGAGTGGTCAGGCCGGCGCCGCGATCGAAGCGCACGCGCTCGAACGTGCAGCGAGCTTGATCTCGGCGCTGCCCGCGAGCACCGACGAGGGACGAGCCGTCCAGGCGGATCTGCGGCGCGCCCTGGCGCAAGCGTTGTGGCGCGAGCACCTCGATCTCGTCGCACGTCTCGTACTCGTGCTCGTGCTCAGCCTCCTGTTCGGCTCGCTGCTCGAAGCCGCCGCACGTGGTGGCTGGCGCCGGCCCTCGCTGCGTCCGCCATTCGAGATCTGGTTTCTCGGCCCGATATCGCTCGTGCTTGCCGTCGCGTCGTTCACCGCGAATCAGGCGATCGCACCGGCGGTACTGCGGATCGCGATCGCCGGCGTCGTGCTCGCCTGGATCTCCGGGACCACGCTCGATCTCTTGCGAGTGCGTCGCCGCGCATTCCGGCTGCGGTCACTCGGTCACATCGCGCTGTGCGCGCTCGGTGTCGTCGCGGTCGCCTATCTCGCGATCAGCTCGAGCGGCCTGTTCGATCTGCTCGCCGAGACGCTCAAGAACGGCCCGGAGTAGCCCTCCGGCTGCTAGAATTACGGCATCCAGGCGCTTGGCAGAGATGTTCGCGATCTTCTGAGGCTCCTCGACGAGCATCGAGTGCGATTTCTCGTGGTGGGCGAATTCGCGGTCGCGGTGCACGGGATTCCCCGCTACACGAAGGACCTCGATATCTGGGTCGAGTGTTCCGAGGACAATGCCAAGAGGCTTCTCGCGGTGCTCGAGGCCTTCGGGTTTGGTTCGCTGGAGCTCTCGGTCGAGGACTTCACGACACCGGACCTGGTGATCCAGCTTGGCTACGAGCCCAATCGTATCGACTTTCTGACTGGCTTGACTGGCGTTATGTTCGATGATGCCTTCCCTAAAAGGATCAGTGCGACGATCGATGGCATCGATGTTCCAGTGATCGACCGGGCATCTCTGGCGATCAACAAGCGTGCGTTTGGTCGCCCCCAGGACCTCGTGGACGCGGAGGGGCTCGAGAAATGACGAAGCGAGAAATTGCGGTCGTGGTCAGGCGTACCGCGCTAAGCGCTAGCGACGAATACGCAGAACGTGCCGCGTACTGGAAGACCCGCTCGATCGAGGAGCGACTCCTCGAGGTCGAGTCTCTTCGCCGCTTGTGGATCGAGATAACGGGAGATCCCGACGTACCGATCGTGCGTGCAGTCCACCGACGAAAGCTTGGCGAGCTCGCGATCCAGAAGCCGTGAGCCATGGAGCGCGTGCTGATCGTCGGACCGGGTGGGGCGGGCAAGTCGTGGCTCGCGGAGCGGATCATCGTGCTGCACGACCGCCAGGCGATCACGAAGTTCGCGCAGAGCCTGGCGTAATCTGCCTGCATCCAATCGCGGCTGGCCGGCGAAGTGTTGCTAGGAGGCAATGCTTTGAAGGGCCCGCGACCAGCACGTAGACGCCCCGAAGGCGTGACGTGATAGTTTCCTGCCACACCATGGTGATCGAGGAGCGCCTCTTGGCCGCCCCGTCGCTGCTAGCCCGCGTGGGCGCAGGCGATGCGAACGCCGTGCGCGAAATCGTCACCCGCTACGGCAATCTGGTGTGGTCGATCGCGCGCCGCTACGAGGCTGCCGATGCCGAGGATGCGGTGCAGGAAGTCTTTCTCGATCTGTGGAAGAGCGCGAGCCGCTTCGATCCGGCGGTCGCCTCCGAGGCAACGTTCATCGCCACCATCACGCGCCGCCGCTTGATCGATCGCCGCCGCAACGCGCGCCGCCGGCCGCAGAACCAAACGAACGAGCAGCCGCACGAGCTCACCCTCGAAGAAGTTGCCAGCGACGGTAGCTCGCCGGCGACCTCCGCCGAGGCGTCCGAGGCCGCCCGCGCGCTCGACCAGCTCCGGCCCGAACAGCGCCAAGTGTTGGTACTTTCGACGTGCCACGGCATGTCGCACAGCGAAATTTCTGCGCAAACAGGAATGCCGCTCGGGACGGTCAAGGCTCACGCGCGGCGCGGATTGAACTCGATCCGCGCGGCCCTTTTGGGCGTACAAAAGGAAAAGTCGTGAAGGGACCAGCTGTCGAACCGATGGATCCTCGGATCGAGGAGCTCCTCGCCGAACGCGCCTTGCGTCCACTCGATGACAAGGAGCTCAGCGAGCTGCAGCGACTCGGCGCCGAGGACGACGATAGCTTCGATCACGCCGCCGCCGCACTCGCCGTCGCGGGCACCGTGATCGAGCCGATGCCTCCGGCGGTCGCCGCGCGGATCCTCGCCGCATCGCCAGCAGGCACGGGCGTGGTCAATTATCACCGCACGTTGCCCGGCGTCGTGATGCCACTTCCCGATCGACCGCGCGATACGATGGTGGACGTCGATCTCGAAGAGATCCGGCTCGCTTCGCAGCCCGGTGCCGATGCGCCGACCACGCAGCCATCGCTCGCGCAGAATCCGGCGACCGCGACCAAGGCGATGCCCGTCGTCGTTGCCGCGCTGCCCGAGACGCTGCCGCCGCCGAAGCTCGGTAGGCGCCCCGCGAAGCCCGCACCGATCATCGAACCGCTCGTTGATCCAACGATCGATCCAGTCGGCCCGACGCTGCCGCCGACGTCGGATTACCCTCAAGACTCGCAGCCATACTCGATCGAATCGCCACCGATCTCGGTGCCGTTGCCGGTGTCGCGTCAGGCCCACGCGGCCCACGCGACCCACGCGACCCACGACACCCACGAGACCCACGAGACCCACCAGCGCGACGAGCTCGCGCAGCATCGCGTCGCGCAGCGGCGCCAGGCCGCCGAGACCGTCCCGCTCCCTCGGCCTCGTCAGCGCGTGATTTTGCCGTGGCTCCTGGCGGCTGCATGCCTCGCGGTCGCAGGCGGTGCCGTGTGGTGGTCGTCCAAGCGTATCGTCGCACCGGTGGTCGCAGCTCCGACCGTCACGCCGCTGCCGACGCCAGCCGCCGAGCGCACGCAGCTGCTCGCGAACAAAGACGCGAACCCGATCACCATCGCGTGGACAGCGACGCAAGATGCGAACGCGCACGGCGCCTCTGGTGACGTCGTGTGGAGTGCATCGGCGCAGCGCGGCTTCATGCGCTTCGTCGGCCTCGCGCCGAACGACGCGCGCCAGTACCAATATCAGCTATGGATCTTCGATAAGGCGCGCGACCAGGCGTTCCCCGTCGAAGGTGGCGTGTTCGACGTGTCCTCCACGGGCGAAGTCATTGTCGCGATCAGCCCGAAGCTCCATGTCGACGACCTCGCCATGTTCGCGGTCACGATCGAGAAGCCGGGCGGTGTCGTCGTGTCGAAGCGCGAGCGCATCGTCGTCACCGCGGCGCCCAGCTAGGAGCGAGTTCGCAAGCCTCAGGGTAGGGCGTCCGCGAACGCGGTGCCCCACGCGATCGGATCGGGGGTCGCATCCTTGAACCAAGCCCAGAAGCCGGGCGGCATCTTGTCGATCGCGAGCTCCCAGCTCTGGATGATCCGGATCCGGCGCTTCTTGTCGGTCGTGCGCTGTACGTTCTCGCTCTCGATCCAATCGAGGATCACGGGCAGGGCCTCGACGGTCGCCTTCTTGATGTCGTGCATCAGGAGGACATTGCGACCGGTCATCCGGCCGACTTCCTTCTCGACGTAGTCGATCGCCTTCCGGGTGTTGTTGTGCTTCCACTCCTGCGGATCGAGATCCCAGTGGAAGTGCTCGAGGTGGCGCGCCTCGAGCAGCGCATCGACGCGCTCGCAGCGCACACCGTACGGAGTCCGGAACCAGACGGTGGTCCACGGCGCGGCCGCCTTCTCGATCGCGGCCTTGCCGTCATCGAGATCGCGCGCCGCGCGGTCCTCGTCCTTCCCCCGACACAGATCTTGGTGGGTCATCGTGTGGTTCGCGATGATGTGACCCTCCGCGAGCATGCGCGCGATCAGCGGCTTCGCGGCGGGCTTCTCGGCCATCTCACCAACGAGGAAGAACGTGGCGTGGATGTGATGCTTCGCGAGGGTGTCGAGCACCAACGGCGTGGTCCTGGGATTGGGCCCATCATCGAACGTGAAGATCAGCTCGGGGTCGCCGGACTCGGTCGGGCCGGCGGCAGGGCTCGGCCACCCCTTGTGGTGCTTCTTGACCGGCTTGGCAGCCGGATCGTCCGCGGCGGCCGCCTTGGCGGGCTTTTTGTGATGCGGCTTCGCCCCGATCGTGCCGGTGCCCGCAACAAGCACACCGGTGATCATCAAGGAGAACGAGAGAAGCTTCACAGCACTGAGATATCACGCGCGTCGCTCGTGGCATTCTTTTCGCCATGCTCGAGAAGCTGCTCGACGTCGAACCACCGCGCATCCGCCTCGCGAACACGCCGACCCGTGGCCACTGGCTGCGCTACGGCGCCGCAGGCCCATTGCCGAGGATCTGGGTCAAGCGTGACGATCACACGGGCAGCGAGCTCTCCGGGAACAAGGTTCGCAAGCTCGAGTACCTCTTGGCCGACGCTGTCGCTCAGCACGCGACCCACGTGATCACGTGCGGTGGCGAGCAATCGAACCACGCCCGCGCGACCGCGATGGCGGCGGCGCAGCTCGGGTTGAAGAGCGTGCTGATCCTGCGCACCGACGATCCTGCGAAGCCGCCGGCACCGCAGGGCAACGTGCTGCTCGACCGCATGGTCGGTGCCGAGATCGAATGGATCGCGCGCCCCGCGTGGCGCGAGCGCAACAAGCTCCTCGCGATCGCCGCGGACCGCATTCGCGATGCCGGTGGTAGGCCGTACATCGTACCGGAAGGCGGTTCCAACGCGCTCGGCAGCTGGGGCTACATCCGCGCGATGATGGAGCTCGTCACCGATCTCGAAGGCATCGCCACACCCGATCATCCGCTGACCGTGGTCTACGCGTGTGGTTCGGGCGGTACGGGAGCGGGCCTGATCCTCGCCGCGAAGCTACTCGCTCTCGGTAGCCGTGGCATCCGGGTCGCGGGCGTCAACGTCTGCGACGATCGCGCCTACTTCTTGAATTCGATCGGCCAGATCTGCGCGGATGCCGACGAGCGCTGGGGGCTAAACGCGAACATCACCGAGGACGACATCGACATCGTCGATGGCCACGTCGGCGCGGGCTACGCGAAGAGCCGGCCCGAGGAGCTCGTCACGATCCGTGACGTGTGTCGCAGCGACGGTATCGTGTTCGACCCGGTCTACACGGGCAAAGCATTCCACGGCATGCTCCAGGAGCTGCGTCGCAACCCGAAGCGCTTCGGCGAGACGGTCGCATTCATCCACACCGGTGGGATGTACGGGCTATTTGCCGCTGCGGACACGATGGCGGCGGTGTTATAGACGAGACGTGAAGGTCCTCGCCGTCGGTGCGCTCGTCGTTTCACTCGGATCTACAAACGCACGTGCCGAGGACGTTCAACCCAAGAGCGTCGAGACCGCGCAGATCATGTCGGGCCTCGGGGCCGGCGTGCCGGCCGCGCTGATGTTCGCCGCGTTCATCGCCGCGACCCCGGAAGATCCGTTCAATCGACCGCTGATGTACACCGGTCTCGCGACGGCGGCGATCGCACCCTCGCTCGGGGAGTTCTACGCCGGCGAGTACGTCACGATCGGCATGGCCGCGCGCGTGGTTGGGGCGGCGCTCGCGACCTACGCGCTCAAGCACTACACGGTCTCGACGGTGTGTGACAACGCGACAGTGGCGGGTGTGATGGACTGCAAGCGCCTCGACTCGAAGGCGTTTCCCGTCCTGGGGATCGCCGCGATCGCGTTCGTCGGCGGCATGGCCTACGACGTTCAAGATGCCGGCGATGCGGTCGGGCGCTGGAACACGCGCCACCACTTCACGGCGGCGCCGATCATCATCGACGGGCCGAAGGGTCCGGCACCCGGACTCTCGGTCGGCGGCAGCTTCTAGGTGTAGCGCGGCCCGTACAGGCGAGCGTCGTCCTAGTTCCTTTGGGCGACGAGCTCGTCGAGCTGCGCCGTGAGATCGGAGGGCGAGATCGCGCCGATGCGCGGACGACCGACCCGGTGGCCGGTCTTGTCGAACACGAACGTCGTCGGTAGCGACTGCGGATAGTTGAACGCGACGTTGAGATCGCCGTTCACGCGCACGACCGGGTAACTCATCTGGTAGTCCGACTGGAAGTTGAGCAGCTCGTTATCGGCCGGGTTGTCTGCCATGAGGCCGAGCATCACGACGCCTTTGGCCTTGTAGCTGTCGTAGATCTTCGAGAGATCCGGGATTTCGCTCTGGCAGGGATGGCACCAGGTCGCCCAGAAGTTCACGACGACCACTTTGCCCGCGAGCGACTCGGCCGTGTACGCCTTGCCCTGCGTGTCGATGTACTTCACATCGGGCAAGCAATCGTCCTGGCCGTTCGCCGAGCGCACGCAGGCACTCGCCTTCTTCGAACCGACCGTGATCGTGTTCGAGCCACCGGAGAGGTGAACGAACAAGAACACCAAGATGCCGATGGTGCCGGCCAACAGAACTCCAATTAACGCCTTCGTGCTCATCGGAACCTCAAGAGGGACGACTCTAGATCATCCGGTGGGACAAAGCCGAGCAACTCGATGCAGGTCGCGGTGACGTGCGCGATCCCGGCGCCCCGGGCGCGCGCGGGGTCGATTTCATAGCGATCTCCGCGCATCGGGTCGTCGATCAAGAATGGCACGGGAGAGAGCGTGTGGCTGGTCTTCGCGAAGGTCTGGCCGTCCTTGTCGCGGAGCACCTTGCCCTTCTTATCCCGCTGGAACATCTCGTCGGCGTTGCCGTGATCGGCCGTAACTACAAGAATTCCCTGTAGGTCTTCCACCGCCTTGGCAAGCCGCCCGAGCTCGAGGTCGACCGCCTCGACCGCCAGCACTGTCGCGTCGAACTTGCCGGTGTGACCGACCATGTCGCCGTTCGCGTAGTTCACCCGGGCGAACCGGTGCTTGCCGGTCCGGAGCTCCTGGATCAGCCGATCCGTGATCTCGGCCGCTTTCATCCACGGCCGCTGATCGAAGGGGACGTTGTCGGACGGAACCTCGATATAGGTCTCGGTCGCGCCATCGAACTTGCCGCTGCGGTTGCCGTTCCAGAAGTAGGTCACGTGGCCGTACTTCTGGGTCTCCGAGATCGCCAGCTGCGAGATGTGCGAGGCCGCGAGGAGCTCGCCCATCGGTCGCTCGATCTCGGGAGGCGAGACCAAATAGCTCCTCGGGATGTGGAGATCGCCGTCGTACTCCATCATCCCGGCGTAGAAGACATCCGGATGGCGCACGCGATCGAACTTATCGAATGCAACGTCGTCAAACGCACGCGAGATTTCGATCGCGCGGTCACCGCGAAAGTTGAACATCACGCACGCGTCGCCGTCGTTCATCGGCGCTGGCGGCGAGATGATGAAGGCCAAGAGATCTTGATCGGTGATGCCGGGCGTCTCGCCGCGCAGCGTGTTGACCGCCTCGGTCGCCGACGTGAACGGGCGCGCATCGGCGAGCACGTGAGTGTGCCAGCCGCGCTCGACCATCGCCCAATCGGCCTCGTATCGGTCCATCGTGATCTGCATGCGGCCACCGCCCGAGACGATGCGTGCATCGATCCCGGAGCACCTGAGGTTCGCCAGATACCGCTCCATGCGGTCCACGTATTCCAGCGCCGACGTCGGAGCGACATCACGGCCATCGAGCAGGGCGTGGACGTAGAGCTTCTTGCATCCGGCCCACGCAGCGGCCGCGAGCATCGCCTCGAGATGATCGAGGTGTGAGTGGACATTGCCATCGGAGGTCAGGCCGAGAAAATGAATCGCACCGCCACGGAGGCCGCGCGCGACCACGAGTTGCCACGCGGCGGCCTCGAACATCTTGCCGCTGTTGATCGCGCGGCCGACGAGCACCGCGCCCTGGTCATAGACCTTGCCGGCCCCGAGCGCATTGTGGCCGACCTCGCTGTTGCCCATGTCGTCGTCGCTCGGCAGGCCGACGGCTTTGCCGTGCGCCCGCAGCTCGGTACTCACGCCCGGGGCCCACAGCCGATCGAGCGTCGGGGTCGTCGCGATCTTCACGGCGTCAGCTTCGTCACCGGCACCGCGCCCGATCCCATCCATCACGACGAGGACGACCGGACCTTTCGGGGCGGGTTGACGAGCGTGCGAGCGCAGCATGGGCTGCTTATAGCGCAGATGAAGCGGCGCGGGTTTCGTGCGATTTCAAGACCTTCACGAGCTCTGGAATGAAGACCTCCGGATGCTCGCGATGCATGAAGTGACCGCCGGGGACCTGCACGACTTCGTACGACTTCGTGAAGTTGTGGCGCGCCTTCTCGTACATCCGCGGCACGATGAGGCCGTCGTCTTCGCCGGCAAACGCGACCGCTGGAACCGTGATCTTCACCTTCTGGCCGGGCGGGAGCCTCGGGCTGAGGGCGCGGTAGTAGCCGCACGCCGCCTCGAGGACGCCAGGATGCGCGAAGCAGGCCTTGGCCTCCGCCGTCTCGCTCGCCGGGATTTGCTTCCAGGCGGGTGACCATCGTCGCCACAATTCGTCGACGTACGCGTAGTCCGTCGCGCGGATCCTCGCGGGCGCGCTGTTCGAGCGCAGGGCAGCGAAGTGGCGAAGCGACCACATCAATTTCGGCGTCAGCTTGAGCGACTGCGGGTGTGGGATCGCGAGCGTGACGAGCAAGCGCAACTTCTCGGGCCCGAGCCCGGCGGCGGAGTACGCGGCGGAGGCGCCCCAGTCGTGACCGACCAGGATCGCGGGTCCGCCCAGCGCGTCGATCAGCGCGAGCGCATCGCGCCCGAGGGTATCGCTATCGTAGTTGCCGCCTGCGGGAATCGTCGTCGGGAAGTAGCCGCGCATGAACGGCGCGACCGCGCGGTAGCCCGCCGCGGCGAGCGCGGCCATCGTCGGTTCCCACGTGTGTGCCGTATCGGGGAACCCGTGCAACAACACGACGAGCGGGCCCGTGCCCTGTTCGAGATACGCGAAGTCGACGCCGTTCGCGCGGACCGATTTCATTTCTTCGCAGGCGCGGCGGGTGACGGATCGGCGCCCGCTTGCGACGCCGGAGTTGCTGCGCTCCCGGCGCCGGTGTTCCGCGGTGCATCGCCGTCGATCACCCGGTAGTTCGGAACGCTCTTCTCGTTGAACTCGAACCACGACGCCTCGACCGGCTTCTCGAAGTTCGGCGAGAAGAACTGGAAGTGGTTCACGTTGTTCGACGAGTCGATGATCACCGACTCCTTGACGCGGAACTGTGTCGGATCGGCGACGAGGTACAGGCTCTTGTATTGCGCCGACGGCTTCTTCGGCGTGAGCTTCAAGACGTAGTCGCCCTTGCCGCCGTAGCTCTGCTTGGTATCGAGCTCCGCGATGAACTCGGCCTTGAGATCGCCCTTGCCGTAGAGGAACGAGACCGCCACCGGCATGAGGTCTTGCTGGAGGTTCTTCTTCACGACCTGCTTGTTGTCGTGCTCGACGACGTACAAGCTCGAGCCGTTCGAGATGAAGCTCTTCTTGACGACCGTGTCGGTCTTCTTCTTCTCGAGATAGTCCCAGCGCATCTTGCCGGGCTTGACGATCCAGAGCTGACCGCCGCTGGTCTTGTCGGTGCCGAACGTCGAGATGTGCACGGTCTGCTGGAACTGCGCGGAGACTTGTTTGATGTCCGCGTAGAACTTCTGGACGTTGTTGACGACGTCGACCGCGGACAGCGCACCGGCCTTCGCCGGAGCGACCGCGGACAGCGCACCGGTCTTCGCCGGCGCGGCCACGGGGGCCGGGGCGGGGGCTTTGGTCGGAGCGGCCGAGCCGAGCTGCGCGGTGAACAAGAACCCGATGAGGTCGATCAACATGGCGATTGGACGCGTCCTTTGGCGGCTGGATTCAAGCGATAGACCCGAGCAGTCACGGCCGGTTGCATGGTGGTAGCATGACTTGACGTGAAGCTCTCCGTGGTTATGGCGCTTGCTGCGTGCGGTTCACCCCAGCGCGCTCCCCACGCAGGAGCGACCGCGCCGCACACGGCCGAGCTCGCCGATTCCGATGACGTGAAGCCCACGTACGGCAAGGCGGATCTCGAAAAGGCCCTGATCGTGGAGCGCGGCGCCGAAGCGACGAACGAGCGCCGGGTCGCGGATGCCGACGCCAAGGGCGATGGCGAGGCGCTGAACACCGCGACCGCGGATCTTCACGTGCGCCAGCGGTTCATCGCGAACCTCGAGGCGTGTCAGGCGACCGGTCATCTGTGCCCGCCGCGCCTCGATGATCCACCATCGCCGATGGAGAGCGCCCTGCGCTTCGATCTCGCGGACTGGCAGAAGCTCTCGACCGAGCTTCATGGTCGCGCGTGTGCGTGTCGCACGATCGCATGCATCGATGCGATGGACATCTCGATCAACGAGCTCGAGCTACGGCCGATGCCCGATGTCATCGTCGACGAACCATCAACGGTCGAGATCACGCGCGCCCGCGAGTGCTTGTTTCGCCTCCGCGGCAAGAGCATCGCGAAGGTCACGCGTACGGAGTAATCGTGCGCGCGACGTGGCTGACAGACATCCACCTGAACTTCTTGCGCCCCCTCGCGCTCAAGTCGTTCTACGAGCGGATCGCCTCGGAGCAACCGCAGGTGTTGCTGGTCACCGGCGATATCGGCGAGTCAGATTCGGTCGTGCGGTTCGTGACCGAGCTCGGTCAGCTCGCACCGATCTACTTCGTGCTCGGCAATCACGACTACTACCGCTCGAGCATCGCGGCGGTGCGCGGCGCGATGGAGCGCCTCGACGAGAGCGCGACCTGGCTGCCGGCGCACGAGCCGATGCGGATCACGCCGAATACGATGATCCTCGGCGTCGATGGCTGGGGGGATGCGCGCTGCGGCGATCTCGAATCGACCGTGAAGCTCAGCGACTGGAAGCTGATCGACGACTTCAAGAAGGCGCAGAACGATCGCGATCTGCGGATCGAGATCTGTCGTCGACTCGGTGGCAACGAAGCGCGCGCGTTGCGCGACAAGCTCGAGCTCGCGAGTGCGGCACCGCAGCTGCTCGTGCTCACCCACGTGCCGCCATTTCCAGAAGCGTGTGTCTACGGTGGCGAACCTTCGACGCCGCCGTGGTTGCCGTGGTTCACGTGCATCGGTACGGGCGAGATGCTGCGCGCGCACGCCGAGGCCCATCCCGAGCAACAGATCCTCGTCTTGTGCGGCCACTCGCACGGCGCGGGCTCGTGCAAGCCACTGCCAAACCTCGAGGTCCGGACCGGCGGTTGGCCCGCGGGTGTAGAGGACTACGGCAACCCGCTCGTCCAGCAGACGATCGAGGTTTGATCGGCGCCGGAAGGTCCGCGAGGTACTGAAGCCGCGCTACGGCTTGGTGATCGTCGCGCCGCGGACGGTGACGAGCGTCTGAGCGAGCAAGCGACCATTGAGTGACGCGCCCGTGTCGAGGGTCGTCGCGGTCTGCGACAGCACGTTGCCTTCGAGATGCGCGCCGGCTGCGACCAAGACCGCGCCGCTGACCTGCCAGAAGATATTCTTCGGTGAGGCGGCGCCCGCGAGGATGATGTTGCTGTTCAGCGTCAGGTTCTGCGCGATCTGGAAGATCCAGACATCGGTCGCGCTGCCGCTCAGGGTC
Source organism: Kofleriaceae bacterium (assembly GCA_043759355.1). Lineage (GTDB taxonomy): Bacteria > Myxococcota_A > Polyangia > Haliangiales > Haliangiaceae > JABFXX01. Next base: position 62,949 of record JAYVLQ010000098.1, read on the forward strand.
ACGGCGGTCGGAATCAGCAGCGCCGAGCTCCACTTGTAAACCCCCGGAGCAAGCGTGACTGAACCGATCGTGCCTGCGCCGAGCTCGGTCACATCCGGGGCGCGTCCTGCTGCGGCGGTGAAGGCGGTCTGCATGTCGTTGACCGCCACGGTCAGTTTGTCTGGGGTCGGGGCCGCGTAATCGGCGGCGTATACCTTGCCGGTCACCTCCGGTGTGGTCGCGAACTGATTCGACGCATCTAAAGTCAGCGCCATGCCGGTGATCGCGGTCGAGGTGATCGGGCTCACGCCGATATCGCCGACGATGATCGACGTCGGCACGTTGGTGATGCCGCTCTTGCCGAGCAAAACGAAGTCACCGGCGGTGCCAAGGTCCACGACCATGCCCGTGGTGCTCGTGGTCGTGCCGGTCTGGAAGGTCCAGACGTGCGGAGCCGACAAAGCGATCGCCGAAGCACTCCGCGCGCCGGCCGTGATCGTCGCGACGTACGACGTGCTCGCCGCGAGCTGGACGTTCGGTTCGAACGTGGCCGACGTGCTCGTCGAGACCACGGTACCGGCGACGGCGCCCTGGGGTGAGCTGAGCGTGAACGTGGCGCTGGTCAGCGTCGATCGATCCATCGCCTCGCTGAACGTCGCGGTGATTAGCTCGTTGAGCGGCACGCCGCTCGCGGTGTTCGCCGGGATGGTCGAGAGCACTCGGGGCCCGGAGCTCGTCGCGTCGACGGTGGCGGCAGCATCGACGGTGGCGGCAGCATCGGCGGAGCCGGCGACGTGCACATTGTCACCACATGCCGCGGTAGCCACCAAGACCAAGCACAGACCAATCATCGAACGCATGAGACATCCTTCTGCAACCAGGACACATTCGAGACAAATCTCACCACGAGGTCCATCCCGGAATCTCGCATGTGCAAGCGTGGGTCCCACGCTGGAACCGGATGGCGAGGGGGGAAGGGACCGAGCGACCGAGCGGCTCCGGGCGGTGGGCTGGCCCGCACGGCTATCGCGCTCGCTAGTCGCCAAAATAGCGCTCACGAGCCTGGCGCTAGGACTTCGCGCTTGTTCGTATGATCCGGCGACGACACCACGCCCTGCTTCTCCATCTCCTCGACGATGCGAGCGGCGCGGTTGTAACCGATGCGCAGCTGGCGCTGGACCCACGAGATCGAAGCGTTGCGCGTGGTCGTGACGATATAGACGGCCTTGTCGTACATCTCGTCGTCGCCCTTGGGCGCGCCACCACCCGGGAGGTCGCCGCCGCCTTCGGAGTCCTCGTCGCGCGGCTTGACGATATCGAGGTTGTAGACCGGGCGAGCCTGAGTCTTGAGGAACTCGACGACGCGCTGGATCTCGTGCTCGTCGACGTAGCAGCCGTGCAAGCGCTGCGGAGCGCCGCCGCGATCGGAGAACAGCATGTCGCCGGCGCCGAGTAGCGCCTCGGCACCGTTCTGATCGAGGATGGTGCGCGAATCGATCTTCGACGTCACGTGGAACGCGATGCGCGACGGGAAGTTCGCCTTGATGAGACCGGTGATCACGTCGACCGACGGGCGCTGGGTCGCGAGGATCAGGTGGATGCCGGCGGCGCGCGCCTTCTGGGCGATGCGAGCAACCGAGGTCTCGACCTCCTTCGGTGCGCACATCATGAGATCCGCGAACTCGTCGATCACGATGACGATGTACGGAAGCTTGTGCTGGGTGACCGCGACGACCTTCTCGCGCGCGTCGGCCGCTTCGGGCGAATCGGCGTTGACGGCCTTCTCGATATCGTCCTCGAGCGCTTCGGCAGCCGCATCGGCGGCCGCGCGCAGCTTGTCGGCTTCGACCTTCTGCTGCTGCTTCAACACCTTCTCGTTGAACCCTGCGATGTCGCGCACGCCCATCTGTGCGAGCAGGTCGTAGCGACGCTCCATCTCCTCGACGCCCCAGCGCAGCGCGAGGTTCGCCTTCTTCGGATCGGTGACGACGGGGAGCAAGAGGTGCGGGATGCCCTCATAGATCGAGAGCTCGAGCATCTTCGGATCGACCATGATCATCCGGACGTCTTCGGGCGAGCAGTGATAGAGCAGCGACGTGATCATCGCGTTGACCGCGACGGACTTACCGGAACCCGTCGTCCCTGCGACGAGCAAGTGCGGCATCTTCGCGAGATCGACGACAGACGGCCCACCTTCGATGTCCTTGCCGATCGCCATCGGCAGCTTCGCCTTGCCCTTGCGGAACATGTCGTCGGCGAGGATCTCCTTGAGAAAGACCATCTCGCGCGACTTGTTCGGCACCTCGATGCCGACCGCGGCCTTGCCCGGAATCGGCGCGACGATACGAACGCGGAGCGCCTCGAGCGCGAGCGCGAGGTCGTCGGTCAGGTTGACGATCTTGTTGACGCGCGTGCCCGGTGCCGGCGCGAACTCGAACATCGTGACGACCGGACCTGGACGGATCGCGACGACGTCGCCCTTGACGCTGTAGTTCTCGAGCGTCTGGGTCAGCTTCGCCGAGAGCTCGAGCATCGCGAACTTGTCGACGGCATTGACCGAGGAGGCGTCGTAGTTGAGCAGCTGGATCGACGGCAGCTGGTAGTCGCCGTCGCCGAGCTTGATGAAGCTCTGGCGCTCCTGATCGGCGGCCTTCTCCTTCGCCGCCATCGTCGCCTTGTCGGCGTGCTGGAACTTCGGCTCGAAGATCATCGGGCCTGCGTGGTCGGTGCCGTCGGCGGGAGGCATCGCGCCTTCTGCCGGCTTGGTCGGCGCGGCTGGCGGAGCCTCGGTGCCCGATGCCATGCGAGGCTTGCCTTTTTTCGGCATGACCTCGGGCGCAACGCTCGCGCCCTCTTCGGCCGCCGCGGGGCCCGGCACGGCGAGATCGACGTCGGTCTGCTGGATGTCTTTCTTGCCGCGCTTCTTCTTGGACTCGGGTAGGAGCTCGATGACTTCGATCGCGTGCGGCTTCTTGCCGCGCTCGATGATCTCGGGTTCGTTGCCATGCTCGTCATCGCTCGCCTCGAGCACGTCGTCCTCGTCTACGTTGACTTCGTCGTCGTCCTCGTCACGGCGATCGCGATCCGGCAAGATCGCGCGCACGACATCACCCCAGAACCGCGCGAACGCGAGGCCCGCGGTCTTCATCACACCACCGACCGCCTGGAGGCCGTGCCAGATCGCGTGCAGCACGTCGCGCATGCGCAGCGGCGTCGCGATCACGATGGCGACGACGAGACCGACGAGCGAGAGCAAGGCGGTACCCGCGGTACTGATCATCGCGCGCGTGATCTCGGCGAGGTGCTCGCCGATTGCGCCCCCCGGACCGTGACCGGCGACGCGATAGTGGGGCGCGACCAGGTGCACGAGCGTGGCGAGCGCGAGCACGCCGATCGCCGCACCGATCGCGATCGTCGGCGGCATCACGCGGTCGCGATCGAGCAACATGCGCACGGCCGCGATCGCACCGAGCAGGATGAAGCCATACCCGGGGATGCCGGCGATCCCGTAGAAGAATCCCGCGACCGAACGCCCGAAAGGGCCCATCACCAACGCGCCCGCCTGAAGCGACATCATCGCGATCAGGAGGAACAGCGCGGCGCCAAGACCGACGACCCCGGCCACCTCGCGGCGGCGGTCATGGACAGCGCCCGACCCCGATCTGCTGTTAACTTTTGGGTTTTTGGACATAGGTGCTCTGTGGAGCACGTTATCCTACATGGCATCACATCGACGCCAAAGTTTTAGGATCGTCCGACACGTCGCGACTATCCCCATGTTCGCGGGCTTGCGCTCGCAACGTTGTCTCGGACTAGGGCTCCTGTTCGTAGTCGGCGGTCGGGACGTCACCGACCGCGGTCGCGAAGTACTTCATGATCGCCTCGGCCGCCGCCTTGTTCATGCCCGGCGCCTTCGCGAGATCCTCGACGGTCGCCTGACGGATCGCGCGCACGCTGCCGAAGTGCTTGAGCAGGCGCTGCCGCCGGGTCGCACCGATGCCGGGAATCGTATCGAGCTCGGAGGTCAGCGTTGCCTTCGACCGGCGATCGCGATGGAACGTGTTCGCGAAGCGATGTGCTTCGTCGCGGATGCGCGCGAGCATGTAGAGCTCCGGCGAGTTCGACCGCAGCGGGATCGAATCCTTCACGTTGCGGCGATAGATCCGATCGGGCGCGCTGCCAGCTTCGAGGTCGCGCTCCTTGGCAAGGCCGATCACCTCGACGCCATTGTCGCCGCCGAGCGGCACGCCGAGATCGGTGAGCGCCGCGACCGCCATCCCGAGCTGGCCCTTGCCGCCGTCGATCACGAGCAGATCGGGCCGCGCCCACGCCGGATCTTCACCTTCGTTTGCAGCGGCGCCGATCTTGTTCGCGCGGCGAAACCTGCGCGTCAGCACCTCGTACATCGACGCGAAGTCGTTGTTCTCGACCGTGCGGATCTTGAACTTGCGATACAGCCCACGCGCCGGCACGCCGTCGACGAACGTCACCATCGAGGCGACGGTCTCGCTGCCCTGGATGTGCGCGATGTCGAAGCACTCGATCCGCTTTGGCGGACGCACGAGACTCAACCGCTCGGCGATCTTCTGGAGCATCTGCTCGGCGTCGGCGTCCTTGTTGCGGCGCGAGGTCGCCGACGCCGCGGCGTTGCGATCGGCGAGCTCCACCAGGCGTGCCCGGATGCCGCGCTTCGGTTCGACGAGCCGGGTCCGCTTGCCACGCTGGACGGTCAGCCATTCAGCGACCACATCGCCACCCTCGAGCTCGACACCGACGACGACCTCGTCGGGGATCAACGTGCCGGTCGCGTAGTACTGCTGGACGTACTCCGCGATCACCGCGGCATCCGGCAGCTCCTGATCCTTCTGCGTGAACGTGCGGCGACCGACGAGCTTGCCGCCACGCACGAATAACACCGCGACCTCGACGAAATCGGCCTCGCGATAGAGCCCCCACACGTCTTGATCGACGAAGTCGTCTTGCACGATGTGCTGACGCGCGAGCGAGCGCTCGACCGCCGAGAGGGAATCGCGCACCCCCGCGGCGACCTCGAAATCTTCGGCGTCGCTGCGCATTTGCATGCGGCCGCGCAAGCGCGTGACGAGCTCGGCGCTCTTACCGGAGAGGAACATCTTCACGTCGGTGACTTGCTCGGCGTAGCCCTCCGGAGGCACGAGCACGGCGCACGGCCCGGAGCACCGCTTGATCTGATACTGCAAGCACGGTCGACCGCGGGTCTCGAGCACGTGATCGGTACACGTGCGGAGCTTGAAGTGGCGGTTGAGCGTACGCAGCGTCTCGCGCGCGGAGGTTGCCGAGTGATACGGGCCGAAGTAGTTCGCGTTGTCGTCCTTGATGTTGCGTACGACCTCGACGCGCGGAAACAGGTGACGCTTGTCCTTGGCGTCCTGGGCCGGCGCGGGATCGAGCAGGCGGAGCACGAGGTACTGCTTGTCGTCTCGCAGCTTGACGTTGAACTTCGGCTGATGCTTCTTGATCAGGTGGTTCTCGAGGAGCAGCGCCTCCTTGGCCGATGACACGACGATCGTCTCGACATCGGTCGCGGTGCGCGCGAGGAATCCGGCGGCGACGAAGAACCGTTCGTCGCCGCCCTCGCGGAAGTACTGGCGCACACGCGTGCGCAAGCTCTGCGCCTTGCCCACGTACACGACCTCGCCGTTGGCGTCCTTGAACAGGTAGACGCCAGCGTCGGTCGGGATGCGTGCGAGGACCTCCTCGGTGACCACGCCCGATCTTAGCGCGCTGCCGAAACGATGGCAGTCCCACGCTTTCGATTGTTGACGCTACGCTGTCAGGTCTTAGAGGACGTGACAGTCGTGCAGCGTCACGAGGATCATCACCACGCCGAGCACCATGATGCCGGACATGTGGACCATCGCTTCGATCTTGGGATTGGCGCGGCGCCGGGTCACGAGCTCGTAGCCAAGGAACACGAGGCGACCGCCATCGAGCGCGGGGAGTGGGAACAAGTTGAACAAGCCGAGATAGACCGAGAGCATCATCAAGAGCTCGACGCCGCTCAGCCAGCCGGCCTTCCACGCTTTGGAGAACTCGCCGAGGATGCGCCCGGGCCCGCCGGGATCTGCCTTCTCGGTGCCGACGATGATGCCGTAGAGCCCCGAGGCAATCGCTTCGGTCTGGAGCACGGGATACTTCACCGCTTCCCAGCCGGCGCGCAGCACGCCGACGTGGATGTAGTCGACATCGACCTTGAGCTCGATCCCGAGTATCTTGTACCCGGCCTGGCAGTTCGCGATGCGCTCGGTCAGACCGTGCTGCGCGAGATAAGAGTCGACGGGCCTCCAGCAATACGTGTCGTCGATGTCTTCGGAGACGACCTTGCCGTCCTCGTCTTTGGCGAGCGCTGGCTTGATGGTGACGTCGAGAGGCACGCCGTCGCGCATCACGGTGATGACGACGCTGTCCGCGTGCTTCACGCGATTGCGCAGCGAGGTTTTCGGGTCGGCGTGAAACCGCGTGCCATCGGCAGCGAGGTAATCGCCCGCGGCGAGGATCGGTTTGTGATCGACCGCGACGATCCGATCGTCAGGCATCAGCTTGCCGACGGCGTCGTAGCCGGGCGTGGTCCGGGTGACGCCATAGAACGCGTAGTCGCTGCGCACGCCGTGGCACTGGTACAGCGCGAGCGCGATGACGAACGCCGAGACGTAGTTCGTGGCCGGCCCCGCGAAGATCGTGATGAAGCGCTGCCATGCCGGCCGATTCGGATACGCGAAGCGATCCTCGGGATCGACTTCCTCGGCGATGTTCATGCCGCGGATCTCGACGAAGCCACCGAACGGAATCGGCGCGAGCTGGAAGATCGTACCGGACTTCTTCGAGGTGTGCTTCAAGATCCCCGGGCCGAAACCGAGGCTGAAACGATCGATCTTCATCTTGCACCAGCGCGCGACGAAGTAATGGCCGCCCTCGTGGACCACGATCAGAAAGGCCAGCGACAAAATCGCGAGGACGTAATACATGCCGCGGCTAGAGCATAGCAGCGGATGAGGCGAGCGCCCGCCTAGCGACGAGCAAAGGCACGGAGCCGGCTGACCGCGCTCTTCGCGACGGTGCCGTTCGGACCGGAGACACGAATCGCGAGGTGACGAACCGCGAGGCGTTTCTGGAGCCGGCGATGCATCGCCGCGCCGAGCAGACGGGCGCCGCGGAATGCAACGAGGGCGCGGACGCGATGCGCGATCGTCCAGCGACCGAGCGCGACTTCGGCATCGCCTTGGTTGGCGAGCAAGCGGCTGATCGCTTCGCCGACACCGTCGAGCGCGGCCGCTGCGACATCGGGGGTGGTGACGAGTAGGAGCGTGCCTTGCGCGCGGGCCGCACCGACATCGACGCCGCGGCCACGGCCCGAGGCGTGGGTGACGCGAACTTCCGGCACTTCGGCGCGGAGCAGGGCGAGGACCGCGTGCGAGTTGTCGCCCGAGTCTTCGTCGATCGCGAGCAGCTCGAACGAGACGCCAAGCTTTCGGAGGTACTCGGCCGTCCGCTTGACGGCGATCCCCAAAGCCTCCTCATCATCACCGAACGGCAGGATGACGGAGACGTCGAAGCGGGGACTATCGGGCATCAAGTTCTCGCATTTAGCAGCAACCGTGCCGCTACGCCACAGTCACGCAGGACACGGATCGTCACGTGATTGCAGCAGGTTAGCCACGCGGTGGTCCGACCGTATGCGAAGCACTTTACGCAGTGAGCGGGTTTAGCGTATCAGCGCGTGCGCGAGTAGCCGTTCGGTGACGCGGTGCCAGCTGCGGGCGGCGACGCTGGCTCGGAGCTCCGCCGGGCTCGGAAGTTCTGGGCGCTGGGCCAGTACGCGATCGATCGCGCTCGCGAGAGCGCGGGGTTCGTCGGGTGGCACCAGCGTGACCGGCAGCTCGCGCAGGCCGCCGACCCGCGAGGCGATCACGTGGATCCCGGCCGCGAGCGCTTCGAGCGCGACGAGTGGCGTGCCTTCGGTGCGGCCGTTGGGGAGGATGCGGCTCGGGATCAACACGATCGACGTGCGACCGAGCAGCTCGTCGCGTTCGAACGTGGTGACGTCGCTCGCGATCACGAGCTGAGCCGGGGTCGTGAGGTGCGACATCGCAGCGACCGCGACGTCGATCCCTTTGATCGGCACGGGGCGCGCGATCACGGCGAGGGTGGGAGGTGTCGTGGGGGCCGAAGCGATGTTCGCGAAGTGATCGAGATCGACGCCCATCGGCTGGACGATCGCGTCGGTCGCGTTCGCGAGCTCGCGTAACTGTTCGCTGACGAACGCGATCCGCGCGCCGCGCAACCGGAGGAGTGCGAGCACGGGCTGTAACAGGTGCAGGCGTGCGAGCGTGTAGACATCACCGCCGTGCGCGATCGCGAGCAGCGGTACGCGCGACGGTAGGGCGGCGAGCGCCGATGGTGCGAGCCAGTGCGCGATCGCGAGATCCCATGCGTGGGCGCGGCGGACGACCCGCGCGGTCAGCTTTGCACTGAACGCGATCGCACCCGCGAGCGTGCGCACGCCGCCACGCTCGAGCAGATCGGGCGCGCCACCGCGATAGAACAGCGGCTCGTCGGCGCCCGCGGCGATCACCTCGACGGTATGGCCGAGCGCGCGCAACGACCCGACATGGGCGGCGACGAAGCTGCCCGCGGGGTCGCCGGGAGATCTCGGGTACGACGTCGTGATGACGCCGATGATCATCGGGCGCGGCGAAACGATTCGGCGGCGATCCGCGAGCCCCACGAGCGCAGCAGCACGTACGGAATCGGATGTAGCGCTGTCGAGAGGTTGATGCCGCTCTTCCAGTGTTGACCGTAGATCGGGCGCACGGCGACGTCGGCGACGCGCGAGCCCGCGACGTGGAGGCGCGAGAGCAGATCGTTCGGATAGCCGTAGCGCGTCCACATCACATCGAGATCGAGCCGCGAGAGCGCGTCGCGATGGATCGCGGTGTAGCCGCACTGCGAATCGAACACGTGGCGGTACCCGCTCGTCACCTTCGTGGCCGCGCTGAGCAGTACGTTGCCGACGATCCGCGCGGGCGGCATCTCGGTCCACACGTCGGGATGCAGGAAGCGGTTGCCCTTGACGTAGTCGGCGGTGCCCGCCGCGATCGGATCGAGGAGCGCGGGCATGTCGCGCGGATCCATCTGGCCATCGCCACCCATCACGACGGCGACGTCGATCCCGGCGTCGAGCGCGTGGCGATAGCCGGTCGCGATCGCCGCGCCGACCCCCCGGTTCTCGGTGTGACGGACCACGACGACCTCCGGAGTGACGCGGGCCCGCGCGGACGTATCGTCGTGCGAGCAGTCGTCGATCACGAAGATCTTGTCGACGAATTCGGGAATCGTTGCGACGGTCTTCGCGATCGCACGGGTCTCGTTGAAGGCCGGAATGACCACGCCGACGCGGAGCTCGCGATACATCGCGGGCGGTTTTACACCAAAGCTGTCAGGGGACCGTGCTACTTCGAAGCCATACGGGGTCGATTTCGTCCCGAGCTACTAACGCAGGCAGGGACTCATGGCTGGTGGAGTTAACAAAGTCATTCTCGTCGGCAACCTCGGCGCCGATCCGGACATGCGGTTCACGCCGAGTGGCCAGGGCGTATGCGAGCTTCGCGTCGCGACCAGCGAGAGCTGGAACGACAAGAACGGCCAGCGCCAGGAGCGCGTCGAATGGCACCGCATCGTCGTGTGGGGCAAGCGCGCCGAGGTCTGTTCGAAATATCTCTCGAAGGGCCGCCAGGTCTACGTCGAGGGGCGGATCCAGACCCGCACGTACGACGATAAGGACGGCAACAAGCGCTACATCACGGAAGTGATCGCGAACGATGTCCAGTTCCTCGGCGGTGGCAAAGGTGAAGGTGGCGCCGCGGCAGGTGGTGCGAGTGGCAAGGCGCGTGATGAGGGTCCGCCGCCTCCGAGCGATGTTGACTTCGGTGGTACCGGCGGCGGCTTCGGCGGTGGTGGCGGCGGTGGCGGCCCCGACGACGACATCCCGTTCTGATCGCCAGCCAGGTCATGCGTCAGCGCAGAGGCCTGTGGGCCAACGCCGATTTCATGCGGCTGTGGGTCGCGCAGGCGGTCAGCGCTTTCGGGTCGCGGATCACGCGCACGGCGTTGCCGATCATCGCGGTCGCGACGCTGCACGAATCCGAAGGCATCGTCGCCTTCCTCGCGGCGATCTCGCTCGCGCCGGCAGCGGTGCTCTCGCTGTTCGTCGGTGGGCTGGTCGATCGCTCGAAGAAGCGGCGGCTGCTCGTGATCGCGGATCTCGCGCGCGCCGCGGTGATCATCTCGCTCACGATCGCGTGGGCGTGGGGCGTGCTCTCGATCGTGCACGTGTGCGTCGTCGGCGCGGTGGTCGGTGCGGCGAGTGCGTTGTTTCAGATCGCGGATGTCGCGTACCTGCCGGCGGTGGTCGATCGCGGCCAGCTCGCCGAGGGCAACGTGAAGTTGCAGACCACTGAAGCGTTCGCCGAGATCTCCGGACCGGCGAGCGCGGGCGTCTTGATTGCCGCGCTCGGCGCACCGATCGCGGTCGTGATCGATGCCGTGAGCTACGTGTGGTCGGCGGTGATGCTCGGGCGGATTCGCGCCGTCGAGCCGCCGCCAGGTCCCGACATGGCAGCGGCCAGCATGTCGACAAGCATGTGGCAGACCACGAAAGACCTCAAGGTCGGCATGCGCGCGGTTTTCGGCAACCCGCTCGTGCGGCCGGTCGTGGTCGCGCTGATCATCTGGACCGCATCGTACGGGTTCTTCGCGGCGCTCTACACGCTGTTCTGCTTGCGCACGCTCGGTCTGTCACAAGGCACGTTCGGCCTGGTCATCGCGATGGGTGGCGTTGGCTCGATCATCGGTGCGAGCCTGGCGCGCAAGCTCGCGAGCTCGATCGGCGTGGGGCCGACGATCGTCTTGTCTTCGGTGATCGTGTCGCTGAGCGGGCTGTGCATCCCGCTCGCGCGCGGTTCGCACGCGACGGTGATCGGCTTGCTCGTCGCGCAGCAGCTGATCGGTGACGGGCTCTCGGTGGTGTTCAACATCCACGCGATCACGCTGCGCCAGACCGTGCTGCGGCGCGAAGTGCTAGGTCGCGCGAACGCGGCGATCACCGCGTGCATCTCGGGAGTGGTGCCATTCATGGCGATCGCGGCGGGCATCGTCGCCGAGGCGACCTCGATCCGATTCGCGATCTGGATCGGGCTCTTGATCCCGCTGAGCGTGCCGTTCGTGCTGTGGCCGCTCCGCACGATCAAGCAGCTGCCCTCGTCCGACCTCCAGATCGAGTCGGCGTCCGAGACGCTGCGCGGGTCCTGAGAGACCCGTTGCGATTCGCATCTGGGTCGAGCCCGACCCTGCCCGAGCTGATCATGCCCCGCTGGCGACGAATTCGTGCGACCGCGCCCTGGCGCGGTGCTCGCACTGGGGCACCCGATGACGCGCTTCGATCGAACCTGGGAGCCGTTCGTGGTGCTGATCCTGTTCGCGGTGATCTTCATCGGCACCTTGTTCTCGCTGCGCTAGCCTCCCATGTTCCATTGCATGTCGTGCGGGGACCAGGTGCTCGGAGCCGTGCGCGCCTTCGCCGCTGTGATAAACCTGGGCGCTACGCGCAGATCTCGCGCACGACCGCGTCGAGGAGCTCGGTACCCCACGCGAGTCCAGCGACCGGGATGCGCTCGTTGTGACCGTGGAACATGTCGGCGAACTTGATGCCCGAGGACTTCTCGATCTTCACCGGCGAGAACCCGTACCAGCGTGCGCCCATCTGCGTGAAGTACTTCGCATCGGTGAAGCCCGGAATCATGTACGGCACGACCGCGGCTTTCGGTTCGCGCAGCTCGATCTGGTGCTTGATGATGTCGAATACCGGCGAAGCGATCGGTTCGGTGACGATCGGCGGTGCCGACTTCATGACCTCGAGCTCGACGTCGGGGCCCAGGATCGCGCGCAGCTCGCGGAGCAGATCTTCGTCGGTCTGGCCGGGCAGGGTGCGGCCATCGATCTCGAATTCCGCGACGCCCGGGATGACGTTCGTCTTGTGACCTGCGCGCACGACCGTCGCGGCGGCGGTGTTACTGAGCAGCGCCGAGAAGCTGCGCGCGACCGAGACGCCCGGCAACAGCCGCGTGATGCGCGAGAGCAACTGAGGCCGCGCGAGCAACTTCACGAGCGGCTGGATCACGCCGGGTTGGCGCGAGCGCACCGCATCGAGAAAGTCGGTGACGTACTTCGAGTCGTGGACCGGCATCACGGCGTCGCCGAGCTTGGTCAGAGCCTCTCCGAGCTTGTTGATCACGCTATCGCGCCTCGGCATCGAGCCGTGACCGGGCTCGCCGGTGATCCGGGCCTTGATCCAGACGAAGCCCTTCTCGGCGACCTGGATCGGATAGAACGTCGTGTCGCCGAGGTGGAGCGAGAACCCACCCGATTCGCCGATCGCGTACTCCGCCTCGATCTTTTCGCGATGATTCTCGACGAGGAACCGCGATCCGAGATCGCAGCCGGCCTCTTCATCGGCGACCGCCGCGAAGATGATGTCGCGATCGAGCACGGTCCCGGTCGCCGCGAGCCGGCGCAGAATCGCCGTGCACATCGCGGCCATGTTCTTCATGTCGATCGCGCCACGCCCCCAAAGGCAGCCATCTTGCTCCTGGCCCGAAAACGGTGGCACGTCCCACTTCGTCGGATCTGCCTCGACGACATCGAGGTGCGCGCTCAATAAAAGCGGAGGCTTCGCACCATTGCCGCGATGGCGAACGACCAAGTTCGTACGATACGGCGCGCCTTCTAGCAGCTCCGGCTCGAAACCGACCTCGGCCAGCTCCTTCGCGACCAGCTCCGCAGCCGCGCGCTCGTTACCGGGTGGATTCGTCGTATCGATTCGAAGGAGCTGCTGACAGATGCGCTTGGCATCGTCCGCAAGGCTCGGCAATCCACGTGACGACGGGGCAGATACTTCAGCGGCCATGAGGGCCGGCACTCTACTGCCCCTGTGACGCGGCCGCCACGGTTTGATCGCACGGCAACTCGCGACGTTCCAGCGGCAAAATCTCGCGAGCAACGTCTAACTTCGCGACCGGCTGACCGAGTACGCGGACCTGTTCGACGGGCAGGCGGCAACCGCGAGCCAGTGCGCTCGCCGATGTTGGAGGTGAAGTGAGCGACCAGGCTCCATCGGCGGCCATCCCCGACGAATCATTTCGATGACAGCGTGGTGTCTCCTTTGACGTCGAGGAACGGCTCGAGCTTCTTGAACGTCTTGTAGCCGAAGCCCTTCACGCGCCGCAGATCCGCGGTGCGCTTGAACCCGCCATTCTTCTTGCGCCACGTGACGATGCGCTCGGCCTTGGACGGTCCAACCGTCGGCAACATCATCAGCTGGTCTTCACTGGCGGTGTTGAGGTTGAGCGTGCCGATCAGATCCTTGCGGCTGATCTTCGTTCGAGGCGCAGGCGGCTCGTCGAGGAGCGAACGCGGCAACGACGCAGTCGCCGTGCTCGAGTGAGCGATCGGCGATGGTGACGGCGGCCGGGTTGCCGACCAAGGCGCCGCGGGCGTGGCGCTCGCGGTGGACCACGTTCCTCCCATCGCGATCACCAGCAGTGCGATCGCGGCGACGGGAACGAGGACCTTCGGCGCCAGCCGCGCGACGACCTCGCGAGCGCGGGCGAGCCGGATCGGGACGCGACCACCGGTGCGAACGTCGATCCGGTCACCGCCACGCGACTCCGCGAGATCGACGAACACATCGGTCGCAGCGCTGCGGGGCGAGCGCTCGACGAGCTCGTCGAGATCATCGAGCTCGTCGGAATCATCGAGCTCGTCGAGCTCAGCCTCGTCGAGGTCGACCGAGTGCGCGAGCCTGCGCGCCGATTCGCGCAGCTCGAGATCGAAGTGCTCGCGAACATGCGCCGGTGCCGCCGCGATCAAGTGACGCGCGTAGACATGATCCGGCAGATCGCCGTGGCATGCGAGCCGAGGTGTGGCGGGTTCAGGCGAGGTCGCACGGACGGCTTCGTCCGTCAGCCCGAAACCGAGCTGACGCTTGCGGGTGGGTGAGTCGAGATGGCTGGTCATGACGCACTCCGTTCAGAACGGTGCAGATCCACTCGCGGTGGAGTTGTCGCTGCCTGCGGGCCCGGCCATCGAGGCACTGGCGCCGCCCCGATCGGTGGCCGCGCGGCGCTCGGCATCACGGCGCTGTTCTTCCTCGGTGACCTCGCGCAACTGGATCGTGACGTTCGTCTTGTTGAACGGGATCACGTCCAGATACACATTGATCGACTCGTCCTTGTTCGTGAACCCGCTACCGAGACGCGACCAGTATTTGACGCCATTGCGGCCTTCCATCGGACACAACACCTTGAATATTTTCTTCGACATGAGAACCCGTTCAGCAACGGCGATGCCAAACGTAACTGTGCGATGTCATTCGCAGGGTTGTCCGAACGTCGACGAAAGTCGGACGAGATGTCCGGCCACCGGACGTTAACCGGACGCTACGGGGCAGGCAGCGCGACCGAGATCGTCTGCGTTTGGTTGACCCCGACCTGCACGGATCGATGGGCCACGAGCGGCGCGCCGTACGTGAACGTGCCATCCGCCGCGACGGTCGCGATCGGCGGCTGCCAGATCGTGACGTCGTACGTGCCCGGCGCCAGTTGCTCGAGCCGGAACCGGCCGGTGTCGTCGGTGACCGCGACGTACGGTGTCTCGAGCCCGAGCACCCACGCAGCGGCGAGCTTGCCGTCTTCGCCATCGATCCTGGTGACTCCAGGTTTCACTTCGGCGATCACGAGCCCACCCTCTTGGAGGTCGTAGACCTTCGCGGTGCCACCGGGCGGCGTGATGCGTATGCGCGCGCGTTGCCCGTCTCCGTGGATCGCGACGGAGCTCGGCAGCGGCACCGCAATCTGCGCGGTGGGACCGAGCGTGCAACCGTGCTTCGCGATCACGCCCCCGACCTGCGCGCGCGTCGGACCGCCGATCGGGCGCCCCATCGTGACATGTTCGATGTAGATGATCGCGCCCGCAACCCCGTGGTTCGTGCCGATCGAGACACTCGACGTGGCGCACGCGCTCGCGAACTTCGGTGGCACTCGACCTGGCCACGTGACGATGCCCTCGATCGTGGAGTCGAGGCCGGTCGTAGCGACCGCATAGTGAGGCGCCCGGATCGGGTTGACGTAATTGAACATCGGCGCGGTCCAGTGCGCGTAGCTCGTGCCACCGTATGGATCGCCGCCGAAGCCCGCGCCAACCGGTGTGTCACCGCGAGCCGCGCGGCGGTTGCGCTCGGGCGTCGTGACTGCGGCCGCGTCGGAATCGCTCGACAGCAACGCCACCGACGCCTGTGCGATCAGGCCGGCGCCTTCGTCGTGATCGGCGCCGGCAGGCTCGAGTACGACGTGCGCGCCGCTACATGCGGCGAGCAGACACGCGACGAGCCACCCGGTCCTCATACCTCAGTGTGGCGCGTAGCGGAACCAATTCAAATCACGGTTGCGCAAAGTAGCCGCCGAGCTGTTGCGCGGCCGCGTTGAGCACGGCTCGCGCGTCCGAGATCGAGATCGAGGTTGCATAGGACACCCTCCCACCCGCCCTCCGGAGCGACAACCCAGCGACGAGGTTCAGCACGTGCTGCTTGTGCAAGATCGACGACAACAGGTGGCTATCGGTGATCCGGGTCTGGAGATCGGTGAGCGTCATGACCATCTCCGCCGCTTCGGCCGCGCTGCCGAAGACGATGTTGCCGCGCACGAGCCAGCCCTGCGTCACGAGCTCCATCGCGAGAGACACGCGCTGCGGCACCGGCAACGAGCTGACGCCGAGCCCGAGCTCCGGCAACTTGTAGCGCCCGGTCTTCGCCGGTCCCGTGCCGGTCGGAGGCGTGCCGATCGTCATCACGAGGGCCGGGCCCTTTTTTTGATCGTCGCCAGATTCTTTCGCGATCGTGCGGATCGTCGCGAGCCACGGTGGCAGCTTGGCCTTCGTCTCGACCGTGTCGAGGTTGCCGGGCGAGGCGGCCGTCAAGCCGCCGAGATCCTCGGGCTGCGCGAGCACGTACCAGCTCTGCCACGGCGACAGCACGACGCGCTTGTCACCCGCGAACATCTTGCCGCTGCGTTTGCCGAGCGCGCCGCCCTTGGTGACCGACCACGCGACCGGCGTACTCGAGCTCGCGAGCAGGTCGCGAATGCCCGAGCGCCCAAGGGTGCTCTTCATCACGAGCGTGGTCGCGGTCGCATCGCGCGGGCGCGGCGTCGAGATCACGAGCATGTCGAGCTTGGTCGCGAGATCCGCACTCTTGGTGCCGAACAAGCCCTGGTAATCAGGCATCGGGCGAAACAGCTCTTCGGCCGCGGTCGCCCATTCGCTGCCGCGCAACCGATCGAATCGGATGAGCACGCCGAGCGAATGGCCCGGCGGAAAGTACGCGAGCAGGTTGGCGGCAGTGCCCGCGCTCGTCGGCGCTCCGTCGACGGCTAGTTGCGAGTCCATTCCCGAGACCCCCGATCCGGAGCCGGTCTCCGTCGCAGCGGCAACGCCCGAGCCCGAACCGGAGCCGGTTCCAAGCGAGCTCCCGTTGCCCGATCCGAGCGCGACGTCCGAGCCCGCGCCCGAGCCCGAGCCCGCGCCCGAGCCCGCGCCCGAGCCCGCGCCCGCGCCCGAGCCCGCGCCCGAGCCCGCGCCCGAGCCCGCGGCGATCTGCGTCGGGTCGCCAGCATCGGCGGCGACCACGCCGGCATCCGCGATCGCGACCTCGAGCGGCATTGCATCGAGCGGCACCGCATCGGGCTTCACCCGCGCATCGGGTTTTGGAGCAGCGTCCACGCCCGCATCGACCACGCCCGCATCGACCACGCCCTCACCTTTTTCATTCGGCAGCGTCGCGAGGTCGTCTTTCGCCGTCGCCGCTGCGAGCGCCGCCTGCTCTTGCTCGGCCTGCTCTGCCTGGCGCGCGATTTCTTCCGGCAACGCCTCGGCCACCGGCGGTGGCGGTGCCATCTCGATATTGACGAGCTCGACCTCGTGCTTGTCGTCCCGGTGCAGCCAGTGCACCAAGGCCGCCACCATCAGCGCGTGCGCGATGACCGCGATCGCGAGCCCGCGCGACAGCCGCGAAGCGCCGGTCGATAACGGGCTATGGAGAACGCTGCGGGCCACGAATTCTCGACGAGCGAGCTCCTCCGCAGTAGCATTCCGCCATGGCCGAGTCCACCGGCGAGCGACCCCGGGAGTTGACGCCCGAGGAGCACGCCTATGTCGCTGCCGCACGCGATAAAGCGTTCGTGCTCTACGAGGGGATCCGTGTCCCGCACCGCAGCTGCGGCATCGCGATCGCCGAGACATTTGGCGTGCCCTCGCGCCCGTATCAGGCGCTGCGCCGTGGCGGCATTACCGGGAAAGGTTCGTGCGGTGCGATCCGTGCCGGCGAGCAGTTGCTCGGCGAGCTGCTCGGTGATCCGGATCCCGTCGGTGCCGTCACGCCCGAGCTTCGCGCGGCGGTGAGCTGGTACCAGGATGCGTGGCTCGCGCAGCTCCGCGGTGGCAACCCCGATATCGTTTGCGACCACCTCGTGCGGCCGCACGGCGATTTTGCGGGTGCCGCGCGCAAAGCGTTCTGCACGAACATCGCGGCGGATGTTGCAGCCCTTACCGCGGAAGCGTTATGCCGGTTCTCGACGCAACGGCCCACGATCGCGCCCATCAGGTAGTAGAAAGAGCCGGCAGATGAAGCTGACGAAGGAACAGGTGCTGACCGTGGTGACCGAGGCGGGGCAAAAGATGTCTGACCCGAACTATTCGTCGGCAATGGTCGGCGGGTTTTTTCAGAGCCAGCAGCAGGTCTCGAACTTCATCAGCGCGCACGAGCAAGAGCTCGGTGGCACCGAAGGCATTATCTCGGTGATCTTTCATTGCGCGCTCGTCGCCGAGGCCTTCCGCCGTGCGGGCTCGCGGGTGCGCACGCTGACGTACGAAGATCTCGATGCAGCCGCACGCGGCGATGCGTTGCCCCGGCTCGAGATGGCACAGCTGCCCGTGCACGAGTTTATCGAGGCGAATGTCGAGAATCCTGACGCCAAGAAGTTGGTCGCGATGATCGCGCTCGCGATCGACTCGACGATTGTCTGATCCCCCCGCAACCCGCGAGGGGCTGTGATAAGTCTCTCGGATGGCGAATCCGACCGCGACCTTTGACACCACGCTTGGCTCGTTCACCGCCGAGCTGTTCCTCGATCAGATGCCGATCACGGCGAACAACTTCATCAAGCTGGCGCAGTCCGGCTTCTACGATGGGTTGCATTTCCACCGCGTGATCAACGGCTTCATGATCCAGTTTGGCTGTGAGTATTCCAAGGATCCGAACAGCTCGCGCGCCGGCACGGGCAACTCGACCTTCGGCAACGTCGCCGACGAGCATCCCGCCAACGCGAAGATCACCAACGCCCCAGGCACGCTATCGATGGCGAACACCGGTCGCGCGAACTCGGGTGGCGCGCAGTTCTTCATCAACACCGCCGACAACGCGCGTCTCGACTGGTTCTCGCCGGGCCCGTCGAAGCACCCCGTGTTTGGTACGATCACGTCCGGCATGGACGTCGTGAAGAAGATCGAGACCACGCCGACGTCGAACGAAGACCGCCCCAAGACGCCGGTGAAGGTCAACAAGGTGACCATCGCCGGCGTCTAGGAGCGTGTAGACCGTAGAACGCCGATTTCGGGAGACAGATCGACCCGAATTTGATCGAATGACCGGGTGAAGAGCTATCGCCCATACGCGCCTGGTCAAG
>JAYVLQ010000099.1:0-2747 GCA_043759355.1 Kofleriaceae bacterium
GCGAACGCTACCCGCTCGCGATCGATCCGGACAGCGTCCCCGAAACCAACCTCGCGAAATCGATCAGGTTTCTGCCGTCGCAAAAGATCCGCACCCAAATCTTTTGTGGTCGATCACGTCGCTCTTGCGTGAGGACGCCGACTTCGATGCCCGGCTGCAAAAGTTCGAACGCCACACCGAGCACGTACATGTCCGCGTGTGGAAAGCGGAACTTCAACGCCGCGCCGACGTGTTTGGTCTCTCGATCCACGTTTGTCACTTCCCGCCGGGCACGAGCAAGTGGAACAAGATCGGGCACCGCATGTTCTCGTTCATCACGATGAACTGGCGAGGTAAGCCGCTTGACGCACCCTTTGTCCTGAGCTTGGACCGAGTCCCCCACGACCGAGGTCGGTAACGGCGGCACTACGAAAGCTAGCAGGCGCCGAGCTTGCCCATCGCTTCGTACTCGAGCTGCGCGGCTTGGCGGAGGTGGTAGCTGCCGATCCGCTCGTTCGCGTCGGCCGCGAGGAACGCCGCACGCAGCACTGCATTGCGGATGTTGCCGCCGCCCATCACGAACTTTTTCGCCAAGAGCTCGAGCTCGAGCATTTCTTCAACCGGAGCGCGGTCCGGCATCATCGCCTGCCACAGTCGTTCCCGCTCATCTTCGTCCGGCAACGGAAACCGCAAATGAATCGCAAGGCGGCGACGAAAGGCCTCGTCGATCGCGGGCTCGTGGTTGGTGGTGAGAATGCAGATGCCTGCGAAGCTCTCGAGTCGCTGGAGAAGGAAGTTCGTCTCCTGGTTCGCGTAGCGATCGTTGCTGCTCGTCACGGCGGTGCGCTTGCCGAACAGCGAGTCTGCCTCGTCGAACAACAAGACAGCGTGCCCGGCTTCGGCCGCGTCGAAGAGGGCAGCGAGATTCTTCTCGGTCTCGCCGACCCACTTCGAAACGATCTTCGACATCTCGACCTGATAGATCTCGGTCCCAAGATCCTTCGCGATCAATCCTGCGCACATGGTCTTGCCTGTGCCCGGCGGTCCCGAGAACAACGCCGTGACACCCAAGCCTTTGCCGATCTTGTCGGCGAAGCCCCAATCCTCGTACACCCGGCGGCGCGCACGGATACGTGCGAGGAGCTCGACGACGGCGAGAGTCTGGTCGTCGGGAAGAACGAGGTCCTTCCACTCCTGCGTGATCGTGACGCGCTTGGCGAGCCCAGCCATTCGATCATCCAAGACCGCGCGAATCCCTGTCGAGATGTGCCTCGGGTGGAGCGGTTCTTCACCGGCGGCTTCCATCGCTGCCCGGCCAACCGATGCGATCATCGCTGGCGCGAGCGGGTACAGCGTCGAGAGCAAATCCGCATCGCCGGCGCTCGCTTGAGGCAGCGCCTGTTGCCACAGCTCCGCCCGCTGCAAGCCATTGAGTGCTTTCAATTCGATCTTGCGAACCGGCTCGGCCCAACGTCGTGCGACTGTTTGCGAAGCCGTGGCGTACACTGACATCTTCAGCGCGGCTTCGAACACGCCGACGCGGTCCGGGACGTTGTCGCCGGCCTCGAGCGCATCGAGATTCTGGATCAGCGGAAGGCGGTCCAGTAACCGGCACTCACGCGAAAAGATGCGCGCCTGACGATCTGCCGTCGCCTTGTCGGTACTGACCTGACGCGCATTGATCACGAGCATGTCGCGACCGTCTTCACGCGCGACCGCTTGAAGCAGCGAGCGCCGACCCGTTCCGACGAGACCCGTGACGATCGTGAACCCCGACTTCTTCGTGATGCTCGCGCGTGCTCCAGCGATCGCAGCCTCGTCGACCAAGATCTCGTCAACGGCGCGCTCGTCCGACTTTGCGACGATCATGGCGCGTAACTCTTCGTCTTCTTCGTGGTCGCCATGAACGAGCGCGAGCACGCGGGGCGATAGCCGAATCGCCACGCGGTGCGAAGGAATTTGCTCCGAGCCAACGGCCTCGATCAAGCAATCGCGCCGCAACCGACCAGCGGCTGACAGCTCACGCCACACGCCGAGCGATGGCTCCTCGCCGTAGACAACGCGACGGATCACGTCCAGCGTCGGATCGATCTCGGTCTCGGTTGCGAGCTCGCGCAGTTGAAGTCGGGCGGTCGTCGAGAGCTCTTGCGCGATCAGCGTCCACAACACCCGCGACTCGGTGGGAGTGAGAGCGAGCCGTCCGAGCTGCCAGTCGGTAGGAGCAGTCGCGTCGACGAGGCTCTCGCGTTCGCTGCAGGCGGCCAGCCACTGCGCCTCGTTGTCGGTGGGCACGGTGGTGAGGCGATCGACCGCCTCGTAGATGCGCTGGTACGTGATGCGAAGTTGCGCCTGCACGTAAGAAGCGTGCCCGCTCATTGCTGCACCATCCGGCCCTTGGCCGTCGCCGTCAGGAACGTCACGAGTCGGTTGCGACGGTCCGTGTTGATTCTCGAAAGACTGCTGGCGCTGTTCGCGCTCGAGACACGTTCGAGCAGCTCGGCTGCTTCGGCTTGCGTGAGGCTCGTGAACAGCGCGCGAAGCTCGCGTTCCTTGCGATCGAACGCGCCCTGAACGGACTCGCCGTGTAGCGGCTGGCTATCGACGATTCGCGATAGTTCCTGCTCGACGATCGTCGCGATCGGAACCGGCGCGATTCGTTTGGCCGCGGTGGGTTCGACGACCTGGCCGTCGAAATACCGAGAGGGTCTCGTCGGACCGGTACCCAGGCTGCAACCTGCATAGACTCGGAGTGCTTCTCGACTCATGCG
>JAYVLQ010000100.1:0-11865 GCA_043759355.1 Kofleriaceae bacterium
GAAGGTCATCGTCAAGCGGCTCAACGCGATCCAGAACCTCGGCGCGATGGATGTGCTGTGCACCGACAAGACCGGCACGCTGACGATGGACCAGGTGGTCCTCGAGCGGCACTGCGACGTAGCGCTGCGCGAGAACGAGGCCGTGCTCGCGCTCGCCTACACGAATAGCTATTTTCAGACCGGCCTCAAGAACGTGCTCGATCGCGCGGTGCTCGCGCACGAACCGGCGCACGCGCAGATTACCGAGCTCGCGAAGGTCGACGAGATCCCGTTCGACTTCGAGCGCCGCATCATGTCGGTCGTCGTTCGCACGCCGGAAGGCAAGGACCGGATCATCTCGAAGGGCGCGCCGGAAGCGGTCTTCCCGCGCTGCTCCAGCTTCGAGCTCGACGGCAAGCGGCTACCGATGGACCACGAGCACATCGAGTCGCTCAAGGCGGAGTACGAGCGGCTCAGCGCCGACGGCTTTCGCGTCCTGGCGATCGCGACCAAGGAGGTCGCGCCGCGCGAGGTCGCGGCCCACGCTACGCCGTACGGCAAGGCCGACGAGACAGAGCTGATCCTCCAGGGCTACGTCGCGTTCCTCGACCCGCCCAAGGAGACGTGCAAGGCGGCGATCGCGGAGCTCCAGGCCCACGGCGTCTCGGTCAAGGTGATCACCGGCGATAACGAGCTCGTCGCCCGCAAGGTGTGCAAGGACGTCGGGCTCGCGACGGATGTGGTCTTGCTCGGCGATCAGGTCGAGAAGATGAGTGACGAGGCGCTCGCCGACGCCGCCGAGCACACGACGCTGTTCGCGCGCGTCTCGCCCGCGCACAAGCAGCGAATCATCAAGGCCCTGCAGTCACGCAACCACACGGTCGGGTTCATGGGCGACGGCATCAACGACGCGCCCGCGCTGCACGCCGCCGATGTGGGCATCAGCGTCGACACTGCGGTGGACATCGCGAAGGAGTCCGCCGACATGATCCTTCTCGAGAAGTCGCTGCTCGTTCTCGATGAGGGGGTCCTCGAGGGACGCAGGGTCTTCGCGAACATCAGCAAGTACGTGCGCATGGGCGCGTCGAGCAACTTCGGCAACATGTTCAGCGTGCTCGGCGCGAGCATCTTCGTTCCGTTTCTACCGATGCTGCCGATCCAGATCCTCACGAACAACCTGCTGTACGATCTAGGCCAGACCACGATCCCGACCGACACCGTCGATGCCGATCAGATCGAGCGCCCGCGCCCGTGGAACATCAAAGCGCTCACCCGGTTCATCGTCTTCATCGGCCCGTGCTCGTCGCTGTTCGACTACACGACGTATCTCGTGATGCTGTACGTCTTCCGCTGCTGGGACACGTCGACGGCCCAGGCCGCGGCCCACAGCGCGAGCCTGTTCCAGACCGGCTGGTTCGTCGAGAGCCTGCTCACCCAGACGTTGATCATCCACGTCATCCGCACCAACAAGATCCCGTTCCTGCAGAGCCGCGCCTCGCTCCCGGTGGTCGGGATGGGCCTCCTGATCATGGCCGCCGGCGTCGCCCTGCCGTTCACACCCGTCGGGACGTACCTCGGCTTTTCACCCCTTCCCGGCCTGTACTGGCCGATCCTGCTGGTCACGCTCGCCTGCTACCTGGTGCTGACGCAGGGTGTGAAGATGTGGCTCCTGCGCCGAAGGTGGATCTGAAACCGTGGAGACGAATCGCCATCCACGTCATCTGGGGTGACGCGTCTCGGGTGTCGAGGACCATCACCAGGGCGATGGCTTGAAACGTGCAAAGAGCGCGTCCGACTCATGGAACCAACACCTGCAAACGCCCTCCGGGTCATCGTCATCGCCGGTTCGAACCGGCGCCAATACAACTGTCCGGGAGTCGATTCCAAAGCGCGCACGCTGATGTTTCGGATGGCCGATCGAATGCCCAAGGACTGGGAGGTCGACATCGAGGATCTCGGGAACGTGTATGGCAGGGCAAAGATCCAGAGCTGTAACGGCTGCGTCTCGACGTCGATGGCGCTGTGTGTCTGGCCGTGCAACTGCTACGAGCGCGGGAACCGCGACGAGCCGGATCTGATGTGGGACCTCGACCTGTATGCGCGGCTCGATCGAGCAGATGCGTGGGCGATCATCGGACCAGTGAACTGGTACGGGCCGACGAGCAATCTCAAGTTGATGTTCGATCGACTGGTCTGCGCGAACGGCGGTAACCCTCGTGAGGACCTGATCGCGCACAAGAATCCCGAGCTCGCTATGGCGCTCGACAAGACGCCGGAGTGGAAAGAGCTCAGCAAGAATCATCTCGAGGGGCGCACGGCCGGGTTCTTCAGCTACGGCGATGGCGGTGGCGACGAGATCGAAGCCGACGGACGGCCGCGCCTTCTGCGCCACAAGTCGTACTTCGATCCCGCGGCTGAGATGAAAGACGATCGCCGCGCGTACGAACCGCTCGTTTGGCAGTGCCGGTACGGAGGCATCGAGGTTCCAGATCCGCTGTGGACACACGCGTACGTCGGGAAGGGCCAGCCGTACAGCGAATCCCAGGCCGAGGACATGGTGAAGGACGAGCAATTTCTGGCCGCGTTCGATCGCTGGACCACCTCGGTCGTCGAGCATGTTCGCGCGAAGGGCAAGGTCACGCCCGGTGAACACCGCGCGGTGGGCTACGAGCCGCCGGGACATCACCTCGCCGATCTGAAGCTGAAGTGGCGCGAGATCCAGATGAGTCGCGGGCACGCCCCGGACGGATCGTCTCCGCGCGCGCAAGGCGAGCAAGGCCTCAACCGCGATGCGACGTTCCACCCCAAGCACAGCGCGAACGAGACACTCGAGAGGAAATAGGATGGACAACCACGAGCACTACTATCATCGCGCCGATCTCGGGCGGTTCGGAGAGATCGGAAACGCCGCAGGTCCTCTCGCCGAGAAATTCTTTGCTTGGTACGGCGCGGTGTTCGCGGACGGCGCGCTGTCGGCGCGCGAGAAATCGATCATCGCGCTCGCCGTGGCGCATGCGGTGCAGTGTCCGTACTGCATCGATGCCTACAGCAAGGATGCTCTCGAGAAAGGATCCGACCTCGACCAGATGACCGAGGCCGTCCATGTCGCGGCAGCGATCCGCGGCGGCGCGTCATTGGTGCACGGCATCCAGATGCGCAACACCGTCAACAAGATCGGGATGTGAATGGGGCGGCATTTACCCACCTTGCACGAGCGGCGCGAGCCGCTGGCGGCGGCGGCCGAGCAGCTCCAGCGCTTGCACGCGCTCGCGTTGCCGCGCGAGCTCGACGCGTGCCTTGCCGAGGCCGGCCACCAGCCGTTGCTTGCAACGAAGGTCGAGGTCCTTCAGCTCAACGTAGGCAAGCGCTGTAATCAGACCTGCCGGCACTGTCATGTCGACGCGGGCCCGGATCGTACGGAGGTGATGCCGCACGACGTGCTCGTGCGCTGCCTCGAGCTGCTCGATCACAGCGTGATTCCCACCGTCGACATCACGGGCGGAGCGCCCGAGCTGCATCCCGAGTTTCGCTGGCTCGTCGAGGAAGTGCACCGGCGCGGCCGGCATGTGATCGACCGGTGCAACCTGACGATCCTCGAGACCGGTCCGTATCACGACCTGCCGGGGTTCTTCGCCGAAAATGAAGTCGAGGTCGTCTGCTCGCTGCCGCACTACCGCGCGACCAACACCGATGCCCAGCGCGGCGACGGCGTGTTCGCGACGTCGCTACGAGCGCTCCGACGGCTCAACGAGGTCGGCTACGGGATCGGTGATCCGAAACGGCGGCTGGTAGTGGTTTCGAACCCGGTCGGCGCATTCTTGCCACCGAACCAACGCTCGCTCGAAGCGGAGTGGAAACGCGAGCTGCGCCGCCTCCACGGCATCGAGTTCGACGCGCTGTACTGCATCACGAACATGCCGATCAGCCGGTACCTCGAATGGCTCGAGTCGACCGGCAACTTGAGCGCATACATGGATCGCCTCGTGGCGGCATTCAATCCGAGCGCGGTCGGCGGGGTGATGTGCCGAACCACGCTCTCGGTCGGTTGGGACGGCACTTTGTACGATTGCGACTTCAACCAGATGCTCGAGATGCCGATCATCGGGCCACGCCATACGATCCACGAGGTCGATCTCGACGCACTCGCCCATCGCACGATCGCCGTTGACCGGCACTGCTTCGGTTGCACCGCAGGCGCCGGGTCGAGCTGCGGCGGATCGACGACGTAGGCCCACGAGATGGCTGAGCCTGCAATCGGAATCCTCGGAGGAAGCGGCTTCTACGAGCTTCCAGGTCTCAGCGCCCGCGATGAAGTCACGCTCGACACGCCGTTCGGTGCACCGTCGGATACGTTGACGATCGCGCGGCTGGCAGACCGACGCGTCGTGTTTCTCGCCAGGCACGGACGGAGCCATCGGCTGTTGCCTGGCGAGGTAAACGCTCGCGCGAACCTCTACGCGTTCAAGCAACTCGGCGTGACGCGAGTGATCTCGGTGTCGGCGGTCGGCTCGCTTCGCGAAGCGATCGCACCCGGCGACGTGGTGGTGCCGCGCCAGTTCATCGATCGCACGATGGGACGGCCGTCGACGTTCTTCGGTGACGGCGTGGTCGCGCACGTGAGTCTGGCAGACCCGGTATGCGACACGCTCGCCGAGATCCTGGCAATTGCGGCAGCAAGCGAGACGGATCGAGTCCATTCGCGCGGGACGTACGTCTGCATCGAAGGCCCGCAGTTCGGAACTCGGGCGGAGTCGGAGCTCATGCGTAGCTGGGGCGCAGATGTCGTCGGGATGACCAACATGCCCGAGGCCCGGCTCGCGCGCGAAGCCGAGCTTTGCTACGCCACCCTGACGCTGCCGACCGACTACGACTGCTGGCGAGCGCGTGACGAAGTCAAGGTCGCCGACGTGTTGTCCGTCCTGCGCGCGAATGTCGACAAGGCACGGCGGATCCTCGCGATAGCGATCGCGGAGGTTCCGCCGCGCGCATCGTGTGGGTGCCAGACCAGCCTCGATACTGCGCTCGTAACGCCGCCGGAGCTGATCGAGCCGGCCGCGCGCGCTCGACTCGCGGCGATCCTCGCGCGCCGCCTCGGAGCCGCGTGACAGCCGCGGGACACGTCACGCGCCATGACGTCGCCGTCGACAGCGACGACTACGACCGCCGGCTGATCGCGGAGGTCCATCCCGCGTCGTGGACCAATCCGACGCCGAATGGTCGCTATAACCTCGTCGTGATCGGCGGCGGCACCGCGGGGCTCGTGTCTGCGGTGGGGGCTGCATCGCTCGGCGCACGCGTGGCGCTCGTCGAGCGGCACTGGCTCGGCGGCGATTGCCTCAACTACGGCTGCGTTCCATCGAAGGCGCTGATCCGCGCCGCTCGCGCCGCACACGATGTTCGCACCGCGAACGAGCTCGGGATCCAAACCGGTGAGCCCCGGGTCGACTTCGCCGCCGTGATGCTCCGCATGCGCCGGCTGCGTGCGGCGATCGCGCCCCACGACTCGGCGCATCGGCTCGCCGGCCTCGGCATCGATGTCTATCTCGGCGACGCTCGGTTCGTCGCGCGCGACGCCATCGTAGTCGACGGCGTCCGCCTCGTGTTCGCACGCGCGGTGATCGCGACGGGCGGGCGCGCGGCCATGCCCACCGTGCCCGGTCTTGCCGAGCTCGCGCCGCTCACGAATGAAACGGTGTTCTCTCTGACCGAGCTCCCGCGGCGACTCCTCGTGATCGGCGGCGGTCCGATCGGATGCGAGCTCGCGCAGGCGTTCGTCCGGTTCGGGAGCGAGGTAACGATCATCGAACGTGGCGATCGCCTGCTGCCGCGCGAGGATCGCGATGCATCGACGATCATCGAGGCCCAGCTCGTCCGCGAGGGCATCACGCTCGTGCTCGGCGCCAAGATCGTCGGCGCAGCGCGCACGGATCAGGCATACACGGTGACATTCGAGCGCCAAGGATCGACCGAGCACTCCACGGGGGACGCAATCCTCGTAGCAGCCGGGCGCACGCCCAACATCGACGGGCTCGGACTCGAGCTTGCGGACGTCACGGCCAGCAAGCGCGGGATCGATGTTGACGATCATCTACGCACGACGAACCGGCGGATCTATGCTGTCGGAGACGTCGCATCACGGTTTCAGTTCACCCACGCAGCAGATGCGATGGCACGCATCGTAATCCAAAACGCGCTGTTCTTCGGCCGCAAGCGAGCGTCCGCGTTGGTGATGCCATGGTGTACGTACACCGATCCCGAAGTCGCGCACGTAGGTCTCTACGAGCAGCAAGCCAAGGCCCAGGGCGGCGACGTCACGACATTGACGGCCCAGCTCGCGGACAATGATCGCGCCGTGCTCGACGGTGAGACGATTGGCTTCGGGCGCGTCCACGTCGATCGCAAGGGCCGCTTGCTCGGTGCGACGTTGGTCGCGCGACACGCGGGTGAATCGATCGGCGAGGCCTCCGTCGCGCTGACCGCGAAGCTCACGATCGGCGCGCTGTCATCGGCGATCCATCCGTATCCAACCCAAGCAGAGGTCTGGAAGCGGCTCGGCGACGCCTACCAGGCCAGGCGCTTGACGCCGCGCGTGCGCTCGGTCTTTCAGTGGCTGATGAGGCGGCGGCGATGACGATGACATCGCCGCCATCGCGGATCTGCATCTTCGCCAAGCCTCCGGTGGCGGGTGGGGTCAAGACTCGACTCGCCGCAGATCTTGGCGTGGAGCGTGCGACGGCGCTCGCGCGCAGCTTCCTGGTCGATACCTGCGCGGCGATGCGCACGCTTGGCTGGGCTCGAGCGATCCTCGCGACCACAGGATCGCTCGATCTCGATCTCCAAACCGAGCTCGCGCTGCCAATCTGGTCGCAAGGCGACGGCGACCTCGGTGCCCGGCTCGAACGCGTTCTCGCGCGGGCGCTGACAGACGCACCGATCGCGATCGCGATCGGGGCCGATTCGCCGGGATTGCCCACGCGGCTACTCGACGAGGCACGCGCGGCGCTGGCGACCGCCGACGCTGCGATCGGCCCGGCCGACGACGGTGGTTTTTACCTGCTCGCGCTCCGGCGCTGTCCCGCCGGCCTCCTGTCCGATCTGCCCTGGAGCGCTCCCGACACGTTCGCCCGAACCGTCGAACGGATGCACTCGCATGGGCTATCGGTGATCGAGCTGCCGCGGTGGTTCGATGTCGATCGCGCCGACGATCTGGTACGGCTGGACGCGCTGCTCACGAACGGGTCCATCGTCGCGCCGTGCACGCGCCAGCTGCTCGGCGTGCCGCGCCTCTCGGTGATCATGCCGGTCCTCGACGAAGAACAGCGCCTCGCCGCGGCCATCGACGAGGTGATCGCGCTGCTGGGCCGCAAGGAGGTGATCGTGGTCGACGGTGGAAGCCACGATCGAACGCTCGCGATCGCCCGTGGCAAGCCGGTCCGCGTCGTGGAGGGTCCGCGCGGTCGGGCTCGCCAGATGAACGCTGGCGCGGCGGTCGCCGCCGGCGACGTATTGCTATTTCTGCACGCGGACACGAGCTTGCCCCGCGATGCGCTCGAACATATCGAGCGTACATTGACCGATCCGCGCGTCGTCGCCGGTGCATTTCGGACCTGGACTGTCGCTGATGCCGGCGATGCTCGATGGTTCGCGCCACTCTTGCACGCCGCCGACCTTCGATCTCGCTACACCTCATTACCGTACGGCGATCAGGCGTTGTTCGTGCGCGCGGAGGCGTTCCGTCGCGTCGGCGGATTTCCGGATCAACCGCTCATGGAGGACCTCGAGATATCGCGCCGCCTGCGCCGGATCGGACGGATCCACACCGTACCCGCGCGCGTCCGGGTTTCCGGCCGGCGATTCCTCGCGCGCCCCGTGTTCTATACGCTGGCGGTGAATTTGTTCCCGCCACTGTATCGACTCGGCGTGTCACCCGAGCGGCTCGCGAAGCTCTACCGGAGCGTCAGGTAGACGATGAGCATTCTTCGCCTCACGCTTGCCGCGTTCGTTTTCGTCGTGCTGCATGTCGCCGAGCGAAGGTGGACGCTGCGCCGATTCGTGAATCGAGGCCTACGTCGCGTCGGCGTCAATCTCGCGATCGGCGCGATCTCGTTCGCGGCGGTGGCGGCGATCTACGGAACGATCGTGCTCGGCGCGGTCGCGTGGGCAGATCGCCATGACGTCGGCTTGATTCGATGGCTCGGGGCGCCGCCGGCGATCGCCACGGTGCTCGGGGTCGTGCTGCTCGACTACACGCTGTGGTGCTGGCACTGGCTCAATCACCGGGTCGGCGTGTTATGGCGATTTCACGCCGCGCATCACGCGGACCTCGACCTCGACACGTCGACCGCGCTGCGGTTTCATCCAGGAGAGCTCGTGCTCTCGGTGCCGTTTCGCGCGACTCAGGTCGTCGTGCTGGGTGTGGCCGCCGGACCGCTCGTGCTGTGGGAGACGCTCGTTCTGCTGTTCATCATGTTCCATCACTCGAATCTGCGGCTGCCGCGACGCATCGAGGACGCGTTGGGCTTGTTCGTGATCACGCCCCGCATCCACGGAATTCATCACTCACGGCGACCGACCGAGCTGCATAGCAATTTCGGCACCCTCGCGTCACTCTGGGATCGGTTGCACGGCGTGCGCGTCTCGAACGTCGATCAAAGCTCGATCGAGATCGGACTGCCCGCACAGTCGGGCCAGACACTTGGCCTGGGCGCGTCGCTCGCCGTGCCGTTACATCGCGAGGCGCCCACCCGATGAAGAAGCTGGCGATCGGCATCGCGGTCGCGATCGTGATCATCGGTGGAGGCGTCTTGCTGCTGCGTTCTCCGCCGGTCGCACACGCGATCGCGGCCGCGGCGGAATGGGCACGCGGTGCGGGCATGGTCGGCGTGGTCGGATTCGTGATCGTCTATATCCTCGCGACGCTCCTGTTCCTCCCAGGATCGATCCTGACGATCGCGGCCGGTTTCACGTATCGGCTCGGCTGGGGTATCGCGCTCGTGGTCCCGACTTCGCTCGTCGCAGCGACGCTCGCCTTCAGCGTCGGCAGGACCCTGGCCCGCGGTAAGATCGAGCGCCGGTTCGGCACGGGTCCAAAGTTCAAGGCGATCGATCGCGCGATCGGACAACGCGGGGCGATCGTCGTCGCGTTGCTTCGCTTGTCGCCGGTGTTCCCGTTCGTCGTCCTCAATTACGTGTTGTCGATCACCGCGGTCAAGCCGTGGACATACGTCGCCGCGTCCGCGATCGGAATGTTGCCCGGGACCGTCCTCTACGTCTATCTGGGTTCACTTGCGGGTACGGCGGCAGAAGCCGCGAGCGGCGGCGCGGGAGGTGTCGGCTTGCGGCTCGGCCTCCTCGCCGCGGGTCTCGTGGCGACCGCCGTCGTCGTCGTGATCGTCGCGAAGCTCGCGCGCCGCGAGCTCGGGCGCTCAGGTGCAACGTCCAACGAGCACGCATGACGCTCTCGACGGTCCTCGGCAGGCGAGAACCATTGGCGGCCGCCGAGCAGCGTCGAGCAATCTATGCCGCCTCACATCCAGGAACCGTCGAAATCCAGCTGGCGACGACAGTGCAGATCAGCGACGGCGGGCGCCCGATCAGGGCGCCCGCCGTCGGGCCGAGCATTCCCTGGTGACCGAGGGAATGTGATGCCATCGCAGCGCTAGGCCTTCGGGAGGATCACGCTGTCGATCACGTGAATCACGCCGTTCGTGCAGGCGATATCCGCGGTGACGACCTTCGCGCCGTTGACCGTGACGCCCGAGGTGCCATCGACGTGCAGCGCCTCACCTTGAACCGACGCGGGCGACAGCTTCTTGCCCGTGACGTCGGCAGCCATCACCTTGCCCGGAAGCACGTGGAGCGTGAGGATCGCTGCCAGCTTTGCCTTGTTCTCCGGCTTGACCAGCGACTCGACGGTGCCGGCAGGAAGTTTCGCGAACGCCGCATCGTTGGGCGCGAACACGGTGAAGGGACCGGTGCTCTTGAGGGTGTCGCCGAGACCGGCGGCGGTGACGGCGGCCACCAGCGTCTTGAAGGTTCCAGCAGCAACAGCGGTATCGACAATATCGTGAAGGGTTGACATGTGACCTTTGAGAGTCCGCGCTGCATTCGGATACAAACATTTGTCACGGGTGTCTGCGGCGAAATGTCGCCATCGCAGCGTGTCGCGCGACGCGGTGAGCGCCGTCGCACGTGTGCGTTCAGTGCGTTGAGTGCGTCTTGGCTTGCTGCAAGAATGTGACGAACTCTTCGACGGTCGGCTCGCTTCCCATCTTGAACGGTCGAGGCGTTCCGTCGGGCGCGACCCCGATCACCGCCGGCACGCTCGTCACGTTGCAGCGCTTCGCCGCATCGGCACCGCTCGACGTTTCGATGTCGTACTGGACAAATTCGATGTCACGCAATGCGGACTGCACACGTGCGTCGACGAGCACGTGATCGGCAAAGTCGTGACACGGTTTGCACCACGTGGCGCCGAACTCTACGACGAGGGGTCGTCGCGCCGTGTTCGCAGCTGCCAATCGATCCGCGAGCGTGGTTCCTGTGGACCTCCTGGTCCCACTAGAGCCGCACGCGATGCACAGGACGAGGGCGACGCAGGAGAGTCCATGCACACCACTACCGTAGCGTGATAGCGTTGCGCATGATCGTAACGCGCACGGTGATCGTTGCCGCCAGTCTGGCGACCCTGGTGTTTGCCGCGCGCGCCGATACCGCGCGTGCGTGAGGGTTGTCACCGCCCGTCGGTCCGACCGGGCTACCTCAAGAATGCGATGGCACCGCAACACCAACGTGGTCTGCGACTCTCGCGGTGGACGCGATGTCCACGACGATCGTGTTCGGCGGTGTGCGCGTTCCGCTCCGCGAGACCGCGGCGACCGTAACGATCGGCCATTTCGCGACCTCGCGCCTCGGTTGGTCGATCACCGTGGGCGGCATCGTCGCCGGGTCGATCGAAGGCAAGGACGTGCGCGGCGGCGGCACGATCGGCGGAAGCGTCTCGTACCTCGCACTCCTCGAGAGCGCGCGACGCCCGTTCGTCGGCGTGTCGGCGACGCTCGGCACGGCGTTGATTCGCGGCACCGCCGATGACGGCGGTACTCGCTCGTGGTCGGCGTGGGATGCACGCGGCGGAGTGATCGCCGGCAAGACCCTCGGTCGGTTCGTGCCCTATCTCGCGGCGCGCGCCTTCGGTGGACCCGTGTTCTGGTATCGCGCTGGCGGTGCCGTAACAGGTAGCGATCGCTATCACGTCACGGCCGGCGCAGGCCTGATCCTGCGACTGCCCGACCGCATCGACTTGACGTTCGAGGGAATGCCGCTCGGTGAGCAGAGTGCGACCGCCGGACTCTCGCTCCGTTTCTAACCGATCTACAGGTGCTGTCCAACTCGGCGTGCCCGGCGACCCATTGGCCAGTCGCCAAGGCATAGCGCCTGGAAAATGTTCGCGAGTTCGAAGCCGGGCCAAGCTCGCGGTCGGGAGCCTGGCGTTCACTCTTGCGCCAGCGCGTAGACCACCACGTCACCGTCCTCGTACGCGATCTCCGCAGTGAGCCGCGACGTATTCTTGGCTTTATCGAGGACGACGTAGTTGGCGTGAAACCGGGCAGCGATCGCGGTCAGGCGATCGGACGACAGCCGGTTCCAGCGCCGCCATCCGTCGCCGAGCGAGTCAAGCTCGGTCGCATCGACCGAGCCGCAGAGTCTCTGGTACCAGTCGACGAGCTCGTCGAGATACATCGGTGGCGACTTGTCATCGACGACCACTGCTCGCCGCGCGAGCAGGCGAAAGTCACCGTAGTAAGGCGGGATCAGGAACACCGCATCGCGCGGGCTTTTTGTTCTCGCCCAAATTGTCACCTCACCCGCCGACGTCCTGAACACGGC
>JAYVLQ010000101.1:0-265874 GCA_043759355.1 Kofleriaceae bacterium
CGGCGCCGGCGTGGTGACCAAGATCCTTGCCGAAGCAGTTGCGAAGAAGGACGCGCCGGCCGCGGCTGCCGCTCCGGCAGCCAAGCCCGCCAAGAAGTAACCAGGACCATCTATGACGACCCCACGCATCCGCATCCGTCTCAAGGCCTACGATCACAAGCTGCTCGATCAGAGCGCCAACGAGATCGTGGAGACCGCGAAGCGCACCGGCGCCAAGATCGCTGGCCCGATCCCGCTTCCGACCAAGATCAACAAGTACTGCGTGCTGCGGTCGCCGCACACCGACAAGAAGTCGCGCGAGCAGTTCGAGATCCGCACCCACAAGCGGCTCCTCGACATTCTCGAGCCGACGCAGCAGACCCTCGACGCCCTGATGAAGCTCGATCTCTCGGCCGGCGTCGACGTCGAAATCAAGACCTGAGTTAGCCGGATAAAAAGAGTCAGCCATGAAACTCGAAGTCAAAAATCTCACCGGAAAGAGCGTCGGGTCAGTCGACCTTGACGACTCGATCTTCGGTGCCGAGATCCACGAGCACCTCCTCTGGGAAGTTGTGAAGTGGCAGCTCGCGCGCCGTCGCGCCGGTACCGCGTCGACCAAGCGCCTCGGTGAAGTGCGTGGTTCGGCGAAGAAGGTCTGGAAGCAGAAGGGCACTGGCCAAGCACGCCAGGGTAGCCGTCAGGCGCCGCACTGGGTCGGCGGCGGTTCGGTCAAGGGTCCGCGTCCGCGCAGCTACGATTACGCACTGCCGCGCAAGGCGAAGAAGGCCGCGCTCCGCGCCGCTCTCTCGCTCCGCGCGTCGGAGTCGAAGATCATCGTCCTCGATAACTTCAACACCGATGGCAAGACCAAGACGGTCTACTCGGCGCTCAATTCGCTGGGCATGAAGAAGCTCAAGGGCAACGCGCTCGTCGTCGACGCGAAGACCAACGAGAACCTCGTCCGCGCCAGCCGCAACCTCGCGTCGTCGCAGTGGCTGGCTCCTGAAGGCCTCAACGTCTACGACATCCTACGTCACGACACGCTTGTCCTCACGCAGGCGAGCCTCGACGCCATTCACGCCGCGCTCGGTGCAAAGTCTGAGAAGACGGAGACTGCCTAATGTCGCGCACCCCGCAACAAGTCATCAAGCGCCCGCTTCTCACCGAGAAGAGCGCGCGTCTTCGCGAGACGGGTGGCGCTGCCACCCCGCCTGCCGAAGGCGATACGTACAGCCAGAAGGTCGTGTTCGAAGTCGCTCGTGACGCGAACAAGATCGACGTGCGCCGCGCGGTGCAGGAGCTGTTCAAGGTCACCGTGGTCGACGTCCGCACGCTCGTCGTGCGCGGCAAAGAGAAGCGCGTCGGTCGTTTCTCGGGTCAGCGTCCGTCGTGGAAGAAGGCGTTCGTCACGCTGAAGCCCGGCGACAACATCGAGTTCTTCGAGGGCGTCTAAGATGGCTATTCGTTTTTACAAGCCCACGTCTCCCGGTCGCCGTGGCATGTCCACGCAGGACTTCGCGGAGCTCACCAAGAGCACGCCCGAGAAGAGCCTGCTCGAGCACAAGCCGAACGCTGCGGGTCGCAACAACCACGGCCGCATCACGTCGCGCTTCCGCTCGGCGGGTCACAAGAAGCGGTACCGCAAGGTCGATTTCAAGCGCACCAAGACGGGCGTCCCCGCGGTCGTGCTCGGCATCGAGTACGACCCGAACCGCTCGGCGCGCCTCGCGCTCGTCCAGTACCTGGACGGCGAGAAGGCCTACATCCTCGCGCCGGCGAAGCTCGTCGTGGGTGACCAGGTCATCTCGGCGAACTCGGCCGACATCAAGTCGGGCAATTGCCTCCCGCTCCGGTTCATCCCGGTCGGCACCGACATCCACGCCGTCGAGCTCAAGATCGGCCGCGGCGCGCAAGTCGGCCGTTCGGCTGGTACCAAGGTCACGTTGATGGCGAAGGAGGGCGATTGGGCCACGCTGCGCATGCCGTCGGGCGAGATGCGTCGCGTCCACATCGACTGCCGCGCCACGATCGGCGTCATCGGAAACAGCGAGCACGGAAACATCCAGTGGGGCAAGGCCGGCCGCCGGCGTTGGCTCGGCATTCGCCCGCATCAGCGCGGCGTGTCGATGAACCCCGTCGATCACCCGATGGGCGGCGGCGAAGGCCGCAGCTCTGGTGGTCGTCATCCGTGTACTCCTTGGGGCGTGAAGACCAAGGGCCTCAAGACTCGTCACAACAAGCGGACCGAGCAGTTCATCATCCGCCGCCGGAGCAAGTAACGAAGATGCCGCGCTCACTCAAAAAAGGTCCGTTCGTCGACAAGTACCTGCCGAAGAAGATGGCAGTGGCAATGAAGGAATCGAACCCCGCGCGTCGCGTGGTCTCGACCTACTCGCGCCGCTCCATGGTCATCCCGGACATGGTCGGCATCACGTTCGCCGTCTACAACGGCCGTAAGTTCATTCCCGTGCACGTCACCGAGCAAATGGTCGGTCACAAGCTGGGCGAGTTCTCGCACACGCGCACGTTCCACGGTCACACCGGCGAGCGGAAGAAATAGTCATGCAGGCAACTTGCTTGGTTCGTGGAATCTCGATGTCGCCGCGCAAGATGCGCGTCGTTGCGAACGTCGTCCGTAACAAGAAGGTGGAAGAGGCTGTCGGCCTCCTCGACCTGATGCCGAAGAAGGCAGCGGCGATCATCTCGAAGGCGATCAAGAGCGCTGCGGCGAACGCCGAGGACCGCTCGGGCGGCGACGCGTCGGTCGAGACCCTCCGTATTCACCTGATCTCCGTCGATGGCGGAACGATCGCGAAGCGCTGGATGCCTCGCTCGATGGGCCGCGCCAACCGCATCAATCACCGGACATCGCACCTCACGGTCGTTGTCACCGACGGAAACGACGAGAAATAATCATGGGCCAGAAAACGCATCCGATCGGCTTTCGCCTCGGCATCATCAAGACGTGGTCGTCGCGGTGGTACGAGGACAAGAACTACGCGAAGTGGCTCCATGAGGACCTCAAGCTCAAGAAGTTCATCAAGGACAAATTGAAGCACGCGGGCGTCTCGTACATCGAGATCGAGCGCGCCGCGAACAAGGCCAAGATCAACATCCACACCGCGCGCCCCGGCATCGTCATCGGCAAGCGTGGTGCGGGCGTCGAGACGCTCAAGAAGGACGTCCAGGCGCTCACGGAGAATGAAGTCTTTCTCAACATCATCGAAGTGCGTAAGGCCGAGACCAACGCGCAGCTCGTCGCCGAGAACATCGCGACGCAGCTCGAGCGTCGGATCGCGTTCCGTCGCGCGATGAAGAAGGCCACCCAGACCGCCATGAAGTTCGGCGCGAAGGGCATCAAGGTCGCTTCGGCCGGTCGTCTCGGCGGTGCCGAGATGTGCCGTCGTGAGTGGTACAAGGAAGGTCGCGTTCCGCTGCACACCCTCCGTGCAGACATCGAATACGGCTTCACCGAAGCTCACACCACGTACGGCTCGATCGGCGTCAAGGCGTGGGTCTTCCACGGCGAAGTCCTCCCGACCGCGCGCAAGACGCAGGTCCAAGCTCCGTCGCGCAATAGCTAAGGAATCTCTGTATGTCGATGCTTTCTCCCAAGCGCACGAAGTTCCGCAAGATGCAGAAGGGCCACCTTCGTGGCTATGCAAAGGGCGGAGATAAGGTTTCGTTCGGCGACTACGGCCTTCAGGTCACGTCTCCGGGCTGGCTCACCGCCCGTCAGATCGAAGCGGCTCGCGTTGCGATCTCTCGTTCGGTAAAGAAGTTCGGAAAGATCTACGTCCGCGTGTTCCCGGACCATCCGTTCACGAGGAAGCCCGCCGAGACCCGCATGGGTACCGGTAAGGGCGCAGTTGAAGGTTGGGTCGCGGTTGTCCGCCCCGGCCGCGTCATCTTCGAGGTCGAGGGTTGCTCGCTCGAGATTGCGAAAGAGGCGTTCCATCGCGCGCACCACAAGCTGCCGATCAAGACGGCGCTCGTGACGCGGGAGTCTGCACTATGAGCAAGCACGCCACTACGATGACCACGTTTCGCGACCACTCGGATGACGAGCTGCGCGCGCAACTGTCGACGAACCGCGACGAGCTGTTCCGTCTCCAGCTGGGTCAGTATACCAACCAAGTCACGTCGACCGCGCTCCTCCAGTCCAAGCGCCGCGATATCGCGCGCATCCTGACGATCCTCAACGGTCGTACGGTGGGCATCGAGAAGCAGGCCGAGAAGAAGTCCGCTACGGAAGCTCCCGCAGCTGCGGAAGCGACCGGCAAGAAGTCGAAGGCCAAGGCGCCCTCGAAGAAGAAGGCTGAATAGTCATGGCCGCCGCTGCTGCTACCGCTGAACCCTCCGTCCCCAGCGCCGACGAGCGTGGCTCGCGCAGGACGATCCAGGGCACCGTCACCTCCACGAAGATGGAGAAAACGGCTGTCATCACCGTCATCCGTCGCGTGCGCGACCGTCGGTTCCACAAGTTCGTCACTCGCCGCGTGAAGTACAAAGCGCACGACGAGCACAACAAGGCCAAGGTCGGTGACCTCGTCGAGATCATCGAGGCGCGTCCGATGTCAAAGACGAAGCGCTGGCGGATCCTCCGCACGATCAAGAACGCGATCGAGCTCGTCACCGACTCGACCGATAACGGCGCCGAAGTCGCGCCGGCGAAGGGAGCTCGTTAGTCATGATCCAGATGACCAGTGTTCTCGACGTCGCTGACAACAGCGGTGCGAAGAAGGTGTACTGCATCAAGGTGCTCGGCGGCTCGCGTCGTCGCTACGCCGGCATCGGCGACATCATCGTCGTGTCGATCCGCGAAGCAATTCCGGGCGCCAAGGTGAAAAAGGGTGAAGTCTCTCGCGCGGTGATCGTTCGCACGCGTAAAGAGCTCGCTCGTTCGGATGGCAGCTCGATCAAGTTCGACGGCAACTCGGCCGTCCTGGTCGACAAGCAGAACGAGCCGATCGGAACTCGAATCTTCGGGCCGGTCGCTCGCGAGCTCCGTGCGAAGCGCTTCATGAAGATCATCTCGTTGGCGCCGGAGGTGCTGTGATGGCTGGACACATTCGTAAGGGCGACCTCGTTGTCGTCATCGCTGGCTCTTCGAAGGGCAAGCGCGGCAAGGTCCTCAGCGTCCTTGGTAGCCGCGTCGTGATCGAGAAGGTCGCGATGGTCAAGCGCCACACGAAGCCGAGCCAGAAGAATCCGCAAGGCGGCATCGTGGACAAAGAAGGCTCGATCCACATCTCCAACGTGCAGTTGTTCGACGAGAAGACGAACAAGGGCACGCGCACCAAACTCACCACCGATGGGGACTCCAAGGTCCGCACCGGCACCAAGTCGGGAACCAAGTTCCCCACCGCTGGGATGTAAGACGCCATGGCTGACGACAACAACACCGACGACGCGAAAGCGGCCGCCGACGCGAAGAAGAAGGAGCGCGCCGAGAAGGCCGCTGCCAAGGGCCTCGCTAGCGCCAAACCGAAGAAGGGTGCCGAGCCCGTGGGGCCCGCGCCTAAATACAAGCGCGAGACGACTCCGCGCCTCAGGAAGACCTACGAAGACACCGTGAAGGCCCAGATGATGAAGGAGTTTGGTTACTCCACCGTCATGCAGGTCCCGCGAATCGTCAAGATCTCGGTCAACATGGGCCTCGGCAAAGCCAAGGAAGAACCCAAGATGATCGACAACGGCGTCGAGGAGCTCAAGCTCATCACCGGCCAGTCGCCGGTGGTCTCGAAGGCCAAGAAGGACATCGCTGTCTTCAAGCTCCGTAAGGGCCAGAAGATTGGCGTGATGGTCACTCTCCGCCGCGAGCGGATGTGGGAGTTCCTCGATCGTCTTCTCACCATCGCGCTACCGCGCGTCCGCGATTTCCGCGGCGTGTCGCCGCGTGGCTTCGACGGTCGCGGCAACTTCACCATGGGCGTCCGCGAGCAGATCATCTTCCCCGAGATCGAGTACGACAAAATCGACTCCATCAAGGGCATGAACATCAGCATCGTCACGACCGCGTCGACGGATGCCGAAGGTCGTCAGCTGTTGACGCTCCTCGGGATGCCGTTCCGTCAGGCTGCGCCCGTCACGACTTCGCCGACCGAGACTACTGGAGCTGCAGCATGAGCAAGTTGATCGACAGGCTTCCCAAGAAGCACAAGTTCAAAGTCCGTATCAAGAGCCGCTGCAAGCGCTGTGGTCGGTCGCGCGCGTACCTGCGCAAATTCGAGATGTGCCGTCTTTGCTTCCGCGAGCTCGCGCTCCGCGGTGACATCCCGGGCGTCATCAAATCGAGCTGGTGAGGAATTACTTATGTCGATGACCGATCCAATCGCTGATTTGCTTGCCCGCGTAAAGAACGGGATCCACGCACGCAAGATGACCGTCGAGTGCCCTCGCTCGAACATCAAGGTGCGTATCGCCGAGATCCTTCGTGATGAAGGCTTTGTCGGAGCCGTCACCACGGCGCAAGACGACAAGCAGGGCATGATCACGCTCGAGCTTCGCTATGACGGCCGCGCCTCGGCGTCGGGCTGTGCGATCAGCGGCATGCGCCGCGTGTCGCGCCCCGGGCAACGCGCGTACGTTCCTGCCAAAGATGTCCCGAAGGTCCGCAATGGCCTCGGCATCGCCATCATCTCCACGTCGCAAGGCGTGATGACCGACCGAGCCGCCCGTGAAAAGGGCGTCGGCGGCGAAGTCCTTTGCGAGGTCTGGTAACACCATGTCCCGCATCGGTCGCAAACCAATCGAAGTGCCGAAGGGCGTCCAGGTGTCGATCACCACGGACTCCATCTCGGTCAAGGGTCCGAAGGGCAACTTGAACCTCGCGCGCCACAAAGCCGTCGAGATCAAGCAAGCCAAGGACGAAGCGAACAACGACATCCTCGTGTTCGAGCGCGAGAGCAATCTCGGCGATGTCCGTGCAGCGCATGGCCTCATGCGCGCTCTCGTGAACAACATGCTCACGGGCGTGACGAAGGGCTTCGAGAAGACCCTCGAGATCAATGGCGTCGGCTACAAGGCCGAAATCAAGGGTCAGAAGATCACGCTCTCGCTCGGCTACTCGCACCCGATCGAGTACACGCTCCCCGAGGGCGTGGCCGCCAAGACGGAAAAGAACCTCCTGATTCTCTCGAGCATCGATCGCGAGAAGCTGGGTGGCGCCGCGGCAAAGATCCGCGGGTACCGTCCGCCCGAGTGCTACAAGGGCAAGGGCATCAAGTACTCGACCGAAACGATCGTCCGCAAGGCCGGCAAGACGGCAGGTAAGTGATTCATGTCTGGACATGTCAAATTCGGCAGCGAAAAAACCCGCAAGCGCGTCAAGCGTAAGGGTGCGATCCGCAAGCGCATCAGCGGCACCGCGGAACGTCCGCGTCTCTCGGTGTTCCGCTCGGCGCGTTACGTGTACGCGCAGGCGATCGATGATCTGACCGGTCGCGTCCTCGCGTCGGCGTCGGATACCGAAGAGAAGCTCACGGCTGCCGTCGCCGGTAAACCGAAGAAGGAGCGCGCTCGCATGATCGGCAAGGCGATCGGCGGCAAGCTCGTCGCCGCGGGCATCACCTCGGTCGTGTTCGACCGCAATGGATTCATCTATCACGGCCGCGTCAAAGAGATTGCTGACGGCGCGCGCGAAGCGGGCTTGGAGTTCTAAATATGATCAATCCCGAAGAAGTCGGCGAGCTCGTCGACCGCGTCGTCCACATCAACCGCGTCGCGAAGGTCGTCAAAGGCGGCCGTCGGTTCTCGTTCTCGGCCCTCGTCGTCGTCGGTGACCAGCATGGTCACGTCGGCGCCGGTCTTGGCAAGGCGAACGAAGTCCCGGAAGCGATTCGCAAGGGTACGGACCGCGCGAAGCGCAACCTCTTCAAGGTTCCGCTCGTCAAGGGCACCATTCCGCACGAGATCGAAGGCTTCTTCGGCGCGGCGCAGGTGCTCCTTCGCCCGGCCAGCCCGGGTACCGGCGTGATCGCCGGTGGCGGCGTCCGCCCGGTGCTCGAAGTTGCCGGCATCACCGATATCCTCACGAAGTCGATCGGCACCTCGAACAAGCACAACGTCATCCACGCGACCGTTGTCGCGCTCAAGGCGCTGCGCTCGGTCGAGCAAGTCGCGAAGACCCGTGGCAAGAACGTCTCGGACTTCTATCAGCGCAAAGCGCCCCTGGCCTAAGGGGAAATGGACTCATGGCTCTCAAGCTCAAGATCACGCAAGTCAAGAGCGGCGTCGGCCGCTCGAAGCAACAGAACCTCACGCTCGACGGGCTTGGCCTGCGGGGACCGCACAAGTCGGTGGTCCTCGTGGACACGGTCGAGACGCGCGGCATGATCCGTAAGGTCTCGCACCTCGTTCGCGTCGAGACTGCGGACTAGATCCCGGAACCCGCCCTAACAGGCGGGTTTGCGAATTTCGTATTTGCTCGTAACTAGTTTCCGCGCCAGATTGCTCCGGCGCAGCTTCAGGAATTTCCATGGCGATTACGCTCCACAACCTCCACCCGAACGAAGGCTCGACCAAGCCCAAGAAGCGCCTCGGCCGTGGTCGCGGCTCGGGTACGGGCAAGACCTCCGGTAAGGGCGTCAAGGGCCAGAAGGCTCGCCCGGGTCACCATGGCGCGCGCCTTGGTTTCGAAGGTGGTCAGGTTCCGATGGTCCGCCGGATTCCGAAGCGTGGCTTCAAGAATCCGAACCGCGTCGAGACGTTCCCGATCAACGTCGAGCTCCTCGAGAGGGAGTTCGAGGCGGGCGCGACGGTCGATCTCGCAATCCTCCGCTCGAAGGGCATCATCCCGAAGCTCACCGAGCGCGTGAAGATCCTTTCGGAAGGCACGATCACGAAGAAGCTCACCATCAAGGTGCACGCGGCCTCGGCTTCGGCCAAAGAAAAAATCGAAAAGGCTGGCGGCAAGCTCGAGATCCTCGAGACCACCATGCCCGCCGCTGTCTGAGGCAAGCCCCTTGGCTTCCACGTTTGCAAATATCACGAAGGTCCCCGAGCTCCGTCGGCGGATCTTGTTCACGCTGGCGATGCTGGCCGTGTATCGCGTCGGCGTGTTCATCACGATTCCCGGTGTCAACCGCGTCGAGATGAACCATGTCGTGACCAAGGGCGGCTCCGGCTCGTTCCTTGGCATGTTCAACATGTTCTCGGGCGGCGCCCTCCAGCAGATGTCGATCTTCGCGCTCGGCATCATGCCGTACGTGACGTCGTCGATCGTCATCCAGCTGCTCACCGTCGTGGTGCCCAAGCTCGACCAGCTCAACAAAGAAGGCGAGCAGGGCAGGAAACGCATCAATCAGCTGACCCGTTACGGCACGCTCCTTGTGGCCGCGGTGCAGTCGTGGTTCATCGCGACGTACGTCGAGGGGCTCTCGAAAGGTGGCGCTGAAGTCGTCGCTCATCCGGATCTCGGCTTCCGCCTCCTCACGGTCCTCACGCTGACGACCGGCACCACGGTCATCATGTGGCTCGGCGAGCTCATCACCGATCAAGGCATTGGCAATGGTTCGTCGCTGATCATCTTCGCCGGCATCGTCGCCGCGATGCCCGATGCGCTCACTCGCTTCCTCGCGGGCGGCTCGGGCTCCTCGGTCGG
Organism: Kofleriaceae bacterium; assembly: GCA_043759355.1. Classification (GTDB taxonomy): domain Bacteria; phylum Myxococcota_A; class Polyangia; order Haliangiales; family Haliangiaceae; genus JABFXX01. Next base: position 9,584 of record JAYVLQ010000101.1, read on the forward strand.
CGGCCTGACGATCCTGTTCATGCTGATCCTCGTGGTCGGCACGATCGCCGCGATCTGCTACTTCGAACGAGCCCACCGGCGCATACCGGTGCAGTACACGAAGAGACAGGTCGGCAGAAAGATGTACTCGGGCGCGCAGAGCTATCTGCCGCTCAAGATCAATGTCGCGGGCGTCATCCCACCGATCTTCGCATCGTCGATCCTGATGTTCCCGAACCAGATCGGGAACATGGCAGGCTCGGAGACGTACTTCGGCAAGTTCATGCAGAACTTCTCGTCGGCGCTGCACCCGGCGGACTGGCGTTACAACTTCATCTTCACCGTGCTCACCGTGTTCTTCGCGTTCTTCTACACATCGGTCGTGTTCAACCCGGTGGACGTCGCCGACAACCTCAAGAAGTCGGGCGGATTTGTCCCGGGCATTCGTCCAGGTAAGAACACGGCGCAGTACATCGAGCGCGTGCTCTCGCGGATCACGTTCGCGGGTGCGCTCTACCTCTCGGTGGTCTGCATGATCCCTGCACTGCTCCAGAAGTACTTCCAGGTGCCGTTCCAGTTCGGTGGCACCGGCCTGTTGATTGTCGTCGGTGTCGCGCTCGATACCGTCCAGCAGATCGAGTCGCACTTGATCACGCGCAACTACGAAGGTTTCAGCGGACCGAAGGGGCCACGGATTCGCGGCCGCATCGCGGCTCGTCCCCGCTGATCGGCTGTCGTGCGGATCGTCTACAAGTCTCCGGACGAGCTCAAGCTCATGCGTGAATCCGCGCTGGTGACAGCCGGGATCCTCGATGATCTCTGTGCCGCGGCGGTTCCAGGTGCATCGACCTGGGACCTCGAGATGATCGCGCGCGCGGGTATTTCGAAGCACAAAGTAAAGAGCGCGTTCCTCGGCTACGCGCAGCCGCCGTACCCCGCGGTGTTATGCACCTCGATCAACGAGGTTATCGTCCACGGGATCCCGCGCAAGGACGAGATCCTCAAAGACGGCGATATCATCGGGATCGACTTCGGAACGTTCAAACACAACTTCTGTGCGGACACCGCCCGGACGGTCTGTGTCGGCAAGGTTTCGCCCGAGAAGCAGAAGCTCGTCGACACGGCACGCGGCGCGCTCGAAGCGGCGATCGCTTTGTGCGTCGCGGGCAACCGTTTGGGCGACCTGGGCCACGCGGTCCAGAGCTATGCGGAAGCACAGGGTTATTCGGTCGTCCGCCAATTCGTCGGTCACGGGATCGGCCGGCAGATGCACGAGGACCCCCAAGTTCCTAACTACGGCGAGGCCGGTAGTGGCAAACGCCTTAAAACCGGCCTTGTCATCGCAGTTGAACCCATGGTAAACGCCGGGTCCCCTGATGTAGAGGTTCTTGAAGACGATTGGACAGCCGTGACCAAAGATCGCTCGATGTCAGCACACTTCGAGCACACGATCGCGATCACTGACGACGGTCCTTGGGTACTAACAAGAGCGACTTCCACTCCAGGAAATCCCGGCGCTTAAGCAGATAGAAGCAGAGAAGATCATGAAGGTAAGAGCATCCGTCAAACCGATTTGCCCGCAGTGCAAGATGATCAAGCGCAAGGGCGTCGTTCGCGTTATCTGCACAAAGCCCAAGCATAAGCAGAGGCAGGGTTAGTCATGGCTCGCATCGCCGGCGTCGATCTCCCGCGTAACAAGCGGATGGAAATCGCACTCACATACATCTACGGCCTCGGCCGTCACGCAGCGAAGGTCGTGCTCAACGCAGCCGGCGTCTCGCCCGACAAGAAGAGCGACGATCTCGACGAATCGGACGTCCGCAAGATTCGCGATGCGATCGAAGCGAACTTCCGGGTCGAAGGCGATCTCCGTCGTGACATTCAGCTTTCGATCAAGCGTCTCGTCGACCTCGGCACGTATCGCGGCACGCGGCATCGCCGCAACCTGCCGGCGCGTGGTCAGCGTACGCATACGAACGCACGTACCCGTAAGGGCCCGCGTCGTATGGCAGTGAAGAAGATGGGCGCCGTCACCAAGAAGTAATGAGCTGAAAAATGTCCACTACGAAGGTCAAGGCGAAGAAGAAGGTCCGGAAGAACATCCAGACCGGCGTCGCGCATATTTCTGCGACGTTCAACAACACGATCGTTTCGATCACCGACGTCAGCGGAAACGTTGTCGCGTGGTCGAGCTCCGGCACCTGCGGGTTCAAGGGCTCGCGCAAGTCGACGCCGTTCGCGGCGCAGCTTGCTGCTGAAGATGCAGCCAAGAAGGCGATGGAGCACGGCGTTCGCAACGTCACCGTGTACGTCAACGGCCCAGGCTCGGGTCGCGAGTCGGCGCTCCGCGCGCTGAACGCCGCTGGTTTCAAGATCAACCTCATCCGTGACGTCACGCCCGTTCCACACAACGGTTGCCGTCCTCGTAAGCGCCGCCGGGTTTAAGGGATTTAGTCATGGCTCGTTATATCGGTCCCGTTTGTCGCCTTTGCCGGCGCGAAGATATGAAGCTCTTCCTCAAGGGAGAGCGCTGCTACACCGACAAGTGCGGGTACGAGCGTCGCTCGTATCCCCCGGGTCAGCATGGCCAGAACCGTCGCCGCAAGCGCTCGGACTATGGCGAGCAGTTGCGCGAGAAGCAGAAGGTCAAGCGTATCTACGGCATCGCCGAGAAGCAGTTCCGCGGTTACTACCACAAGGCGCTCCGCATGCCGGGCGTCACGGGTAACACGCTGATCCAGCTCCTCGAGCGCCGCCTGGACAACGTCGTGTACCGTATGGGCTTCGCCTCGGATCATGCCGAAGCGCGTCAGCTCGTTCGCCACGGTCACTTCACCATCAACGGCAAGAAGGTGAACATCCCGTCGTATCTCGTTCGCGCGCGCGATGTCGTGCAGGTCAAAGAGTTGTCGCAGAAGATCGCGCGCATCAACGAGGCGCTCGCCGCCGTCGATCGCCGCGGCGTGCCGGGCTGGATCCAGCTCGACAAGGAAAACTTCCGCGGCGCCATCGCGCAGCTCCCGTCTCGTGAAGACGTGACCCTGCCGATCCGCGAGCAGCTGATCATCGAGCTCTACTCGAAGTAGTTTCTAGGGACCCAGGACCGGGCTTCGAAACCCCGGCACTTTCGGACCAAAGGTTTTGGTCCTCACACTTGGCTGTGATGAAAGCAGCCGATCCAAGGAGATACGAACATGGAACCGACCCCCGAACAGACCGCCTTCATGGCGAAGAACTGGCGCGACCTGATCCGCCCGCGGACCCTCGAGATCGAGGAGCGTAGCGAGACCTACGGTAAGTTCTCTTGCGAGCCGCTCGAGCGGGGCTTCGGCACGACGCTCGGAGTCGCGCTGCGTCGCATTCTGCTCTCGTCCCTCCAGGGCGCCGCGATCACGCACATCGCGCTCGAGGGTGCGCTGCACGAGTTCACGGCACTGCCCGGCGTTGTCGAAGATGTCACCGACATCATCCTCAACCTCAAGGAGACGCTCTTCAAAGTCGAGCACGACAAGACGTACACCGTCCGGATCGACAAGCACGGCGAAGGTCTCGTCACCGCCGGTGACATCACGCTCGTCGATGGCGTCACCTGCCTCAACCCGGACCACAAGATCTGCACGCTGTCGAAGGACGGCAAGCTGGCGATGGAGATCACGATCTCCACCGGTCGCGGCTACCAGCCGGCCGAGCGCCACTCTGCAGAGCTCCCGGTCGGCACCATCGCGATCGACGCGCTGTTCTCGCCCGTCCGCAAGGTCAACTTCATCGTGACGAACGCTCGTGTCGGTCAACAAACCGATTACGACAAGCTCACGATCGAGTGCTGGACCAACGGTTCGGTCCGCCCGGATGACGGCGTCGCGTACGCCGCGAAGATCCTCAAGGAGCAACTCAACCTCTTCATCAACTTCGAAGAGATGGCCGAGCCCGTCGAAGCCCCGCGCGACGAGGCCGCCGAGAAGCTCAACGAGAACCTGTGGCGCACGGTCGACGAGTTGGAGCTCTCTGTCCGCTCGGCGAACTGCCTCCAGAACGCCAACATCAAGTACATTGGCGAGCTCGTTCAGAAGACCGAGAGCGAGATGCTCAAGACCAAGAACTTCGGCCGCAAGTCGCTCAAAGAGATCAAGGAGCTACTCGCCGAGATGGGCCTGCAGCTCGGTATGAAGCTCGACAACTGGCCGGGTCCCAACCCGCTCAAGAAGCCCTAAGCAGAGAGCTAGAGAGAATCGTCATGCGTCATCGCAAACAAGGTCGGAAGCTCGGTCGCAAGTCGCCGCACCGCAAAGCCATGTGGAACAACATGGTCACCTCGCTCCTGCTTCACGGCCGGATCGAGACCACCGAAGCCAAGGCGAAAGAGCTTCGCATGTTCGCCGATCCGGTGATCACGTGGGGCATCTCGGTCCACGCGCTCGTCGCCAAGGGCGACGCCACCACGGCCGACGAGAAGGCACAGATCATCCACGCGAAGCGCCAGGCGCGCCTCACGGTGAAGACGCGTGACGCTCTCGATCGCCTGTTCACCGAGATCGGTCCGCACTTTGCCACCCGCAAGGGCGGCTACACGCGGCTCCTCAAGACGCGCACCCGCAAGGGAGACGCGGCGCCGATGGCGTTCGTCGAGCTCGTCGGCCTCGGTCCGACGATCGCCGCAGCACCTGCGGCGTGATCGTCGCCAAATCGACAAAATCGATCAGCAAAAATTCACGATGATCTGTGATGCCCGCCGCAGGCGGGTTTTCGCTTTTCGGTATACACGCTCCACGCGACGGACTATCACCGTCGCGCTTTTCGCGTCCCTTACCCGGAGCCTGTTCATGCGTCGTCTGTCCTCGCTGATCGCCGTTCTTTCTCTCGCCGCTGTCTCGTTCGCCGCCGCGTGTCGCAGCGATAGCAACAACAGCCCCACCGATGGCCAAGGCAGCGGCAGCGGCAGTGGTAGTGGCAGCACCACGACGGTCAAGGACATCCAGAGCGAGTCGATGGTGCCCGGCACCGCCGTCACGCTGAATAACGTCGTTGTCACCGCGGTCGACACGTTCGGCGACAAGACCGGCGATATGTGGGTCGAGGACATGGGTGGCGGCAAGCGCTCGGGCGTGCATGTCTTCAAGGGCACCGTCGCCAGCGGCACGGTCTCGGTCGGCGATGTCGTCAACATCACCGGCGGCATCAAGGCGGAGTTCGCGTTGACCGGCTCGAACGCCGACAACACGGGCCGCACGACGACGGAGCTCGAGCCCGCGTCGTCGAGCAGCACGATGACGGTGACGAAGACCGGCGCGACGGCGACGATCACGCCCGACAAGGTCGACGCGCTCGCGATCGGCCAGATGTACGACGGCACGATGTCGGCCCTCGGTGGCGGCGCGGCGTTCACCAACGCGTGGGAAGACTGGGAAGGCGTCTTGGTCGAGCTCGACAACGTCTCGGCCGCGAGCGCGGCGAAGACCTTCAGCAAGGCCACCCCGACGCCGGCCGATAGCTTCGCTCTCAAGATCACCGGAGTTGCCAAGATGGAGGGCACCATGACCGACATCTCGACGATCCCGTACGGCGCGTGCTTCGGGCAGCTCACCGGCGTCGTGGATTACTTCTACGACTACCTCGTGCTACCGCGCTCGGCGGCTGACTTCAACACGACCGGCACAGCGTGCCCGGCTGCGGAAACCTCCTGTGCGGACAACATCGACAACGATGGCAACGGCTTCACGGACTGCGCAGATAACAGCTGCGTGGTCGCTTCGGCAACCTGCCGCTCCGCTACAACCATCCATGCGCTCGACGTGGCATCCGACGCTGCGCCGACCGCTCCGGTGCTTCCGGCCTCGGTGGAATTGACCGGGGTCTGCGTCGTCGCGGTTTCGGCTAACAACATTTACATCGCTGACACCGCCACCGCAGTTGCCGACGGTGGCATCTACGCCTTTGGTGGTGGCGCTGCGCTCCCAACCGGTGTGGCCGCGGGAACGACGGTGGACGTTATCGGAAACACCTCGCTCTTCAAAAAGCCGAGTTCCACCGCGCCCGAGCCACAGGTCGAGATTCAATTGTTGCGGGTGACGAAGGATGCTGCGAGCTGCACGGCGCTGCCCGCCATGCCGAGCCTGACGGCAGCGCAGCTAACCGCTGATGCGACCGGCCACAAGTGGATTGGCTCGCTGATCACGATCACTGGCACAGGGACGACCGGTCAATTCAAGATCACCACGGCTCAGTCGGCGACGAGCTCCTTCGGTAAGCTCACGCAGAACGGCACCGTGTTCTCCTACGGCTGGACGTTCTTCGCCCCCGCCTACGACATGAACGGCGCCGCTACGAGCACTACGCAGTGCTACAACTCGATCACGGGTATCTGGACCTACGACACAACGGGTGCCGGTTCCTATCAGATTTTGCCGACGGTCGTGCCGACCGCGGTCGCCTGTCTCTAGTTCGAAATCAAGTCAAACAACGAGGCGCGCGGCCTTCGGTCCGCGTGTTTTGATTTTCGGCTAACGCGACGTTAGCGTGCCGGTCGTTACAGAAGCGTCGAGGACCAGCGCATCCCGAGCTGCCCGCTAGGCAAGGTCGGACCGACACGAGCTGTCAGACCCGGGTGATACGTCGCTCGTATGTCTGGGAATGGTGCGGCGGGCGCTAGCTACGGCGACCTGTTGGTGACGTCGCTTATCGTCCTGGGCGTGGTGTGCGTGGCGGCGTTCGTGGCGGTCCGGTTGTTTGGTCGGCTGATGTCGACGGGCAGGGCGCGGGGCGCGAATCTGATGACCGTGGTGTCGCGGATTCCGCTCGAGCCGCGGCGGTCGCTGTATGTGGTCGAGGTCGCGGGTAAGACGCTGCTGGTCGGCACGAGCGAGATGGGGCTGTCGGTCCTGACCGAGCTCGATGGCAAAGAGGTCGAAGCGCGCAAGACGGTGCAGCCGAGCTTCGGCGAGCTCGTGCGTGGCGCGTGGATGCGGCGAAAAGGCGTGGCCGCTGCGCCCGCACCGGTTCCAGACGTGATTCCCGAGGCGGCGGAGCAGCGCGCGGAATGACGAACGCGGTCTTGCTCGCACTGGTCGCGATCATTCCGCTCGTCGTGCTGACGCTGACGAGCTTCGTGAAGATTTCGGTCGTGCTGTCGCTCGTGCGCAACGCGATCGGTGCGCCGGATGCGCCGTCGGGGCTGGTGGTCACGGGGCTGTCGTTGATCCTCACGTTCTTCGTGATGTCGCCCGTCGCGATCGAGATGGTGCGCGCGGCCGGCGCTCCAGCTGCGCCGACGGCTCCAGCGCCCGCGCCTGTGCCTGGCCAGCCTCCGACGCCTGGCGATGCGTTGCGCGTGCTCGTGCCCGCGGAATATCAGCCGCAGCTCGATGCAGCGGAGCGCGGCATCGGGCCGCTGCGCGCGTTCTTGATCAAGCACTCGGCCGAGAAAGACCGCGCCACGTTTCGCGAGCTCGGCACCAAGCTCGGCCACGAGGTGGCGGGCGACGAGGTGTGGGTGATCGCGCCGGCGTTCGTGACGAGCGAGCTGCGCGAGGCCTTCATGATCGCGATCCTGATCTTCATTCCGTTCTTGGTGATCGATCTGGTGGTCGCGCTCGGGTTGGCGTCGCTCGGGTTGGCGTCGACGAATCCGCAGACGATCGCGCTGCCGTTGAAGCTGTTGTTGTTCGTGGCCGTGGATGGCTGGCGGTTGCTGCTCGAGAGCTTGCTGCGAGGCTACGTGTGACCGCGAGCGTGGTCAGCGTCGTGCGCGAGGGGATGTTGCTCGTGCTGCTGCTCGCGGCACCTCTGTTGGTGGCAGCGCTGATCTCGGGCATCGTGACCGGCCTCCTCGGCGCGTTCACGCAGATCCAGGACCCAGCGGTCGCTCTGGTGCCGCGGGTCGCGGCGGTGGGCGCGGCGATCGTGATCTTCGCGCCGTCGATCGGGCATCAAATCGTCGCGTTCGCGGACAAGCTGTGGCCGTTGATCACGGCAGCGGGCAGCGTAGGAGCGAGTTAAGTGTCACCGTGGCTCGTCGTCGTGCTCGGCCTGCGCGGTGCGGTGGCGACCGCGGTGGTCACCACGTTTGTCGGCGGCATTCCGCGCGTGGTGCAGGGCGCGCTGGCGCTCGCGCTCGGTGTGTGGTCGGCGCTGATCGTCGCGCCGATCGTGGGGTCGCTGACGAGCTCCGGCGTCCCGTGGGCGCTGGCGGTGCGCGAGGTCGTGATCGGCGCGACGCTCGGCATCGTCGCCGCAGTGCCGCTGCTGGCGGCGATGGCGGCGGGCCGGCTCGTCGACATCGCGGGTACCGGCAAGGCGCGGGGACCGTACACGGCGATGTTCGGCGTGCTCGCGGCCGCGGTGTTCGTCGGCATCGATGGTCACGTGATGGTGATCGAGTCGATCGTGACGAGCCATCAGAAGATTCCCGCGCTGGCGACCACGCAGGCGAACGTGATCGATGCGCTCGCGGGGCTCGTGCCGACGGCGGTGCGGCTCGCGGTGCCGTGGCTCGTAACCGCGGCGGTCGTGCAAGTTGCAGCAGGAGCGGGCGTGCGCGTGGCGGCGCGGGCGAGCGCGAACGTGCCCGGTGCCGTCGCGGTGCCTGCTGCGCTCGTGATGATGACCGCGAGCTTGGTCGCGACGCTCGCGGTGGCGATGGCGGCGGTGTTCCGGCACACGTTGTAGTTGCGACGCCCCACGTGGGTCGTCGATGCCCGGCTGCCGTTCGCGACGCCCCACGTGGGTCGTCGATGTCCGGCTGTCGTTCGCGACGCCGCTCGTGGGTCGCCGTGTCCAAGATCCATTGACCCGCGCCCCACGTGGGTCGTCGTGTCCGAGATCCATCGACCCGCACCCGCGCCCCACGCGGGTCGTCGTGTCGAAATCCATCGAGCCGCGCCCCACGGGGTCGTGGTGTCCGAGAACCATCGAGCCGCGCCCCACGTGGGTCTTCGTGTCGAGATCCGTCGAGCCGCGCCCCACGTGGGTCGTCGATGTCCGTTTGTCGTTCGCGACGTCCCACGTGGGTCGTCGTGTCCGAGATCCATCGAGCCGCGCCCCACGTGGGTCGTCGAAGGTCCGAGACTCGTTCGGTACTGAGCGTGCTGCCCCACGTGGGTCGTCTCGGGAACAATCCGCGGCGTGGCGCGGTTTTACGTTCGTGATGACCGAAGCCGAACTGCTCTCGCACTATGTCGAGCGCGGCAGTGAGCCGTGGAACGTCTCGCTCGAAGCAGCGTGGCTCGACTACGAGCTGCGCGCGTGGTTCAAGCCACGCTTGCCATCGCGGTGGCCGGCCGTGACGGCGGTGTGCAACATCGGCATCGGCGTCGGCCTGTTCGACGACTGGCTCGGCCACGAGCTCGGCGCCCGGATCACGAGCATCGATCGTGATCCCGCGATCTGTCGTACGTTCGCGGCGCGGCAACGTCGCGAGCGTCATCCGTATCTGGCGCACGTGCGATGTGGTGATGCGATCGAGGTGCTACATGCGGCCGAGTTCGCTGCGATCACGATCATCGGCTCGTCGCTCGCCGAAGCTGGCGATCGCAGCGCGCTCGAACGTGCAGCACTCGCTGCCCTCGTTCCTGGAGGTACGCTGCTCGTCGCCGATGTTGGCAATCGCGAACCGCCGCCGGTGGCGGACGACGTGCGCAGGCTCGGCGAGATCTGGATCGCGTTCCGCGCGCGCGTGAAGTGAGCTGTCCGACGATGTTCGGACACTGACGTCCGCCCGTCGGACACGTCGGACAGGCGTGCGAATGGGATCGCGAGGTTGCGCGCGAATCGGGCTGGCGCAGCGACTGCAGGGTGCCGTCGCATGACCGAACGCGCGCTGTTCCTCGATACCGATCAATACGAGCTGCTAGCCGACGAAGACTCACCGCATGAGACCGTGGAGCTGCCGGAGTGGTTCTCTCCGCAACGCACCACGATCGCGCCGCCGGAGACTCTGCGGCTCGCACTCGCGTTCGAGCACTTCTCGCAGGAGCTCGCGCGCCTGGCATCGCGCTGGTTGCCGGTCGCGCCGATCCATCGGATCGCGGCGATCGTGGTCGACTTCGAAGGGTTCATGCGGATCCTGCTCGACGATGTCGAGCTCGAACCGATCTGGACGCGCTCGGGCGAGACGAACCTGTTGGTCCACGATACCTACGTGCGGCTGATCTGCGTGGGCGGTGTGCTGCGCGAAGCGATCGAGGGGCACTGGGCGAACGAAGCCGACCTGGTCTCGGCGTACGCGCACGCCGAGGCGGTCCTCGATGCGTTCTCGCCGTTCGTCGGCATCTCGGATCGTGCGATGCGCCGGATCTGTCTCGAGGGTGAAACGCTCGATGGTGCGCTGCGCTGGCTCGCGCGCGAGCTCGATGAAGAAGCGGCCGAGCGCGCGCGTCAGGCCGAGGAGTACGTGCCACGCATCGATCCGCGCGAGGACGATAACTAGTGACGGATCGCAGCGAGCACGTCGGCGAGGGTGCGCCAACGGGTTTCGGGCACCGGGCCTTCGCCATCACCGAGCGCGCGAGCGAGCACCGGATCGCGATGCACCGCGATGCGATGCCTGCGCGCGAGCCCGACGAGCTGCGTGGCGCGGGCGCGACGACCGACCGCGACACGGGTCGGAATCGGTCGCTTCGTGGCGTTCCATGCGATCGCTACCGCGAGGTCATCGCCAAGGATCACCACCGCGCAGCCCGCGACGGCGGCCGCGAGTGCCGCACCTTCGCTCGTGGTATCGCGCGCGTGTAAGGAGCGTTGGCGTGCCCACCTCGGATCCGCGCTCGTGAGCCGGTCATCCTCGCGCTTCTCTGTCGCGGTCATCGCGAGCGCGTTCGCGAGCTCGACGTGGCGCGCGACCGCATCGACCACGCCGATGCCGAGGTACGCGATCGCGAGTGCCGCGAGGAAGCTCGCGCCGAGGGCACCGCTGGCACGTAACATCTCGCCAGGTGCAAGCTCGAACAGCACCGCGAGGCGCGGGGCGAAGACCCACAACCAGCCGAAGCCAACCGCGCCGACGACCATGACGGCGACCAGATCGAACGCGGTGCTGCGCGTGCGCGCGCCCGCACCCCGGTCGATCGCGGGCGCATTGTGGATCGTCCGACGCGGCAACCAGACAGCGCGGGTCTGCGCGAGGTGCGCCGCGATCGCTGCGACCGCAGCTGCGCCGACGAGCGGTAGGGTGATAGCGAGCACATGCATCACGAGCGCGCGCGCTGCCGGCAATGTCGCGGTGCCGTTGCACGCCGCGGCGATCGCATCGCCGAGCGCGAATCGGCCGACCGCCCCGACGATCGCTATCGCTGCGCACGCGAGCCCGGCGACGAGCAACGGGCTCGCTGCGGTCATGCCGGCCTGGCGTGCGAGCGCGAGGCGCCGCGCAGACGGTGGGAATGGCTTGTCGCTCAAGGTCGGACCGAATCACCGTGCAGGGTGGTTCGAGCCTTGCGTCGCGCACGAGCCGAGCTCGAGACCGCAGCGATCTCGACGTGCCGCAGCAACACGTGGCCGACTGCGAGCCGCTGCGTCGTCGGTGGAAGCGGCGTCTCTCTCACGGCTGCGTGCCATCGTACAGCGGCGGCTGCGCCGAGGAGATGTCCGATGGTGCTAGGCTCCGTCGCCGTGACGATTGCCCCGCGTGCAGATCTCGCTGTCGGTTCGCCGGCGGAGCCGCACCCGCCAGCGGCGCTGCATACGGTCGAGGTCATCGTCACGCTCGCGGCGCCGGGCCTCTATCACTACGGTGTCCCGGCCCGATTCCGTGCGCGCGCACGGGTCGGTGCGCGCGTGATGGTGCGGTTCGGCGGCAAGACCGTGATGGGCGTGATCGCTCAGGTCGGCACGCCGGTGCCTGCCGAGATCAAGAAGCTGCTCGATCTGACAGACGTGGTCGACGACGAGCCTGCTCTGTCGGCCGAGCTTGTCGAGCTGTGCCAGTGGATCGCCGGCTACTACGAAGCGCCTCCGGGCGAGGTCATCAAGGCGGCGTTACCTGCCGGCAGCGGGATCAAGGCGCATCGCGTGCTCGCGCTGACCGAGGCTGGCGAGGCGGCGCTCGAGAGTGCACTGCCGCCGAAACCACGCGCACTCCTGGGCCGCCTCGAAGCGGGTCCGATCGCGAGCGCGGGCATGAGCCCGACGCTCAAGCGGGGCTACGTGCCTCTGATCGAGCAAGGCCTTGTCGCCGAAGTCGAGGAGCGTGAGGCGGCGCGCGCGCGGCTCAAGCAGGAGCGGATCGTGGAGCTCGCGGTACCGATCGAGCAGGCACGCGAAGCCGCGAAGCGCGCGAAAAAGCGCCTCGCGATCGTCGAAGCGCTCGCCGCGGGGTCGATGGCGATCGCGGCGCTCGAGATTCCGAATCCAGGCCCCGCCGTGCGCGAGCTCGAGAAGGCCGGCATCGTGCGCACGAGCGAACGCGAATCCGCGCTCGATGCCGCTCCGATCTCCGATGCCCTCGCGCCCACCACGATCCCCACGCCGACGGTGGAGCAAGAGGTCGCGATCGCCGCGATCATCAAGGCGGTCCATGAGCCCGTGGCGTTCGTGCCGTTCCTCCTCCACGGCGTGACAGGTAGTGGCAAGACCGAGGTCTACCTGCGCGTGATCGCCGATGCGCTCGAGCTCGGCAAGACCGCTCTCGTGCTGGTGCCCGAAATCTCGCTGACACCGCAGCTCGCGGCGCGATTCCGCGCGCGGTTCGGCGACCTCGTCGCGATCCTCCACTCCGGCCTGACCGAGCAAGCGCGGCTCGGCGAGTGGTCGCGCCTCCGCCGCGGCCAGGCGCGGATCGCAGTCGGGGCGCGCTCGGCGGTGTTCGCGCCGGTCGAGGACCTCGGCGTGATCGTCGTCGACGAAGAACACGACAGCTCGTTCAAACAAGAAGAAGGCGTGCGCTACCACGCGCGTGATGTCGCACTCGTTCGCGCGCAGCGCGCCGGCGCGGTCTGCGTACTCGGCTCGGCGACCCCGAGCCTCGAGAGCTACGCGCACGCCGAGCGCGGGCAGTATCAGCTGCTCACGCTGACCGTGCGGCCCACATCGCAGGCGATGCCCACCGTCGAGGTCGTCGACCTTCGCGTTCACATTCCCGACGGCGATGCGATGCTCTCAGCACCTTTACGCGCCGCGATCATCGAAACCCTCGCGGCTGGCGATCAGGCGATCCTGTTTCTCAACCGGCGAGGCTTCGCGACGTTCGTGCTGTGCCGCGCGTGCGGTCACTCGTTCCGCTGCATCAACTGCTCGGTCTCGCAGACCTACCACCGCTCCACCGATCGCCTGACGTGCCACTACTGCGGGCGCGTCGACCCCATCCCGGAGCAATGCCCCGAGTGCAAAGGCCGCGACACGATCGTGCGCAAAGGCCTCGGCACCGAAAAGATCGCCGAATCGGTTGCTGCGGAATTCCCGACCGCGCGGGTCGCGCGCCTCGATCGTGATGTCGCGAGTGGCGCGAAGGCCGAGGTCGTGCTGTCGCGTGTCGCTCGCCGCGAGATCGATATCCTCGTCGGTACCCAGATGGTCGCGAAGGGGCACGACTTCCCGGGGGTCACGCTTGTCGGCGTGTTGTGCGCGGATACAGGGCTCGATCTCCCCGATTTCCGCGCGAGCGAGCGCACGTTCCAGCTCCTCGCGCAGGTCGCCGGTCGGGCAGGCCGTGGCGAGCGCGCGGGGCGCGTGATCGTCCAGACCTATCGGCCGGGCGCCGCAGCTGTCGTCGCGGCTGCGGCGCACGATTATTCGATGTTTTATCGCGCCGAGTCTTTGTCCCGCGCCGACCTTCGCTATCCGCCACACGGCCGCTTGATCGTGGTGAGGATCGACGGACCGAACGAGCACGCGGTCGCAGGCGCCGCGCGCAAGCTCGCCGAGGTTGCCGAGACCGCGAACAAGCACGCCGAGATCGCGGGTGCGGTCGAAATCTTGGGGCCCGTGCCGGCGCCGATCGAGCGGTTGCGCAATCGGACGCGCTGGCAGATCTGGCTGCGAAGCACAGATCGGACGGCGCTGCGACGGGTCGCGCGAACCGTCGCGAATCAGGAGGCGTTCACGGGCGTGCGCGTGCTGCTCGACGTCGATCCGATGTCGTCGCTGTAGCTGGGCTGGTGCTCAGCGCACGACGGAGGCTGGCACGCAGACCACGGCGACGCCCGGAAGCTCCGCTTCGGAGATGCCGATGCGTGAACATCGACTTGCTCCCGAAATCACGACGAATACACGGACGTCGCGCGCCCAGCCACTAGGAGCTAGCTGTGCGACACTACGGCGGCTTCCCGTGAGCTCCGCTGCCTCGAGCGTATTGATCGTCGCCGATCCGGAGCGGATCAGCGAGCTCGCGAGTGCGCTCGCCGAGCCGCTGGAGTCCGGCCCGGTCGAGGTGCTGCTCAGTCACGGTGGGGACGACACGATCGACATCTTCCACGCGCGCACGCCACCCGTGGTCTTGATCACCGCGAGCCTCGAGATGGGCGACGCGACCTCGCTGATCGACACGCTGCGCGGCATGGTGCCGCGCGCGAACGTCGCGTTCATCGTGGTCGGCGACGATATCGGACCGATCCGCACCGCGCTCGACGCGATGGAGATGCAGCCCGATCGATTCATCACGCGACCGATGAACGAGAAGGCCGTACGGTTTGCCGTGCTCGGCGCGCTCGAAGCCGTTGCCCTGCGCACCACGCGCCCTGCTATCGCGCGGACCAAGACCACGCACGGCACGGGTATCGGCATGAGCGTGCCCGAGAACGTCGACGACGATCCGACCGCTTCCGCGCAGCGCGCGACCTTGCGCGCGCGGTGGGAAGCGCTCGCCGATTTGATCGGTGGCGATGCCGCGGTCGGTGAAGAAGACGAGATCATCGAGGATCGCTCCGGTGGCGAAGCAGCCCCGTTGCCGCCGCCGATCCAGATCTTTCCGCGCGGCGATTACGAACCGTTCGTGCCGGCGCACGCGTGGCGACCTGGTTCGACGGCGGTGCCGGAGCGCGAGCCCACGCTGATCATTCGTGGTCCGGATGAAGTGCCGCCCGCAGACCCGCCGGAGTCAACGTCACCGGATGTCGAACCGACGCGCCCGCGAATTCTGA
This sequence comes from Kofleriaceae bacterium, assembly GCA_043759355.1. Classification (GTDB taxonomy): domain Bacteria; phylum Myxococcota_A; class Polyangia; order Haliangiales; family Haliangiaceae; genus JABFXX01. The sequence continues at coordinate 24,628 of JAYVLQ010000101.1, forward strand.
CCGACACGATCGCGTGTTCTCGTACGAAGAGCGAGCCGCCGCCGCGCAACGTCGACCTCACCGAACGTGGGGAGGATGATCCATGGTCCGCGCCAATTCCGCTCGCAGAGCTCGTCGATCGCTCGGACCGCAGCGACCGGATCGCTCGCATCTCGCCGGCGGATATCGACGACAGCCCACTCGGCCTCGACGATTTCGCTGACGAGTTGATGGTTCGCAGTGGCATGCAGACGCCACCACCCTCGACCGACGACGACGACGATCCCCCGGAGCACGACGATCCGGAGATCGTCGTGCCGACGCGCTTGCCCGCGCCTCCGGAAGTGTCCGACGAGGTGCGTGGTGGCGGCGGCCGCGATTTCGCGAGGCAGCTGCGCGCGAAGATGTCGATGATGGCGCAGCGGCTGTTCGCGGGCGATAGTCAGTCGTCGCAAGGCGTCGACTTGCGGCCGCGTCACGATCACAAGACCGAGATCGATCTCGCCGAGCTCGGCGAAGAAGCGCCGCTCACGTCGCGCGGGGTCACCGAGATCGAGCGTGGCATGGTGTTCGCCGATGCGCGCGAGCTGGCCACGTCGCCGGGGTCTTGGGACACGCAGGTCCGCGAGCGTGGTTTGCCGGATTCTGGCGAGATCGTGCGTGGCGTCTCGGATGTCGCGCTCTTGCTCGCGAAGTTGTTCGCGTCGAGTGCGACTGGGCGGATCAGATTTCGTCGCTCGCCCGATGAAGTCGAGAAGATCGTGTTCTTCGATGCGGGCCGCCCGGTGTTCGCGTCATCGAGCGAGCCCGGCGATCGCATGGGCGAATTGCTCGTGCGCGAGGGCAAGATCACGCTCGCGCAGTACGAGCGCTGCCAGATCCAGGTCGCGCAATCAGGTCGCCGCATGGGCGAGATCCTGGTCGATTTTGGCTATCTCAAACGCCGCGAGCTGCTGCCGGCCGTGCGTCGCCACGTCGAGGACATCGTATACTCCCTGTTCGGTTGGGATCGCGGTCACTATCTGATCACGATCGATCAAGTGCCTTCGAGCGAGCGCATTCGGATGTCGCGGCATCCTGCGGCGTTGATCCTCGAGGGCATCCGGCGCAAGCTCGATCGCGCGACGCTCGAGCGCCTCGTCGGTCCGGCGTCCACCGTGATCGAGGTGCGCGATCGCGAGCGGCTCGGCGGCATCATCAACGTCGCGGACCTCGCGGCCGAAGAGCGCGCCGCGCTCGCCGCCTTCGACGGCCAAGCGGATCTCGCGCAGGTCGCGCGCGCGGCTGGCGTCGATGTCGTCGATATCTTGCCGCTCGCCTGGGGCTTGGTCGTGCTCGGGCTCGCGCTCGCGCGTCGCGCCGATGCAGGGCTCGAAGAATCAACCGCGCTCGTCGGCGAAACGGATCTCGCGATCGATCGCGAGCGCGTGCGTGCGCGCTGGGAGCTCGTCACCGAGGCCGATTACTTCGCGTTACTCGGCGTGCGTCGCGATGCGACCGCGTTCGAGATTCGCCGCGCGTACCAATCGGCGCGCCGCGATTTCGCCTCCGATTGTTTTCCGGCCGATCTGCGCCGCGAACTCGCGCGCGAGCTCGACGACATCGCGACGGTCCTCGATGAAGCCTTCCGCGTGCTGCGCGACGATCGCTTGCGCGTGACGTACCTCTCCAACCTGGTGGAATGATATGCGCCTCGCTTTCCTGGGCTCTCCCGACATCGCTGCTGTGTGCCTCCGCGCCGTCGCGAAGGTTCACGATGTCGTGCTCGTTGTCTCGCAGCCCGACAAGCCAGCGGGGCGGGGCGGTGAGCTCCGCGCGCCAGCGGTGAAGGTCGCCGCGGAGGGGCTCGGCTTGCCGGTCATCCAACCGAAGTCGGCGCGCACGGGCGAGCTGGAGCAGGCGTTGAAGGCGTGTGGTGCCGAGCTCGCGATCGTCGTCGCGTACGGCAAGATCTTGCCGAAGGCGGTCCTCGAGGCCGTTTCGCGCGGCTGCATCAACGTCCACGCGTCGGTGTTGCCGAAGTATCGCGGCGCCGCGCCCGTGCAGTGGGCCGTGATCAACGCCGAGCAGGAATCCGGCGTGTCGATCATGCAGCTCGACGAGGGCATGGACACCGGGCCGGTGATGCTCGAGCGTCGCGTCGCGCTGGGCGCCGAGGAGACCTCGGGTGAGCTGCTCGTGCGGCTCGCACCGATCGGCGCCGAAGCCTTGCTCGAAGCTGTCGCCGCGATCGCCGATGACACCGCGAAGGCGGTCGCTCAAGACCACGGGGCCGCGAGCCACGCGCCGATGCTCGCGAAGACCGATGGTGCGATCGACTTCACGCAAGAGGTCAGCCTCGTCGCCGCGCGGATCCGGGGGGTCGATCCGTGGCCGGGTGCCTATGCGATGCTGCGTGGCCAACCGATCAAGTTGTTCCGCGCGCGGGTCACCGACGCCACCGCCGGTCGGGGCGTCGGCACGGTGATCGACATCGACAAGAAGGGCCTCCATGTTTCGGGGCACGGCGGCGTCGTCGCGATCCGCGAGGTTCAAGCGGCGGGTCGCAAGCGGATGGCCGCGCACGAGTTCGCCGCAGGTCGCGGCATCGCGATCGGCGACAAGCTCGAAAAGCCCGAAGCGCCGAAACCATGAATGCCCGCGAGCTCGCGCGCCGCGTTCTCGAGCGCATCGAGCGTGATCGAGCGTGGGCCACGCCCGCGCTCGATGGCGAGCTCGCACGCGCGAACCTCGAGGATCGCGATCGCCGGCTCGCCTCGGAGCTGGTGTACGGCGTGCTGCGCCATCGCACGCGCCTCGATCGCTCGTTTGCCGCGTTCGCGGATCTCAAGCAGACACCGCTTCGCGTCGTGATCGCGCTGCGCGTGGCCGCCTATCAGCTGTTGTTCCTGGATCGCGTCCCCGCGTACGCCGCCGTCGACGATGCGGTCGCCGCGGCGCGGGCCTCCGGCGGCCCGAAGATGGCCGGGTTCGCGAACGCGGTGCTGCGCAAGCTGGGACCGGGCAAAGAGCCGACGCTGCCCGGCGAGTTGCTCGCGCGCCTCGCGATCGAGTTCTCTTTGCCGAAATGGATCCTCGACGAGCTCGTTGCCGCGGATCCCGAGAACGTGGCTGCGCACGCCTCGGCGTTCGCTACCTCGGCGCCACTCGTCGCGCGCGCGAATGCTCGCCGCACCACGCGCGACCAGCTGATCGCCGCGCTCGAAGAAGCGGGCCTCACCGCAAGCCCGGTCGATATCGCGCCGGGCACACCGCAAGCGTTCGAGATCGACAACCTCGGCGATCCGGCGCGCAACGCTGCGTTTGTCGCCGGCGAGTGGACCGTCCAGGATCCCGGTGCGCAGCTCGTGGCGCACCTCGCCGCGCCGCGCGCCGGCATGAAGATCCTCGATGCGTGTGCCGGGGTCGGCGGCAAGTCCACTCACCTCGCGGAGCTCTCGGGTGACGCCGCGCATATCGATGCCGCTGATCGGTCCGAGACCAAGCTCGGCCTCGCGGCCCAGACCGCGAAGCGGCTCGGGCTCACGAGCTTGCATTCGCACGTCTGCGATCTCACCGATCCAAAAGCCCCACTCGCGTACGACTACGATCTCGTGGTCCTCGATGCACCGTGCTCTGGCCTCGGCGTGCTGCGCCGCCACCCCGATGCGAAGTGGCGCTTGATTCCGGCCGATGTGCCGCGCCTCGCACTCGTCCAGGCCGAACTGCTCGATGCCGTCGTCTCGCGACTCGCGCCGACCGGCACGTTGATCTACTCGGTGTGCACGTTCACGCGCGCCGAAGGACCCGATCAAGCCCGCGCGTTCGCGGAGCGCAGCGGCCTGCGGCTCGTCGAGGATCACCACACCTGGCCACCGGGCGCCGACGCGTTCTACCTCGCGAAGTTTCAGCGCGAGTGAATAACCGTCCCTCGTCGTGCCGGCACATTCAGGCACTTGCGAGGCGTAACGTGGCGACTGAGTTGCCGTCCCTATTTCTGGGCGGCTTGACCGCGCTGGCGAAGCTCCGCGATCGTCGCCGCGTAGTCTTTCGTGCCGAACACGCCCGAGCCACTGACGACGACGTTCGCACCGGCCGCGATGACCTCGGCGATGTTGTCGATCTTGATGCCGCCATCGACCTCGATCTCGACGTCGTAGCCCTTGCGATCGATCATCGCGCGGAGCTCTGCGATCTTCTCGAGCGCGCTCGGGATGAAGCTCTGCCCGCCGAAGCCGGGGTTGACCGACATGATCAAGACCTGCGCGACATCGCGCAGCACCCATTCGACCGCTTCGACCGGCGTGTGCGGGTTCAAGACGACGCATGGCTTTTTGCCAAGCTCGCGGATCTGATGGATGGTGCGATGGAGGTGCGGACACGCTTCGACGTGGACACCGATGATGTCGGCGCCGGCCTTCGCGTAAGCGGCGACCCAGCGCTCGGCGTCTTCGATCATGAGATGCACGTCGAGGGGGAGCTTCGTCGCGCGGCGCACGGCCTCCACGACGATCGGCCCGATCGTCATATTCGGCACGAAGTGGCCATCCATCACGTCGACGTGGACGTAGTCCGCAGTCGAGATCGCCTGGATCTCCACGGCGAGCTTGCCGAAATCAGCGGACAGGATCGATGGTGCGATGCGAACGGGGTGCACGCGACGAAGCTATCACGGCACCGGTACGACTTCGACGGCGCCGTTCGAAGCGAGGCACGCCAAACGTCGTCGGTCGCGCGAGAAGGCGAGCGCGACCAGATCGGGCAACTCGGATTCGAGCGTCTGCGTGTCCAGCACGCCGACGATCTCGGCGCCCTTCACGCCGCTCTCGAGGTAGTCGAACTGCAAGCGCCCGCGCGCACCCGGCAGCGGTACGCGATGCGCGTACGCGACGAGGTTGCCGCGATATTCGATCGCCACGGCAGTCGCTCCGCCGGTGCGGGTGCGCGGATAGCGATCACCGCCTTTGATGCGAAGAACCCCGAGCGCGGGGACGCCGTCCTCGGGGATCGCCTGTGCGAGTCGTTTGCCCGCGTGATCGAACGCCAACCCGACGGGTGCTAGTCGGTGCAACGGTTGCGATTGCCACGAACGTTCGAGCACGGTGTGGCTCTCGAGATCGAACACCGCGAAGCCGCGCCCGGGTTGCTCGGTCTCGTACGCGATCGCGAGGCGCGCACCGTCGCCCGAAATCTCCATCGTCGCGCCACTGTGGTCGAGCGTCACGCCGTCGAGGCGCGGTCGGAACGTCGCGCCGGCAAGGTCGACCACGACGATCGCTCCGAAGTGGAGTGCCACGAACTTCGTGCCATCGGCCGCCAGCGCTGCTCGCTCGATCTGTTCGGAGCTCGTGCGGTACTCGACCCGCTTGCCATCGCGAAACCAGCTCAACCCGGCGTTGCTATCGAGCCCGAGGATCGGTCCATCGGTGAGCCATCGCGCGTCGAGCCACGGCGCGGTCCCCGCGATGTGTTGCTGTACCGGGCCACGATGAATCGTGAGCGCACCGTTCTGCACGGTGAGGAGGGCCGAATCGAGTGGATCCCACTCGATCCTCACGGAGTCGGCACGATCTCGATCGCGCCTGTCGAGGCGAGGCACGCGAGCTGGCGGCTATCGCGCGAGAAGGCGAGGGCGACGATGTCGGGCAGCGCGGGCTCGATCGAGAGGCTGTCGATCACGTCGACGGTGGCGCCGCCCGCAGGCTCGGGCGAGAGATAGTCGATCCGCAGCCGGCCGCGCGCGCCTTCGGGTGGCCTGGCGTACGCGTACGCGGCGAGCTGACCACCACGATCGAGCGCGACGGCATTCGCACCTCCCGGCACGGACTTCACAAGATCGCGCTCCTCGACATCGAGCCGCGTGACGCCCCAGCTTGGCACCGCATCCGGCACCGCGTGCGCGATCCGGGTGCCGGCCTGGTCGAACGCGAACAGCTGCGGTGCATTCGCTCGACCTTGTTGATTTGGTATCGGCCGGATCCCGTGGGGCATCACGACCGGACGTTTCTCCTCGAGCTTCACGGTCGAGCGCTGCAAGAACTGGTCGGTCGCGAGCTCGATCACGATCCAGGCACGCGAGCTCTGGGTGTAGCCGATCGCGACGAGCCGACCATCAGACGACATTTCGATGCCGACCTTGGCCGATTGGGTGCGCTCGCCCAGCAAGACGCCAAAGCTCTGCGCGTGCAGCGTCCAGATCCGCTCGGGCCTCTCGCCGCGGAGCTGGACCGCGAACACTTCGCCCTCGGAGAGCGCGACGTAGCGATCGCCATCGCCGGACATGCTCGCCGCTAGCGGCAGCCGACTCGCATCGATCCGGAAGTGCGTTTGCTCGACGAGCTCGCCATCGCGCTTGAACGTGATCGATCCCCGATCATCGAGCACGATGATCCGACCGTCATCGCAAAACCGCACATCGTAGATCCGCTCCGACGCGAGCTCGCGGCGCGCGCGACCTTCGGCGTCGTGCAACTGGACGAGGCGATCGCGGTAGCTGACGAGCCCGCTATCACCCGGCGCCCAGTCGAGGCGGGGAGGAGACCGAATGGCCATGTGGCCTGCTCAGTATCCGCCGAAAAGATCGGTCAGCGGAACGTCGAGCGCGGTCGCAACTTTGAAGAGGCTGGAAACCGAGGCGCTCGATTCGGCGCGTTCGATCTGCGAGAGCAGCGAGACCGAGAGGTTTGTACGTCGTGCCATCTGCTTGAGCGTGAGCCCACGCGCCTTGCGAAGATCGCGAATCTGGCGACCGATCGCAGCGTGAAGCTCGTCCTCGCGGCGCAGGACGAGGCCCTTCTTCTTCGCGATCCGCGCGATCACGTCGCGGAACTCCACGGGCGTGAATGGCTTGTAGATGTAGGCCGAAACCTCGTGCTGGATCGACGCGGTCGCCGTGTCGAGCGTGGGATAGCCCGTGAGGATGATCACCGCGATGTCGTCGTCGGCGGCTCGAATCTGCGCGAGCAGATCGAGACCCGAGACCTTCGGCATCATCAGGTCGAGCACGACGAGGTGAAACACCTCGTCGCGAATGCGCTCGACCGCGATACTCGGATCCGCCAGTGTCGTGACCTCGAAGCCCTCGGCTCCGAGAAAATCTTGGAGATATTCCAAGATGTCGGGATCGTCATCAATGACGAGCACCGATAACTTTGCCGATGTACGAAGAGCCGCCCCAGCTACCACCGGGGGAATCTATCGCAGAAAGTGTGGTCGGGGCGACAGGATTTGAACCTGCGACCCCTTGGTCCCGAACCAAGTGCGCTACCAGGCTGCGCTACGCCCCGACAAGGCAGCGGGTTAGTTACCTTGTCGCAATTCGGCTGTCAACGGCGGAGCGCGGGGAGCGCGATATGGATGCCGAACTCGGCAAACGTTCCGAGCGATTGCAGGGTTCCCACCCTCGCAAATGGGGTCACGCCGAGGAAGGCCCAGATCCCGACCGACCCCCCAACTAAAGGATGGGAGAGATCGGCAACCTCCATGATCGGACCGACCGAGAGTCCGATCGTGTGCTCGAGGATGGGTGTTCCGAACATCGCGTCGACCCAAAAACGTCCACCGCTATGCTCCGTCCACCGGCTCGCACCCACGCTGAAGCCGAGCGCCGAGATCACCTCGTGCTCGCGAACCCGAACGAGCGACGCGTCGACCCCGAACGCCGTATCCCACTGCGACTCGACGTAGCCGGCGACGCCGCTCGGCCCCAACCACAAGTAGGTACCATCGAGATTGGACGATTCGCGGAACACCAGGTTCGGCGCATTCGTCCGCGGTGGCGCATCGAGCGCGGTTTCGGTCGGTACCAAGTCCAGCGGGCCCAGAGGATTTCCCTCGCTGAGACGTCCTGACAAGCACACGCAAATCATGATCTGCACTGCCTGCGACAACAAACCCTGGCCGGGCGTTCCTATCGCAACACGCGGCTCTCTCATGCTGGTAATATTTGCCGGGAAGTCGAGCGGGGACCGGTCGGGCTCGTAGTTTGTTTTGTCGACATGGTTCTCGGCTCCCCTCGGCGCGTGATGTCAAATTTGGCTATCCAGCACAACGCCCTCGGCGGAAGCGGAATGGGTCCGGGCGGCGCCCAAGGCCACGCTCCGATCATACCACCCGGTCTGGAGAACGACTTCGGGCTGATCCGCAACCTGCCGATCTTCGAGGGCGTGCCGAATCAAGATCTGATCGCGGCGATGCAGCAGGGTGGCCTCGTGCCCCGGCATCTCGAGCGCGACATGTTCGTGCTCGATCCGATCGGGCTCGCGAACGGTCAACCTGCGCCGGTCATCTACATCGCGCGGGGGCAGGTCTCGGCGGCCGTCTTCAACCGAGACGTGTTGTCGGAGCGCCGCGCCGCGCAGGTCGCACACGAGCAGGCTTCGACCGAAGAGCTCGAAGAAGAGTCGTTGATCAAGCCGGCGCCACTCGCGCGCGTCGCGCTCAAGAACGTCGCCTTGTTCATCGAAGGCGACCTGTTCAACTCCGGTGCGCTGTCGGCAGCGACGAGCCAGCCGATCGCGTTCTACACCGCCGCACCGTCGGTGCTGATCTCTCTCGATCACCGCTGGATCGCGGAGCTCGCGGTTCGCCATCCGCCGTTCGAAGCGCGGTTGCGCCGCGCCCTCTCGGTCTCGCGCGAACGCCTCGCGTGGGTCTCGGGCGTGAAGCAGGAGCTGCTCGATTTCTTCATCCGCCAGGGCATCAGCGTCGCTGGCGAGATGGTGCGCGTCCGTCAGCTCGAGCTCTGCATCGATTGCAAGCTGTGCGAGGAAGCGTGCGAGGAGCGCTACGGCGCGCGGCGGCTCACGCTCGGTGGGTACCAGCTCGGCATGCTGGACTTCATCTATACGTGCCGGACCTGCACCGATCAGCGGTGCATCGATCCATGCGCCTACGACTCGATCAAGTTCGACGAGATCAAGAAGGAAGTTGTCATCAACGAGTCGACGTGCACCGGGTGCACCGCATGCGCGCAGTCGTGCCCGTACGGCGCGATCGACATGGTCGACGTCGAGCCCGATGCGCCGCTGTTCAAAAAAGGCTTCAAGCATCGCCTCGAGCAGAAGGATTCGCTCAAGTTCGGGCCCGGCACCGGTCGCATCGCGCGTACCCGCCGGATCGCGAACAAGTGCGATCACTGCATCGCGTATGGCGATCAAGCGTGCGTCTCCGCGTGCCCGACCGGCTCGCTGATCGAGATTAACACCTATGACCTGTTCCGCGAACGCTCGCCGGCGATGGCGCTGCTCGGGCGGACCGGGTTCGATACCGATCTGACGAAGAAGGATCGCAAAGAGGTCCTGCCGGTGCTGCCGTTCACCGAGGGTCTCGACGTCCATTCGGGTGGGCTCGCGAAGGTGAAGCGCGGCCGTTATGCGCCGCTCGTGATGTGGCTGATCGGGCTCCTCACGTTCGTGCTCGCGCTCGGCGAAGCGTTGCTGCGCTGGAAGGCGCCGGCGATGTCGTATCAGTACAGCCAGCTCAAGAATCTCCCTGAATTTGCCGGGCTCGATCAAGCCGGCATCATCGAGAAGGTCGTCTATCGCCCGGGTCCCGGGCTCTCGGTCTACTGCGGCCTCGTCGGCACCGGCCTGATGGTCATCGCGGCGATCTATCCGGTGTTCCGGCGCGTCAAGATGTTCCGGTGGTTCGCGTCAAATACGATGTGGTTCGACTTCCACATGATGGCTGGCACGGTCGGCCCGATGTTCGTGATCCTGCACTCCGCGATCAAGCTCGACACCTGGGTGTCGGCGGCGTTCTGGTCGATGATCATCGTCGTCATCTCGGGTGTGCTCGGTCGCTATCTCTACACGCTCGTACCGGCGCTCTCGTCGGGCGTCGAGCTCGAGGAACTCGATCACGAGCGCGCGTTTCAGGCCGCGCGCCCGCACTATCCCGCGCCGATGTCGGAGATCGATCGCGAGCTCGGCGAGCAACGTGCAAAGGCGCAAGCGGTCGCGCAATCGCCGAGCCTCCTGGTCGCGATGTGGTGGTTGATCTTCCAGGATATCGGCAAGATTCCGCGCACGCTCCAGCGTCGCAGCCGGCTCAAGCAGATGGGCGTCGACCGCAAGGCGAGGGCGGACCTCGCGCGCCGCGCGGGTCGCATGATCGTGATCGCCCGGCGGCAAGTTGTCGCACCGAAGGCGCAGCTGCTCCTGCACTCCTGGAAGAAGGTCCACGTGCCGTTCACGGTGATCCTCACGGGATTTGCGGTGTTCCATATTTACGAAGCATGGTCGCGTGCCTGGTAAGCTGCTCGCGACGATGGGGAAGTCGGCGCATCGCGTAGCCGCGTTCGTGATCACGCTGCTGGTCACCTGCTTTGCGTCGCGCGCGATCGCAGACGATTTCTTCAGCTCCAAGCCGGGCGACCTGACCTCGAGCCACGGCGCGCTCGATGACCCGCAGCATTGCAATGACTGCCACCTCAACGGCACCAAGGATCTGTCGAACGACAAGTGTCTCGGCTGCCACGATCACAACAACCTCAAAGGTCGCATCGAGAGCGGTAAGGGCTTTCACTCCTCGACGCTCGTGAAGGGCAAGAAGTGCGAGACCTGCCATATCGAGCACAAGGGGCGCTCGTTCGACATCATGGGATGGAAGAACATCCCCGGTGGGCAGAAGACCTTCGATCACCAGCTCACCGGCTGGCGCTTGAACGGCAAGCACGCCACCACGGATTGCGACGACTGCCACAAGAACCACGACAAGCAGGGCTTGAAGACGTACATGGGCACGGACCGCCTGTGTGGCACGTGTCACCTCAAGGAGCAGCCGCACAAGTTCGAGGCGTCCGAGAAAGACAAGCTCGCATGCGAGCGCTGCCACGGCGAGTCGGTATGGAAGCCGGCCAAGCCACTCTCGCAGCAGAAGTTCGATCATGACGATCGCAAGGACGCCCTGATGCCGCTGCTCGGCTCGCACAAGGATGTCGCGTGCAGCAAGTGCCATCCGAAGAGCGTGTTCAACCTGCCGTTTCCGAAGGTCGATAACTGCGGCAACGCGGGCTGTCACAACAGCCCACACGACGGACACTTGTTCGGCAAGCGGGATTGCGAGTGGTGCCACTCGCCGACGTTCAAGACGCTCAAGCAGCAGAACTTCGATCACACCGAGAAGAGCAAGTTCGATCTCGGTCCCGCGCACCGCAAGATCAAGTGTTACGACTGCCACACCAAGGCGATAGGTGAGGGCAAGCCCACGAGTGCTTGCGAGACCTGTCACGCGAAGGATTCGCATCATCAGGATCGGTTCTCGGAGTTCGGCTCGCCGCCGCGCTGCGGAACGTGTCACCCCTCTGGCGGTCCGAAGTTCACGCCGACCGCGTTCAACCACACAACACGCTCGCGCTTCAAGCTCGAGTTCAAGCACGTCGAGGTCAGCTGTCGTGGGTGCCACCGTGGCTCGGGCCCGGCGGACTTCGAAGATTTCCGGACCCTGATCGACAAACAGGGCAAGGCTGACTGCATGGGTTGCCACGCGCACAAGAAGGCGCACGCCGACGACAAGCACCCGGCGGGCCGCTACAAGAGCTCGCAGTGCCTGCAGTGCCACATGCACCCGGGCGATCCGACGGTCTCGAAGAACAACAAGATGACCGAGACCGCCCACGGCAAGGACGGTTCGTTCCCGCTCGTCATGGGCCACGCGAAGGTGCCGTGCGCGGACTGCCACACCGGACGGGACAAGAGCAACAAGACCTCGTTCAGCGCGCTCGAATCGAACTGCAACGCGAACGGCAAGTGCCACGAGGATTCACTCCATCAGGGCACGCTCGGGGCGAACTGCAACAACTGTCATATCCCCGGCTCGTGGGTGAAGCTCAACTTCAACCACAACGAACCGTTCCCCGAGGACGCCAAGGGCGAGGTCACGCAGTTCCAGCTCAAGGGCGAGCACCTGAAGAACAAGTGCGTCGACTGCCACACCAAGGATCGCAAATTCGCCGAGACCCACGCGACCTGCGCGGCCGAGGGCTGCCATCAGGACGACGATGCGCACAAGGGCCGGCTCGGCGCCAAGTGCGAGCAGTGTCACAAGGAGACCGGCGACAACATCTTCAACCACAACACGATGTCCAAGTTCCATCTCGACGGGAAGCATCTCGAGGTCCGGTGCGCGGACTGTCATCCGTCGATCACGTTCAAGCCACGCCCGTCGAACTGCTTCGGCTGCCATCCCGAACCGAAGGTGCACAAGGGTCAGTACGGCACGCAGTGCGAGCAGTGCCACTCGACCAAGACGTTCGAGGACATAAGGCCGCTCCACGATGTCGGCGATTTCTCGCTCAAAGGCATGCACGACAACATCGCGTGCGAGCGCTGCCACAAGGACACTCGTCCGCTCGCAGGCTCCGGCAACTTCTGCTTGAACTGCCACCGCCAAGACGACGTCCACAACAACTCGTTGTCGCCGCGGTGCGGCGAGTGCCACACGCAGTGGTCGTTCGCGCCCGCTCGCTTCGATCACACCCGCGTCGGCTGCAGCCTCACGGGCGTGCACAAGACACTCGCGTGCTTCGATTGCCACAAGAACGGCAACTTCGCGGGCATCTCGCCGCGGTGTGCGAGCTGCCACGTCTACGATGCATTCCGCGCGAACGGCTTTACCCCCGAAGCGGGTACGTCGCACGCCCAAGAAACCACCTGCGCACGTTGCCACAATATGAATACGTGGCTCGGCGCGGTCGTCGGCGGTTCGGCGGTCGGCTCGGGGCTCCGAGAGTCGGTGTGCCGGTGAAGCAGGCGTCGTGGCTCGCACTCGCGCTGATCGCGACGCTGCCGCTCGTCGCCACGCCGGCATGGGCGAAAAAAGACCCGAAAAAAGCCGCGCCGAAACCGGCCGCTAAAGCCGAGAAGGCCGACGACGATGCGGACGACGACGATGCCGACAAGAAGCCTGCGGCCAAGGCTGAAAAATCCGACAAATCCGAGAAGTCCGACGACGACGACGGCGACAAGAGGGCGCCGGCCAAAGCCAAGGCCAAGGCCAACGCCAAGTCCGACGACGACGAGACGTCGGACAACGATGACGACAGTGGTGGTGGCTTCTCGGGCAAAGCGAAGCAGCCGACAACAGATTCGAGCGAGCCGCCGATGGTCAAGCAAGACCTCAACGGTCACGACATGGGCTCGAAGAAGAAGACCACCGAGTTCGAGAAGGACCGGTTCTTTGTCGACAAGGCCGATACCGAGAAGACCGAGGGCAAGACCCTGATCCAGGGCAGCCTGACCTCGAGCACGATGCTGTTCGCGGAGAGCGGCGGCGGTGCTTATCCGGGTATCATGCAGACCCCGGGCGCGAAGAATCTGGCGGCCAATGGCGATGTGCCGTCGCGGTTGTTCACCGACCTGCGCCTGCAAACCGATTTCCGCCACATCAGCGGTGGCCGGTGGGATGCGCGGATCGACGGGCGCATACGGCTCGTTAGCCAGCCAAACTTCAACGATCGGTTCGACACGATCGTCGCCCAGACCCCGGCCGAGCAGCCGCATATCCAGTCCGGTCTGCTCGGGAAGAACGAGTACGACCTCCGCGAGCTCTGGATCGTGCGCAACGGCGAGCGCACCGACCTCACGTTCGGCCGCCAGGACATCACCGATCTCGCGGCCGTGAAGATCGATGGTTTGCGCTTCGACTACGCGTCGACGTCGAAGCTCACGTACCTCGGTTTCGCAGGTCTGTTCCCGTTCCGGGGTTCGCGCTCGGTCGATACCGACTACGTCGCACTCAAGGATCCGGTGACCGGCAAGGGTGCCGGCCAATTCATCGGCACCGGTGGGTTTGGCGCGGCGTATCGCACGCCGAAAGCGTACGGCGCCTTCGGCGGTGTTGTCGAGCAGGCGATCGACGGTGGCGACCAGACCCGGATCTTCGGGACGGCGAACGGTTACTACCGCGTCAATCCGGTCCTCGATCTCTACCACTACCTGTTGATAGATCTGGTCGCGACCAATGGTGGCGCGCAGTTCACGAACGCGAGCGGTGGCTTGAACTACAAGCCGAACCAGCGGCTGCGTATGACCGTGAACCTCAACCACGTCGATACCGAAACGCTCGCGATCCAAGCGGGTGCGTTTCTCGACGCGCCACAAGCCAACACCGTGATCCAAAATCAGATCCTGGTCTCGCGGCTCGCGACCGATTCCGCGCGCGCGAGTATCTCGGCAGGGCTCGGAAACCTCGAACGCTTCGAGATCACGGTGGCCGGAAACTTCCGCCGCCGACCCGCGTTCAACCTCTATCCGACCACGGCCGGGACCGCCGGCACGAACATCGAGCTCAAGGGTGAACGCGGGTACGAGGTGAGCGCCTCGATCGTCGATCGCCACTCGTTCAGCGATGCACGGATCGGCGTCGAGCTCTTGCAAACGTTCGGCTCGGGTGGCGTGAGCTACAACCACACCGAAGTGTTCGCGCTGCGCGGTTTCGTCGGCCACGATTTGATGAGTGGCCGCGGTGAATGGGAGCTCGAGGCGAGCTACTCGACGACGAAAGATATGAACGTGGGCGTCGCGTGCGGCGGTGTCGGCGCGGACACGTCGACCTGCTTCGGCTCTTCGAACGGCAGCGTGCTCTCGGTCGGCGGCACGCTGTACTACCGGATCAATCACGATTGGTTCCTGATCAGTCAAGCCTCGATCTCGCATCAGGCGCTCACCGAAGTGCCGGTCGGCATGACGCAAGCGGCGGATCCTTCGGTGAACGACCTCACCGGCTACTTCCGCATCGCGTACCGTTTCTAGCGCTACACTCCGCGGTGATGACCGTTGGAACCGTCACGCGCGAGAAGCGCGACCATGTCATGTTGATCGGCCTCGATCGCGTCGCGAAGCGCAACGCGTTCGACCTCCCGCTGTGGAATGAGCTGTGCGCTGCATACGGCGAGTTCGAGCGCGATCCAGAGCTGCGTGTCGGAGTCTTGTTCGCGCACGGCGACCACTTCACGGGCGGCCTCGATCTTCCGCAGTGGGGCGACACGTTTAGCTCGGGCAAGTGGCACATCCCGGATGGCGGCATCGATCCGCTCGGGCTCGTGTCGCGCGTGAGTAAGCCGATCGTAATGGCGGTGCAGGGCACGTGCTTCACGATCGGGATCGAACTCCTGCTCGCGACCGATCTTCGCGTCGCCGCGGCGAACACGCGGTTCGGTCAGATCGAGGTCAAGCGCGGTATCTATCCCGTCGGCGGCGCGACGCTCCGCATGCCGCGGGAGCTCGGCTGGGCGAACGCGATGCGCTGGCTGCTCACGGGTGATGATTTCGATGCCGCCGAAGCGCTGCGCATGGGCATGGTCCAGGAGGTCGTGCCGGCCGGCGAGCAGCTCGCGCGCGCGACCGCACTCGCGACAACCATCGCGGCGCAGGCGCCACTCGGAGTCTACGCGACGCTCAAGTCGTCACGCGCGGCGCTTCCGGCGAACGAACACGCAGCAGCCCTGCAGCTCATGCCTGACCTTGTCCCGATCATGAAATCCCAGGACGTTCAGGAGGGACTGACGGCCTTTATTCAGCGTCGCCCCGGCGCCTTCACCGGCCGTTAGGGCCGTCAGGGCCTAACGCTGCGGAGTGTTGGTGGTCGTCGGAGCCGCAGCAGCAAGAACAGACGGCTGATTGTCTGCATCAACATCGCCCGGATCGACAGGCTCGGACGGCGGCAGAACGCTCTCGACGTACCGGACGGCCTCGTCCCAGGCAATCTGGGGGCCTTTCTCTGCCTTGTCAGGCTGGTCAGACTTGAATGCGCGCTTCTCGCGTTTCTCGCGAGCCTTGTCCTTGAGATCGGTCTCTCGTTGGCGCTTGGCGAAGGATCCTCGTTGATTGCCCATGAAACTCCACTGATTTGGGGAACGGAGAGACTACCCCATAAGTAGCGATACGCCGACCTATCTGATCGGGCGTTGTGAGATCGGCACGGCCTTTCCGGCACGCAAATTCGTCAAAATTTGATGGTGCGATAGCCGAACAAACGAACCCGCTTCGCATAGAGGTCGAGCACGAAGAACAGCACCACGCCGAGGAGGACCCAGGGCCACAGGTCCTGCGTGTACGAAACTTCCTCGTGCTCCGGATCCCACATCTGCGTTGGCGTCGCGTTGTCGTGACCGCCCGAGACCGCAGCCGCGTGCTTCATCGATTCGAGGTTCGGCGTCGTGCGCAGGTACTCGAGTGGATAGGACAAAGCGACTGAACCGAGTGACTCGGCGACGGTCTGACCGTTGCGCTTGTGCACGGCCTTCAACATGTAAGAGCCGTACTTCTGGATCTTGAAGTCGGCGGTGTAACGACCCGCTGCGGTCTGCGCCATCCCGACAGTCTCGACCGTCTTGTTGGTCGCCGGATCGATCACCTCGAGCGACGTCTCGAGCTCGTTGACGAATTTATCGCCGGTGTCGATCGCATCGACCGTGACCTGCGCGCGCCCGTCCGCGACCTTCGCGGTCAGGTCGTAGCTGTCATAGACCTTGCGACGCATCGAGCTACGCACGACCTGTGCCCAGAACTTCGGATAGCCCGCCCACCGCAGCCAATCGACGCTCCACCGATTCTTCACGTCCGAGGTCCACGCGACCGAGGTGCCCGCGCCGTAGCGCCAGCGCGCGAGGATCGGCTCACCGAGATCCGAGATCAAGATCGTCTCGGACGTCGGCTTCGGCTTCGTGGTGACGTAGCCGTGCAGCGCCGGCGCGGCTTCGACGTTCGTCCCCTCGATCGCCTCCACCTTCTTCGCGACGCGGACATGGATGAGGTCTTCGACGAGCTGGCTCTTCTGGGCTTCCTGGGTCTCCTTCATGAAGATGCGCGGCAAGGATCCAATGTCCTCGACCATGTAGAGCCGGCCTTCACCGGCATCCGCGATCATCGCAAGCATGTTGCGATCGGCGCCCTGGACGCCGACGCACGATACGGTGATGCGCGACTGATGCATTTCGTTGACGAGGTCGGCGAGGCCATCGGTCGGCGCTTCACCGTCGGTCATCAGGATGACGTGCTTGACCTTCGCGTTGATGCCCTGGAGGATCTCGAATGCTTCTTTGAGGCCCGGATAGATGTTCGTGCCACCACCGGAGTTGAGGCGGCCGATCTCTTGCGAGATGCGATTGCGATTGCCCGCGCGCTGCGGTTGCACGAGCACCATCGCTTCGCTATCGAACGCGACGACAGTGATGAAATCGTTCGGCGACAGCACCTCGGTGGTAACGCGCGCGGATTCTTTCGCGGCTTCGAGCTTCGCGCCCTGCATCGAGCCCGAGCGATCGATCACGAGTGCGAGCGCGATATCAGGTTGTTCCTTCATCTTCTCGGAGTCGAAGCGGACCGGCATCATGTTCTCGATCATCGTGCGCTCGTAGCCACCCGAGCCGAACGAGTCCTCACCACCGGCCATGATCAGGCCGCCGCCCAGCACCTTCACGTACGTATCGAGCGCCTGCATCTGGCCCGCGCCCATCAGGTGAGCGGGTACGTCGGACACGAGGACGAGGTCGTACTTCTCGAGTTCCTTGGGATTGCTCGGGATGCCACTGGGGCCACGGACTTCGACATCGATGTTCTCGGTCTCGAGTGCCTTTTTAAGATAGCTCGCCGAGCCTGGCTCGCGCAGCACGCCGCCTTCGACATACAACACCCTCGGCTTGCCCTTCACGGGCGCGGTCATCACCGCTTCGTTGTTCTGCTTCTCGGTATCGTGCGCGACCTGGGTGAGGCGAAGCTTGTACATGGTGTAGCCCGCGCGCTTCGCCTCGCTCTTGAACTTCACGAGGTTCTTGCCCTCGCGTAACTCGACCGTCTTGGAGCCCTCGAGACCGTTCGGAAACTCGTCTTGTTGCAGCGCGAGCGTGACGGTCTGCTTCTCCGTCGACCATACCTCGGCCGTGACGTCGTACGGCTGCCCGACCTTGATCTCGTCGGGCGTGGTGACTCCGACAACGCGAACTTCGGCGGTCGCATCGGACTCGAAGTTCTTCCACGAGACCTTCACGCCGAGCTCTTTCGCGCGATAGGCCTCGACCGCGATGTCGCCCTCGGTCTCGTTGCCGTCGGAGATCACGACCATGTGCGGGACGAACCCTTGCGGGATCAAGCCATACGCGAGTTGCATCGCGCTTTGCGTGTCGGTGCCTGCGCCTGCGTTCGCGTGGCGCACGATCGCGGCGGACAAGGAACCCGTCTGCGCGCGGACGACCGTCGGCTTCTCGGCGAACGTGATGACCTGGAGGTTACCGTCGCCTTCGCTCTTGCCGAGCTCGTCGACAAAGTTCTTGCTCGCGGCGAGCTGTTTGTCGGAGATCGAATCCGAGACATCGACGAGCACGATCGTCGAGACCTTGCTGGTCTGCGTGACGCGAGAGGGGCGCGCGAGTGCGAGCGCGATGCCCGCGATCACGAGCGAGCGCAGCGTGGCCTGGACGACCTGCTGGAGCAGCGAGAGATCGGTGAGCGAGAGCACGCGCAGGACGAAGAACGCGGGTACGACCGCGATCAGGTGCAGCCACTCCGGCGAGAGCAGGCTCACAGGTTTACCTGCGAACTGCATCTCGATCTGCGTGCGGTCGCCGATCCACGTGGAGACAAGCAGCCACAGTCCGATCGAGGCAGCGATCGCGAGCGCGAGCCGCAGCAGTGCGCGCGGCTTCAAGAGGTCGGTGAGCCAGGTCCGCTGTGCCATCTCTACACCGTGATCCGGCGGTGATAGGTAATCCACTCGAGCATGATCAAGCCGGTGGCGAACAGGAGCAGGTAGATCCACAGCTTCTGGCTGTGCGTGATCGAGAATGCTTCGGGCGCGATGAGCTTTCTGCCGCCGAGCGTGAGCTCGAGGCTCGGTGCGATCCGGGATTCGCTCGGCGAGGCGAGGTTCGCGGCGAGGCTGATCGAGGCGAGCGGCTTGCCATCGGGCGCCTTCGCGGTGAGATCGTAGTAGCCGACGCGAGTACCGTAGAACGTTGCGAGGCCGTCGAGCACAGGGGTCTTCGTGATCGTCCCGTCCGGCGCTTTGACCTCGGCCTCGGTCGCGCCGACGACACCGTCGAGCGGCACGCGCTCGCGCTGGCCCGTCGCGTAGGTCGTGAGGAGGTCTGCTTGATCGCCCGCGAACCAATCGAGCGTGTTGACGAGCATCATCGGGAAGGCGACCCGCATCGGTAGATCCGTAGCGGCATCGCGATTCGCCGAGGGCAGGGAGAATCCGAACGCGAGGATCTTGCGGCGACCATCGCGCTTCGCGACGACGATCGGATCGGTGACCGAGAACGCGAGCGTGGATTCGCCCTTTTTCGGGTCCGGCGCAAATACCTCGCTCTTGTCCATGTAGACGTCGCTCATCGAGACCCAGCGCATGACCGGGTGGCCTTCATCGATCTCTGTGATCTTCGGGGCCGAGACTTCACCACGAATCGCGAATGGCGAGTGCGGCCCGGTGGGGTGGAAAAACAAGAGCGAGGTCGGCGGCGCGGGCAGCGTCTCGGGCGTGTAGTCGTCAAAGATCACGACGTCCATGTCATCGGCCAGCGCGGGCTTCGCGGCGAATTCGGCGGGCGTCACCTTGAGCGGGTCGATGTTGTCGTAGACGAGCAGGGCGCCCTCGAGGAACAGGTTGTCCTCGGTGACCATCAAGACCTTCTGCTTCTTGCGCGCGGGAAGAAGGGCGTACGCGGTGTCGTCGAGCGGGAACGCATCGGTCGAGCCTTCACTATCGCTGCCGCGGGGCGGTCGCAGGCTCGCGCGCAGCTGGTTATCCTCACCACCCGGAATCTTCGGATAGATCTGGCGGATGTGCTGACCGGGCAGGAGGTCGATCTGCTTCGAATCGACGGCAGTCTGGCCGTTGTAGAGCGTGAGCAAGCGATGCGCGGGCTTTTTGCCGAAGTTCTCGATCTCGATGAACACCTCGTACGCGGCCTTGTTCGCGATGTAGCGGCGAACATTGAACGCGATGATGCCGACGTTATCGTCGCGACGACCGACCGGCATGAAGCGGACGTCGATCTTCGAGAGATCGACCGCCGCGAGGTTACGGGCCGCGGTAGAGGCATTACCCCAATCGACACGCTTGAGCTGATCGTCCGGATAAGCGCCGTCGGAGATGATGACGATCAGCGGGTTCGGGCGATCGCGAAGGGCATCCGCGGCGGCCCCGAGCGCGCGCACGATGTCGGCCGGCGTGTCGCTCGCGGTGACCTTGTCGTCGATGATCTTGTCGAGCATCGGGCCATCGTTCGTGAACCGGCTCATAGGTGTGGCCTGGCCGTCGACCTTCATCACCATCGCGAGGTCGCCGCCGCCCATCGAATCGACGAGGCTCTTCGCCTTGACCTTCGCGATGTCCATGCGCGATTTCGTGCCGCCCTCGTCTCCGTCCATCGCCTTCATCGAAGCTGACGCGTCGACGAGGATCACGACGCTGCGCGCCTTGCGGTCGACTGCACCGAGCGTGGGGTCGAGCGCCGCGAACAGGATCACGCCGAGGATCCCGAGGATGAGGAGCAGCGAGATCAGCCGCTTGAGCTGTTTCCACAGCGAGTTCGCATCTTTTTGCTGCAGCACGCGCTGCCACAGCTGCGCGAACGGCACCTCGAACCGGCGACGCCGCATCTTGATGATGTAGGCGCTGACGACGAGCGCGGCCGCGCCGGCCGCGAACCACATCCACATTGACAAGCCGATGGGACCGAGGAGGCTCATCGCAAGAACCCGCCCGAGCGAAAGATCTTGAGGACCAGCTCGTCGAACGGGATCGACGTGTGCGTGCGGAAGAACGGCAGCGCGTACTTCGTGCAGTACGCCTCGAGCTCCTTGCAATACTTCTCGTGCTCGCGCTCGTACGCCTCGAGCAGGGATTTGCTCACGGTCACTTCCTTGGTCTCGCCGGTCTCGCAATCGACGAGCGCGAGGTCGCCATGGAGCTTGGGGCTCGCCTCCTTGAGGTCGTAGACCTGGAGCACGAACGGCTCGAACTTGTAGTAGCGCAGCGTGTTGATGCCCTGCTCGAAGCCGGCCGGATCGTAGAAATCGCTGATGACGACCGCGAGGCCACGCCGCTTGTTCTGCGTGACGAAGTCTTTCATGCAGTCGGCGAGCGAGGTCTTGCCGCCGATCGGACACTTCTGGAGAAAGTCGAAGACCCTGAAGATCCGGTTTTTGCCGCGCGAGAGCGGTAGCCGATCGGTGAGCTGGTCGCCGAACGGGATGATCGAGACGCGGTCGAGGTTCGCGAGGCCGACATACGTGAGTGCGGCTCCGACCTGCATCGCGTAGTGCAGCTTCGGCAGCGGCGAGCCGATCGACATCGAATCCGAGACGTCGATCAGAATGTAGATGTGGAGATCCTCTTCTTCTTCGAAGAGGCGGAGCAGCAGCTTGTCGAGCCGGCCGTACAGGTTCCAGTCGATGTACCGAAAGTCGTCGCCGCGCGAGTAGGTACGGTGATCGGCGAATTCGATGCCCGAACCGACCTTGCGCGTGCGGCGCTCGGCGCGCAGATTCCCCGAGAACACCTTGCGCGACACCATGTGCAGGTGCTCGAGCGTCTTCAAGAACTTCTCGTCGAAGAGGCCGCTGCGGTCCTGGGCTGGATTCGCGGCGCGCGCGAGCTTGGTGACTGGCGTCGGAACGGCCACGCCTAGGTCTCTTTCGTCGCCTTCAGGATCTCTTCGATGATCGCGTCGGACTCGACACCTTCCGCTTCGCCCTCGAAGTTGAGGATCAAGCGGTGGCGCAGGGCAGGCGGTGCGACGTGGCGGATGTCATCGATCGAGACCGCGTAGCGGCCCTCGAGCAGCGCGCGGATCTTCGCGGCGAGGATCACCGATTGAAGGCCGCGCGGCGAGGCGCCGTAGCGCATGAACTGCTTGGACTTCGGCGTCGCTTCGGGGTTCCCCGGGTGGGTCGCGAGCACCACGCGCACCGCGTAGTCCTGGATCTGGCGCGCGAGGGGCACCTTGCGGACGAGCTCGCGCATCTCCATGATCCGCTCCTTGCCGATCACGGCGCGCGGCTTCGGCGTCGAATCCGCGGTGGTGCGATCGAGGATCGTGTGGAGGTTCTCCTTGTTCGGGTACTCGACGACGAGCTTGAAGAAGAACCGATCGAGCTGCGCCTCGGGGAGCGGGGAGGTGCCTTCCATCTCGAGCGGGTTCTGCGTGGCGAGCACGAAGAACGGTTGCTCGAGCTTGTAGGTCTGCTTCGCGACGGTGACCGAGCCTTCGCTCATCGCCTCGAGCAGCGCGGACTGGGTCTTCGGGGTCGCACGGTTGATCTCGTCGGCGAGCACGATGTTCGCGAAGATCGGACCGCGCGAGAACTCGAATCGTTTGCCGTTCGCATCTTCCACGATGACGTTCGTGCCGACGATGTCGGCGGGCATGAGGTCCGGCGTGAACTGGATGCGCGAGAAGTTCGCGTCGATGGTCTCGGCGAGGGTACGCACGAGCATCGTCTTGCCGAGGCCGGGCACGCCCTCGAGCAGCGCGTGCCCACCGCCGAGCAGGCACATCAGCACGCCTTCGATGATCTCTTCCTGGCCGACGATCATCGTCCCGATCTCGTCGCGCAACGTGCGGAGGTCGGTCGTGAACGACGAGATCGTGGTCTCGATGTTGGCGGCTGCTGCAGTGCTCATTTGGGTGCGTCTCCGGTCCCTGCTGGGGTCCCTGCTGGGGTCCCTGCTGGGGTCCCTGATGATGTCGTCGCTGGTGCGGCCATGTTCGGATGGATGTTCGCGAAGTACCGCTTCACATAATACTTGTAGGAAGAGGGCAGCTTCTCGTTCCGCATCACGGCCTCTTCGGCCTTCTGATAATCGGCGTAGATCTTCTTGTAGCCGACGCCGGCGAAGCCTTTTTGTGCGGCCGACAAGATGGTCTCGCGCGTCGAGCCACCCTTGTCGCCTTGCTGACCTTGAAGGTCCTGGTCCTTGTCGTTGCCGCTCTTGGCGGTCTCCCCCGCGGTCAGGTTGTCGTCGTGGCCGGTGCCCCAGCTATCGCCACCCTGACCCGAGCCCTGACCACCGTTCTGACCCTGGCCACCCTGGCCACCCTGGCCACCCTGGCCTTGACCGGGCTTCCACTGACCCCCTTGGCCTTTGCCGCCCTTCGCGCGCGAGATGAAATCTTGGTTCTTGCCGTTCTTGTTGAACGGATCGCTAGGGCCTTTGTTGCTCTTTTGCTTCGCGCGCCGCATCGCCTCGCGGAGGTCGTCCATCTGCGAGCTCATCTTCTTCTGCGTCGCCTGCTTGCGCTGATCCTGATCGACCTTGCCCGTCTCGCGCGCGGCATCCTTTAGGTTTTCCGATGCCTGCTTCTCGCGCTGCTCCTGCTGCTCCTTCGAATCCTTGTCGTCCTTTTGGTTCGGATCCTTCTGCGGCTTCTGGAGGTTCTCCGCGGCCTTCTCCATGTCCTTCTGCAAGCGCTTCACCGCCTTGCGCTGATCGGACTGGTTTTTGGCTTCTCGTTCCTTCTGGAGCTTCTGGAGCTCGCGCTGCTTGTCTTCGAGGCGACGCTCGGACTCCTGGCGCTGTTGCTCGTTCTTGGCTTCTTGCTTCTGCTTTTCGAGCCGACGGATCTCCTCTTGGACCTTCTCCTCTAGCTTCTGATCTTTGTCGTGATCCTGTTTGTCCTGCTTGTCCATCAGCTTCGCGACCTGGTCGAGCTTCTTCTGGAGCTCCTCTTTCTGCTTGTCGTCGAGCTGCTTGTTCGCGAGCTTCTCGGCGAGCTTCTCCATCTCCTCCTTGGCCTTCGCGAGATCCTTCTTCTTGAGCGCGTCGGCGATATCTTTGGTCGTTGCTTCTTTGCCGAGCTCGTTCGCGACCGCGTCGAGTTGCTTGTCGACTTCGTCCTGCTTCTGCTCGTTGTTCTTGTTGAGTGCGTCTTCGGCCTTCGCGAGATCGTCGAGCAGCTGCTCCTTCGAAATCTCGCCGTTCTCGGCCTGCGCGAGCGCCTTCTCGATCGCCTTGGTGAAGTCCTCGAGCTCGGGCACCTTCTCGCGAATTGCGGCATCGTGAAGCTCGGTGAGCAGCGCCTTGATATACGCCTGCTCGTCGGCCGAGAGCTCGACGGCGCCTTCCTTGTGGAACGCTTGATCCGTCGCGCTCACGACCGTGAGCGTGACGGTCTGGACGTGGCCGGTGCTGGCAACCTGCGGCTCGCTGCAGCCAAAACCGGCGAGCAGCGCCACGAGGGCGATGGAGACGTTCTTCATGGCCGGAACACGAGCAGTTGTTGCTCGCCGATCGTGGCGTCGCGCGGCACCTCGACGGTGATCTGGTTCTCCGTCCAGTCCATGATCTTGACCGGCTGCGACTTCGCGAGCGTGCCGATCGCGATCGAGCCATCCGGTGGGATGTAGGGATCCTTGGCGCTGATCGGGCGTTGCATGCCGGCCAGCAGATCGGTGCCCGTGATCGTGACGATGTGACCGGCAGCGATGTGATCGGGCGTCACGGCAACGACATGCGGATGCCGCTCGATTGTCGCGGGTAGCGCCAGACCCGCCACGAGCGCCGAGATCGCGAGGAAGCCGCACGCCGCTGGTAGGTCTTTTGGTGTCGCGAACGGGGCGGCCGCGCGAATGTTCGCGCGCGCCGCCGCACGCACACCATCTTTGATCGCGAGCTGCATCATCTCTACGGTCTGCTGTTCGGGGCTGACAGCGCCCTCGGGCGCGGGCGTGCCGGAGCGCATGGTTCCGGCGAGAACGCCGTGAAATGCGATCGCCGTCGACAGGCGATCGGAGAGATTCGAGGCGCGATCGATGCGGCGCGCGACGCGCTCGGCATCGAGCGAACGCGCGCCCTTGTAGATGGCGCCGCCGACGATCACGACGCCGGCGAGGACCAGCAGCGCGATGCCGATGTTCGGCTGGATCCAAGCACGGCGCACCGCGACGACCGAGACCAGCGCGAGCGCGGCCGCCGCGATCGTGGCCGTGACCGCTCCTTCGAGCGCCCATTGCAGGCGGATTCGCCGGCGGGTCTGACCGATCAGCCGCTGGATCACCGAGGTATCAGTAGGTGTCGCCATGGCTCCTCAGAGGTTCCAAAGATTTAAGATAGCATCAACATTCCACGCGCCAGTCGGATCGTAGGTCTAAGGCTTCGACAACGAAATCGTCGTCAGGTTGCCACGAGAGATGTAGGCACTTCTCGCCACTCGCCTGGCGCGAGCCCGTCGAGTGTGCAAAGGCCGATCGCGGTTCGCACGAGACGAAGCGTCGGTAAGTTCACTGCCGCGGTCATCCGCCGAACCTGGCGATTGCGACCTTCGCGGATCGTCAGCTCGAGGAATGCATCGGGGACGGTCTTCCTGACGCGGATCGGCGGCGTGCGTGGCCACAACCACGCCGGTTGCTCGAGCGTGCGTGCCTGGGCGGGGAGGGTCGGCCCGTCGTTGAGGACGACGCCGGCTCGCAGCCTGGCGAGCGCGTCTTCGGTGATCGTGCCCTCGACATGCGCGAGATAGCTCTTCGCAGCCTTGAAGCGCGGATCGGTGATTCGCTGATTGAGCTTGCCGTCGTCGGTGAGGAGTAGCAGGCCTTCGCTATCGTGATCGAGCCGTCCCGCGACATAGACGCGCGGTGGCAAGCCAAAGCCTGCGAGCGTGGGTCGCGGTGGATCGCTTGCATCCGTGAACTTGGTGAGGACCAGGTACGGCTTGTTGAACGCGATCAGGGTCACAGAATGAACGAGGTCATCGAGAACTTGTTCGACGACGTTTCTATGACCTCGAACGTATCGCGCGCGCGCTGAGTCGGCAGCAGTGACTTCACGTTCGACGCGCGGCTCGCTTCTGTGATCAGGAAGTAGCGTCGACCGAGCGGCGCCTTCGTCCGATCGTTGAGGTACTTCAGGAATTCCGCGCTATCGGGTTTGCCAAAGCCGGTGCGGAGCTCGGGCGCCCAGCTGAAGATCTCGTCGCTCGACCAGAAGTTCTCGCCGCGCCAGTACAGCTGCCACGCGATCAAGCGGTCTGCGTCGACGTAGCGCACCGGTGGGCGGCCGTACAGCAGCTCGGCCTTCTTCGGGTCTGGCTTCGGTGCGTCGATCCGGCGTTTGCATTCGGCGAGCAGAGGCTCGAGCTTCGCGCGTTCGCCCGTGGCGAGCGTCACGGTCACGTCGTGAGGACCGAGTGCGGTGGCGGTGCCAGTCAAGACGAGCATCTGTTCCATGATCTTGTCGTCGCTCGCCTTGTCGAGCTGGATCGTGATCGTCATCGGTTGGTCGAGCTGCAGCCCTTCGGGAACGAGCGTCTCGAAGTGGAACTGCTCACCCGCGGTGTGAAGGTCGTCGTAGAGCTCGCCGGGCCCGAAGTAGATCCGCTTCTCGCCATAGATCGTGCGCTGCGTGTAGTAGCTGCGCATCGCATCGCGCATGCCCCAGTGCGTGCCAGCCTCGGGCATGTAGACCTGGAGCGCCCAGATACAGATCGCGAACCCGGCGAGCCCGATCGCGATCACGCCGGCGCGTCGCCAGCAAGCCGCGAGCGCGAGCGCGACGCAGGAGATCGCACCGAGCACGAGGAAGCCGTCCGATGGATCGACGACCCACGGATCGCCCGCGGGCCACGGCCGGTCGTACCGGAACACGAACATCTCGATCCAGCGTTCCGGCTCCCACACGAGGTCGCGCGCGACGAGCAAGACGATGCCGATGCCGAGCGCGGCGTACAGCGGATGGAGCCGCTCGCGCTTCGCCCACAGATCGTCGAGGAAGAACGCGACGATGATTCCGAGCGCGGGCACGGCCGGCAGGATGTAGTGATGGAACTTGGTCTGGACGATGCCGAACACGGCGACGCCGCAGATCGCCCACAGCGCGACCATGAATCGGACGCGGCCTTCGCGGGTATCGCTGCGGCTCTTCAAGAGAGCAACGGCGAACGCCGCGGGTAACAGCGCGGCCCACAGCCACATGCCGTGGCCGAGTTGCGACGTGTAGTACTCGAACGTGCCGAGCGATTTATCCGGATCTCCGCCCGCGCGATTGAGGATGTGCGTGAACAGGTACTCGTCGACGAAGCGCACGCCGTCCTTGAGCCACATCGCGATGTGCCATGGCAGCGCGAGCACGGTCATCAGCATCAAGCCGCGCTTGAGCTCGAACGTGCCGTTGTAGAGGTCGCGCCATCGCCCGAACAACACGACGTGGAAGAAGCCGACCGCGCCGACCACGGTCAGGCCAGGCGGCCCCTTGGCGAGCACGGACAGTCCGAGCAGCGCGTAGCACCACAGCATGTAGACCTGGCGCATCGTCGTGATCGGCGCCATCGCGAGGATGTGACTGGCCATCCCGTCGGTCTCGGCCCAGCCGGTGCCCTGCGCCCACGCGACGGGGAACGCGAGCACGCGGATGATGAATCGATCGGGCGCGTAGTGATCCCAGCGATCGATGCCTTCCCAGACCGAGCGGCTGTGTACGAGCGCGACGGTGAGGCCGATGGTCGAACCGATGATCATGGGAGCGAAGCGCACGACCATCCAGCCGTTGCGCCACATCCCCGCGAACAACACGCCCATGAACAGCGGAAAGAACACGTACGGGGTCGGGAACCGCAGCACCGCGATCTGCGGTGAGTGAAAGAAATAGAGCGCGTAGTAGATCGCCTGCGCGGCGACGAATGCGCCGGTCACGCCGAGCACGAGCTGCCGGTGATCGAGCCGGCCGAATGCGCGCGCGACCGGCCGCTCACCATCCTCGACCGCGAGCGTGAACATCGCGATCGCACCCATCACGGTCGAGCACAGCGGCATATCCGGGATGCCTTGGCGTGCGATCAAGCAGAAGAACGGTGTCGACCCGACGACCAGCAGCGAGAGCCACGCGACCCTGCGCGAGACCAACCGCGCGAGCATCAACCACACGAGTGTGAGCCCGAGCACACCGCTGATGATGAACGGCAAGCGGATCGCTATCATCGTGCGCACGCTCGCGACCATCTCACCCGAGTACCCGCCATCGTGGCCGACATCCAGCGCGGTCATGCCAGCCGCCATCATCCAGAACGTGAGGACGGGCTTGGACCGAAAGCCTTCGTTACCAGCCGGGGAGTCGCCACCAGGCCAGTCCATGTGGACCAGGTCGTGGTTCTGCAACATCATCCGGGCGACCTCGCCGTAGTGGGTCTCCCACGGATCGACGAGCGAATATTTCTGGATCCCCGGGACGAGGGTGGCAAACGCCACCATCACGACGAGCAGCATCTCGAGCCCGAGCGGCGAGCGGCGTGGTCGAGCTGGCTCCAACGCCCCCAGCTGCATCATCGACATTGTTGACGAACCTACCAAGATCTTCGTTCTGATGTACGTTCGAAGCGTGTCGAGGTACCCCTTGGTGTCGACCTCCGGCAACGCCGTCCCCGCCTCGATCTTCGCGAGGCTGCGAGAGCATCTCGCCACGTTTCCCGGTGATTTCATCCCGCTCCAGATCGGGGACACGCACCTCGCACCGGCCCAGGCGCTCCACGAGATCGACTGGGCAGCGATGGCGCCGGCCGATCTCTATACCTACGGCACCCCCGCCGGTTGGGATGCGCTCGTCGGCGCGCTCGTCGAGAAGGCGCGGACCAAGAACCAGCTCGAGGTGACGCCGGCGAACGTCCAGATCACGGTCGGCACGACCCACGCATTGCACTGCGCGGTGCAGGGGCTGTGCGACCCGGGCGACGAGTTGATCCTGATGACGCCGCACTGGCCGCTGATCCGCGGCATCGCGATCAGCCATCATGTCACGCCGGTCGAGGTGCTCCGGCTCGACCAAATCGAACAAGCGATCACCTCGCGGACCTCGGCGATCTATGTTGCGAGCCCGAACAACCCCGACGGCGCGATGCTGACCTCGGCGATGATCGACGAGATCATCCGGATCGCGCGGACCCACAACCTGTGGATCCTCTCGGACGAGGTCTACGAGGACTTCACCTACGATCTGCCGCACATCTCAATCGCTGCGCGCGCACCGGAGCGCACGATCACCACGTTCTCGTTCGCGAAGAGCTACGCCCAGGCCGGCCTGCGCGTCGGCTACGCGCTCGCGCCGGAGCCGGTGACCGCGGCGATGCGCAAGCTCGTCAATCACAGCGTCTACAACGTGCCGGTCGCGATGCAGCGGGCCGCATTCGGAGCGCTGCGCAACGGCGCGGGCTTCCTCGCATCCGCGCGCGACCGCTATCGCGCCGCGCGCGATCGTGCCCGCGCACGGCTCGTCGCACCCTCGGCCTTGCCGCCGGGCGGCGCGTATCTGTGGGTCGATTTCTCGCAGTGGAGCGGCGCGGATTGCATGCCCGTGCTCGAGAAGATCGCCGCGCAAGGCGTGCTCGTCGCACCGGGCAGCGCGTTCGGCGACGAGGTGAAATCGCACGCGCGGTTGTGCTTCACCGGTGTCGACGAGCGCCGGCTCGACGAGGGCATCGATCGGATCAACGGCGTCCTCGCGAGCTACGCGTAGCGTGGCCTTCGAACGGGCCGCGCTCGAGGCGATGTTCCAGCGGGCGGTCGTCGCGTGCGATCCGGCGCAGACCGTGCGCACGCATCTCCAGGTCCGACCGGCCCGCGGCCGACGGATCTTCGGCATCGCGATCGGCAAGGCGGCGCTCGCGATGGCGCGCGGGGCAGGGCCGGTGTTTCACGGTGTGTGCGTGACGCACGCGCGGGATGGCAAGCCGCTGCCCACGGGCTGGTACGCGATCGAATCGAGTCACCCGGTTCCAGACCTCCGCAGCCTCGCGGCGGCGGATGCGGTGTGCGACGTCGTCGCAGCGGCTCGTCCCGAGGATGAGGTTCTCGCGCTGATCTCGGGTGGTGCGTCGGCGCTGATCGAACGTCCGGTAGCCGGACTCTCGCTGGACCAGTTCGTGCGCGAGGTCCAAGCGGTGGCCGCGAGCGGTGCGGCGATCCACGAGCTCAACGCGGCGCGGATCGCGCGTTCGCAGCTCAAGGGCGGAAAGCTCGCCGTGCTCTCTGCAGCACCGGTGTACACGCTTGTCGCGAGCGATGTCTTTGACGACGATCTGCGGGTCGTGGGCTCGGGCCCGACCGCGGGTGCGCCAGGGCGGCCGCACGATCGGATCGAGCTCGTGATCCCGGTCCGTCGGTTCGTGAACGCGTTTCTGGTAGGCCAGCCGGTCGATCGGCTGCGCGAACCGCTGACCGGGCCGATCGACGCGTGCGTCGATCAGTTGATGCGCCACTCGGTGCCGGTCCTCGCGTGGGGCGAGCCCGTCGTGAGGCTCCCCGCAACTCGCGGCGGGCACGGCATCGGGGGCCGTGCGCAGCAGCTCGCGCTCGCGCTCGCGCATGCACAACGAGGTCGCGACGGTTACGCGTTTGTCATCGGCAGCGACGGCATGGACGGCCCCGCGCCACGGGACCGCCCAGCGCCGGCCGGTGCGTACGTGACCTCCGCGACCTGGGATGCGATTCACGCCGCCGGCATCGATCCGGGTGTCGCGCTCGCTCGTTGTGATGCCGGCACGGCGCTCGCCGCCGTCGGCGCGCTCGTCGTCACCGGGCCGACCGGCATCAACCACGGCGACGTGGTCGTGCTCGGGGTCGTGCCGTGATCGCCCGCCACGTCTACGAGGCGATCTTTCGCGGCGCCGTCGCGGTGTCGCTGCCCGAAAGGCGGGTGCGGCACGCGCTGCGTGGCCAGCCGCTCGGGCGCTTGACCTACGGCATCGCGCTCGGCAACGCCGCGCTCTCGATGGTCCGCGGAGCAGGGCCGGTCATGCACGGCATCGCGATCACGCTCGATGACGAACGCGGTCCCGTGCCGACCGGTTGGGTGATCACCGCGCCCGACGAGACCGCCGAGTTCGCGATCATGGATGTCGTTGCCGCGGCACGTGAAGAAGACCAGGTGCTGGTCCTGATCTCCGGAGGCGCCGAGCACATCGTCACGCCCGCGCTCGCGCGCGGTGCACTCGCGCAGCTCTCCGGGGCGCCGATCTGCACGCTCGTCGCGAGCAACCTCGACGGCGATGCGCTCGCCGCGATCGGTGGCGCGCCGACCGTGCCGCCGCGACCGCAGGATCGCGTAGCCATGGTCACGCAGCGCGGTCAGTTCATGAGCGCGATCCGGTCGGAGCTCGAGCGGCACGTGCCGACCAGCGAGCACATCGGTTCGGCGGTCGACGAGATCCGGCCGCTCGCGCGCAAGATCGTCCTCGAATCGGAAGCGTATCTCTGGCCGCACTACTGGTTCGGTCAGCCAACGCTCGTTCGCCAGGTGTCTCCGGCGACCGATCACGGTACCGGTGGCCCGGCGCAACAGATGGCGCTGCAACTCGCGCTGGAGTTGCGCGGTAAGGATCTCTCGGCGTTCTGCGCTGCGAGCACCGGGTGGGATGGGCCACCTCTCGCAGGCTATCCGCGGCCAGCGGGGGCGTTCGTCGACGGCTCGACCTGGGATGCGATGACCGCGGCGCACCTCGACCCGGCACGCGCGCACGCGCGCTACGACGCCGGTCCCGTGTTGCGAGCGATCGGGGCTCTCGTGATCACGCACGCAACCGGTATCGACCACGGCGGCGACATCGTGATCGTTGGATAGCTGGGGATGAATCCGAGGGTGATATACGAGACGCCGGTGATGCAGACCTGGACCACGCTCGGCGTCCTCGATTGGACCGCGAAGCGATTTGCCGATCAGGGCATCAGCGCCGGTCGGCTCGAGGCCCAGCTGCTACTCGCGTATGCCCTGAAGTGCACGCGGACGCAGCTCTATATGAACTTCGATAAGCCGCTCGCCGAGCCCGAGCTCGCGAGCTATCGCGAGCTGATCAAGCGCCGCCTCGCCGGAGAGCCCGTCGCGTACCTCGTCCACGAGACCGAGTTCTGGGGCATCACGCTCACGATCGAACCGGTCGTCCTCGTGCCGCGCCCCGATAGCGAAACGGTGATCGAGGTCGCCATCGCGGTGCGCCCCGATCGCGCGGCGACCACGCGGATCCTGGACGTGTGCACCGGCTCGGGTGCACTCGCACTCGCACTCGCGAAAGAATATCCGGCAGCGCACGTGATCGCGACGGAGCTGTCGCCCGCAGCCGCCGCGGTCGCGCGCATGAACGTCGAGCGCAACGCGTTCACGGGGCGGGTCGAGATTCGGCAAGGTGATCTGGTGGCCCCGGTCGCGGGCGAGACGTTCCAGCTGATCGTTTCGAATCCGCCGTACATCGCGACCTCGGTGATCGCGACCTTGTCTGCCGAAGTCAAGCGCGAGCCGGTGATGGCACTCGATGGTGGCCCGGATGGCCTCGTATTCTACGACCGGATCTGCGCGGCCGCGCGCGCGCTCCTCGAGCCCGGTGGGGCGCTCGTGGTCGAGCACGGTTACGATCAAGCCGAAACGGTCCACGCGCGCTTCGTCGCTGCCGGCTTTCAGAACGTGACGCTGGTCAAGGATCTCGCGAAGAACCCGCGTGTCACCCACGGCACGGCCCCGTTGCCCTGATAACCTCGCGGTCCGTGCGCCGGATTCTCCTTCTCGGATTACTCGCTGCGCGCGTCGCCTCCGCCGATCCAAACCCGACGCCGGACCCCAACGCGGTGCCCGGTCCGGCTCCGACGACGCCAGCACCCGGCTCGACGCCGCAACCCGGCCCGTCGACCACCTCGCCGATGCCCGCGCGCGGCATGAATCCGCGGCTCGGGTTCGGCCTCGGTCCCGCGGCTCCTGTCGATTCGCAGAGCGCGACCGAACAGCGCCACGTCGCCGAGCAAGTGTGTGCGGCGCACGAGCCGAGCTGCGATTGGGTCGCCACGTTCTCGTCGCTCGAGAAACGCAGCATCGCGCGGACCGTCGTGCGTCGTGGCCTCGAGATCGAGCCTCAGCCCTGGGACAAGGTGATCGACGAAGTCGTCGTGGAAAACGAAGACGTCTTCGCCGAAGACAACTGGCTCCAGTTCTTCAACGTCTTCCATCACACGACGCGCGAAGGCCGTGTGCGTGGCGAGCTCACGATCCAGAAAGGCGAAGTCTGGGATCAGGCGCGCGTCGAAGAAAGTGCGCGCCGCCTTCACGATCCGCTCTACACCTCGGTCGTCGCGCTGTTGCCGGTAAAGGCGAAGGCGCCGGGCACGGTCAAGCTGCTCGTCATCACGCGCGATATCTGGAGCCTGCGGCTGAATACGCAATACACCTATCAACAGAGCTCGCTGACGAACCTGTCGTTCTCGCTCTCGGAGAACAACTTCCTCGGCTCGCGTGACGTGGTCGCGGCCTCGGTCGTGATGGACCCCGGCGCGATCGCGATCGGGCCGTACTTCATCGAGAAGAACCTTCTCGGCAAGCACATCAACCTGACAATCAAGTTCGACGAGATCATCACGCGGCAAGCTGGACTCGCGTACGACCCGGGAACGAACACGTTCAACCCGGTCCCGGGTGACCCCGTCGGCTTGCAGGACGGGCACACGTTTCACTCCGAAGGATCCGACGCCTCCGTCGCGCTGTCGCGGCCGCTGTGGTCGCTCGCGAGCGAGTGGGGCTGGGGCAGCTCGTTCTCGTACAAGAATGCGGTCGCGCGTTCGTTCACCGGCTCGGACCCACGTGCGCCCATCGGCAATCCGTACGAGCTTTACACCGATCCGGATAGCGGCCTGCCGTACGAGTTCCGGTTCAAGGCCTGGTCGGTGAGTGCGAGCGGCGTCCGCCAGTGGGGCAGCAAGTACAAACAGCAAGTCAGCGTCGGCTACACGGTGTCGAGCCAGAAGTCGTCGCTGCTCGACACGCCGACGTTCACGAATGCCGAGGCCTCGGTCGCGCAGCAATTCGAAGCCGACGTCTTCCCGCGCTCCGAGGTCATCTCGCAGCCGTATGCCAGCTGGACGATCTTCCAGCCGCGTTACGTGACCGTGCGTAACGTCTCGACGTACGAGCTCGCCGAGGACGTGAACCTCGGCCCGAGTGCATCGGCGACGCTCGCGCAAGGGCTCTCGCTGCTCGGCGGTGACAATAACTTCACGCGCCCGTCGCTCGGGCTCGGCTGGATCTTCCCGTGGGGCGCGGATGGGTTCATCCACCCGTCGACGAGTGGCACCATGCGGTTCCAGGGCAGCGCGCCGCACGGCTGGGCTTCGATCGACAACAGCGCGACCACGCAGATCCGCGTAGCGACGCCGACCTACAGCTGGTTCCGCGTGCTCGCGCAGGCCGAGGTCGATACGCAGTGGCACAACACGCAGAACAGCTTCTACGCGATCGGCTCGGACAGCGGCCTGCGCGGCTACAACGTCAACGAGTTCCGCTCGGCGCGTAACGATTCGAGCCGGCGCGCGACCGGCCAGCTCGAGTTTCGCACCGTACCCGTGCCGTGGTGGGTGTTCCGCTTGGGCGCCGTCGCGTTCTACGAGATCGGGGGCGTCGCGGAATCGCTGCAGCGCATGAATCTGTACAGCGATGTCGGATTCGGCGTGCGCTTGCTCATCCCTCAGACCTCGCGCGAGCTGTTCCGGTTCGATCTCGCGCTTCCGCTGCAAGATGCGGTCGGGAACCCGGCGCTCCATCCGCACTTCATCGCGGGCTTTCAGAGCTACTTCTAGAGCCGCGCAAGAACAGGGCGACGAGGATCACCGCGGTCACGGTGAGGCCGAGCGACAGCCCCCACCATACGCCGGTGATGCCGAGGCCGAGACCGAAGCCGAGAGTCAGGATCACGGGTAGCGCGACGACGTAATGACCGACGAGGTTACCGACCAAGGTCGCGCTCGTGCGGCCGAGGCCGCGCAGCGCCCCGGCCGCGACAGTCTGGGTGCCGTCGAACAACTGGAACAGCGCGGCGATATGAAGCAGCGGCACCGCGGTCGCGACAACGCTCGGATCGGCGGTGA
Source organism: Kofleriaceae bacterium (assembly GCA_043759355.1). Classification (GTDB taxonomy): domain Bacteria; phylum Myxococcota_A; class Polyangia; order Haliangiales; family Haliangiaceae; genus JABFXX01. The sequence goes on from JAYVLQ010000101.1 coordinate 59,409, forward strand.
ATGCGCGCGCGAGGATCGCGGGAAACATCCAGAACCCGACCGCGCACACGAGCATCACGGACACGCCGACGCGAATTCCAAGAAAGCCGCGCGAGCGCGCGAGCCCGAGGTCGCCGGCTCCGACTGCATTGCCGACGCGCACCGACGTCGCGGCGGCGACACCCATCGCGAACGAGAACGTGAAGCTCGCGATGCCGAGCGCGATGCTGTGCGCGGCCGCTTCGCGTTCGCCAAAATGCGCCGCGATCACGGTTGCGACGCCGAAGATGCCGACCTCGGCGAAGATCTGGCCACCGACCGGCAAGCCGTAGCGCAGGACCGCGCGCAGATCCGTGGTGGTCGACGCGGGGGCTGGGCCCGCGTAGAGTGCCTTCGTCGCCGCGAGATAGAACGCCATCGTGATCAGCTGGACGAGCGTGGTCGCGAGCGCTGCACCGATCACGCCCATCGCCGGGAGACCGAGCGATGGCATGCCGAAGATCAGCGCGTAATCGAGCGCGAAGTTGACGACGTTGCCGACGACCATTGCTACGACGAGCGGCCGCGTGCGGTGATGCGCGGCGAGATACGACCGCAACGCGATCGTGACGAGGAACGGTACGATGCCGACGGCGCGGAGGTAGATGTACGAGCGTGCCTCGTGCAGGACGTCGGCCTGGACGCCGGTCAGCTGCATCAACAGGGGCGTCGCGAACACGAGCAATGTCGCGATCAAGCCAACGAGGATCGCGAGCCGGATCCCCGCGCCGACCGCACGGCGCGCATCTTCGATCCGTCCGGCACCGAGCGCCTGCGGCACGACGGTGTCCATCCCCATCACGATGCCGAACCCGACCGACGTGATCGCGAACAGGAGGTTGTTGCCGACGCCCGCACCTGCGAGCGCAGCATCGCTGTAGCGACCGAGCATCGCCGCATCGACGGTGCCCATCAGCTGCGCGCCGACCTGTTGGGCCGCGAGCGGGATAGCGAGCCAGAGCAGGGCGGCGCGCTCGCTGCGAGCGGCCACGGCGCTGGTCACTTGGTCGACATCGGCCGCGGTGTCATCGGCGCATTCGCGAACGTGAGCTTCTTAGCGATAGCTTGCGCGACGGCGAGGCGGCGCGGCGCACCGGGACCGACGACGCGGACGTAACAAGGCGCATCGTCATCGAGGAACAAGATTGCCTGGCCGTGATGATCTAACCCCTTTGCACCGACATCGACTTCGGCCGAGGGTTCGGGGCGCGTGATCGCGACGCCTGCATCGGTCGGCTTGACCTGACCTGCATCGGCGAGTGCGTCGTACTGCTCGATCATGTCACTCGACCCGGTCTTGTACTGCTCGAACAGTTTGTCGGCGGTCTGCTTCGCGTTGTTGCGGCAGTCAAAGTCGTAGGTCCAGTACTCGGCCGCGCCGTTTGCGGTCAGCTCGTACGTGCAAGGATGCGCGATGCCGCGCGGCACGGAGCTCGCCGAATCGAGGTCGCGGGCGATGCCGCCGAGCAGCTCGCCGAGGTCGTGCGCCGACAAGATGCTGTCGCACTGAAACTTGTCGGGATAGACACCGGCCAGCTTCCTCAGCGGCTCGTCTATCTTGGGTTTCGTCGTGCCACCCGAGCCGCTGTCACACGCTCCGAGCCCACCCAACGCAGCCAGACTCAATGCGATAAAGCGGGAACAACGCACGGCCGGAACGGTATCGTGACTGTTGTCCCAAAACCAGCGCCGCTAGTCGGAAGCTGCCATCCGCGTGGTGGCGTCGTAGACGAGCCGGAGCTCGGCAACATCCGCCACTGCCTCGGCGAGCTCGAGCAGTGGACCGGGCTTCCGCGCCTCGTCGAGATGGATCGTTCCACCGATCCGGCGCTCGACGTACGCGACGTACATCCCACCTCGGCGCGCGGCGACCACGACGGCGCGCAGATGAAACAAGGGCACCGCGGTGCGCCGCTTGAGGCCCAGGAAGCGCTGCTCGATCCGCAACAAACCGTCATCGCGATCGAACACGAGGCGGCGCCGCAAGGTCGCGAGCAGGAGGCCGCTCGCGACGAGCAAGCCACCGCCGATCGCGGCCCAAACGGTCGCGAAGAACGCGAGCCGTGCACCGGCGCCCACGACACCCCAGCCGGTCCACGACGTGGCGCGCGTCAGATCGAGCTCGACCCGGCTGGCGGTGCGCTTGCGGATCTGTACGGAGCCGAGCCAATCGAGCACCGTCACAGGGTACGTGGTCGGCGCGCGAACGCCAAGGTCAGTCTTCGGTCGGGCACGGCAGTGCGAACCTTGTTGTGAGCATGCGGCGCAACGGACGCCGCCACACGTCACCAGCCATCGTCCACCATTCGGCTCGCGAGATCGTGGGTGAGCCCGAACCGGATCGGCTCGCTGGCCGTAGCGAACGTGGCGAACAAGCTTTCCCAGTTAATGAATACTCCGCAGGGCCGAGCAGTGGCACGAGCTGGGAGTGGAGTAGCTCTTGATAGCTCTTGAGTCGCAGCGTCGTCGGAACCTGATTCCACACGTGATGCTCGAGCCAATCCGATACGCGACGGGCGGGCCGGATGCGCCGGATGCGCCACTGCATCGCTACGCGGTTGACGACGCTCGATACTTGTCCCTCGAGATTCGCCGGCCCGGCATCCAGTGCTCCAGGATCCGCGCTCCAGGATCCGCGCTCGAGGTTCGCGCTCGGGGCTTCCCGCTTCACGTTGGCGGCTTGGCGGCTCGACATGTGCCGCACGACGATCGAGTTCGACGTTCGACGTGAGTGGAGATTCTACTCGGCGCCGTCGTCGAAGGAATTGCTGCCGCCGTCGTCACCGCCGTCGCCGCCGGTGTCACCACTGGTGCTCGCACCCTCGACGGGCAGGCCGCCGGGTTGGCCGTCCGGACCGTGTTCGCGATTGCGACCACCACGCCCGCGACGACGACGGCGACGCCGCTTGCGCATCGCCTGACCGTCAGGGCCGAGCATCGGGGCCTGATTGCTCGCGCCTTGCTGACCGTTCACGGGCTCGAAGAAGCTGACTGGCGGGCCGAGGTCGCCGTTCCCATTGCCCGCAGTGCCACCGCCGGGGTTGCTGCCGTTGCCGCCGACATTCGTACCATTACCGTTGCCGCCGTTGCCGCCGATGTGCGGCTGCTGCGGAATCGGCTGACCGTTCGCGTCGAGCATCGGCGGACCACCGCCGCCACCGCGCTTGCGACGACGACGCCGACGCTTGCGCTGACCATCGCCCGGACCGTTCGGGCCGTTCGGGGCGCCGAGGTTGTTGGTCGGTGCCCCCGGACCGCCGGCATTTTGCGGGCGAGGACCGCCGCCGCCGTTGGTACCGCCGCCGCCGTTGTCGAAGCGGCGTGGGCCACCTCCACCTCCACCTCCACCTCCACCGCCAGAACGATTCGGACGATCCCAGCGGGTCTTCTTGCCGCCGCGGCGATTGTTCGTGATGCCCGTATCGTTCGGATTCGCCGAAGCGACAGGAGCCATCGCGATCCGCATCGGACCGCGGACGTATTCGACCACGGGGCCGCCGCCACCGCGGCGCGGTGCCGAGTCGCCGTTAGGACCACCGGTGGATAACACTGGCGTCGAGAACGCACTCTTCGGCGGTAGCATCGCGCGACGCTTACGTCGGCGACGTCGACGACGTCGACGCGCTTCGGCGGCGCTCGCCAAGGCCGGGTCTTCATCGGTCAGGGCAGGGCGTTGCTTCGAGACCTTCGGCATGCGCTTGCGCGCGAGCACCGTGACCTCGCCGGAGCCTTCGATGCCTTCTTCGGCGATCTCGGCGGCGGTCTTGTCGATGACTTCGTAGTCGTCATCGTCGTCATCGTCATCGTCATCGTCATCGTCATCGTCATCGTCATCGTCATCGAGGTCATCATTGTCGTCGGCGTCGACAGTGCTCTCGAGCGCTTCGCCATCTTCGAGGTCGCCATCCTCGTCGTCGTCGTCGTCGTCATCATCGTCGGCGTCGTTCGCGTTCGCATCGCCGTCCTCACGCTTCGGGACCGAAGGCGTCTTGTGATCCTCGTCGGCAGGCGCGAGCGCTGCTGGGACCGCCGGGACGATCAGTTCAGCGCCGGGCTTACGACGCGTGAGCACCGTCGGCGCCGCGGGCGCCTGTGGCGCCGGGACGACCGGCTCGGCGCCGGGCTTCGTTCGACGCAATACGACGCCCGCGTGTGACGGCGACGCAAGCGGTCCTGAACCTGCGGCGACGACCGGCGCAGATTCCGGCTGATCGATCCGGACGACGCGCGCTTTGATCTCGCGCTTCGGTTTCACGAGCTCGGCGTGATCGTCGTCGAGCTCGCGGATGAACGACGCGCCGAACCGTGCGGCAACGGCGGCCGCTGCAGCGGCCGCATCCTTCGAACGCAGACAGTTATCGCAACGACCGCACTTCGGAGGCTCGGGCTCGCCGAGATATTCGAGGATGACGCGGTTGCGGCAGTCGGTTGCTTTGACGTACTGGAGCAGTGACTCGAGGCGTTGCCGATCGGCGATCCGTCGCGCTTCGTACGAGCGCGCGCGATCCATCACGAGCTCGTACTCGGGCGGCGGATCCGAGACGTAGTAGAGGCCGCCTTCTTTCTCGGTGATGAAGCCTTCGTCCTTGAGCAGCGAGAGCACGGTGCGCGTGCGCTGCGAGCCGACGCTCGCACCGAGCGCGATGTTCGCGACTGTCGGCGAGCTATCGTGTTCGGCCGGCGTGCCGACCGCCTTGGTGAAGACCTCCAGGGTCTTGAACACTTCGCGAACCTGACGCTTCGTCGGATAGGTGCCGGAGAGGAAGTACTCCTGGATCGCGACGTCGTCGGGCGAGAACAGCAGCACGCAGCGCGCGGGCTTGCCGTCGCGACCACCGCGACCGGCCTCTTGCGCGTACGCTTCGAGCGAGCCCGGGACGTGATAGTGGAACACGTTGCGGACGTTCGACTTGTCGACGCCGAGCCCGAATGCGTTCGTCGCGACCATCACGAGGTCACTCGACGCCATGAACGCATTCTGCGAGTCGTCGCGCTCCTTCTTGTTCATCCGGCCGTGGTACCTGCCCACCGGCAAGCCATGGCGGGTGAGGGCTTCGTAGAGCTCTTCGACCTTCTTGACGGTCGCACAGTAAACGATGCTTGGTCGCGGCAGCTTCTTGAGCAGCGTGACCAGCGTCTTCATCTTCTCGCCCTCGTCGGAGGAGTTGATGACTTCGTAGTGGAGGTTCGGGCGATCGAACGTCGTCGTGACGATCGTCGCTTTCTCGATGCCGAGCTGGAACAGGATGTCGTCGCGAACGTGCGGCGGCGCGGTCGCTGTAGTCGCGAGCACGGGCGGATTGCCGACGTCGTCGATCGCCTTGCGCAGCGACAGGTACGCGGGCCGAAAATCGTGACCCCACTGCGAAACACAGTGCGCTTCGTCGACGACGAACCGCGACACACCAGCGCCACCACAGGCGTCGCGCAACCACACCCGGAAGTCCGGATCGGCCATGCGCTCCGGCGTGGTGAGCAGCAACTTGCCGCCCGGCGCCTGGATCATCGCGTTGACTTCGCGGCGCTGCTTGACCGTCAGCGTCGAATCGATCTTCGCCGCGGCAAGGCCCTTCGAGGCCATCTTGTCGAGCTGGTCCTTGATGAGCGCGATCAACGGGCTCACCACCACGGTCACGCCCGGTACGACGAGCGAGGTCAACTGATAGAGCAGAGACTTGCCGCTGCCGGTCGGCATGACCGCGAGGAGATCTTCGCCTTCGAGGAGGTGATCGAACGCTTCGGCCTGGCCAGGCCGGAAGCTCTTGATGCCCAGGGTCTGCTGGGCGACCCCGAGCAGTGCACCGACCTTCTTCGAGAACTGGGCACCTTCGGGGGGAATCGAACCGTCCAAGCTGAAGGCCGACTTCGGACCTTTCACGACCTCGGGGACCACAGGGACCACAGGCGCGGGCGCGGTCTTGACGACTTTCACCGGAGCGGACTCCTTTGCCGGAGCGGACTCCTTTGCCGGAGCGGGCTCTTTCACGGGGGCGGGCTTCTTCACCGGAGCGGACACGTTCACGGGATCTGACCTTGTGGCCGGCTTCTTGGGCACGACCTTCGCGGCAGCCCTCTCGGTCTTTGGGAGCGGCTTTTTGGCGGGCGCAGGCGCGCGACGAGACGTTGTCGCCTTGGATGCGGGAGCCGCCGCCTTTTTCTTCGGAGTAGTTTTGGTGGGTGGACGCTTGGTCAATGGACCACGTCTCCTCGCAGCGGGTCAGGGCGCGGGCTCTAGACCTAGAGCCTGCACCGACTTGATTCACACCATAGCACACGGTGCGTGTGCAAGGGCGTGTTACAGAATCCGGTATGGCGAGTGACAGGCCGGTCCGGGAAGCCGAAAACCGCCTCGAACACTTCAACGCGGACCGCGAGCGCCTGCTTGCCGAGGTCGAACGCCGGGTCGTGGATCGACGGGTCTCCGAGGCGCAGCAGGGTGGCGACGCGTCCCTCGAGTACGTCCTCAACGACGTCGCCTTCTCCGAGATCAAGCGTCTCGAAGCCGCCAAGCAGAAGCATGGTGCGCTTGACCGTTGGAAAGATCTCTCGCGCCGGCTGATGTCGATGAGCGACCGGGAAAAGGAATCAGAGCTCCACGAGCTGGTCCGCTACTACGGCCGGGATATCGTCGGAAACTTCGATCCGCGAGTCTACAAGTTCGCGACCGGGATCGGGCCATCGATGTTGAACACATTGTTCTCGCCGATGACTGCCGTTCGCCAGGGCTTCGGCGTGCTCCAGAACCTCGACCAGCGGATCCATCCCGATGGTGAGGTCGAGCTGGCGCACACGTGCGCCGAGCGCGGCACCTTGATCGTCACGCCAACGCACTCGTCGAACATGGATTCGCCCGCGATCGGGCTTGCCCTCCTGCGCGCGGGCCTGCCGCCGACCACGTACGGCGCTGGCAAGAATCTGTTCACGAACCCGTTCATCTCGTACTTCATGCGCAACCTCGGCGCGTATCGCGTCGATCGTCGGCTGCGCTTCGAGCTCTACAAAGACGTGCTCAAGGAGTACTCGACCGTGTTGCTCGAGCACGGCTATCACTCGCTGTTCTTCCCGGGCGGGACGCGTTGCCGATCGAACATCGTCGAGAAGCATCTCAAGCTTGGTCTGCTCGGTACCTCGGTCACGGCGTACAAGAACAATGTCCGCGACGGCATGCCGAACAAGCGCATCTACATCGTGCCAGCGACGATCAACTATCGCCTGACGCTCGAGGCCGAGACGCTGATCGACGACTACCTCGCCGAGACCGGCAAGAGTCGCTACATCATCACCGACGACGAATTCTCGCGCGTCGGCCGCATCGTCGAGTTCTTCCGCAAGATCCTCGCGCACGAGGGTTCGGTGGTCGTGCGCTTCGGTCGGCCCTTCGATCCGTTTGGCAACGACATCACCGACGAAGGCGACTCGATCGATCGCGCCGGTCGGCTCGTCGATCCCGCGAGCTTCGTGCGCGGCGCGAACGGTGAGGTCAGCGATGACGACCAGCGCGACGCCGAGTACACCCGTGCGCTCGGTCGCCGGCTCGCGGCGGTCTACCCGAAGCTCACGGTGTTTCACTCGACCCACCTCGTGGCGCGCGCGCTATTTGACGCGCTCGCGAAGCGCGCCGCTACGCGCGATGTCTATCGCTTGTTGCGCTACCCGCAGACCGAGATCCCGAAAGCCGAAGTGCTCGCGGCGATCGATCGGTTGCGCGCGCGGATCATCGAGCATCCGGGCTGGGGCGCTGAACATCCCGCGTACCTGAACCAAGCCACGAGCGACAAGCTCGCCGACGGCATCAAAGGCCTCTCGACGTTTCACACGCGCGTCGCGGTGCTCGATCACGGCGAGCAACTCGCGATCGGCGACCTGAAGCTCCTCTATTATTATTCGAATCGCATGGCTCATATTTCACCGGAGTCAGCGTCGTGAGTCGCGCAGACACCGTCGGCATTGTCGGCGGGGGTCGGTTCGGCACCGCGCTCGGATCAGTCCTGGCGCGCGCGAATCGCCGCGTCCTTCTCTGGTCGCGTGACGCGGCAGTCGTCGATTCGATCCAGACCAGGCGGACCTCGCCGCGGTTGCCCGATGCAGCGCTGCCCGCGTCGCTCACGGCGACGACCGATCCGCGCCTGCTCGCGGCCGAAGCGCGGTTCCTCGTGATGGCGGTAAGCTCGACGAACGTGCGCGAGCGCGCGCGCGAGCTCGGCAACTATCTCGACGGCAGCCACATCGTCGTCCACGCGGTCGGCGCGCTCGCAACACCGAACAACGAACGCGTCTCGGAAGTCGTCGGTGAAGGCCTGCCCACGTTAAAGATCGGTGTGCTCGCCGGACCCGCCTTGCCTGCGGATCTCGTCGCCGGCGAGTACGCATCGATGGTGATCGCTTCGAACTTCGAAGAGGTCGTCGCTGAAGGTCGGCGCTTGCTGAATGCACCGCCGGTGCTGCGCGTGTACTCGTCCAAGGATCTCGCCGGCGTCGAGCTCGCCTCGGCACTCGCGGGTGCGTACACGCTCGCGCTCGGCTTGTGCGACGGGCTCGGGATGGGGGTCGGGCCGCGCGCCGTCCTCGTCACGCGCATCGTCGCCGAAGCCTCGCGGTTGTGCGTCGCCGCGTCGGGCAAGGAGCGCACCTTCGCGGGCCTCGCGGGCCTCGGCAACATGCTCGTGCGCGCGACCGAACGCTCGGCCGACTACGCGCTCGGCCGCCGGCTCGCCGACGGTGTCCTCACCGCGGATACGCAACGCACCGAAGGTGCCCGCGCAGCCGTCGCGGGTGCCGAGCTCGCGGAGACGCTGCGCGTGCGGATGCCGGTGCTCACCGGTGTGGCCGCGGTCATCAATGGCAAGCTCGACCCGCGCGCGGCCGCGCTGTTGATCGGCGACACCGTCGCAGTCGAGGAGTAACTGGTGTCGCTGCGGGTCGCGTGGTTGGTGCTCGCCGCGTGCACACCCGAGCGCGCGACCGCACCGACCGCGGCTACGACTGCCGGCATCTCGATCGCGCTCTACCGAGGCGCCACGTCCGGGACATCGTACGGCGTCGTCGACGATCGGCGTTGGGTCGAGCTCGAAAGTCACGAGCTCGTGCTCGATCACATCGAGCCTGGCGCCTCGCTCGCATCGCTCGTGATCGAACCGCTCGACGGCCCTCCGCTCGCGATCGAGCGCTGCGCTCGCGAAGCGCTGCCCCTCGGGCCCCCAGCGGCACCACCTCCACACGTGATTCGCGAGGAGCTGATCCGTGCCCGCCTCGCGGCGATTCGCGCCGCGGAGGGTGGGGGCATCGCACTGTCCACGCGGCCGGTCATCGAGCGGAACGCTCCGACCCCGATGAGCGCCATCGCGCCGGTCGTGCGCTGCACGGTGAGCAGCTCGCCGGGCAAGCGCCTCGTGCGCATCCTCTATGTCTCGCACTTGCTCGGGTACACCACCCAGCACGACCTCGCGATGACAACACCGGATCGCGCCGAGATCGCGACCCGGTTCACGTTCGTGACGCCGAACTGGCGCGAGCACGGCGACGTTGCCGTGTACGACGGTGCGCCGGGTGACGAACGTCCACCGATCGAGCTCGCGCGCGGTCCGGTCACACTCGATGGCTCGACCGCGATCCTCGCGACCAAGCTTCGCGAAGTGACCGCGCATCTCGTGCGGATCTACGACGGAGCGGTCGCGACCCCCGAGACCGATGCTTCCGACGTCAGCTGGAATGCCGAATCGAGCCACCTCGTATGGGTGTGGATCGAGCTCGCTCGCAGCACGCTGTCGCCGGGACCGATCCACGCCCGCATCGCACTGCCCGACGAAGCGGTGCGCGAGGTCGATCTGCCGGCGACGCTGCGGGCGCCGCAGCTCGGTACCGGGGTTCGGTTGCCGCTATGGTCCGACGAAGCGCTGATCGGTATGCGGCTGCGGCGCTCCGATTCCGAGGGCTCGTCGCAACTCACGGAGCGGGTGATGCTCTCGATCTCGAACCTCGGCGAGGTCGCGCGCGACGTCTGGGTCGAGGAGCACGCGCGCAAGGCCCGGCATCGCACGATCGAACACGCGTGGCCGAACCGGCCGCTCGTCAACGCTGTAGACGGCGGCGATGTCGTGCGCCAGAAGCTCGAGGTCAAGCCGCACGCGATCGTGCGCGCGGGCTACACCGTCACGTACGAGTTCTGAGGCTACTGGGCGAACGTGATCGCGAACGTGTAGTTGTTGCGGTTGACCGGCGAGCCTGGCAGCACCTCGAACACGTAGTCCGCGCCGGGCGTGAGCGCGGGGCAGGCTGGCGACACCGCGGGGCAGATCAGCGTCTCCGTCGCGCTGAAGTTGCGCGACTGACCGACAACAACCTGCATCGAGTTGTAGAGCTTGAGATCGAGGTCGCCGCCGGGCATGCCGTTCGGCAACTGGCCATCGCCGAGCACGATCGTGGTCTTGGTCGTGCCGAGCGGAACGGTGAACTTGTAGTAGTCGTCGTCTTCTGTGAGGCCGGCGGCTGGCGGACAGATCGCTGCAGGCCCCATGTCGGCCGTCGGGTCGATCGTCGCGGCGGTATCGATCGTGTCGTTCGGCTCGAGGTAATCGCACTCGGCTTTCGTGTACGGGCCATCGAGCGCGGCGTCGTGAACACCGGCCTTGTCCGAGAAGTCGAGGACGAACGAACAGCCGCCCATCAACGAGCACACCACGAGCAACAACTCCCGAGCCATTCCCCCAAAGTTATCGTTCGCGCGGGAAGATCGTCAAGTATTCTGGCGCACTTAGCTCATGGGTCCGGCTTGACGCGATTCGGCGCCAACGGTAGGGTCCCCGCGGCTCATGTACCTACAGGACCTCATCTTCACGCTCCAGAAATTCTGGGCGGACCGAGGCTGCCTGATCGAGCAGCCGGTCGATGTCGAAGTCGGCGCCGGTACGTTTCATCCCGCGACGTTTCTCCGCGTGCTCGGTCCCGAGCCGTGGAATGCGGCGTTCGCTCAGTTCTGTCGTCGTCCGTCGGATGGTCGCTACGGCGACAACCCGAACCGCGCCGGCGCGTACTACCAGTTTCAAGTCGGCCTCAAGCCCTCGCCACTCCACGTCCAGGATCTCTATCTCGATTCACTGCGCGCGATCGGGCTGGATCCGGCTGTCCATGACATTCGCTTTGTCGAGGACGATTGGGAATCCCCGACGCTCGGCGCGTGGGGGCTCGGTTGGGAAGTCTGGTGCGACGGTATGGAGGTGACGCAGTTCACCTACTTCCAGCAGGCCGGCGGCATCGATCTCATGCCCGTCACCGCGGAGCTCACGTACGGCGTCGAGCGTCTCGCGATGTACCTCCAGAACGTGTCGAGCATGTACGAGGTCAAGTGGGACAAGAACACCACGTACGGCCAGATCCGCCATCCGTGGGAGGTCGAGTACTCGACGTACCAGTTCGAGGAGATGAGCGCGGACAATGCGTTCCGCATGTTCGATCAGTACGAGGCGGAGTGTCAGCGCTTGCTCGCGCGCACCAAGGACGGCGCGCCGGCACCGCTCGTTCTGCCAGCGTACGAGTTCTGCATGAAATCGAGCCACCAGTTCAACTCGCTCGACGCGCGCGGCGCGATCAGCGTGACCGAGCGTGCTCGCTACATCCAGCGCGTTCGCAACATGGCGAAGGCCTGCGCGATCCAGTACGTGCAATCGCGCGCACGCCTCGGCTTCCCGCTGCTGCCCGAGACGATCGGCGCGACTGCCCAGGCTGCCTTCAACGCCGCGATGAACAAGGATACGGATGCGAATCGCGCGGTGAACGCGGCAGCGCTCGCCGCGGCGCGCGCCGTGGTGCCGTTCGCGCAGGAGCTGCCCAATGTCCGCTAGCGATCTGCTTTTCGAGATCGGCTGCGAAGAGATTCCGGCGAAGATGCTTGCGAACGCGCTCGCCGCATTTCCGGCCCAGGTCAAAGCCAAGCTCGATGCCGCACGCATCGCCCACGGCGCGATCGAGGTGTTCGGTACGCCTCGCCGCATCGCGGTGATCGTGCAGGGCGTCACCGACCGGCAACCGGATCTCGACGAGCAGGTCGTCGGACCGCCGGTCGGCGCTGCGTTCGCACCCGACGGTACGCTCACGAAAGCCGGCCAGGGCTTTGCCGCTAAGAACAGTGTCGATGCCGCGGCGATCGTGAAGCAAGAAGTCGCCGGCAAGAAGGGCACGTACGCGGTCGCGCAGCGTCACGTCACGGGTGCTGCCACGCGGTCGCTGCTTCCCGCGATCTTTGCCGAGCTCGCCGACGGCATCGTTTGGCCGAAGCAGATGAAGTGGGGCTGGAGCGAAAAGACGTTCGTTCGCCCGGTCCAGTGGGTCGTCGCGCTGTTCGGTGGCGAAGTCGTCCCGTTCGAGTGGGCAGGGCAGACCGCGGGGCGCAAGACGGGTGGTCATCGCTTCCTGTCGCCCGGCATGCACGATGTCAAGGACGCTGCTTCCTACGTCGCGATCCTGCGCGACCTCTACGTGATCGTCGATCTCACCGAGCGCACGCAACGCGTGCGCGAAGAGCTCGCGCGCCTCGCCAAGGAGAACAACCTCGTGATGCGCCCCGACGAAGCGCTGGTCGGTGAAGTCATTCACCTCGGCGAGTACCCGGTCGGCATCACCGGCAGCTTCCGCCCGGAATTCCTCGAAGTGCCCGAGGAGATGATCGTGACCGCGATGCGGTCGCATCAGCGCTACTTCGCGTTCGAAGACTCGGCAGGCAAGCTCGCGAACAAGTTCGCGACGCTGTCCGCGACGATCGTCAAAGATCCGAAGGTCGTCGCCGAGGGCAACGAGAAGGTGCTCGCATCGCGGCTCTCCGATGCGCGGTTCTTCTTCGGCGAGGATCGCAAGCAAACGTTCGACGCGTGGAACCACACGCTCGATGGCGTCGTGTTTCAGGCCAAGCTCGGCGACAAGGCCAAGACGATCGGTGACAAGACCCGTCGGCTCGTCGAGATCGTCAAGGCCGCTGGCGGTTCGCCAGCAGCCCTGACCGCTGCGAAGTACTGCAAGGCCGACCTCGCGAGCAAAGCGGTCGGCGAGTTCCCCGAGCTCCAAGGCACGATGGGGCGCCACTACGCGAACCACCACGGCCTCGGCGCCGCGGTCGGTGATGCGATCGAACAGCACTGGTGGCCGAAGGGCCAAGGTGCCGAGCTGCCAAAGACGGTCGACGCGGCCCTCGTCGCGCTAGCCGACAAGATGGACACCATCGTCGGCTGCTTTGCGGTCGGACTCGAGCCGAGTGGCTCGGCAGATCCGTTCGGCCTTCGCCGTGCCGCGATCGGGATCTGGCAGATCCTGCTTTCGTCTCGGGCGGGGGCGCTGTCCTGGCTGGTACTGTTCCAGACCTCACGCGATGTGCTCGCGAAGCACGGCGTGAAGCTCGTGGATCCCACGAAGCTCGAGGAGTACTTCCGCCAGCGCCTGCAAGGCATCCTGGTCGACGGCGGCGTGCCCGTCCAGGATGCGAGCGCGGCACTCGCGCAGGGCTTTGCCGATCCGATCGATGCCCGCGCCCGCGCCCAGGCGATCTCGAAGATCAGCAAGGAAGCGCGCGAGGTGTTCAAGCGAGTCGCGAACATCCTCGATGACGCGCGTGCGAAGAACATCATCGTGACGACCACGGTCGATCCGTCACTGTTCGCCAGTGACAACCCGGTCGAGAAGAACCTCCACGATGGCGTCGTCGCCGCGCAGGTCCGGGAAGCCGGCGCACGCACATCGGCCGACTACCAAGCGGTCTTCGAATCGCTCGAACAGCTCCGCCCCGTCGTCGCCGCGTTCTTCGACAAGGGTGGCGTGATGGTGATGGATCCGGATCCGAAGCTACGCGACAACCGGCTGGGCCTGCTCAGCTTCATGATCAGTCCGTACGCAGAGATCGCAGACTTCCGGAAGCTTGGAGGAACCCAGTGAACTTCGTCAAAGCATTCGGCGGTGGCACCGCTGAAGGTCGTGCAAAGGACAAAGCGCTGCTCGGTGGTAAGGGCGCGAACCTCGCCGAGATGGCCTCGCTCGGCTTGCCCGTGCCACCCGGCTTCACGATCACGACCGAGGTCTGTCGCTACGTGATGGCGCACGGCGACGGCACGTATCCTGATGGCCTCGTCGCCGAAACCCAGACCGCGCTCGCGACGGTCGAAGAGCTCGCCAAGACGAAGTTCGGCGACGCCACGAACCCGCTGCTCGTCAGCGTGCGCTCCGGGGCACCGGCCTCGATGCCGGGCATGATGGACACGATCCTCAACCTCGGGCTCAACGACATCACGGTCGACGCGCTCGCGAAGCAGAGCGGCAACCCGCGCTTCGCGTGGGATTGCTATCGCCGGTTCGTCGCGATGTACGGTGAAGTCGTGCTCGGCGTGGTCGCCGAATCCGAGGATGCCGAGCAACCGTTCGATCAGGTGCTCGATCAGATCAAGGCGAAGTACAAAGCCAACCGCGACCAGGACCTCACCGAGGCCGCGTTGCGCGAGACCGTCGCCGCATTCAAGCAACTCGTGCTCGATCGCACGAAGACGGCGTTCCCCGACGACGTGAAGGCGCAGCTGTGGGGCGCGATCGGCGCCGTGTTCCGGTCGTGGAACAACCCGCGCGCCGACGTCTATCGCAAGATGCAGAACATCCCGGCCTCGATGGGCACGGCGGTGAACGTGCAGGCGATGGTGTTCGGCAATCTCGGTGATGATTGCGCCACCGGCGTCGCGTTCACGCGCAACCCGGCGACCGGCACGGCCGAGCTGTACGGCGAGTTCCTCGTCAACGCGCAAGGCGAAGATGTCGTCGCCGGCATTCGCACACCAGAGCACATCAGCGAGCTCGCGAAGAAGCTGCCCGCCGCTCACGCCGAGCTCGTGCGAGTCGCGAAGCTCCTCGAAGATCACTTCAAGGACATGCAGGACCTCGAGTTCACGATCATGAAGAATCAGCTCTTCATGCTCCAGGCCCGCAGCGGCAAGCGAACCGGCATCGCGATGGTGAAGGTCGCGGTCGATCTCGTCGCCGAGGGCACGCTCACCGAAAAAGAAGCGGTGATGCGCATCGATGCGGCAAAGCTCGATGAAGTGCTGCACCCGACGATCGATCCGAAGGCGCGGCCGCAATCGATCGCCAAGGGCTTGCCGGCGTCGCCGGGCGCGGCGATCGGTCGCGTCGTGTTCACCGCGAACGCCGCCGAGGAGTGGCACAACCGCGGTGAAGAAGTGCTGCTCGTGCGCACCGAGACCTCGCCGGAAGACATCCACGGCATGAAGGCCGCCGCCGGGACGCTGACCGCTCGCGGCGGCATGACCTCGCATGCAGCCGTCGTCGCGCGAGGCATGGGCAAGTGCTGCATCACCGCCTGCACGACGCTGCGCGTCGACGCGGCGAAGAAGACCGCTTCGTTTGTCGGTGGGGGCAAGGAGCACAAGCTCAAAGAAGGCGACGTGCTCACGCTCGATGGCTCGACGGGCGAAGTGTTCGTCGGCCCGTTGCCGCTCGTCCCGGCCCAGCTCGGCAAAGAGCTCGGCACGCTGATGCAATGGGTCGACAAGTTCCGCAAGCTCAAGGTCCGCACGAACGCGGATACTCCGACCGATGCGAAGACCGCGCGCAGCTTCGGCGCCGAGGGCATTGGTCTGTGCCGTACCGAACACATGTTTTTTCAGCCGGAGCGCCTGCTCGCGGTGCGCCAGATGATCGTCGCGGCCGATGAAGCGGGTCGCCGCGCAGCGCTCGCGAAGATCTTGCCCATGCAGCGCGATGACTTCGCGGAGCTGTTCCGCGTGATGGATGGCCTGCCGGTCACCATTCGCCTGCTCGATCCGCCGCTCCACGAGTTCTTGCCGCACAGCGAAGCCGAGATCGCGGAAGTCGCGAAAGAAATCGGTGTGCCGACCGGTGTGATCGCGCAGAAGGTCAGCGAGCTGACCGAAGCGAACCCGATGCTCGGTCATCGCGGTTGCCGACTCGCAATCACGTATCCCGAGATCTACGAGATCCAGACCCAGGCGATCGCCGAGGCCGCGAAGCTCGTGTCTGGCGAGGGAGTCAAGGTCCATCCCGAGATCATGATCCCGCTCGTGATGGTGCCCGAGGAGCTGCGTCGGCTCCGCGAGCTCGTCGCAAAGACCTTCGATGCCGCGGAGACCGGCGTCGCGTACACGATCGGCACGATGATCGAGCTCCCGCGCGCATGCATCGTCGCTGACAAGATCGCCGAGCACGCCGATTTCTTCTCGTTCGGCACGAACGATTTGACCCAGACCACCTTCGGCCTCTCGCGCGATGACGCCGGCCGGTTCCTGCCGGCCTATGTCGACGGGGGCGTACTGGCCGTCGACCCGTTCGTCGCGCTCGATCGCGATGGCGTCGGCGCGCTGATCGAGCTCGGCGTCCGCGGTGGCCGCACCACGAAGCCCGGCCTCAAGGTCGGCATCTGTGGCGAGCATGGCGGTGAGCCCAGCTCTGTAGAGTTTTGCCACAGCGCTGGCTTCGACTACGTGTCGTGTTCCCCGTTCCGGGTGCCGATCGCCCGCGTCGCGGCAGCCAAGGCCGCCCTGGCAGAGAGCAAATCGTGATCAATCTGGCTGCTGGCAAAGCAACTGTTTCCATTCGGAGCGCGTCCAAGACTCCGGTGACGAAACTCGGTCTGGCTTGCTTGGCGCTCGCGGCTTGTACAGCCTCCGCTGAAGAGGTTCGACCGCCCGAGACCCAGCTCTTCTTCCCGACGGGCATCGGTGTATCGCCCGACGAGTCGAGGCTGTTCGTCACGAACGCAAACTCGGAGCTCCGGTACGACTCGGGGTCGATCAACGTGATGGATCTCGCACTCACGGACTCGATCGCCGCCGCATGGACCTCCTCGAGTAAGACCGTGCCGAGCGGATGCCACGGGGATACCGATCGCACCGAGACCCTGATCTGCGACGAAGCGCAGTTCATGTTGCCTAACAGCGGTGCTCGGATCGGTAACTTCGCGACCCAGCTCGGAGTCCAGGACACGAGCAGCACGGGCGATGGTCACGTTCGCCTGATTATTCCCACCCGCGGTGACCCGTCGGTCACGTGGATCGATTGGGATGGCGCGAAGCTGTCGTGCAACTCCAACGATCAAGGCTTCGAGCTATGTGACGACGCGCACCGGTTGTCGTACGTCCACAACAATCCGGACGTCGCGTACCTGCCGGAAGAGCCATACGACGTGTTCGTCGATTCGCCGGGCGAGTTCGCCCTCGTCACGCACTTGTCGTCCGGCTACGTTACGTTGATCAACACGCCGGCCGTCGGTAATGCCTCGGTCGCGGATGTCGCGGTCGGGATCTTCGCTGCCGATCCGCTGACCGGCCTGCAAGGCTCGACCGGCGTCGCGGGCCACGCGACGCCGAGTGGACTCGACACGGTCTATGTCGGTAGCCGCACCGAAGATCGGATCCAGATGTTCACGGTCGGTCGACCGCCGAACCTCGTCGATCCGTACCTCGTCGCGGGTGCCTACTTCTTCCTCGACTCGGTCGGCGGTAACGCCGGCGGCTCGTCGGATACCCGCGGGATGAAGTTCTCGGCGGACGGCAAGAAGATGTACCTGCTCAACCGCAACCCGCCGTCGCTCCAGGTCGTCGACACCTCGCTGAACACTGGCGGGTTCCCGAGGAACAAGGTCATGGCAGCCACCGATATCTGTCGCCAGGCTTCGACGCTCACCGTGCTCGATTCCGGCGATGGCGAGAAGGTCTACCTGACCTGTTTCTCGGACGGCTCGATGTACATCGTCGATCCGAGCGGCCAAGCATCGGTGGCCGACATCGTCACCGTCGGCCGTGGTCCGTACTCGATCGCGGCCTCCGCCATTCACAAGAAGATCTATGTGACGAATTTCCTCGAAGACACGATCGCCGTGATCGATGTCGCGCCGGGCTCACCGACCCGCAATCGAGTCGTGCTGCGTATCGGCGAGGTCAAACCGCCATGAAGTCCCGGATCGCCCTGTCAGCTCTCCTCGCGTCGGTCGTCTCGTGCAGCTCGACCGATAACACCATTCTGGGTCAGCTCAACCTGGACCGCCCGGTCGATATCGCGTTCGCGTGTTACGGCGGCTTGCGCCTCACGGGCGGTGGTGCGGCCGTCGATGACCTCACGGCACAACCGATCGTTACGAGCGCGATGCCGCTCGAGGCGTGCGATATCCGCTCGCAGGGCCATCCGTCGACCTCGGCGGCACCCGTGCCTCCTGGCCAAGAGCTGCTCAGCGCCGCGAACAATCCCGGCTTGTCGTCGTATTACGGCTTCATCCTCCAGTCGGAGCCAGGCACCGTCGCGATCGCTCAGTGGGCCACCAAGCCGCCCAACCAATTCGCGGGCGGCGATGTCACGGTGCTCGACGCCGATCCGTTGTTGCCGGGTAAAAATTCGATCGCGGTCGGCAAAAATCCGGTCGCGATCGCGACGGATACGATCGGCTGCTTCGAAGTGACCGCGAACGCGGGCTCGTGCGACATCACCACGATCGACATCAACTCCGCGATCTCGGTCGCGTCGGATAGCGCCGTTGCGGTCGCGAATGGCAAGCGAGTCCTCATCAATCGGATCGCGGTGAAGAACGCGGCCGGGCAGATCATCAGGGCCAAGGCCGCCGCGATGGTCGGCGAGCCCCCTAGCGGCACGATCGGTAACGCATGCCCGGCGACCCCGACGGGTCTCATGTACATCGCCTATCCGGGCTGTCATCTCGTCGCGGGCGTCGATGTCTCGACCGGCACGATCGTCAACGGCATCCAGTACGATGCGAGCGGCGTCGCTTCGATCGTCGATGGCAACGTCACGTGCCCCGACGAGTGCGGTGGCAATGTGGTCACCGCCGGGACGCGGCCGATCGCGCTCGATCTCCAGCTCGATGCGCGGACCGCGCGCCGCACGCTCGCGATCGGCTCGGTGAGCTCGAACGTCGTCACGATCGTCGACCTCGACCTCTCCGACAAGCCGACGTCGACGTCGAGCGTCGTGCTCGAGCAGAACAAGACCGGTGACCTCGGAGTCACGTCGGTCAAGGTGTCGCCCACGATCGGGATGGGCGGCTCGGAAGGCATGATCAACGATGACTCGGCGCTCGGTGGCCAGTTTCAGTTTCTCTACGCCATCTCGACTGACAACACGATCCGCGTCGCGAACATCCTCAACGTCGTCAACAAGGAGTGCGACACACAGATCGATCCTCGCTTCCTCCAGCACGATCAAAACGTCGCGCAGCTGTCGTGCTTGCCTCTCGGCGATCCCACGTTGCCGCGGCGCGCGGGTGCGCGTGGCCCGGGCATCCAGCTCGTCGGCGATTCCAACCCGACGTCGATCGACATCTTCCGGGTCCCGGGCGTCGACACCGACACCCGCATCCCGGGCACGCCGCAGCGCATGATCGGGTACTTCGGCATCATCACCGCGTCGAGCGGCGCGACGTACGTGCTCAACGTCGACAACGACGATGGCCCGGGCGTCTACGACTACATCGAGCCGATGGACCCGGTCGCCTCGGCCATTCCGCTCGACATCGCGCACCAGCTCCGAGACGCCGTGCCCGATCGCGGCGCACGAGCCCAGGCTGCCGATACGGCGGGGACGGAACAACCGATCTGTGACACCGACGGACTCGACCCCGCCGGCGCCTCCGCGCCGGGTCAGAGCACGCGATACACCGGCACCACGACCCGGACATTGCCGACCTCGACGTTCGCGACCGAGAAGGTCGCTGCGTTGCCGAACCTCCGCCAGGTCAAGTGCGTCGGCACCGACGAGCCCGAGCCTAATGGTAAGCCGGTGAGCGAGCTATCGTTCGCCGCCGATGTCACCACGCGCTCGCAGGTGTTCCCCGATCTATTCGGGCTGCCGTACTACGACGAGACCTGGACGCTCACGTACGAAGGCTCGTTGTCGATCGATACGAGTGCGAGCGCGAACGATGGCCCGGCGATCCGGACCAGCCAGATGTACATCGACGCCGATGGCCTGCGCCTCCTCGATCAGACGCACCCGTTCTGCGACGCCGGCGTCGAACCGTACGACATCGTCCAGCTCCGCGGCTGCGATTCGACGCTCGGCAACACGGACTGCCCGATCGGCTACACCTGCTTTGTCCATCCGGCGAGCCAGGTCGCGAAGCTCGGCGCGTGCATGCTCGTGAATGAAGCCGATCGACTCGCGGTCGCGTGCAAGGAGTTCCTGACCTCGCAGCGCCAGTACACGGTCAGCCGCACCACCGGCGGCGAGCTCAAGCTGTTGCCGCGCAAGCACGTGCTGCTCACCACGCCGGTTGATGGTTGCACCGACGACAATCAGTGCCAGACGCTCGCCAACTACCGACTCCAGAATATCGACTCGGCGAATCCGCTCGGCAGCACGACGGCGCCCGACACCCACGCATACGCGTGCGCCGTCGACACGGCGCGCGCGCCCGAGCTCGCCGCGGATGGCGCGAGCGCGATGAAGCGGTGCATCGAGACCTGCTCGGTGGACAGCGATTGCGATACCGGCACGGTCTGCGACAATGGCATCTGCATGGAAGGCGTCATTCCGCCGCAAGCATGCGTGAACGCACCGCAGCGCTACGAGCTGCGCGCGAGCGAGGCGTTCGCCGTGGTCGGATCTCACAGCGGCTACCGCCATCAGATCATCGAAGATGCGGGCGGTAACTGCGTGAAGAACCCGAAAGCGAGCATGTACGAGATCGGTCGGATTCCGCTTCGCGCCGCGGCCTGCGATCCGGCCGCGGATCCGTACACGGGCAAGCACGCGGACGGCACGTTCGACCCGAACCCGTGCGAGACCACGGTCGATCAGTATGAAGAGCAGAACAACTACGTTGCCGGCACCTGCACGGCGGCTTCACCGGCGCAGATTCCCGTGACGCGGAGCGCGGATGCGATCCGCTATCGCGGTCGCGGCCTCACGCTGACGATGGTCAACCCGACCTATCCCGGCGATCTGACCTGCATCGGCGACCGCGGTGGTAACCTCGGCAAGATTCCGGTCGTGCCGAAGCTCTATCAGGCCGCAGTTCGCGTGGTCTCCGGCTTCGCACCACTGCTGGTCTCGACCGGCGCGGCGTATCCGGTCAAGGTCACCCGCGGCCCCGGCGAGAGCATCTGGATCATGGACGCCGGCGATTACCTCTCGACCTCGGTCAGCGTCGCCTCGACGCGAGGCAAGGTCTTCCGGGTCGAGTCGGGTGCGCTCACGGTCTTGAACACGCTCGAGTAGTAGCCGTTTTCTTGCCGTGGCGATCCCGGGGGCAGAAGCTCGGGGTATGTCGCGCGAGGAAGGGCTCTACAAGGACAAGATCGAGGTCAGCCTCGACGGTCGTCAGATCTTCTACTTATTCTTCGGCGGCTCCGTCATCGTGGGGCTCGTGTTCGTCCTCGGCGTGATGGTCGGCCGGCGAGTGGAATCACGGGGTCACGTCGAGCGCGCGCAGACCCAGGCCGCGGTCGATCCGCTAGCTGCCCTCGACCGGCTCGAAGGCGGCGGTGGCCTGTCGTTCCAGGGCGCACTGCGCGGCAGCGGCGATGCGCAGACCAGCGACGTCGAGAAGTCCATCGGCGAGATGGCGAAGGCGAAGGAGCCTGCGAGTAAGAAGCCCACGGCACCGAGCGCGGTCGCGGTCGCGGTCGCGGACGTCAAAAAAGCGGAAGAGCCCAAGGCCGAGAAGAAGGCCGACGAGCCCAAGGTCGAGAAGAAGTCCGAAGAACCGAGGTCCGAGAAGAAGTCCGAGGACAAGAAGGTCGACGACAAGAAGGTCAAGTCGGAGGACAGCGACAAGAAGAGCTCGGACAAGGAATTCCTCGCGAAGCTCCAAAAGAAGTCGGCGGACAAGAAGTCGGACGACAAGCCGATCGAGAAGAAGGCGAAGTACACGCTCCAGCTCTCGTCGTTCCAGGACAGAGGCGAAGCCGATGCGTATCTCGCGACCGTGAAATCGAACGGCTTCTCGCCGTACATCACGGAAGCCGAAATCGACGGCAAGACCTATTATCGGATTCGCCTGGGCAATTACCGCTCGGTCGATGCGGCGAACGATGCCAAAGCGGACGTGGAGAAGGCGACGAAGAAGTCCGCGTCCGTGATGAAGCTCTAGCGTGAGAGCGCCGTGGGCGACCCTTGGTCAGCACCGTCTCCGAGCTGCGTGCTAGTCAGAGCGCCGGCACGTCGGCGAGCCATGCCGACTGCGTGCCGTAGAGCACGAGCACGAGGCCCGCGCCGTGCGGCCAAGGACGAGGCCGTTCGGTCGGCGCGACGAAGCTGACCGCGGTCGCGCCATGGATGCGCGCCTCGAGCAGCGCCGGTGCGAGCGCGCCCTCGACGATCGCGATGCGATGAAACCGCGCCGCGAGCTCGGTCTCGATCTCGGCATCCGTGCGGCCTTCACGCGCCGAACGATGCGCGCCGGCGTGCGGCGTCGTCGGCCCGCTGCCGACGAGGCGAACCTCGCGTGGTCGCGCACCATCGAGAAGATCGGTGACCGGTTGCGCGAGCCTGACCTTGCCACCCTTGCGATCGATCGACGCGAGCGCACCGAGCTGACCCTGACCGAGCGGTTCGGTCCAATCCGCGAGCAAGCGCGACAAGCGCGCGATCGAGAGCGCGGGCTCGCCGACGAGGTGGGTCGCATAGAGCGCCACGAGCATGCGTCGCGCGACGAGGCTCAGCCCGAGCCGGTGCGCGAGGTCTCCGAGCTCGGTATCGAACGTGACGAGCGGCGCTTCAGGATCGGCGCCACGTGCCAGCTCGCCGCCGTACACGGCGAGCGCCTCGCGCCAGATCGAGCGCTCCTGAGGTTGAGCGGTGGGCGGTGGAGTGGTGGCCGAGATGAACGTCGGCGGCTTCGCGGTCACGGCCGTGGTCGAGACGATGACCGCGGGCGCAATTACCGTCCCCGCGGCGGCCGCGGTGTTACTCGCGACCATCGCGGAGGCGGCATCGCGCATCGCGCGGAGCTTGTCGGCAGCTGTCGCGAGCACGGGCTCCGAAGCCACCTCGGCCTCGACGACGTGGGGGGCGCCGACACCGCCGATAGCGACCCTCCATGGTTCGGCGGCGCCGGCCGCGAGGCCGAGCAAGCTGATGTCCTCGCCGATCACGAGTTGTGCGAGGGCGTCCTCGGAGCCGGGCGGCCATTGCGGCGCATCGATGGCCACCAGGCTGTGCGCGTAGCAGTGCAATCGCACCAGGCCTTTGCGCGTGACCAAGACGACGAGCGGCGAGAGCGGATTCGAGATGACGCGATCGACCGGCGCGCCGATGTAATGGCGGAATGGGCGGCCATCGGAGAGCCGGTAGATAAAGACCTCGTCGCTGTTCGGGCGCGTGACCCAGAGGTGCCCGGCCGCGGCACCGATCGTGCGATGTGGTGGCGGGAGCTCGAGGGCGAGCTTGCGGAGCGGGCGACCGGAGACCGCATCCCACACCTCGAGCTTCTTGCCCTGACCGACGACGAGCTGGTTGCGCTCGATGCCGACGACAAACTCGATCGTCCCACCCTGCAGATCGACCGAGTGCGACGCGAGGCCACGGCCATTCGCGCGCACGATCGCGACCTGCTTGCTGTCGGTGGAGACCATCACGAGCCGACCCGCGGCGATCGCGGCGATCCGCGCAGACGTGGCGAGATCGATGCGTGCGGTGGTCTCGAGCTCGGGCGGATAGTGGAGCTGGACGCGGGTCGCGCTGCCGTTGCGCGTCGCGGTGACGAGCACGTTCGGCGGACCATTGATGATCGCTAGGTCTGCGTCGTCGGTCTCGAGCTCGATCGCGGCGACCGCTGGCAGCGCACCACCCGCGAGTAACGAGACGGAACGACCCTGGCGCGTGACCGCCCACTGGCCATCGGGGCTCGTCGCCAGTTCCGTTGTCATCGAGTCACTTCTTGTAGCCGCGGATGATCTTGACGAGCCCATTCAGCTCGTCGGGATCGGTCGCGAGGTTCGGATTGCCCGGCATCATCGCGCTCTTGCCGACAGCTGCGCCGCCTTTGACGATGATGTCCTTGATCTGATCGTCGGTGACGCTCGCCTGCCAGGCGGGGTCGGTATAGTTGCGCGGCTTGACTGGCAAGCTCGCCGCGACCGGTCCGTTACCGTCTCCATTCGGGCCGTGGCAGGTCTGGCATAGCTGACCGAACAGCGCCGCGGCGCGCTCGTCACCGGTCATCGTGGTGCCGGTCATCGTGGTGCCGGTGCCGCTGGCAGGCTTGCCTGGCTGAGCCTTCGGGCCCGATTCGGGCTTTGCACCCGGCACGCCCGAGGATGGGGGAGGCGGCTCGTTGTTCTTGCCGCACGCGAAACCGAGGACGAGGACAGAAAACAACAGGCCGCGCATCTGGCTACAATAGTACACGGCGGAGGGCCTAGGGATCCTTGCGCGTCCACGCGCGATCGAGTGACGTGCCCTTGACCGTCAGGTGAAGCTCGTAGGTCGAGGCTGCGCTATCGCAATCGAGGTTGCCGACCGCGCGCACGGTCGCGCCCTGACCATCTTGATCGGGCAGGTACTCGTACCCGTAGCGATACGGATCGTCGATCGAGAACGCGAGGTCCTTCCATCCCTGCGCGGCCCAGGTCACCGGATCGGGCTGGCACTGGCCACCTTGCTCGCAGCACGACACCGGCGGCGTCAGTGGCGCCGCGACGCTCGGCACGCGGCCGGTCACCGCGACGTGTTGCTCGACCTTGTCCGCGATCACGCCAAGCAGCTCTTCGGCCTCGCGCGCGCGAATCTTCGCGTTGCACGATCGCTTTGCGACGGGGCAGGTCGCCAGCGCGCAAAACGCGAGGAGCGCGAGGATGTAGCGAACGCGGCGCATGCCGCGCGGGGTATACCAGAGCCCTACGGCAGTGGTTGCAAGATCGCGGTCGGGACCACGCCGGTCAGCGCCCCCAGGAATGCGAGGAGGTCACTGCGTTCCTGCGCGCTCAGGGTGAGCTTCACGAGCTCGGTCTTCGGATGGTCTTTGGTGTAGTGGTCGAGCGCTGCGTCGAGCGTTAGCGCCCGACCATCGCTGAACAACGCAGTGCGTGTAGCGACACCGCGCAGGCTGCGCGTCGCGGTCGGCGTGGGCAAGCCGGTGTCGTGAACGCGGCCGTCGGTATAGAGCGGCGGCGTATGGCAGGTGCCGCAGCGCGCTTTGCCGATGAACAGGCGATAGCCGTTCGCGACCGGATCTTTCGAGGTGGCGGCGTTGCGCTCCTGATGATCCCACGGCGAGCTCGCGTCATATCGGGTGAGCACGAACCCGACGAGCGCCTTCGTGACCGCTTCGTCGCGCGGACCGCCGATGCGCTCGAGGTGGGCGCGATAAACGGGCACCTCCGAGATTGCATTCGCGGCGCTCGCGAGATCGTGCCCCATCTCCTTGGTAAAATGCTCGGGGAAGGCCGCGATCGCGCGCGGATTCCACGCGAGATTCTCGAGCTGTGGCGGCGTGCGCTGCGGCGGCGTGCGACGATCGCGTCGATCGCTCTGCAGTTCGCTCGAGCCAATTGCGGGCACCGGTACGCCGTTGTAGCGGTTCGCAATGTCATGGCAGCTCGCGCACTGGGTGCGTGGGAATTTGGCGAGCCGCGGATCGCGAAACAGGAGCTCGCCGAAGGCGACCTGCTCCGGCGTCACCGCTTCGAGCACGCCGGCCGGCGCGGGCGGCAACCCGAGCGGCACCTCGGGCAGTGCCGGTGCGGGCGGCAGCGTCGCAATTCCGGCCTCGGCGGCGGGCAGCAGCTGGCGGCCGCCATCTCGGGGATTCTCATTCGCACCGCTTGGATTCGAAGGTTCGACCGGTTTCTTCTGCTCGCTCTTCGGACATGCCACGAGTGCGAGCAACAGCAGCGCGAATTTCACGCGGCGAGCTTACCCCACGCGGGCACAGCGTCGAGCACGCGCAGGACATTGCCGCCGAGGATCTTCGCGAGCACGCGATCGGAGATGCCGCGACGTGACAAGGCGACCGTGAGATTCGGCATCGCGGCGATATCTTCGAGCCCGATCGGCGGCACGACGAAGCCATCGAAGTCGCTTCCGAGGGCGGCGACATCTTCGCCCGCGACATCGATCACGTGCGCGATGTGATCGACGACTGCATCGATCGAGGCCGAGCCGAGATACTTGCGCGAGAAGATGATGCCGATACAACCACCTTTGTTCGCGACCGCGCGGATCTGGTCGTCGTCGATGTTGCGCCAGTGCTCGTGCACGCCGAGCACGCCGGTGTGCGAGACCATCGGCGGCACGGTCGCGAGCTCGAGTGCATCCATGAAGCCGCGGCGATTGATGTGCGCGAGATCGACGATCACGCCGCAGCGCTCGCACTCGCGCACGACGTCGCGACCGAACGCGGTCAGGCCCTCGTGCGGATCGGAGCCGCGGCCTTTTGCCGGGCGGCCGATCGCATTCTTCGAGAAGTGGAGCAGGCCGAGGTAGCGCACGCCGCGACGAGAGAACGCTTCGATCGGATCGAGCTTGCTCTCGAGCGCCTGGCCGCCTTCGATGCCGCCGAGCGCGGACAGCAGTCCCACGGCCTTCGCGGCACGGACATCTGCGCCGGTACGCGACCACGTGAGCTGCTCGGGATGCTTGCCCATCGCGACGTCGAGCGCATCGAGCTGGCGGTTCACCGAGCGCGTGCAGCCGCGCTCCGGTAACGGGTTCGTCCAGAAGCTGAAGAACTGACCCGCCATCCCACCATCGCGCATCCGCGGCAGATCGACGTGACCGATCAAGTTCGCGACGCTAGGCATCGGTCGTTCGTGACGTGCCGCGAGGTCGTAGCCGAGCTTGTCCATCAACTTCGCGGTGTCCGCGTGGAGATCCATCACGAAGATCTCGTCGTGAAACGCGCGAGCCTCGTCGAGCGTGAGCGCCATCGCAGTACTGTGCACGTCCCGACCTACTCGGTACAAGCTGCGGCGTTCGGGCGTTGCACACCTCGCTCGCAAGTAAGCGAAATGTTTCACGGTCTACGTGGCACGCATCTGGCTCCAGAGACCCGCATGCACCTTCGCACATCCCTGCTCGGCTCGCTGTTCTTCGCCATCGCCTGCACCGCCTGTACAGGTGGCGGCACATCCGCGACCGCGCAGATGATCACGTGCTCGACGGATCCAGGCACGGGCGTCATCACCCAGTGCGAGCCCGGCAGCGGTAGCGGTGGTGCGAACGAGTGCCACGACATGGACGAAGACGGCGATGGCGACCCGCACGATGTCGCCGGTGACAACGGCTCCGACGGCAGCGATCATCACGGCGGCGGCGATAACTTCGTCGCGCCTGACGGTAGCGGCGTCGATGACGGTGCCACCGATAGCGATCACGATGGCATCCCCGATTCCGAGGATTGCGACACGCACCCCGGCGAGGACAGCAATCCAAATAGCGAGCTGCCGTACGAGATTCGCCCGGCGCTCGGCGCGACCACGCAACCGATCCGCGATGCGTTCGCCGAGCAAAGCGGCGTGCAGCCCGCGTCGATCGATGCAGTCACGATGGACGGCGGCACGTGGCGGCTCGCCGAGCTCCGGGCTGGCACCGCGTTCCTCGTCACCGAGGACGATTGCAACCACGCGGGCAACCGCGACATCGGCCGAGATCGCGTGATCGTGACCTGGCGCGATATGGCGAATGCCGCGACCCAAGTCGATCACCTCGACATCCGATACTGCAAAAACGAGTAGCTGCGCTGCTGTGTGGGATGACCGCGTGTGGCGACTTGCTTCGCTCCGACGTGATGTTCAGCGCTTGATGAAACGATCACGCGCGACTTCGAGCACTGCAAGCGCGGCATCGACGCGATTGAACGGCGGCATCACGTACGCCCCGGCGACGCGATGCTTGACCGCGGCGAGGGCTTCCTGCGCGATCTTGATGCCTTCTGCGCGAGCCGCGGGACCACTGCCGACCTTGCCCATGCGCTCGCGAAACTCCGCGGGGATGCCCATGCCCGGCACTTCGTTGTGCAGGAACTCGGCATTGCGATGCGAGGCCAGTGGCAAGATGCCAACCATCACGGGCAGACCGAGCGGCTTTACATCCTCGAGGAAGCGCTCGAGCGTGCGCGGGTCGTAGACCGGCTGAGTCATCACGAGCTCGGCGCCCGCGGCCTTCTTCTCCTCGAGCCGGCGCAGCTCGCGCTCGCGATCGTGCGCTCCAGGTTCGGCGCCAGTCGCGAGCACGAACGAGGTTGGCTCGCATTCCTTGCCGGCCGGGTCCACGCCCGCATTGAGCCCGGCGGCGATGCGCAGGAGGCCAATCGAGTCGACATCGTAGACCGGCGTCGAGAACGGGTAGTCGCCCATCTTCGGCGGATCACCCGTGATGATGACGAGGTTACGAAGGCCGAGGCCTTGTGCGCCGAGCAGGTGTGCGACGAGCCCGAGGAAGCTCCGATCGCGCGAGCACACGTGGAGGATTGGCTCGCCCTGGGTCTTCATCGCGATCTGCGCGCAGACCGCGACGTTCGCCATGCGTGCCGAGGCACGCGGGCCATCGGCGATGTTCACGATGTCGACGCCACCGGCGACGAGCTGGTTGACCTGGTCGAGCGTCTTCTGCGTATCGAGCCCGGCGGGCGAGGTCAGCTCGACCGAGACCGCGAATTCGCCGGCCGCGATCCGCGCTCCGAGCTTGCTGCGCCCCGCGAGCGGATGCTTCGCGGGCGCGGCGGGCGCGGGCTTCGTGATGATCTCTATCGTGGTGCGGTCGGTCTTCTGCGTATCGAGCTTGACCGTCTCGCCGCGCAGCATGCGGACCGCGCCGAGCATCGCGCGCGTGTGGTCCGGCGTGGTGCCGCAGCAACCGCCGACCATGCGCACGCCGCTCTTCAACATCCGGCGTGCGAACACGCCGAAGTGCTCGGGGTTGGCGACATACAGCGTGCGGCCTTCGACGGAGGCGGGGAGGCCGGCGTTCGGCTGTGCGATCACCGGCTTGCCGCGACCGACCATGCCAGTGACAACTTGATAGAGCTCGCTGGGCCCGAGCCCGCAGTTGCCACCGACGACGTCGGCGCCCGCGGCGATCAAGCGATCCGCGATCTCGGCGGGGCCGAGACCACCGTCGGAGCGACCCTGGCCGTCGAACGTCATCATGGCGAACACCGGCACCTTGGGGCCGCGTTCGCGCGCGACATCGATCGCTTCTTCCATCTCGAGGATCGACGAAAACGTCTCGAGCGCGATCGCATCGGCGCCCGCGAGCACGAGCGTGTCGATCTGCTCGGCGAGCGCGAACCGCGCGAGCTTGCGCTCGATGCGGGTGGCGATGCCGAAGTTCACGCCCGTCGGGCCGACCGCACCGGCCACGTACGCGCGATCGCCGGCTGCCGCGCGTGCGAGCGCGATGCCCGCGCGATTGATCGCCTGGATCTGATCGGCGAGCCCATGGCGCGCGAGCGAGATCCGGTTCGCACCGAACGTGTTGGTCTCGATCACGTTCGCGCCGGCCGCGACATAGTCCTCGTGGACCTTGCGCACGAGCTCGGGTTGCGCGGTGTTGAGCTCGTCGTAGCTGCGCGTGTGGAGCACGCCGCGCTCGTACAGGAGCGAGCCCATCGCGCCGTCGAGCAGCAGGGGGCCGGCCTCGATTTCCTCAGCCAGAGGTTTAGCGGGACCTGTCGTCATGCGCGTTTCTTGTTCGCCATGCCCATTGCATCGAGCGAACGGCGGACGGCCCGTAGTGTATCGCCGCGGCCGATCTGCGCGAGGTGGCCACCATCGAACCACATCACGTCGCGATCCCAGTGGTTCGCGAGCATCTCGGCCTGCGCCGGACCGGTGATCCGATCGCCACGGCCCGCGATCACGAACCGGTGGTCGCGCGGGATCCGCGGCTCGCGCGTGAGTGGCGAGTGGACCGCGAACGCATCGATCAAGAGATCCTGCGTGACCCCATCCTTGACCGCTCGGCGACGCTGTGGCGAGTCGTCGTTCGCGCTCCACATCAGGTGACCGAACGACACCGCCGGAATCATCGCCACCGCGAAATCAACGCCGCCGACATCGCCCACGCCGGCCGTGCTCGCCCACAGCGCGGCCGTGTAGCCGCCGAGGCTCATGCCCATCACGCCGACATGCTCGGAGCCGTGCGCGCGCAGGAACATCGCGAGCGCGCGCAGATCGTGGATCGCGTGACCGAACGCTTCGTTCATGCGCAGAGGATTCGGCGACAGGAACAGCGCGCTCGAGCGGACCTTGCCGTGCTCGGCCGACACCCGCGCGCCGTGATACGGCAGCTGGAACGAGCAGACATCAAAGCCGTGCTTGAGCCAGTAATCCGCGACGAACGTGCGCGCGCTGACCCAGTGATTGCCACCGGCGAGGCCGTGGATAAAGATGATCGTCGGCCGGCTTTTTTCTGCGCCTGCACGCGCCCGGCTCGTCCACCACCGCACGTGGGCAATCTGGTTCTCGCGGTGCGAGAGGTAGAAATCGCGCGCGGCTGGATGAAACGGCTGGTAGTCGGTGGAGTACGCGAGGTCAACGACGTGCGTGCCGAACGGGCCTTCGCCGATCGGCGTGAGCTTGACATCCGGCATCGCCGGCGTCGGGAAGAACCGGCTGGGCGTGCCGAGCGTGCCGTCGTTGTAGACGCGCGCTTGATCGATCAGCTCGACTCGAAGGTCACGCATGTCGTCGGGCGTCCCGCGCGGCGCCATCTGGCTCTGCATGAACCGCGCGACGCCGCGATCGATCGCAGCCGTGGCGGCCGCCGTTGCACGCGTCAGGACCGACCGCATGGCTGCAACGTAGCGTATTTCGGATCCTCCTGCGACTGAATGGAAATCGCGCTATGACGTCGAAATGGCGATGAAAAGAGCGCTGATCGCGATCCTCGTGGCAGGGTCCGCCAGCCTGGCGAGCGCCGATACGTTCGGCGGGTTTTCGAGCATCGATGCCCCCTACCTGGTCAACCAGGATCGCGTGTGCGTGCCGCTCGAGGTCGCGAACGCCACAGCAGCCGGGGCGCCGAAATGCGAGAAGGCCGCCGCCGATGACATCGCGAAGCTAACGATCAAAGCCGGCGTGAGCCAGAGCGGCGCGAAGGCGACGTACGCCGCGACCGCCGCGGCGCGCACGCTGACCGTCACGAAGAGTGGCTCGCCCGCCGTGGCGTGGACCGCGCCCGACCCGATCGGCAAGGTCGTCGACGTGTTCGCGAGCACGTACGAAGATCGCGTCGCGGTCACTTACACCACACGCCAGCTCGGTAAGGAGGTCACGAGCGTGATCGCGTTCGTTATCGTGAAGACCACCGGCCGCGATCTGAACGCGGTGCAAAAGCCTGCGACACCGACGACACCGACGACACCGACGACCGCTCCACCTGCCGATCCGGCGGTGACCAAGGCCGTCGACGCGGCGACCAAAGCGCCGAAGGCCCAGGCGTTCGTCGCGTGGCAGGCGGTGCTCACGGCCGATCCGGCGCACAGCGAGGCCCGCTATCGGATCGCTGCGATCGAGGTCGGTGCGAAGCAGTCCGCCGATGCGGTCACGACGCTCGAGCAGCTCGCGAAGAGCACCCGCGGCGATGCGATCGAATGGCTCGTCGAGGCGCGCCGCGATCCCGCGTTCGCCAGCGTCCGTGCGGATGCGAAGTTCCGTGCCGCGGTCGGACTCGATCGGCCTGTCGCAACTTCATACGAGCGGCTGATGGGGTTCGGTGGTCAATGGGAACAGGCTGGCACGAGTTGCGACGCCCCCGAGATCCGCTTGCTACTCAGGCGTGACCGCAGCGTCAAGCTCAACGTCAAGATCAGTTGCAATGGCCGGGTCGACGACATCCCGTTCAAGGGGACTTGGCGGATCGACGATGCCGACCATGTCACACTGGTGCTGCCTACGAGGGGCCAGGCACCGACCGTCAAGGACGAGGCGGGGTGCGTCTGGAAGAAGCACGGCGAAGAAGACGCATTGCACTGCGTCGTCGGCAAGGACCTCGAATTCGCGGTTTTGCCCACACGTAGATAGTCCGGATCGGCCATGAACGGATTCGTGTCGGCGGGCACTAACTGAGTGGACCCACGCTATGCTCGCCCGTGTGAAGCGCGAAACTGGCCCGACGACCACGCTCGATCCGGTCGACGAAGCCGACCTGATCCGGCGGTGCCGTGCGGATGAACGCGCGGCGCAGGACGAGCTCTATCACCGCTTCCGCCGCCAGGTCGCTGGCAACATCTATCGCGTGCTCGGCGATCGGTCGGACCTCGAAGATCTCGTCCAAGAAGTGTTCGTGATCGCGTTCCGCGGGCTCGAGCGGTTCCGTGGTGACGCGCGGCTGTCGACGTGGATCTATCGGATCTGCGTCAACGTCGCGCTCGGACGGATCCGCACGCGGAAACGCCGGCCCGCAGCGATCGGGGTCGCGGATCTCGATTCGGCCGCCGCGGATCCGAGCCTGATCGAACGTCCGGAGACGCCGGAGCGCACGCTCGAACGTCGTCGCGATCAAGCGCGGGTCTACGAAGTGCTCGAGCTGCTCGCACCCAAGAAACGCGTCGTGCTCTACCTCCACGAGATCGAGGGGCTCGACCTCAAGGAGATCGCGTACCTCGTCGATTCAAATCCCGTCACCGTGCGGACCCGGTTGTTCTACGCGCGTCGCGAGTTCTACAAGATCATCGCGGGCGAGAGCGTGAGTCCGGAGGCGGGGGCCAGCGATGAGT
This sequence comes from Kofleriaceae bacterium, assembly GCA_043759355.1. Lineage (GTDB taxonomy): Bacteria > Myxococcota_A > Polyangia > Haliangiales > Haliangiaceae > JABFXX01. The sequence continues at coordinate 92,095 of JAYVLQ010000101.1, forward strand.
AAGCACGTCGAACCACACCGCTGGGCTGACCTGATGCGTGGTGATGTTTCCCCGGCGGAAAGCGCCGCGATGGAGCGCCACGCGACGACGTGCATGCGGTGCGACAAGGCACGCGTCCGGATCCAGCGCGTGTCGGATACGTTCCCCGTGCTGCGCGAGCGCGGGGCGCCCGAGCTCGGCTGGGATGGCGTCCGTGCGCGCATTCATTGGTCGGTCTCCAAGGCGAAACGCGAGAGCGGCGAGCACGCCCCGATCAAGCCGCGCTCGTGGTTGCCGGCCTTCGTCGCCGCGACCACGGCCGTCGCTGCCGGATCGATCGGCGTCTACTGGTACACGCATGTGTCGACACCGTCCGGCGCTCCGACTGCGGTGGTGGCGCACGCTCCGGAGGTCAAGGTAGCTCGCCACCCCGCCCGCCTCACCGCCCTCGTCAGCCGCCTCGCGGGTGACGTGATGATCGATGGCGTCCGCGCCGAGGAGCCGAGCACGCTGTTCGCGAAGCCGCTCGGCGTGGGCACCGTGCTCGCGACCGGCGAGGGTCGGGTCGACGTCCAGTTCGGCGAATCCTCCGCGTTCGGGCTCGGTCCGAGGTCTACGCTGGAGTTTCGCGCGTTCGATGCCGAGACGATCGAGCTCGTCGTCGATGGTGCGGTCGACCTCGAGGTCGCGCCGCGCGCGAACAATCAGCGCTTTCTGATCACGGCCGGCGATCGCACGATCGAAGTTCGCGGTACGCGCTTCACCGTGAAGCACGATGCGGAAGGCACGCTGGTATCGTGTCAGCACGGACTCGTCGCGGTACGCGAGGCTGCCGTCGCCGGCGAGCTCGAAGTCGCGACCGCGCGCAAAGCGTTCGTCCCCGCGCACGCGACCGTACAGCCGAAGGCGGTGCCGCTCACCGCCGAAGAGCTCACCGCGCTCGCGACGGCAACGCCGTGGTCGACACCCGGTTGGAATGCTGATCTTGCGATGCACTCGGCGCCGCTCGAGATCTCTGCGCCGGTAGGCGCCCCGCGGCGCGACATGCGGGTCGATGGCATCGAGCTCGGCGTCGCGCCCTTCGTGATGCGGGTGATGCCCGGTCGCCACACCGTCGAAGCCACGGATTTCACCGGGCGGTTCCGCCGTGCCGGTTGGGTCGATGTCTCGGCACGGGGTCCCGGTTCGCCGACGTCGCATTTCGACGCTCCGCTCGAAGAACCGCCGGCTTCATCCACCACGGCCGTCACCGTGCGCAAGCAGCAGCTCGCTGCGGGCATCGATCACACGCGGCTGCAGCAGTGCACACGCCGGCTCGCGAAGTCGGGGCTGACCGACACGTTCGTCCAGATCGAGATCACGGTCGACGGAGCAGGCGCGGTCAACGTGCTCAACATTGTCGATACCGATCTGCCGTCGGATACCGCTGCGTGCGTGCACGATGCGCTCGCCGACGTTCACTTCGCGGCGGGTCAACCGGCCAGCTGGCGCGAGAAGCTCACGCTCTAACTTGCGAGCGCACTTCGAGCGTTCTAGAAGCGGATTCCGGCGTACGCGTCGAGCGAGCGGACCTCGCCATCGTTCTGCGACGACGAAGCGAGGTCGGGACCGCAGCACGGCACCGTCGCGTAGTACACGATCGGCGTCGAATCGATCGTGCGCTGACCGATGTGAAACCGTGCGCCGATCGTGAGCCCCCCCGCGGCGCGATACTCGAGACCCGCGCCCGCTTCGAAGTGATGGCCATCGGTCTCGCCGTAGTAGCCAGTGGTCGAACGATCGATGCCGAGCCCCGCGAAGAGCTGCGGCACGAAGCCGAGCTGGTTCGAGCCGAGGTCGAGCACGAGGAGGCCGGTCACGACCTTCATGTCGGTCGAGTTGTCGGTCGCGTTGGTCTTCTGGATATCGAGCTCGGCCGCGAACCGCTGGGTCAGGCCGATCCGCGCGAACACCGACTCGGTGGTCAGCGGGTCCTGGCTCGCGTTCGCGCCATCCTGGGTCACGCCGGCGCCAACGCCGACCGTGATGGAGCCCGCATAGGCGGAGGGGCAGGAGAGGAGGGCGGCGAGGGCGAGTCCACGAGCAGGGCGCATGAACGCTCACACAGCACGCCCCGTGCCCGTACAACCGCGTGAAACTACGCGACCAGTCCTCAGAAATCCGAGAGCACTCTCGGATTAACGAAGAGATGCGGCGATCTTCTCGGCCGCGCGGGTCGCCATCGCCATGATCGTGACCTGCGGGTTGACGCCGAGCGACGACGGCACCGAGGCGCCGTCCACGACATAGAGCCCCTGTGTGTCATGGCATTGGTGATCCTGATCGACGACCGAACGGCTCGGGTCGATCCCCATGCGCGCGGTCCCGAGCGGGTGGTAGGCCGAGACGTCGAGGTCGCGTGCGTGAACCGTCGCGCGCCGGAGCTTCGCGAGATCGTCGGCTGACTCGAGCACGTCGAAGCCCGCGATCGGGGTGTGGATACGATGGGCACCGGCCGCGAAGAAGACCTGAGCGAGGACATCGACCCCGCGCTTGATGTGCGCGACATCGTGATCGTCGAGCGAATAGCGGATCACCGGCTGACCCATCATGGAGGTGACCGATCCGCGCGAGTGATCTTCGACCAGAAAGCCAAAGCTCGCGACATGATCGAAGGACTCGGCGAGCCGGACCAGCTCCGGGCCGATCAGGTTCGTGACGGTGAGGCTCATCTCGAGCGGCAGCATCGCGCCCTCGAACAGGATGCCTTCTTCGTGGAGTTCTTCGATCCCGTAGCCCTGCGGGATGCCTTTCCAGCCGAGGATCTGCTCTTCGAACTCGGCGAGCACACCGCACGCGGGATGGATCGAGAGGTTTTTACCGAGCTGACCCGAGCGATTCGCGAGGCCCTGCTGACCGAGCACGATCGGGGTCATGATCGAACCACACGCGATCACCACGCTCCGCGCGCGAACCGTCAACGTGCTGCCATCGGCGGTCTTGGCGACCACGCCGACCGCGGTGCCGCGCTCGACGAGAATCCGCGTCATCTTCGCGTTCGAGAACAGCTCCGCACCGGCGCGGAGCGCGAGCGGGATGTACGAGACGTTCGTCGAACGCTTCGCATCGGTCGGGCAGCCGAAAACGCATACGCCCTGGCCATCGCACGCCGGGGCGTTGCGCTTGAGGGGGCCGTGGCGCGTGAAGCCGAGGGCATCGCAGCCGCGCGCGATCACGCGACCGTTGCCGCCGAGGAGCGCCGCCTTCGCGTGCTCGACCCCGAGCACGCGCTCGACGCGATCGAAATAGGGGCCGAGCTGATCGGGGCCGAGCTCGGTCAGTCCGAGGTCACGATGCCACTCGTGGAGCACGCGATCGGGCGTCCGGTAACACGTGCCGCTGTTGACGGTCGTGGTGCCTCCGACGGTCTGGCCCAGGGGGATCGGAATGCCGACGTTGCCGAGCGAGAACGTGCCGCCACCGCGGCGATAGAGCTTCTGCTGCATGTCGACCGCGCGCCCGGTGAAGTCACCGCGCTCGAAGTAGCGACCTTCTTCGACGAATACGACCGCGAGCCCGGCTTCTGCGAGCTCGCGCCCGACGACCGCGCCGCCAGCGCCGGTCCCGACCACGACGACATCACATTCGAGCGCGGTGTCGCCGCCGAGCGTATCGCCCGCGTGCACGCGATCGCGCATGTATGCGGGCTTGGCTTCGGCGCGAATGCGCTCCTGGTCGTAGACGCAGCCGAGCTGCTTGTAGAGCGCGGGATCATCGAAGTGGGCGATCTTGAGTGGCGAGACGAGCGCGCGCAGCATCAAGCGCCGCACGACATCGCCCGTGCGAAAACTCTCGAGCACCGCGAGCCGGAGATCTCCCGACAGCGCCGCGAAGCTCCGCCGATGGCGCAGCCACGCAGTCGCATCGATCGCGCAAACCAGGGCGTGGATGCCGGTCGCGACCGGCGAGGGCAGGCCGGCGAGGAAACGCTCGACCTTCGCGACGGTCGCCTCACCCGCGCCTGGAATGAACCTGCCGGCCGGAATCGCAGCTTCCGCGATCGCGAGCAATGTTGCGTTCACGATTTGACCCTACACCGATTGGTACGATGGTCCAACCAGTAAGTTATCTGCTGAACACGGCGTCGAGAAGTCCGTAGGTCGCCGATAGATTCGCACCCAGAAACACGATGCCGCCGGTCTCCGCGACGTCGGCCGCGAGGCGCAACCCGGAGGCCTGGTTGAACAGCATCGTGAAGCCGAGCTGGCCTTCGACGCGGAGGCCTTTGTCGGTGTTCATCGTGTCATCGCTCGAGACCTGCAGGATGCCGGTGACGTCGAACATGCCGAATGGATCGCCGTGGTCGCCGTAGGTGTAGCGCGTCATGTGCGCGGTCGCGCCAGCCGCGTACGGCGAGGGCTGACCATCCGCGGCGAACAAGCGATAGCGCGCGTATGCGGTACCCGCGACTTCGAGCTTGTCGTCATCGAGCTGCGTGCCGTAGCCCGCTCGCACGAGCAGCTGCTCGACGCGGCCGTTCTCGTAGCCCGAATCGATCAAGCCTCGGGGCCGGCGCAGGTAGCCTTCGCCGAAAGCGACCTGCAGGTCGAGGCCGCTCGGGCGCGCGAAGAGCTGCGTGTCGCGCAGCACGTTCAAGAGCTCGTACGCGAGGCCGGCATCGGGCTCGCCGAGCAACACGCCCGCTTCGCGCAGGATCGTGACGGTCGACACGAGCGAGCGATACGTCGAGCGCTCGCCGCGCAGCACCCACCACGTGAGCTGGAGCTTCTTCGAGGTCGCCGCGTCGATCGGCTTGCCGAGCGCACGTGCCGCTTCGAGTGTGCGTGCCAACCGGCGGACCCGAATCGCGGCACCGACATCGAGCATGCGGCCGTAGCCCGCACCGAGCGCGATATCGAGGTCGGCGTTCGTCGTCGTCAACTTGAAGTCGGCGTTGCCATTCTGCTGGATCTGTTGATCGCTGACGACGTCCGAGGTGTACGTCGTCTGCAGCAACGCCGCGGCCTTGCCGACGCCGTAGATACCCGCGCCGCTGTAGAACCGCACCTCACCGTCGAGATCGATTGAGAGCTCAGCGCCGCGGATCTGCTCGCGACCTTGCGGATTGACGAGGCCTGTCACGAGGTGCGCACCCGCATCGGTGCCCCACGCCATGCTGTCGCGCTCGACGCGATGGGACCACGTGCCGGCGACATCGGCGGCCGCATCCATCCGCTTGCGACCGGTGTCGTACGCGAAGCTCGCAGTGCCGCCCGCGAACGTGAGCCGGTCGTACGCGGCGAGCGTGTCGTCGGAGAGCGCGGGCAATGCCGGCAGATCCGACGACGGCTTCGCACCGACGAGTGCACTGCCACCGGCGACGAGTAACTTCGAGCCAGTGCCCGCGTCGACCGCGCCAGTATCGGCGGGGGTCTCGGGCTGTGCGACGACGACCAGGGTTTTTTCGGGGACCTTGTCGGGAGCTTTCGCGGGCGAGGCCGCATCGGCACTCGCGCCGAGCTTGGTCAGCGACTTCTTCGCGAGCTCGCGCTGGCTCTTGTCACGCGAGACATCGTTCGCGATCTTCTGCAGCGTCGGGACCGCGCTCGGATCGCCGAGCGCGCCGAGGCCTTCGATCGCGATCTCGCCGATGATGTCGAAGGTCTCGCTGTCCGCGAGCTTGATCAGCTCGGGCACGGCCTTCTTGTCTTTGCTCTGGCCGAGTTTTTTCGCGGCATCGCGCCGCTTGTCCTTCCAGATCGAACGATCCATGTCGGTCGGCTGGTTCTCGATCACCTTGATCAAGTCGGGCACCGGCTCCGCGCGTGCGAGCTGCGAGCCGAACATGCCGAGGCACATCGCGGCGAGAGCGAGGCGCTTCATCGCTGACCTCCGAGCCGGAGGCAGGCCATCGCGTTCGGGTTCGGATTCTGCGGCGAGTTCTGCACCTTGAGTGCGTCGCACGACGATGCGGCGACGCAGTTGATGATCAGCGTTTGCTCGATATCGATCGAGGTCTCGATCCGATCGACGCACGCACCCCAATCGAAGTGCTTGTCGGTGTCGCCGGAGTTGATCGAGATGGCGCCGCAATCGACCAACTTCCAACAAGCGTCCTGCGCGGTCGCGAGCGGCTTGGTGCAGTCGTCATTGATCGCGCCGCCTTCGGCGCAGTTTGCGTGTGAACCAGTCGCGGTATCGTCGCCGGCGCTACACGCGGCGAGTAAGACAAGGCAGAGCCAAGACTTCATCGCCGCGAATTGTATCGGAAGCGGCGATCAGCGGTCGCGTTTGCGGACCAAGTTGGAGACCGGAACGAGGACGCCCTCCGCAGAGGTGAGCGACCGCGCGACGAGCTCGGCGATGTCGAGGACCTGCACCTTGTCCTCCATGTTCTTGGCCTTCATGCCGTCGGCCAGCATGATGTTGCAGAACGGGCAGGCAACCGCGACCGCATCGACCTTGGCATCGAGAATCTCGTTCGTGCGGTTCTCGTTGACCCGCTGGCCCTCGTGCTCGTCCATGAACATGCGACCGCCGCCAGCGCCGCAGCACATGCCGTGCTGCTTGCTGCGCGGCATCTCGACGATGTTCGGGATCCCGATCTGAGCGAGTACGTCGCGCGGGGCATCGAACTCGCGGTTCCAGCGACCGAGGTAGCAGCTGTCGTGGTAGGTGATCGAACCGACCGGCGCGTTGTTCGCGTCGCTCCTGAGCTTGCCGGTCGTGTAGAGATGATCGATCAGCTGCGTGTGGTGGACGACTTCGAAGTTGCCACCGAACTGCGGATAATCGTGCCGCAGCGTGTGCAGGCAGTGTGGGCAGCTGGTGACGACCTTCTTCGCGTTCGCGGCCTTGAGCGTCTCGATGTTCTGTTCGGCAAGTGCCTGGAACAGCATCTCGTTACCCGTGCGGCGCGCCGGATCACCGGTGCAAGCTTCGGAGTGACCGAGCACCGCGTACTCGACGCCCGCGGCATTGAGCACTTTGACCATCGCGCGGGTCTGCTTGATGATGCGCGCGTCGAACGCGCCCGCGCAGCCGACCCACAGGATGTACTCGGGGTCCGGGTGATCCTCGATCAGCTTGACGTCGAGATCCGTGGCCCAGTCCATGCGCTTCTCGTTGCTGATGCCCCACGGGTTCGACTGGCGCTCGATGTTGCGATACGTACGCTGCAGCTCCGGCGGCGTCTTCTCTTGTTCGAGCACCAGGTTCTGGCGCATCTGCAAGATCTTCAGCGGATGCTCGATGAAAACCGGGCAGACCTCCTGGCAGGCGCCGCACGTGGTGCAGGCCCACAGCGTGTCCTCGGCGATCCGACCACCGGTCATCTTCGGCATCGACTCGAGCTCGGCCTTCGCCGCGCCGAGCTCGCCGCGCGCGAACACGAGGTCCGGAGGCGGGTGATTGTCCGGAGCCGCCGTCGCCGGATCATCCGCGTGCGCGGTCGCGTAGTCCTCGAGCGAGGTGACGCTGGCCTCGAGCGCCTTGATCTTGTCGCCGAGCTGGACGCGATCCAGCATCTCGTAGCGGATGTCGTGGACGAGTTGCATCGGCGAGAGGTTCTTGCCGGTGTTGTACGCGGGGCAGTAGTTCGAGCAGCGCGCGCACTCGGTGCACGCGTAGGTATCCATCAGCGACTTCCAGGAGAACTGCTCGAAGTTGCCGACGCCCCACTGCTTGTCGTCCTCGAGATCGATCTTCGGAAGATCCATTTGGCGCTCGCTGCGGTTGCGCGTGAAGATGTTCGGCAGCGCGCCGAGCAGGTGGATGTGCTTGGAGTAGGGCAGGTAGTTGAGGAACGTCAGGAGGATGAGGACGTGCAGCCAGTAGCCGATCACGTGGCCCTGGTGGGATGCGTGATCCGACAGCGGCGCGAGCCACGTGCCGATCGTGCCGGAGATCGGCAGCCACCACGGCGCGGAGCCGCCGGCCGAGATCACGCCCGCGACTTCATACCCGTGCATCAGGAAGTGCGTGATCATCAGCGCGCCGATACCGCCGAGGATCAGGCCGGCATCGAGGCTCATCGGGATCAGCCGAGGCTTCACGAACACGCGGCGAATTACCGCCCAAGTGACCATCAGCAACACGACCAAGTTGAAGCTGTCGATCACCGCGTAGATCGGCTGGAAGATGACCGACGGCAGGAGCTCGAGCGAGACGCCCGGGATGAGGCTCGATACGACCAGGTCGACGGTCGCGAGCGTGATGATGAGGAAGCCCCAAAAGATGAAGAGGTGGTGCTTGCTCGTGCGGTGCTGCGGGCCTTCTTCGGCGACCTTCTTCTGACCGAAGAAGTAGATGCCGACGTCCATCAACCGCCCGGGCAGCTGATCGAGACGAGGTCGAGGGTCAGCGACTCCGGCCGCAAGTCCGCGCCCGAACAGATAAATGGTGCGGGCAAAGAAGGCCAGCGACGCCGCGAGCAGGAGAATAAAAAGGACCTGAGTCACCGCAAGATCCGCTTACCATGCCGGACCCTTGCGAGGTTTCGTCGGTCGCCGGAAATCGTGCATGGTGTGAGCTGGGAGGAGCGCTGCCCGGGGCGGCGGACGAGCGATAGGAAGCGATGAAGCTCGAGGCCGAGGCGTTCTGCGCATTTCTCGCGCACCAAGCGGTGCGCCGGATCGGCGGCCGAAGCTGGCGGCTTGTCATCGCCGGCGACCTGTTCGACCTTCATGTCGGTGGTGATCCCGGGCTCCGGCGAGCGTGAGCTGGCGCCGGCTCGGCTCGGCCGCCGCCTCGTACTCGAGAAATGGGGAATGAGCGCGGTCCTGCTCGGCACGTCCGCGTGCATCGGCGCGGTGATTCCGCGGCTCGAGACCCAGCCAGGGATGTCGGAGCGCCGTGTTACGGCTCCGAAACGTGAGTGGTCGGAGCCCCGCAGAGACGCCGTTGATGCGGCAATACCTCGAGGTCAAGGACAAGCATCCTGACGCGCTGGTGTTGTTCCGGCTCGGTGATTTCTACGAGATGTTCTTCGAGGATGCGGTGCTCGGATCGAGGCTGCTCGATCTCACGCTGACCACGCGCGACAAGGGCAGAGAAGACGCGGTGCCGATGTGCGGCGTCCCGCATCACGCGGCGCGCGGATACATCGCGAAGCTCACCGAGCTGGGGCATCGCGTCGTGATGGTCGAGCAGGTCGAGGATCCGCGGCTCGCGAAGGGATTGGTCAAGCGGGAGGTCGCGCGGATCATCACGCCCGGCATCGTGTTCGATGACGAGGTGCTCGACCCGAAGTTACCGCGCTATGTCGCGGCGATCGTGCCGGGCGCGACGCAACAGACGTTCGGGCTGGCCTACCTGGATGCCACGACCGGCGAGCTACGTGCGACGCTGGTCGCGACGGGCGAACTGCTCGACGAGCTGACGCGCGTGGCACCGAGGGAGATCATCGTCGAGGCGACGTGGATCGCAGGGGAGGGCGTGCTGGTCGCGATCAAGGCGAGGTATCGCTGCGCGTGGAACGTGGTGAAGTGCGCCGATGACGCGGATGCTCACGCCACGCTCGCGATGCTGACGCTCGCGAATGCAGATTCGCTCGCGGCGCTCTCCGATCCGACGGTGAAGAGACGTTCGCGCGCGGCAGAGCCGCTCGCGCTTGCAACGGCGCTCACACTGACGAATCTAGCCTCGGAGGTCCTGCGCGCCGCCGCGACCGTCCTTGGCTACGCGCGCGCCACGCAGCCCGGCGGCGTGTTGCCGGTGACGCGGCTGGTCTCGTACGAGGCTGGCGATTCGGTCGTCTTGGACGAGGCCGCGATCGCGAACCTCGAGCTCGTCGAGACCCTGATCGGCCGGCGGACCCAGGGCTCGCTGCTCGATGTCATCGATCAAACCGTGACAGCGCCGGGCGGACGGTTACTGCGGCGGTGGTTGCTGTATCCGCTCGTCGACGTGCCGCAGATCCGTCGCAGGCAGGACGCGGTCGCGTGGCTGGTCGGGCGGCCGGCACTGCTCGAGCAGGTGCGGCGCGCACTCTCGCGAATCGCGGATCTCGAGCGGCTCGCGGGCAAGGCGACGCTCGGGGTCGCGACCCCACGCGATCTGGGCCGGCTGCGCGATGCGGTCGCGCGACTCCCGGAGCTCGTCGCGCTCGTCGCAACCGGCGCAACGAAGCTCGATCCGGTGCCACCGTTGTTGGCACTGGGCGCCGCGATGGCGCCCGAGCTCGCGAAGCTCGCGGAGCGGTTGGCGCGATCGATCGTCGACGAGCCGCCTGCGATGCTGAAGGATGGCGGCGCGATCCGCACGGGCTACGACAAGATCGTCGACGAGTGTCGCGAGCTCGCGGATGGCGGTAAGAATCAGATCCTCGCGATCGAAGAGCGCGAGCAGCGTGAGTCTGGCATCGCGAGCCTCAAGGTTCGCTACAATCGCGTGTTCGGTTATTACATCGAGATCACCAAGTCGCATCTCGCGAAGGTGCCAGCGCACTACGCGCGCAAGCAGACCGTCGCGACCGGCGAGCGGTTCGTGACGCCAGAGCTCGCCGAGCTCGAGAAAAAGGTCGTCGCCGCCGAAGAGACCCTCGCGGTGCGCGAAGCCGAGCTGATGCGGATCGAAGTCCAGGCGGTCGCCGAGATCGCGGCCAAGATCGCGGCCGCCGGCGGCGCGCTCGCGGTGGCCGATGCCTGCGGCTCGCTCGCCGAGGTCGCGGCGCGTCGCAACTACTGCCGGCCCGTCGTCGACGACGGACACGTGCTCGAGATCACCGATGGTCGTCATCCAGTGATCGAAATGATGCTGTCCGAAGGCAACTTCGTGCCGAACGATTGCCGTCTCGATCCCGATGCCGAGCAGCTCGTGTTGATCACGGGACCGAACATGGCGGGCAAATCGACGTACATGCGTCAGGTCGCGCAGATCGCGCTGCTCGCGCAGATCGGTTCGTTCGTGCCTGCGAGGGCCGCGCTGATCGGCGTGTGCGATCGCGTGTTCACACGCGTCGGTGCCGCGGACAATCTGTCGCGCGGCGATTCGACGTTCATGGTCGAGATGCGCGAGACTGCGACGATCCTCGCGAAGGCGACGCGGCGCTCGCTCGTCGTCCTCGATGAGGTTGGCCGCGGCACCTCGACGTTCGACGGCGTCGCGATCGCGTGGGCCGTCGCCGAACATCTCCACGATGCGATCGGTGCGCGCACCTTGTTCGCGACCCACTACCACGAGCTTGTCGCGCTTGCCGAAGCGCGGCCGCGCGTGCGCAACGTGTCGGTCGCGGTACGCGAGCACAAGAACGAGATCGTGTTCTTGCGCCGCGTCGTCGCTGGCGGCGCGAACAAGAGCTACGGCATCGATGTCGCGCGAATCGCGGGTCTGCCCAAAAATGTGATCAGCCGGTCGCGCGAGATCATGAGCAAGCTCGAGGGCGGATCGAAGCTGGGGAGCTCCGCGCAGTTGTCCTTGTTATCGGCTCACACGCCGTCCGCGGCCGCTGCTTCATCGCCCGTTCACTCGCCCGCACTCGCGAAGCTCGCTTCGATCGACATCGATCGCACCACTCCGCTCGAAGCACTTCAGCTCCTCGTGGAGCTGAAGTCCTTGCTGTGACGCTTTCGGCGCCGGCCTACGTCGCCCACATCTCCTCGAATGTACGTACAGATGGCTGAGGGTCTCCACCCCCAACCTCGACCGATAGGGGGCGCCAGCCCCGAACTGGTCTCGCGCTAACTGACCGCAACAATTCACGTTCAGCTTGGCTCGGTGTTTGTAGTAGCAGCCTCCACGGATCTTATGAGGAGGAACTCTGTGATCAAATTGAAGAGCATCGCGATCGGGGCCGCGTTGTTGACTGCCGCGCCAATGGGCTGCGGTGGTGACGACACCAGTGGGCCGTTGGGGAGCGTCGACGCGCTCATCATCCTTCAGCGTCCCAAGCGAAATGATGATGGAGACATCTTCCAGTACACCTCGTACGTGCCGGGGGCGCGGCTTACAAAGCTGTCGCCGCCGACGGCCGATGGCACCAAGACGACGATCTGTTGTGACCAGGACCCCGAGCTCGCGGGCATGGACATCCAGAACTACGATCTGTCGTTCGACGCGAAGGAGATCGTGTTCTCGGGCCACTCCGCGAAGGATACCCACTACGGTCTCTACCTGTTGACGCTCGACACTGGCGCGGTCACGCAGATCGCGACCGACCCCGGCCGCGACTACGTCTCGCCGATCTTCCTCCCCGGCGACAAGATCCTCTTCAACACCAACGCGGTGGTCTCGAACCCGATCACGGATCCCGATCCGAAGCAGCACGTCGACGAGTACGAGCGCGGCACGACCACGCAGATGGGCGTGGTCAACAAGGACGGCACGAACGAGCAGCTCGGCCCGCGTAACCTCTCGCACCGCACCCAGCCGAGCCTCGCCTCGGACGGTCGCGTGATCTTCACGCAGTGGGATCACCTTGGCGGCGAGAACAGCGGCCACCTGATGTTCATGAACCAGGACATGACGGAGCTGCGTGAAGCGTTCGGCAAGGAAGGCACCGGCGCCTCGAACTCGACGCTCAAGGGCCGCGAGATTTCTCCGGGCCGCTACGTCGCGATCGCGACGGCGCGTAGCCGCACGATCCAGTCCGGCGCGCTGATCGATGCGCGCCTCGGTCATGTCTCCGAGACCAACGGGATCGTCCGCGCGGACGATGCGATGTCGGAAGCGAACGCGTCGTACGTCATGCTGACGCCCGACGTTCCGACCGACAACTCACCCTCGGCAAACACGATCGGTCGCTACTACGACGCGTTCCCGCTCAATGCGAAGGAACACCCGGATCTGCTCGTCTCGTGGTCCGATGGTCCGGTCGAGTCGAGCGTCCTTGCCTCGGCGAACAAGTCGGCGAACTTCGGCGTCTACCTCTACGACACCGAGCACCTCGCTCGTCACCCGATCCTCGATGACCCGGAGATGTGGGACATCTTCGCTCGTCCGCTCCAGGCGCGTACGGCGCCGGCCGTCACCGCCTCGACGAACGACAACACGCTCGGTCAACAGGCCGTGATCGGCTCCATGAACGTCTACAGCTCGACGCTGCACACGTTCCAGCAAGGCAGCGTGTTCGGCGTCCGCGTGATGGAGGGTTACTCCTCGGAAGAGGGCTTCCCGCGCATGTTCGGCACCACGATGTTCGAGGGTCACACCAACCTCGGCGTCGCGCAGGTCCAACCGGATGGTAGCTGGCTCGCGAAGGTGCCGGCGAACGTACCGATGCACGTCCAGGCCGTCGACCAGTTCGGAATGTCGCTGTTCAACGAGCCCGTGTGGTTCTCGGCTCGCGCCGGTGAATCGCGCGTGTGTGGCGGTTGCCACGAGGACCGCGCTCGCGCGACGGTCATCAACCCGGGCATCACGCAGGCCGCTGCGTTCGGTCCGAAAGACGCGCTCGGCATGGTCCCGCGCGATCAGCGTGCGACCGCCGCCGCCGACCTCACGAACGCGAACCTGATCGCGGGCGACCTCACTGGCATCGACAAGCTCCGCGACATCAGCTGGGGCCCGTCGGATCCGATGGTCGCTGGCACGGGTGGCGTCCAGTCCGTGTTCGAAACGAACTGCACCAACTGTCACGGCGCGGACAACACGGCCGGCATCGCCGGCTACACGATCAGCGATGCGATGGGTCATGTCGTGGCGACCTGGACGTTCAACCTCTCGAACGCCCCGGTCACGATCAACTACGGCACCGCCGACGGTGGCGCGCCGCAGACCTATTCGGCCTCCTACCTCACGATGGCAGGCCCGGACATGGAAGCCATCTCGAAGAACAACCTGATGATCACCGGTAACTTCAAGGTCTACATGAACCCGGAAGATGCGGCGAACTCGGAAGTCATCAAGAAGGTCAACCCGACGCGCCTGTTCCCGACCCCGGATGCGAGTGTCCACGCCTTCACCACCAACCCGCACTCGCTGGTCGGTTACAAGAGCGGTCGCGAGCTCACGGCGACCGAGTTCTACAAGCTGATTCTCGCTGCTGACATGGGCGTGAACTACTTCTCGCGCTCCAACAACCCGCACAACCAAAGCTACTAAGCGCCGCGGAAAGGACACCACCATGAAGAATTTGAACAAGCTCGCCGCGGTCGCTCTGACCCTCATGACCGCGTCGATCGTGACCGAGAAGGCTGCGAACGCAGGTAAGGGCGGCAGCGCCAACCTCATCAAACAAGCCGTCGCGTCGGGCTCGCAGGACGCCATCATCGCCGAGGTGGAACGCACCGAAGGCTTGATGTGCGAAGAGTGCATCCAGACCGTCACCAACCTCACCGAGGACAATCGCTTCGCGGTTCGCGAAGTCGCCGCCTGGTGGTTCGCGAAGCGTCCGCAACTCGCGCACTTGATGGCCGAGCAGATGAACGAGGACCTCAAGGGCGACGCGCTCCACGTGCGCAACGCCGCTGACTTCCTCGGCGCCATCAAGGAGCTCAAGTCGCTGCCGAACCTGCGCACCGCGATGGCGAGTGGAAATCTAACTTCCGACGCGAAGCTCGCGCTCGTCCGCGCCGCCGGGTACATGGCGCACGTCGGTGGCAACCCGATCCTCGAGGCCGGGATGATCGACGCCGACCCGAGCGTTCGCACGCTGGCGGTAGATGCCTGGCGCGATGTGATCCATCAGACCGGCAGCATCACGGTGATCGAGAACCGGCTGACCGACAGTGACGCGACCGTTCGCGCCCACGCGGCGACCGTCGCTGGCGCGGTGCACGACATGGGCTCGCGGATGCAGCTCGAGAACCTCGTCGTGAACGATTCTGATTCGACCGTGCGGCGTAATGCCGCATACGCCCTCGGTAAGCTCGGCGCGGCCGAGAGCCGTGGCGCGCTGACGACGGCGAGCGCGGATAAATCGGGCCTCGTCAAAAACGTGGCGAAAGCCGCACTCGCGTCCCTGAAGTAATCGCGACGTGATCGCGCCGTGATCGCAAAGTAACTAAAACCTCGACGAGAACATCGTCGTGACCGCCGCGCACGAGGAACGATCAGTGATCGCTTCGCGATGTCGCGGCGGTTTGTTTTTGAGTTAGACTATCGCCTATGAGGGACTCGGGCTCCGTCTACTCGTACGCGTGTGCGCTCGCGGTCGTGTTCATGAGTGGTTGTAGCTCGTGCGATTCGCCAGCGGGCCGCACGTACTACGAACGCAACATCGAGCCGATCTTGCAGCAGAAGTGCGCAGGTAACACGTCGGGTTGCCATGCGACCAACGCCGATGATCCGTACTCGTTCGCGGCAGGCAACTTCGACGTGTCGTCGTTCGAAGTGGTGCAGAAGCGGCGGGACGTGCTCACGCGGTTCGGCGCGTACCCACAGCCATTGTTGCTGATCAAAGCGATCGCACCGGAGATCGCAGACCCGACGAAACCGTCGCGCTTGCAGTTCCAGTACGGCCTCGACCCGACCGATCCGACCCGCGCGACGCCGGCGTTCCGCGACGTCGAAGTGCTTCACGGTGGTGGTTCGATCATCTCGCTCAACTCCGATGCGTACTTCACGCTCCAGACCTGGCTCGAGAACGGCGCGACCGCGAACGGCCTCAAGCCGCCCACGCCTGCGCAGACCGGCAACGGTACGTGCTCGGCGACCGTGCCTCCAGGGTTCACGACCGCGACCCTGATGTCGAACCCCAAGTACGCCGCGGGCTTCGCGACGTTCAAGTCCGACGTCCAGCCGATCCTCAAGCAGCACGGCTGCACTTCTTCGAACTGTCACGGCGCGCCACAATCGGACTTCTACATCACGTGCGGCGACGACGATAACCAGCTCGCGTTCAACTTCGCGCAGGCGTGGTCGTTCGTGAATACGCCGGTCGACGACTCGCAGATTCTTCGCGTGCCGCTCGCTGTTGGCGGCGGCGGCCGCGGTCACACCGGCGGAGACCAGTTCGCGACCACCGCCGACGGTGATTACACGAAGATCAAGAACTGGGCGACCTCGGTGGGCTTGCTCGATTTTGCGAACGGCGATCCGGTCAAGCAGTACTTCAAGGACAGCGTTCAACCGATCCTGATCGCGCGTGGCTGTCAGTTCCAAGCGTGCCACAGCCCGGCGGCAACGAACGACTTCAAGCTGCGTTCCGGTACCCAAGGGTTCTTCTCGGCGGTCGCGCTCGAGAAGAACTACGACCTCTTGAAGAACGACTTCATGGCGATGGAGTTCCCTGATTCGCGGCGCGGTCGCGCGATCGCCAAGGCGCTGCTCACCGATGACCCACGCACCGGTAGCGTTGGCGGTATCTCGCACCGCGGCGGACCCGTACTCGAGACGCCCGGCCTCGCCTCGGATCCTGCCGGCACCACGATGGCGCCGACCACGCCGAACTGCGCGACGGCTCCTGCGAGCGCGACGCCATTCTGCATCGTCCAGAAATGGGTTGATATGGAGCGCGCCGCGATGGCCTCGAACGTCACGCCCATGAACATGGGCGATACCCTTCCTGTCGTTTACGTCGATCGTCCGGCGGGGCAGGCCGCGGGGCGCCTCGAGTTCGACACGTTCCAGGCCGGCGCCGAGCTCCGCGTCGTGACCGGCACGTTCGGCGCGAGCTACGGTCGCAACCTCACCGTCAACAACACCGCACAAGCATCGCTATCCGCGAACTGTGGCCTCGGTGCAAGCCCCGATATCGGTCGTCCGAGCGTGAAGAACGATGGCGACACTGTTGCCTTTGCAGGTCGTGCGGCCGCGAGCGCGGGCTGGCGGATCTACACCGTCAGTATCGCGTCGAAGGCCTGCACGGTCGTCAACACCGGCTCGACCGGTGCGGTCTCGGACTTCGATCCCGCGTGGTCGCCGGATGGCACCTACCTGGTGTTCGCGTCGACCCGTGGCAAGACCAACTCGCCGAGCGAGACCCGCGTCGCCGCGCGCCCGCAATCCGATATCTGGCGCATGCAGCTGCCCACCGGCACGCCGGAGCAGGTCACCGTGCTGTCGAACTCCGAGGTCAACCCGCAGATGATGCGCGAAGGCCGGATCACGATGTCGACCGAGAAGGCGAGCGACGGCTTCTATCAGGTCAGCGGTCGGCGCATCAACTGGGACCTCACCGACTACCACCCGCTGCTCGCGCAACGCGCGCTGTCCGCGTACACGAGTACGACTGACACGACCACGTTGAATCCCTCGATCGGCTACTCGCAGGCGACCGATATCCGCGAAGGTGCGGATGGCAGCTTCATGCTGATTCTCTCGGATTCGATGAACGGCGTGCCTCTGCTCAAAGGCGGCGCCGGCGCGCTCGCGATCTTCAATCGCAGCATCGGCCCGTTCGAGCAAGGTCGCGGCGACTCCGGCTATCTCCCCTCGGTCCGCATCCTCGGGAGCGGTGGCGAGACCGGCCACGCCGGCGCGACGGCGGGCTTTCGCAACCCGGCGCCGATGCCCGATGGTCGCATCCTGGTCTCGCACGCGAGCCTGCCTGCGTTGAACTGGGATGTCGTCTCGCTCGATCCGCGCACGAACACGTACCAATCGCTGAACATCGCCGATACCCACGGCGCGGTCGTCGATGCCGTGCTCGCCTACAGATCTCCGGCGCGCGTCCTCTACGACAACCGGCGCCAGCTCGTATTCGGTGGCGCCTCGGCCGCTGACGACGACACTCACGCGATCCTCTACATGCCGGATGCGCCGTTGGTCTTCACGCTGCTCACCGGCAATCTGCGCCGTGGTCGCCCGGTGGAGCTGTTCCGCAAAGCGAAGTACCTCGTCGTGTACAGCGAAGGCATGTGTCCGGCAGGCGGCCCGTGTTCGCGCACCACGAACGGTATCTTCGAGAGCCGCACCATGATCGGCAAGGCCGCACTCGCCGACGACGGCTCGGTCAAGGTCCGCCTCCCCGCGGGTCAGGGCGTGATCCTCGAGCTCCAGGACGGTGATGGCGCTTCGCTCGTCAAGATGACCGAAGAGCATCAGCTCGGACCTGGTGAGATGATCTCCATGGGTGTTCGCGAAACGATCACGAGCTCGACGACTGGCGAGACCGTCCAGCTGTTCGATGCGGTGTGCGGTGGTTGCCATGGCTCGGTCTCGGGCAAAGAGACCGACATTGTCGTGACTCCCGATGCATTGACCGGCGCATCGACCTCGATGAAGCAGACCGCCGCTCCCGTGAATCTGCAGTAACAAACCAGCGACGGGGCACAGCCCCCCCTGTCGCGCCAGCACCATTCGAAGGTCGCGTTATTCGGTCGGGCGCAAGGCGAGCTGATCTCGGATGGCGGCTATTCGGCGTCCACGGTCGGGGCCATGTTCCGTCGCCAGTGACCCGCTCGGAGCGATCGCGAGCCGCTGCGGCGCGACCGTGGCGTCCCGCACGTGGCGTGGCACGCCCTGGACCTCGCGCACGATCCGCACCTTCTCGAGGAGCTTCAGGACGTAGAAGCTGAGGTCGAGCTCCCACCAATAAAAGCCCTGCCGCGCGGAGCGTTGGTAGTGGTGGTGATTGTTGTGCCAGCCCTCGCCGAACGTGAGGATCGCGAGCAGCGGGTTGTTGCGCGAGTCGTCGGTCGTCGCGTACCGCCGGCTGCCGAACACGTGGGCGAGCGAGTTGATGCAGAACGTGACGTGCCACGCGACGACAATCGCCACGAGGTGCCCCCACACCAGGCCGTTCCAGCCGCCGACCGCGAGTAGCACGGCGCCCCACAGCACGACGAGCAGCATGTCGTGGCGATCGAGGAAGCGCAGCTCCGGATAACGCGCGAGGTCTTTGACCGCGGAGAGATCCGTGCCTCGCCCGCGCACGGCGAACACCCAACGCACGTGCGCCCACCAGAAGCCCCGCTGGCGCGGCGAGTGCGTGTCTTCGGGCTGGTCGGAAAATCGATGGTGATTGCGATGATGAGCCGCCCACCACAATGGACCCTGCTGCGCGGCGGACATCCCGACCAGCGCGAGTAAGAACTGAAACACGCGGCTGGTCTTGTAGGTGCGGTGCGAGAAGTAGCGGTGGAAGCCAGCGGTAATCACGAACATCCGGACCGCGTAACCGCCGATGAGCCACAGCGCGGCGTGCCAGCTCCATCCGACGAGGATGGCGCCCGTGAGTGCCGCAACATGCGCTGCCCAGAACGGGAGATCCTGGCGCCAGCTTCCGCCGATTTCGCGATCCATCCCCAGAGCGTGACGGATCGCTGCGAATCGGCTCGCCACGGCTTCACCATGGCATCGCTCGCTCGATGACACGATCGTGGTTTGCCGAAACGAAAAAGGCTCCCCGATACGGAGAGCCCTTGCGCAATCCGCCGAAGCGGTAATTACTTCTTCGCGCTTCCGCCCTGGGCCTGGATCACTGCATCGACCGCGCCGTTGTTGGCCTTCATGTCTGGATGGTCCTTGTTGTCCTTGTCGATCACCGAGTTGATGATCGAGTTGTTCTGGTGAGCCGGAACCTTGTGCTGCTCGCGGGTCGCCATCACCGAGGTCCGAACGGTCGGATCCTCGACGGCGAGACCGAGCGCGCCGTAATCTTTTAGCCGATCGACCGCGCGAACATCGAACTCGCCAGCGCGCCAACTGATGGTGTTGCCAACGACCGCCCCGGTGCCGTACTGGCCTTCCATCACGCCCTTGAAGGTCTCGAAGTTACGCTTCTCCTCGGGGATCATCGACACGTCGAGCGACAGGTACATCTTCCAGAGCTTCTGGTCATAGAAGAAGAAGAAGCGGCGCTGGTTCTTGCCGCCCTCGTTCTCCCAGCGCTCCATCATCGACTCGTTCGTGTTGTGCAGGAACTCGCCCTCGACGATCGACACGTCCCACGGCGAGGTCTTCGCGTCGAACGTGATGTAGGACTGCGAGACCCGATTGAGCTCGGTCTTCTTGTCCTTGCGATAGCGATCCTGGACAGCGATGTCGGTCGTCCCTTTGATCTTGTCTTCGTAGCGCTCGTCGATCTGCTTCTGCAGCACGCCGAGGACTTCGTCCTTCGTCATGCCGAACTTGAAGCCGCCGAACTTCTCGGAGAGAGCCTTCTTGTGCTCGGCGGTCACCATCGGAGGCGGACCAGCCTTCTTGACGGGCGACGCTTTCGCGGTCTTGGCAGGCGTCTTTGCCGGAGCCTTGGCAGCGGGAGCCGCGAAGCCAACCGAGCTAACGAGGACAGCGAGCAGTGCAGTTTTGATCAGACGCATACGACCCTTTCGACGAGCGAAGCCCCTCGAGATTCATTACATGAAGAACGAGAAGCGCGAGCCCTTGTTGGCTTCCGACTGGAGCCGAGTCTCGAGCTTGTTGCCGTCTTCGACCAGGCCGCCGGTGGCCTTGCCGTCCTGGCCCACCTTGCCGTGGACGCGATCGTAGATCGCTCGCACGCGACGCGTGTAGTAGTACTCCGACACGGTCGGCTCGCCGCCCTTGATGAGCGAGTCGCGGACGCCGTTTTGGAGCAGCGGGAGGATCTTCTTGGTAGGGACGTTGTCTGCGCCGTCGTGGACATAGTCGCCCTTGATCGGCGTGGAGCCAGGGTCGTTCTGATATGCGTACGCCGTCGGCGACTCGCCGGGCGGGCACGCCGGCACTGGCGAAGCGCCACCGCAGTAGACGCCGGAGAGCACGACGACTTTCGCGCCGAAATCAACCTTGTCGGTATCGGTCGGCGATTGGATCAGCACGCCGTACTTGAACGCGCCGCCAACGGCTGACGCGTCCGCGGCATCGCCCGCGTCTTTGCCCTTCTTGAGCGACATGTCGTCGCCGAGCGCGGCCTTGTTGTGCTGGTCGATCATGTCTTTGACTTCGGTCACGCCCGCGTAGAACGCGAGGATCTGACCGGAGACGGCCGCGTCGAGGCTGTTCTGCTTCGCGCGGAACACGAGCTCGCTCTTCACTTCGAGCTTCACCGCCATGTCCTTGAGCTGCTTGTCGACGCCGATGTCGGGTTTAAAACTGTGCTTGGTCTTCGCTTCGTCGAGCAACGTGTCGAGATCTGACAGCTGCTTCTTCAAGAACGAAACCGTCGACGGCAAGGTCTTTTCGCCGAGGACTGCCTTCGCGCCCTTGAGGCCGTCGTTGTAATCGCTCGCGCCCGTGCCGACCTTGCCGATCGTGATACCGACGATCAAGGCGATCGCCGCAGGCACCAGGATCTTGAGCAGCGTCGAAGCGTGAGACTCCGCACCGACGTTCTCGACGGGCGTGCCGTCATGCACGATCACCATGTCGGGTGCGCGTTGAGGAACGTGCTGCGCGGCCATCGCGTTCATCGCGCCGAACGGATCGTCGTGCGCGTTCGGCATGACGGGCGGTGGCGGGGCAAGCGGTTGCGCCATGCCTGGCGGTGGTTGGATCGAAAGGCCAGGCGGCGGAACCACCCCACCAGACTGTCCGTTCGACCGGGTCTGACTGGTAGTCGCGGGAGCAGCCGCACCTTTCTTGAGCCCAAGCCTTTGCTTGAGCTCTGAGATGTCGCGGCTACCCGTCTTCTTTGCGTCGCTCAATGGAATCCTCCGGAGGGGGACTTTATGAACCGCGGGTTGTAACTGTCAAGGATGCTTGAGGCTTGTGGGAGTGACGAGAAGTGATGTCGCCGCGCCACCACAGTTCTTCAAAGTCGTGAAAATCTGGTCACACCTGGCAGAGGTGCGAACCTGCCCCGATCCGATAACCGAGGGGAATTGCGGCATGTTTCTGCGCCGATACCCAGGAGATCGGCGAGTGGCGCAGCTGGCCCATTGGGTGCAAAGTAAACTTTCGAGCCGCCTCGCGCGTCTCACAAGCGGCCGCTCCAGAACGGCCGCCCCACGCTCCAGATCGACCCGGCGGCTGCCTTCAAATCGGCCGCCGACCTCCGAAAGGCAGAACTCAAGTGACTAGCCGGCTTCCACTCCTCCTCGGTGCCACCCTCGCGACCCTTGCTCTTACCTCGTTGACGGGGACAGCTGAAGCGGGCGGCGCTCACTTCTCCGGTGGCGCGCACTTCGGCGGTCACGTCGGTGGTGGCAGTGCCCACTTCGGCGGTGGTGTCCACGTGGGTGGCGGCGTCCACTGGGGCGGCGGCTACGGTGGCGGCTACGGTGGCGGCTACGGCGGTTACCGGCCGGGAGGCTGGGGAGTCAGCGGTCACGTCGTCGTTGGTGGCGGTCGCTACTACCGCCCGTATCGCCCCTACTACAACTACTACCCGGTCGTGCCGGCGTACTACGGCGCGAGCTACTACCCGGTCGAGACCACCGCGGTGTACGGCGGCCCGAGCGTCGCACCTGCCGTCTACATCCAGCCAGAGCTGCCGAAGTTCGGAATCGGCCTCTTCGCCGGCGGTGTCGCGACCGGCTACAACACACAGACAAACACGCAAGAATCCGACATCGGTGTCCTCGCGCGGTATCGCCTGACCAACGGGCTCATTCTCGAGGGTGAGCTCGGTAAGACCTCGACCTCGGTGAACGGCGTGGACAACCTCCGCGTCGATCGTCGACTCGGTGGCTCGCTCATTTACGAATTCGGTGCGGAGAATCACTTTGCCCCGTACGTGCTCGCCGGTCTCGGCGCGCAGCAAGCGGACGTCGGCGGCAACTACTCGACGACCCAGGACTACGGCGAGCTCGGGGCCGGCATCCGCTACGCTTTCAACCGTAACTTCCATGTCACGTTCGATCTCCGTGCGGGCTCGCGCTCGTCGGTCTCGGGCGGAGACATGACCAACGTGACGGGCGTCGGCCGCACGATCGCGCCCCCGTCGAGCAACAGCTCCGACACGAGCGAGGACTACACCCGCGCGCGTCTCGCGGCGATCCTCTACTTCTGACCAGCAAGCGTTCGAAGACGCGTGCGGCCCTTCGGGGCCGTTCGCATTTTCGGGGTAACATCATCGCCGGATGATTTCGGTCGACCAGCGCAGCGTCGTCGCTCGCGACGGTACACGCATCGGCTACCAGGTTCGCGGCGAGGGACCGGTCGTGGTCCTCGCGAACGGGCTCGGCGGAACGTACGTCGCGTTCAAGTACCTCTACGAGGTGCTGGCCGACTACAAGGTGATCTGCTGGGACTATCGCGGCCTCTACACGAGCGGGGCACCGCACGATCCGAAGGCGAACACGATCGCGCATCAGGTCAGCGACTTGATCGACATCCTCGCGGCCGAGCAGGTCGACGATTTCGTGATCGCGGGCTGGTCGATGGGCGTGCAAGTCGCGCTCGAGACCATTCGTCTGCATCGCGAGCGGGTGAAGGGGCTGTTCATCATCAATGGCACCTACGGCAAGACGTTCCACACCGTGATGGGCAGCCGGATCATCGGGCGGGTCATTCCGACGTTGCTCCGCCTGATCAAGGCGCAAGCGGGGCTGGCCGGCCGCGCCACGAAGATCGTCGCGGGGTCCGATGCGCTGATCACGGCCATGAAGCGCTTCGGCCTGGTATCACCGACCATCGACATGGAAGTGTTCCGGATCGTCGCAGGCGGCTTCCAGCAGATCGATTGGGCGATCTACTCGGACCTCCTGGCGCGGCTCGACGAGCACGATGCCGAGGATGTCCTGCCCACGATCGACATTCCGGTCTCGATTGTCACCGCGAGTGGGGACCTGATGACGCCGCCCGCGACCGCCGAGCACATGCACCGGTTGATTCGCGGCAGCCGGCTCGTGATGATCCAGGGCGGCACGCACTACACGCCGGTAGAATCTCCGCGCGTCATCGTCGAGGAGCTCGATCGCTGGCTCGCGCGCATCGCCGGCTGGCAGCGCAAGGGAGTAGCCGCGTGAACTGTCCGGGTTGTAGCGGCGAGATCCTTGACATCGACGTCAAGTGTCCACACTGCGGGATCGGGCTCGGCTCGACGGGCTCGCATCGCATGATCGGACAGGTCGTGCTCGGCGTGTACGAGCTCGTCGACGTGCTCGGGCAGGGCGGCATGAGCGTCGTCTACAAGGCGCGCCACAAGCTGACCGAGCAGGAAGTCGCGCTGAAGATCTTGCCGCCGGAGCTCGCCGCGCACAGCCAGGTCAAGTCGCGGTTCGTCGAAGAAGCGCGGGCACTCGCTGCGCTCGACCATCCGAACATTGTCCACCTCTACAACTTCGGCCAGGAGGGACAGAGCTTCGTGCTCGCCATGCAGTACGTCCAGGGCAAGACCTGGGAGCGGATGATCCTCGAGAGCAAGCGCATGACCTGGCAGGCGAGCGTCAAGGTCGCGGTCGACGTGCTCAAGGCGCTCGAGTACGCGCACGGTCGCGGCATCGTGCATCGCGACATGAAGCCTTCGAACGTGCTCGTCCGGTCGCATGACAACATGGCGACCGTCATGGACTTCGGCATCGCGAAGATGACGACGTCGACGAAGCTCACCGCGACCGGCCAGACCATGGGCACGGTCCGCTACATGTCGCCCGAACAGGTTCGCGGCCAGGAGGTCGACCTCCGGACCGATATCTACTCGCTCGGCGCGACGTTGTTCGAATCGCTCGTCGGCGACACGCCGTTCGATGGCACGACACATTTCGAGATCATGACGAAGCATCTCTCGGAGGCGCCAAAGCGGCCGAGCGCGCTCGGCGTCGAGCTGCCGCAGTCGATCGAGGATGCGCTGATGCGCAGCCTGTCGAAGCGCGCCGAGGATCGGTTCGAGACCGCGCGTGACATGCGCCTGTTGCTCGAGTCCGCGCTGCGCGAAGGCGACCTGGGCTTGTCGTCGACGCAGCGCCTCGGTGGCGATGCGATCGCGGAGCTCCGCCGCAGCCCCATGGCGACGCCTCCGCCAACCGGCAATCCGCCGCGCGTCGCGACGAGCCTGGCCGACATGCTCGAGCCGGTGATGCCGACGGCGCAGGTCCAGACCCGACTAACCGCGAAGAAGCGCACGGGCCTCTACATCGCATTCGCGCTGCTCGTGCTTGCCGGGGCAGGCGCGGCGGCGGTGCTCACGCTGCGCGGCGCGCCGAGGGGCTACCAACCTGTCGCCAAGTTCGCGGGTGTCAAGCTCACGATGGGCAAGCAGTTCGACCAGGTCCTCGTCGAGACCGACGGCACGGTCACCCCCGACGCGATCTACAACGAGTACGCGAAGGCGCTGAAGGCGCTCGTCGATTCCAGGCCGAGCTTGTTCGCGAACGTCAACATCGCGACCGTGCAGCATATCGTGCCCGTGCCCCAGACGTTCCTGTGTCATCCCGACCTCTACGTCTCGGCAGACTCCGTCGAAAAGAACTGTGCGTCGGCCAAGGTCTCCCTCACGTTCGAGCGCAATGGCAAGCACATCATGCTGCTCGCCACCGGACCGGACATGATGACCATCTTGCGATCTGCCGCGGTGCAGTCAGTCTGCGTGTTGCAGGGCGCCGAGGTCTCCGGCGAGACGGAAAAGAACATCTGCGGACAGGTCCAACGGTTCTTGGACCCAGATCAGTCACCCGCTCACCCCGGCGGCAACTAGTACCCGCACTTCCCAACGGAAGTGCGGCAGTCAATTGACATCTAGGCGAAAGCCCACGAATACTCGCCGCTGGAGGGGCTATGTCCCGCACGGTAATCGCGGCGGTTGTTGCTGTCGTCGTCGCAGCGCTCACAGCGATCGCATTTTTCATCACGTCGACGAGCTTCGAAGACAAGATCCGCAAAGACTCCGAGAATCAACTTCGGCGTGCGTATCAGGTCGTCGGCGCTCTCGCCCAACTCGAATCCATCGATGTCGCAAACAAGGCCGAGCGCCTTGCTGCGGATCCTCAGTTTGTCGCCGCGCTCAAGATCGCGGACGCCTCGACCTCTGATAAGGACCGGTTCGCGCGGATCGGGTTCTCGAGCTTCACGGCGAACGACAAGGAAGGCGACATCAAGCCAGATATCCTCGCGCTCGTCGACAAGCACGGCAATCTGCTCGCGATGAACGACGTGCCGAGCGTCGTGCCAAAGCAGTGGAAGAAGGAGGGCGAGACGTCCGACACGACGATCATCCCCGCGCTCAACGTGGTGCTCCACAACCGCGCGATCATCAGCGACATCTGGGTCGACAACAACCGAATGATGAAGATCGGCGTCGCGCCGATTATCAACCCCGATTCTCAGGTCACCTCGACGAATCCCGACAGCGTCGAGATCCTCGGCGCCGTCGTCGTCGCCTACGCGCAGACCGCGAGCCAAGCGCAGCACGACAAGGCGCTGCTCGGCACCGAGATCGCGTATTACGATGGCACGCGCGTCGTCGCGACCAGCTTCACCAAGACGGGTGCGGCCAACGGTGAAGAAGACACCGGCAAGGCCGCCGCGCTGACCGAGCTCGCGAAATCGGGCAAGGTCTCGCCGACCACGGGTCAGGTCAAGGTCAATGTCGACGGCGTCAACTACGTCGCTGCGTCGGTGACGATGCCGCGTTCGAGCTCGAACCCGGCGAAGATGCCGAAGGATTATCCGGCCGTCGCAGCGCAGGCGATGGTGCTTTCGCCGATCGTCGATGCCGCGAACACCGCGGGCACGATCAAGCTGTTCATTATCCTGCTCGGCGCAGGTGCGCTGGGGATCTCGCTCGTCGGTCTCTACCTCTCACACCGTCGCCTCATCGCGCAGGTCGATCAGGTCGAGCTGGGCGTTACCGACATCATCAACGGAAACGTCGACCGCACGTTCCGCCCGGTCGGTCTCGAGCTCGACGGCCTCGCGAACGCCCTCAACGTCATGCTCGCGCGCTTGCTCGGTCGTCCCGAGCCCGGTGATGAAGAGTACGACGACGACGGCAACCAGATCATTCCAGGCCGCGTCGAGTTCGAAGAGGGCGAGGGCGAGGGCCCGCCCAGTGACAAGGCCCAGCCCGATCCGCAGCTCGCAGCGCTCGCGCAGGAGTCCGAGCCCGACTACTACAAGCGCGTGTTCACCGAGTATGTCGCAGCTCGCAAGTCTGTCGGCTCGCCCGACGATGTCTCGTTCGAGAACTTCATCGCGAAGCTCAAAGTTAACGAGGGCAAGCTCAAGGCGCAGTACCAGTGCCGCGCCGTCCGGTTCCGGATCGTGACCAAGGACAACAAGGTCACGCTCAAGCCAGTTCCGATCTTCGCGTAACGCTCGCAGCTGAGGCGTATCGCCGCGAATCAACGGCGTCAAACGATGGCGCTGCGGAATCTCATCGTTTGCTCACGCTTTCGTTGCTAGCGTGCCGTCACCATGCGCTGTCTCTTGCTCGGAATCGCCTTCGTTTCAGCGTGCGGATCCTCGAGCGGAAGCGCAAACGACGGCGGCTCGGACGATGGCAACAGCATCGACGCGCCCTCGATAACCGCCGATGCGAACATCACAGGTTCTAGCGCGATCACGATCATCGTCGAGCCCGATGGCAATCAGGCGTCTCAGCTGGTCACCGCGGTCAACGCGGCGACTACGTCGATCGACGTGACGATGTACGTGATGTCGAATGACACCATCATCACCGCGCTCGCGAATCGCGCGAAGGCTCACGTGATGGTGCGCGTGGTGCTCGATGGCTCGACCGCGAACAAGGCGTTCAACACGCCCGCGAGGAACACGCTGACCACCGCGGGCGCGACCGTCGTGTGGTCGAACCCGAGCTTCACGTACACGCACGAGAAGTGCATCATCATCGATTCGTCGCAAGCGTGGATCATGACCATGAACGCGACCGGCACCGCGCCGAGTGAGAATCGCGAGTATCTCGCGATCGATACCGGCGCCGCCGACATCACCGAAGCAAAAGCCGTGTTCGAGGCCGACTTCGCGCTGCACAGCATCACGCCGGCAGGGGCGCTCGTGGTCGCAAACTCCAACGCACGCGCGGATCTCGTCGCCCTGATCAATGCCGCGACTACCACCGTCGATCTCGAAGGTGAAGAGTTCAGTGATCTCAACACCGGCGGCATCGTCGACTCGCTCGCGAGTGCGGCGCACCGTGGCGTCGCGGTCCGCGTGATCATCGGCAACTCGAGCCCGAACGCGACCGCGATCGCGCGCGTCAAGACCGCGGGTGGCAAGGTCGTCGTCACGGGGCCGATGTCGGGCAGCGGCACGATGGCCAATCCGTACATCCACGCGAAGGCGATCGTGATCGATTGCAACGGTACGCAGTGCGCGAAAGGCTACGTGGGCTCGGAGAATTTTTCGGCGGGCTCGCTCGGCTACAACCGAGAGCTCGGCGTGATCTTCTCGATCGCCGCGGAGCTCGCGAAGGTCGAGACCGCCATCAATACCGATTTCGCCAAGGGCACGGCGCAGTAGGCAGCCGTCCCGCAGACGTTCGAGCGCCATCACGCCGAATCCGGTGATCACGGAGAGGATGCGGTTGAAGTCGTGGGCGATGCCGCCTGCGAGCTGGCCGATGACTTCCATCTTCTAACTGGCGCATTGGCGGTCGCGCGCGACCGCCAGATCTTGGTCAGACCGGGTGCGCGCGCGGGTGGCTGCGGGCCGCGATGTGGGAAGGTGTCGAATAGGGTAGGGTCGCGTTATGGCCGTGCAGACCGGGCTCGCGCGTCTGGCGAGCGATGGACTTCCCGCCCTCGCTGGAAAACGCGTGGGTCTAATCTGCAACCCGACCTCGGTCGACGCCGAGCTCCGACACATGATCGAGCTGTTACGACCCACGATGAACGTGACCGCGCTGTTCGGGCCGGAGCACGGCGTGCGCGGCGATGCCCAGGACATGGTCACGATCGGCGACGCGCACGACCGGCTGACCGGCCTGCCGGAGTTCAGCCTGTACGGGCACACGGAGGCCTCGCTCACGCCGACTGCAACGATGCTCGACCACGTCGATGTCGTGATCTACGACGTCCAGGACATCGGTAGCCGCTATTACACCTTCGTGTGGACAATGGTGCTCGCGATGCGCGCGTGCGCGAAGGCGGGCAAGCAATTCGTGGTGCTCGACCGACCGAATCCGATCGGTGGCATCCACGTCGAAGGTCCCGCGATCGAGCCCGGCTTCGAATCGTTCGTTGGCCTCGTATCGTGTCCAAATCGGCATGGCCTCACCGCCGGTGAGATCGCTTGCTGGCGCCACAGCGTCGAGAAGCTGGATCTCGAGCTAGCCGTGATCGGCATGCGCGGCTGGCAGCGCGATATGTGGTTCGAGCACACCGGCCTGCCGTGGGTGCTGCCGTCGCCGAACATGCCGACCGTCGACACCGCGCTGGTTTATCCCGGCATGTGCCTCGTCGAAGGAACCGAGTTGTCGGAGGCGCGTGGCTGCACGCGGCCGTTCGAGCTCGCGGGCGCACCGCACCTCGACGGCAACGCGCTCGCGACCGCGTTGACCGCGATGGATCTTCCGGGGGTCCGGTTCCGGCCCGCGATATTCACGCCGGGCTTCCAGAAGCACGCGAAGACCGCGTGCGGTGGCGTCCAGATCCACGTCACGAATGCCGAGCAGTTTCGTTCGTACCGCACCGGCGTCGCGTTCCTCAAGGCAGCGCACGATCTCGATCCCGCGCAGTTCGAGTGGCGGACCAAGGCGTACGAGTTCGTCGACCAGATTCCCGCGATCGATCTGCTCGCCGGGACCTCCGCGCTGCGGACCGGCATCGAAGCGGGTGCGACGCTCGATGACCTCGCGGAGCGCTGGCCGCGCGACGAAGGTGCGTTCGCCGAAGAAGTCGCCGAGTACCGGTTGTACGCATGAAGGTCGCGCTGTTCGGCGGCAGCTTCAACCCGCCGCACGTCGCGCATCAACTGGTCGCGCTCTACGTGCTCGAGACCTGCGGGGTCGACGAGCTGTGGTTCGTGCCGACCTACGTCCATCCGTTTCACAAGGAGCTGGCGCCGTACGCCGATCGCATCGCGATGTGCAAGCTCGCGATCGGCGCGCTCGGTGCGCGCGCGAAGGTCAGCCGCGCGGAGGAGGCGCTCGCGCAGAAGCCGGGGTTTACCTCGAGCCGCACGCTCGAGCTGGTCGAGCTCCTGCGCGAGCACCATCCCGAGCATCAGTTTCGCCTGGTGATCGGCGGCGACATCCTCGCCGAGACCCCCAAGTGGTATCGCTGGGATGACCTCGCCGCACTCGCGCCGCCGATCGTGGTCGGCCGCGCTGGCTTCGCAGTGCCGCCGGGTACGACCGAGACTGGTGTCGTGATGCCAACGATTTCGGCGACCCAGGCCCGCGCGCTCGTCGCCGCGGGCGACCCACACGCGGCGTCCCTTTTGCCGAGCGAGGTACTGCGGTATATCGCCGCTCGAGGCCTTTACAAATGACCGCGCGCAATCCCACCACGTTCGTGATCGGCGCTGGCCCCGTCGCCACCGCGCTCGCAGGCGCGCTGCGCCTCGGAGGTGTCCCCGTGCTCGGCCTGTGGGCACGCAAGCCACCGAGCGCTCGCGCCGCAGGTTCGGCTGCCGGTGTCGCCGCGTTCTCGTCGGCACCGCCCGATGTCTTGCTCGAAGCCGAGGTCGTCGTGCTCGCCGTGCGCGATGGCGTGATCGGTGAAGTCGCCGAGATGCTCGTCGGCACGGGCTTCGTCAACAAGCGCCACGTGTTGCTCCACTGTGCGGGCGCGGCCTCCGCGGAGGAGCTGCTCGCGAAGGTGCGCGACAAGGTCGGCGGTGTCGGCACGATGCATCCGCTGTCGGCGATCGCCGATGGCAAGGTGGCGATGCGCACGCTCAAGGGCACCGTGTTCGGCGTCGAGGGCGACGAGAAGGGTAGGTCGTACGCCGGCAAGCTTGTCGGTGCGATCGGCGGCATCCAGCTCGCGCTCGATTCGACCCAAATGGCCGCGTATCACACCGCGGCCGCGCTCGCGTCGAACTATGTCGTCGCGGCGATCGACGCGGCGGCCGACGTGCTCTCGTCGGCCGGCGTGAATTCGACCGATGCGGTGCGCGCGCTGATTCCGCTCGCCGAGGGCGCGCTGCGCAATATCTCGGCGCGCGGCACGACCGGAGGCCTGACCGGTCCGATTCGACGTGGCGACGTCGCTACGATTCAACGTCATCTCGATGCACTTCGAGGCAAGGCCAGTCTTGCCGAGATCTATCGCGCCCTTGCGCGTCGTGCGGTCGAGATCGCGGCTCGGGTCGATGGACCCGATGCGCCGGACCGAGCCGGCCTCGACGCGATTCGGGCTCTACTCGAAACCTGATCGTGTATTCTCGCCCGGCATGCGCGCCCTCGTTGTCGGAACGTTCTTCGCACTTGCTCTCGTCGTAACCGCGCGGCCCGCCGCCGCGGACGATCCGGGTCATGCCTTCAACGGCAAGATCATGACGTCGACGAAGCGCTACCCGCAAACGGCAAAGAGCCCGTCGGCGTATACCGCGCTGATCCGGAAGCAGTCGGGCAGCAACTTCTACGAAGACAAGACCGACCACTCGTGGACGATCTACTTCGCCGCGTTCCTCAAGACGCCGCTCAACGATGTCGAGTACGTCATCAAGTTCTACGAGCTCGGCAAAGGAGGCAACCAGTTGCTCGCGACGAGCGAGAACTTCAACGACGAGCGCGGTCAGAAGACGATCGTCTCGAAGATCACGCTCAATAAGAAGCAGATGGGTGTGAACAAGAACATCCAGATGACGATCGAGAACAAGGGCAAGGTCTACGCCTCGACCACCTTCAAGATCCTCGGCGAAGGCGAGCGCTTCAGCGGCAAGGTCAACTTCTCAGACGACGACGCGCAGGGAAAAGAAAAAGAGGAGTAGCTATCTAACCTCTAGCGGAATCTCGAATGCGGACGCCACCGAGGGTGGAAACACTCTCATCACGTACTGCCCAGGATGCGGGAACGTGTACTTGAACGCGTAGCCGGCTCCACTGCGCCGCGGATGCGCGACCAGCCCCGTCGGCCCATTCGCGTCGGCGATCGTGACCACGAGCTCTGCGGTCTTGATCGGCTGACCGAGCTTGTTCTTGATCTCGATCTTCGGGCGAACCACCTGGTGCGCCACGATCGGATCGGGAACGATCACGTGGATCACGACATCGCCATCGTCGTCGTTGATCTGGCGCTCGCGCGGCTCGCCGCTGCCGAGCGGCGCGGCAGCGTCATCAGTCGTATCGTCAGCTTCGGGAACGGAGGCCACCGCCCCGGAGCCGTGCGCGCGACCGAAAACCATGAAGCCGACGCTCGCGAGCGCGACACCCGCGGTCAGCCCGAGCGCGAAACGTAACGCGAGCCGGCCGCGCACCGGAGACATCGGCGTGCCTGCGAGCGCCGCGAGATAATCGTCCGGAAGATCCGGCCGCGTCTGCGAGGTCGGTCGCCGCACCCGCGCGAGTTTTTTCTTGGCGGTGCGGTCGCTCGAGTCATCCGCACTCGAGGTCGCGAGCTCGGCGAGCGCGACATCGGCGAGTGTCACGACTTCATCCGCGGTCTGTGGCCGATCGTCAGGCTTCTTCGCGAGCAGGTGCGCGACCAGGCCATCGATGACCTGGGGCAGATCCGCGTTGCGCGTGCTCGGTGCCGGCGGTTGCTTGCCGAGATGCGCGAGCAACACCTCGAACGCCGAGCCTTCGAAGGGCGGGGCGCCGGTGACGAGCTCGAACAACAAGCAGCCGAGCGCGTACAGATCCGCGCGCGCGTCCACCACTTCGCCGTGAGCTTGCTCCGGCGACATGTAGTGCGGCGTGCCGATCAAGCCGTGCGCGGTCAGCCGCGACGCATCGGCGGTGCCGGGCTTGCTCGCTGCGATCCCGAAATCGACGATCGTGAGCTGATCGTCGCCGTTGCGATCGCGTCGCCACATGATGTTCGACGGCTTGAGATCGCGATGCACGACACCGGCTGCGTGCGTCTCCGACAGTGCGCTCGCGATCGCGCGCATGATCCGTACCGCACGGGCAGGGGGCACGGGGCCAGCCTCGAAGATCCGATCGAGTGGCTGACCCTCGACGAACTGCATGACGAGATAGGGCCGGCCATCAGTAAGCTCGCCGACTGCGTGGATCGCGACGACACCCGGATGCTGGATCTTCGCGGCCGAGCGCGCTTCGCGCGCGAACCGCTTGGCCATCACCGGGTCGGCTGCGATCTGATGCGTCGGCACTTTGATCGCGACCGGGCGATCGAGCCCGAGCTGGCGACCTCGATACACGTAGCCGAACGCACCACCCCCGAGCTCGCTCTCGACGATGAACTGATGATCGATCGTCAAGCCGACGAGGTTGCCGGCGGCGGGCTCGCCGTCCTCGGGCGGCTGGACTTGGATCGCTCCGGTCGCCGCGTTGGGATCTACGTCGGGAGCCGCGACCACACCCCGCACGGCAGTCTTGATGTGGGTCTCGGCTAGCTCCTGCGCGATGAACGAAGTCCCGCAATCGGGACAGAAGGT
The DNA here is from genome assembly GCA_043759355.1 of Kofleriaceae bacterium. GTDB lineage: Bacteria > Myxococcota_A > Polyangia > Haliangiales > Haliangiaceae > JABFXX01. The sequence continues at coordinate 125,263 of JAYVLQ010000101.1, forward strand.
CCCCGATTCATCGGTCTTCGTATCGCAGCGAGGGCACGCCCGCATTTCGTTGAAGGTAGCACCCTCGACGACGCGCGAACGTTAACTACGCAACCGCGCGGAGTGTGTTGCCAACCGCCGGAGCCAGCGCGTTCTCGATGAGTAGCAGTGCGCGGTCCGAACGAGCCTGGAGGCCATCAGCCTGCATCGTCAAATTCGAGTACATCTCGGCCGCGTCGAGGCTGCCGAGCAGTACCGACCACGCGAGGTCCGCGATCTCGCGCGCGTTGACCTGGCGATACAGGTTCGCGTGGATGCCATCGGCCACGCAGGCGCCGAGGTGATCCTGGATGCGAGCGATGCCGGAGGACACCGCGGCGACGACCTCGTCCGACAGCTGAGGGCGAACCCCGGGCTGGGCGAGCAGGCGGAGAATGCGCGGACCTTCCGCGTCACGCTCGGCCCAACGGACCAGGATGGCCCAGGTGTCGTGGAGGCGCTTACCTACTTCGGTGTGCTCGCGGACCTGACCCATCTCGACATCGAACACCGTCAGGGCGTCCTCGATTAGCGAGACGTAGAGATCTTCCTTCGAGCGGAAGTAGAGGTAGATCGCGCCGACCGAAAGCTGGGCTGCGCGCGCGATCAGCTCGATCGATGCTCCACCGTAGCCGCGCTCAGCGAATACGGTTCGGGCCGCTTCTTGGATACGGCGGCGACGGGCCTGCCGCTCCTGTGCTTTGCGTTCTTGAGCGTTCGTCATGACCGCGGTTTAACGGTTATGACGCAACTCGTCAAGCAGCTTTCTCGCAACACGTTCTTTCAACGGAACCGTGTGGAAGATCTTGATGTTGGGTAGGTCCGCTAAATGTGAGTCGTTTTTCGGTTTTCATGAAGTTTGAGGTCTTGGATCGAAACAGATCGCAACACGTTGTTCTGCGTTCATAACCAACCATGGTCGCCCTCAAATCGCGCGCTCGAACCACGTTTAGCATCACCGCCGCGGGGACCGCGCTCGTCGTCGGACTGGTGTTGTCGGCTCGTTCGCCCCAGCCCGTCAAAGCGATGTCCATGCCTCCGACGACGACTGCGATCACAGGCGAGATTTTGCGCGCGAAGCTGACCTCGACCCAGGTCCTCGCGGGCGAGCAAGACCTCGCCGTGATGATCCAGATGCCGACCAGCGCGAACGGCGAGCGCGCCCACCAAGCCGCGGTCGTGATCGTGCTCGATCGGTCCGCGTCGATGCGCGGCGAGCCGATGGAGAATGCCAAGCGCGCCGCGATCTCGTTCATCAACGCGCTCGGTCCAAACGACACGTTCGCGGTCGTCACGTTCTCCGATCGCGACGAGCTCGTGGTCAGCGCGGGGCACGCGAACGACGACCGCAAGCTCGCGGCTGCCGACGCGATCGATCGGATCGTCGCGAGTGGTGGCACGTGCGCCTCGTGCGGCCTCACGCGCGGCGCGTACGAACTCGGTGTCACGGCTGGCCACACCCGACGCATGCTGTTCATCTCCGACGGTGAAGCGAACCTGGGGATCCGCGATCGCGACGCGCTCGTCGCCCTGGCAGCTCGGACAGCCGCGCACGGCGTCTCGATCTCGACGGTCGGTGTTGGCCTAGATTTCGACGAGCAGACGATGGCGCGGATCGGCGAGGCCGGTCGCGGTAATTACTACTTCTCGAGGGACGCGATGACGCTCGATCAGGTGTTCGCGTCCGAGCTGCGAGGCTTGCGCAACATCGTCGCGACGCACGTCGAGCTATTCGCCGAGAGCGGCAATGGCACCGCGATCGGTGACGCGTACGGGTATCCGACGAACCAGATCAAGACCGGCGTAAATGTCGCGCTCGCGGATCTCGGCGAGGGTGAAGCCAGGAAGGTCGTCCTTCACGCCGATGTGAACGGCCCCGATGTGGGCTCGTTCTATCTTTTGTGGACCGATCCGTCGGATGGTAGCGAGCATCGCGCCGAAGCCACGCTGTCGGCGACGATCACGACCGATCCGGCCAAGGTCGAGGCGACGCGTGATGCCGAGGCGGTGGCTGCTGTCGAAAAAGCCCGCACGGCCAGAGCGATCGACCAATCCGTCACCGTCTACGATCAATACGGCGCGACCGCGGCGAAGACCGAGCTCCAGCACTTCCTGCGCAACGCCCACATTACCGATGCCACGGCATGGACCCTGGCGAACGGCGCGATCGAGAGTTACGACCTGCCGGGCGTCGAGGCGAAGAAGTCGGTGCGCGCCCTCTCGTACGAGCTGGCACGCGGACGATGAGCTGAGCTAGCTACGGATTGAGATCGGCGAGCGAGAAGCTCAGGTCGCGCTGGATCATCACCGCGCGATTCGCGGCGACATCTTCGAAGCCATCCTTGGCATCGCCCCCGCCACCAGAGACGAGCAGCACGCCGCGGAAGCTCTCGTCGCGCTCGCCTTTTTCGCCATCGACCCAGAGCCGGCGCAGCTCGAGCGGATGATCGAGGCGCGCTAGCACCATCGAGCGACCGTTCGAGGCCACGAGGTTGCCAAAGCCACCCTCGGTGCCGGTCTTTGCTTGCGCCGACGCGACGAGCTTGATCGTCGCCGCGAGTGCGCGCCGCGTCTTGTCGACCGCGAGATTCGGATCGTCGATCGCGCCTTCGTCGTGCAACGTTGACAGGAACACGTGGAACACCAGCTCCGCCGGTGTACGGCCGCGCACGTTGCGACGGAGGTACTCGGGGATGTGCTCGAGCAGGTGCGGGGCAGCGGCTTCGAGCTTCGGCGTGCCCGTCATCGCGAACATCCAGCGCCGGAACCGGAACGGCGCGGTGTTATCAGTCCCCGCGTAGCCGTCGTCGGCGCCGGTGGCTTGCGCGATCACGCAATCGCTGTGGATCTCGGCGAGCGGTCCGTAGAGCTCGACCGGCTTTAGACTCGCCTTGGGAGTCCGGACGAGGAGCACATCGCCGCCCTGCGAGTACGCCATCCCCCAGCGCGTCACCGGCGGCTGTGCGACGAGCGTCGCGCGCACGGGTGCGAGCGCGGCCCAGAGCCGTTGCGGTTGGTTGCACATGCAGGCGAAGAGCTTCATAGGCGTTTGATCTCGACTCGGCGGCCGATCGGGCCCCGGAGGAATCGTACGCGAACTGCCACGCGTCGGCCCCGACCCTTCTTTCGAGTATAGGGGGTCGCGAGACTCTCGCCAATATGCGGCTTTAGCGCAGTGCTTTCACGTGCCTAGCGCTGCCGCTGCGAGCGCCTGCGTGACCAGCGCGAACGCCTGCGTTCGCTCCGTCTCGTTGAAGACCTCGTGCAGGAAGCCGGCGAGCTCGTGATAATCGGCGCGCTGCATGGTCTGCGCGACCCGTCGCGATTGCGCGGGATCGGCGAGCGGGTCGGCGCCACCGACGATCCACGTGCTCGGCAACGTGATCTTCGAGGCATTCGCGGCGACGTAGTCCTGCGCGGCCGTCGATTCGACGAACCAGCGCGATGTCGCGACGCTGAAGTTCAGTGGATCGGCATCGTGCGCGGCCTGCATCGTCTTGTCGCTGGTGAGCTGGTCCGCGGTGATGTTGTTCGGCTGCGCGAGCTTCGGGGCGATCTTGCTCGCGACCTTCGCGAGCAGCTTCTTCCAGCCCGGCACGGCCATGCGGAGGCCGAGGTACGGCGAGCTAACCAGCAAAGCGGTCGCACCTGTTCCGGTATCTAGTCCGTCACATGCGGCGCGCAGCGTGATCAAGCTGCCGTGCGAGTGACCGAGCAACACGAGCGGGGCGGGCGCGGGCACCAGCCCGCGCGCCACCTTCATCACGCTCTTCAGATCATCAGTGTACTGGTGGAACGCCTCGACGAAGCCGCGCACGCCCGGCGACTTTCCGTGGCCGCGCACGTCATAGGTCAGCGCGGCCCAGCCGGCATTGACGATCACGTGAGCCAGCTCGCGGTAGCGACCGGAGTGCTCGGCGTAGCCATGCGAGACCACGACGATCCCCTTGGGGACCGCAGGCAAGAACGCCTCTCCATAGAGCTCGCCGTTCGAGGTCGAGATCGGAGCGAGCTTCGAAAATTCCAGTGGACCAGGGCCGGGAGAAGTTGCCATTCAACGTCTTCTATATCAGGAAGTTGCCCCCCGGATCGGCGGCCCATACCCTGGCCCAGATGCGGCCTAACACACTCTTATTGCTCGTGTTCTTGAGCGGTTGTTTTCAGGTTCATAACGAGAAGGACATGGCCAAGAGCGCGACTCGCCTGGACCTCGCGAAGGACTTTCTGCACAAGCACCAGCTCGAGGCCGCCAAGCAAGAATGCAATCGGGCCCTCGCCCTCAACAACGGCAACGACGAGGCGTTGCTCGTTCGCGGCCTCGTCGAGATGCTGCGCACGATCGACACACAGAAGACGATGGAGGTCGACGCGTGTCTCACGGGACTCGACCGCGAAGCGACGCTGCACGATCTCGATACGTTTCTCGGCAAGGCAGATCTCGACTTCGTGGAGGCCGTCAAAGTCACTCCCGAGTACGGCGAAGCGTGGGCCGACCGGGGGATCGTCCACTCGCTGCAAGAAGATTATTCGGGTGCCACCGAGTTCTTCCAGAAGGCACTGGAATACCCGATGCGCCTCGATAACCCGGCGCTAACCCGCGCACATCTGGGCTGGGCGCTGTTCCATCAAAAGAAGTATGTCGACGCTGCGAAGGAGCTCCGGCAGGCAAAGCAGTTTCAACCGAACATGTGCGTGGCGACTTATCGTCTGGCGAGGGTTTACTTCGCCCGTGAGGAGTGGGAAAAAGCCGCTGAACTCTTCCAGACGGCGTCCGACGATCCGTCCTGTGGGTCACAGGAAGCCAGCTACTACCTGATGAAGACTCGTATCCAACAAGGGCTCATGGCAGAGGCGAAAGAAGCACGTGATGCGTGCCTCAAAATCTCTCCCAAGAGCTGTGTTGCGACGCAATGCCGCGCTGATGGGCGAGGGTTGGAACACTGATGGAATCACGTGCACGCACGAGCCAGGTTGCTGATCCGCGAACGAGCCTCGCAATGTGGCTCCGCGCCGGTCGCGCCCAGCGTCAGCTGACGCTCGATGACGTTGCGCGTGTGACGAAGATCCAGGCCCGAATCCTCGAGAAGATCGAGGCAGGGCAGCTCGAAGGGCTGCCGGCCGAGGTGTTTGTACGGGGCTTCGTGAAGAGCTTTGCGCGCTGCGTCGGGCTCGACGAATCAGAGGCGGTCCAGCGCTTCGGTCAGTGCGCGAATGCGCCGGCCACACCGACTAACTCGGTCGCCCGTGCATTCGTGGAGACCCTGGTTGCCGCACCCGGGAGCGAGCCAAAGGCCGGTCCGGTCCAGCCATCGTTGCTGGTCGAGCCCGAGATCTTCCCAGCCTCGTCGGCCGAGATGGCCGAGATGGCCGCGATTAATGTCGGCGTCGACGTCGAGATCGAAGTCGAAACAGCACCTGTAATCGCGGTCGCGCCGGGCATCGAAGTCGTCGAAGTCCCCGTGATCGAGGTCATCGAGGTCGCAACGACGTCCGAAGAGATCCCGACCAAGAAGAAGCGCACGCGCAAGAAGCCGACCAGCACCGTTGCTCCGCGCAGCCGCAAGAAGAAGTCTACGACCGAGTTGGCGACCGAGCTCGCACCTGCGCCTCGCGAGACCGTCTCGTTCGCGCTCGCCGACGTCAGCGCGGCGGACGAGATCTTCGGCCCATCCACCAACCTCTTGGTCTCCGAGACGCGCTCCGAGACGCGCTCCGAGACGGTCGAGGATGACTCGTTCATCAACGCCGCGATCATTGCCGAGTCTGCTGCTCCGATCGACACCGGCGAGCAGGGGCTCGCCAAAGGCAGCGAACCGGTCGTTGCCGATCCGTGGAAGCCCACGATGCCGCCCATCGCGGCGAGCGTGCCGTGGAAGCGCCCGGCCTATCCGATCACGCGCGCCCTCAAGGCAAATGCGTTCGCGCTGCCGACGCTCGTCATCGACGACTCCGATCCAGATCTCGCGGATCTCGAGCGCGAAGGTCGCGACAGCGCCGCGAAGCCAGGCCCGCACCGCGTCTCGTTCCTCCCGCCGATCCTCCTCGATCGCGATGACAAGTCGAGCCGCCAAGGTGGCCTGACGCTCGCCGTGATCCTGCTCTTGATCGCGGCGACGCTGACGCTCAGCTACCTCATGCGTCGCCCCTCGGTGAGTGGCGACGGCATGACCCAGAACCAGATCGTCGACACGACGACTGTCGTCGCGTAAACCACGGCGTGGCCGGAGGTGAGCTCGGGGTCGTGCTGCGCACGACACCTCTACGCGAGTCGGATCTGCTCGTCGTGTTGTTCACGGCCGAGCACGGACGGATCAGCGCGGTGGCGCGCGGCGGTCGTAAATCGCAGCGCCGGTTCTCGGGGGCGTTGCAGTTGCTCGTGCTCGGTCGCTACGTGCTTGGTCGCCCACCGCGCGGTGATCTTTGGAGCCTCGAGAGCGCCGACATCGTGCGCGAGTGGAGCAGCCTCGCGAGCGATGTCGTCGCGGTCGCGCACGCGAGCTATGTCGCGGAGCTCGCGGGTGGCTTGCTCCCGACCGAGACTCCCGAGCCCCATGCGCTCGAGTTGATCGTCGCGTTGTGGGACGTGCTCGCCGATGGCGGACCGTCGCCCGGCGCGTTGCGCACCGTCGAACTCGGCCTCCTCGATCTGTGCGGTCATCGCGTCGCCCTCGACAGCTGCGCCGCGTGCGGAAGCACCGACCTCACCGCGGCGATCTTCGATCACGTCCGCGGCGGTGTGATCTGCAAGGTCTGCGCGGCGACGAGCCGCAACGCGGGCGTGCGCGCGATCGAGCCCGGCACGCTCGAGTACCTCCGCGCCGCGGCGGCGGTCGATTCTCCGGCGCAAGCGCGCTCGCTCGATACCGACCCTCGGTTCGAACCCAGCGACCGCCGCGCCGGCCGCGAAGCGCTCGTGACGATGGTGCAAAACCTCGTCGGTCGACCTCTCAAGTCGCTGGAGTACATCGCTAAGTTGGCGTCGGCGGGGCGCAAGCCGTAGTAATATGGAAGCATGAGGTTTCATAGTCGCGCCTGCACGCGCGCGCGCCTGGCTGCGATCGCCCTCGGTCTGTGCGTCGCCCAGGCTTCGGGCGCTGGACCGAACGACAAGGCGCCGGCCCCGCCGGCCGCTGGATCCGGTGCACCCGCAGCAGGTAGTGATATCGACATGGATCCCGCGTCCGATGCGACTCCGCCTCCCGATGCGGGCTCCGGTTCCGATCAGCCCGCAACGGACGTCAAAGACCCGAAGGTCGCGAAGAAGTGGCTGACCGCGGCCCAGCAGCTCACCATGAAGGGCGACTCCTCGACGAACAAGAAGAAGCTTGACGATGCGAAGGCGCAATACGAGAACGCGGTCACCGCATATCAGAAGGCGATCGAGGCCGGCAATGACGTCGGTGTCTACTATTCGCTCGCGCTCGTCGAAGACAAGCTCGGCGCCTTGGCCGACGCGTATACCCACCTGAGTATCGTCGTCGCCGCGCAGCCACCAGCAAAAGCTGACGTGCTCAAGAAGGCGCAAACCAAGCTCGATGAAGTCACCGGCAAGGTCGGCATCGTCACGTTCAACGTGCAGCCCGAGGGCACTACCGTCACGATCTCCGGCAAGGAGTACGGCGACTCGCCGATCAAAGATCCGATCGTGCTCGTGCCGGGCACGTACAACGCGACGTTCACGCTTGTCGGCTATCAGCCAAAAGAGCTCGAGCTCAAGATCGAGGCAGGCGCGGGCGTCGAGAAAAAGATCGAGCTCGAGCCGGTGCCGATCAAGATCACGCCGGGCACGTATCAGCCCGAGCCCGAGCCGCCGCCGGTCGTGTTCCGTCCTTCGAAGGCGCCGTTGATCGTTGGCCTCAGCGCGACGGCAGTGTTTACCGCGGGCGCGATCGCCGCAGGTGCATCCGCGATCAGCCAGCATCGCGCGTACGTCGACCCCACCTTCACGAACAACGAGCGTGCCGATGCGCAGAAGCTCGGCAAGACCATGGCGCACCTGTGCGACGCGGGCATCGGACTGGCAGTCGTCTCGGCGGCGTTCACGGTCTACTGGTACCAATGGCACTACAAGAAGGAGCGCGACGCGCCGCCCGAGGCCTACAAGCCGCGAGAAGTGCCCAAGGTCGACGTGATTCCGTACGTCCAACCGGATGGCGGCGGATTTGCCGCCGTCGGGTCATTCTAGAGGTCACCACATGGCAGCTCCCTATCCACCGAACCCGTACGGCCCTGGCGCCGGAATGCAGCCGCCACAGCGGCCGATGATGCCGACCGGTCCACAACGGGTCAAAAAGCGCGGCGTCTCGAAGGCCGTGCCGGTCGTCGTGTCTGCCGGTCTTGCAGTCGGCGTGTTTTGTGGCCTGTTGTTCGGGCTTGGCACCGGCGAAACGTCGGCGTCTGCCGGCCCGTCGAGGGGCAACAACCTCAAGGCTTCGGCCGGCAAGGAATCGGTTTCGACGCCGGGTGCTGCACCCGCTGGTGTCGGTGCGATCGCTGCGGTCCCGCCGCCGAAACCGGCGACGCCGGATGCTGGAGCCGCGCTCGTTGCCGCGGGCTCGGCAGCCGGTTCGGCTACAGCAGCGTCTGGGACCGGTTCGGCGGCCGCCGGCCCGGCAGCGCCCACGGTTGCTGCGGCTGGTTCGGGAGCAGGCTCGGCGGTCGCAGCGACCAAGATCACGATCGAAGTGGAGCCTGCGGCCGCCGCGACGATCGCGAAGATCACGGTCGACGGCAAAGACATCACGGGCTCGTCGATCGAGGTCACGCCTGACAAGAAGTCGGTGAAGGTCTCGGTCAGCGCGACCGGCTATCACTCGGTCGACAAGAAGATCGACGTCGTCGCTGGCACGGAGATGAAGGTCCAGCTCGAGCTGACCAAGCGGGCCTCGGGTGGATCGCCCGGGTTTGGCGGTGCGAGCACGACCCCAAATCGTGTGCCGACCGCGCCACCGAAGCCAAAGAAGCCGCCGAACTCCGGCATCATCGACATCTAGCGGCATCTAGTGACATCTAGCGACATCTAGCGGCAACGGTTCGGAATCGATCGCCTCGGATAGGATCATTGGCTCGAGCGTCGAGCGGGCGGGCTCGAATACGCTCAGCGACTGAAAAACCGCGCTATAGAACACGTATGTTGCCGAAGCTGCGCGTGGGGCTCTCGCCGATCTGGGGTGGCCTGTTCCTCCTGGTCGCTGTGGTCGACCTCTACATCTGGACCCTGACCCACAAGAACATCCAGCTGCTGGTCGCCGGCATGATGGCGCTCGTCGGCTTCTCGCACCTGTTCGGCGTGTTGCTCACGACCGATGGCAACCTGATCGAGGTCAAGAACCCACTCGGCATCACGCTCAAGAAGTTCGAGGTCGCGTCACCGAAGGATCTCGAGATCCAGGGTCGCAAGCTGTTCGTGACCAGCGAGGGACAGCGTCGAAAGGTCAGCGGCTTGATGGCGAACGGCGCGCACTGGGCGAGCCTCGCCACCGCGATCGCGGCCGCGAAGAAGACCTAGCCCTTCACGGCGCCGGCGGTCAGGCCGCCGACGAGATACTTCTGCAGCACGTAGAACACGGCCATCACCGGCACCGAGGTCACGATCGCGCCGGCTGCGAACACGCCGTACTGGGTCGAGAACTGGCCAACGCTCGACTGGATCAACACCGGTAGCGTGTAGTGGGACTCGTTCGTCATGAACGTCGATGCAAGGATGAACTCGTTCCACGCGGTCATGAACGAGAACAAGCCGGTCACCGCGAGCCCGGGCTTCGCGAGCGGCAAGATGATCTTCCGGAAGATCATCCACGGCGATGCGCCGTCGATGCGCGCGGCCTCTTCGAGCTCGCGCGGGAGCGAATCGAAGTAGCCCTTGAGCGTCCACACGCAGAACGGGATCGCGGTCGTCGAGTAGACGAGCACGAGGCCGGTCATCGAGTTGAGGAGGCCGAGCTTATCGAGCACGACATACAGCGGCATGATGAGCAGCGTCGCCGGAAACATCTGAACCACCACGAACGTGGTCAGGCCTGCTTTGCGACCGGGAAACCGGAACCGCGATAGCGCGTACGCCGCGGTGCACGAGATGAAGACGCCGACGACCGTGGTCGCGACCGCGATCACGATCGAGTTGAGCGCCTGGCGTACGAACAGATGCTCGCCATTGCTGCCACGCGATCCGAACAACGACCGGAAGTGATCGAGCGTGAGCTCGTGCGGAATCGGCGAGGCCGAGAGGGCGAAGTCGCGGCCGGGCTCGAACGCCTTCTTGCACACGAGCATCACGGGATAGAGCACGACCGCGACGAGCACGAGCAGCGCGAGGTGCGCGAACATGCGCGTGAGGAGCTTGGGTTGCCGCGTCACGAGTCGTCGTCTCCCTTACTGCGTACGATGCGTGCACCGAATACGTTCCACAGCAGCAGGATCAAGAAGATGATCGTGCCGTACGCCGCGGCCATGCCATAGCGATCGCCGCGTTCGAACGCCCAGCGATAGGCGTCGGTGACCAGGATGTTCGTCGAGTCGCCCGGCTTGCCGCCCGACACGAGGAAGATCACGTTGAACATGTTGAACGTCCAGATCGATCCGAGGGCGACGGCCGGGCCTAGCGCGGGGCGCAAGTGCGGCAGCGTGATGTGGCGGAATCGCTGCCATGGTGTGGCACCGTCGACCGCCGCGGCTTCGTAGAGCTCCTTGGGGATCGTCTCGAGCGCGCCGAGTGCGACGACCATCATGAACGGGAAGCCGAGCCACGTGTTCGTGATGACGTTCGCAGAGAACGCTGCGGTCCACGACGTGAACCACGACACGCCGTCCATCCCGAGACCGTGGAGGATCGAATTCACGGCGCCGTACTGGCCATCGAACATGCCGTGCCACATCAGCGCGGTGATGTAGTTCGGGATGGCCCACGGCAGGATCAGCAGCATGCGGAAGATGCCCTTGCCGCGGAGCCATTTGCGCGAGAGCAGGAGCGCGAGCGCGACACCGATCGTGACGTGCAGGAGCACGTTGCACATCGTCCACAGGACCGTGACGCCGAGGATGAACCAGAAGTTCAGCGGATCATCGAGCGCGCGGCCATTACCCGAGAGGATCTCGATGAAGTTATGAAGGCCGACGAACGACCACGTGCCTTGATGATGATCGTAGAAGCCGAGGCCGATGCCGAGCAGGAACGGCGCAGCAACCAACGCGAGCATCGACAGGCCGGCCGGTGCGAGGAAGCTGACCGCGACGCGATCGCGCACGAGGCCATGCGCGAGCTTGTCGGTAAGACCCGCGCGCTGGAGCATCGCGGTCACGCCCGCGACCACGACGATCACGAGCGCCGCGAACCACGATTGCCAGAGCAGCGCGGGGATCGCGAGCACGGCGATGCCGGCGAACGCGCCGACGCGAGCGCCGCGGCCACCGACCAGCGCACCCGCGGCACTGAGCGCACCGCCGAGGCCGAGCACCCCGATCATCACGAGCAGGGGATACCCGGCCGGCGAAGCGGGCTCGGTGATCGCGACGGCGGTCTCCGCAGCAGGGCCGCTGCCATGCGCGGTTGCGGCCATCGCTCGACCCGAGCCATCGCGCAGCAACTCGACGAATGGCTGGTGCTCGCGATCAAAGTGCGCGGCCGCGTCGTAGAACAGCTTGTCGTCGGGATGGAGCGGGTCGCCACCAGCGAGCAGGCGCCACGCGCCGTGGTCGCGAAGGTTGCGATGGCGGAGCTCGGGGTGTTTCGGCGAGCTGATCGCAGGCCCGATCAACGCGCCATGCACGGTCGGCAACACCTCGCCATCGGCCGCGAGGGCGGCGACCGAGCGCTCCGCGAGTGCGAGCTGGCGATCGATCACGTCGTGGTTGCGCGCGGCCACGAACGCGACGCTCGCGATCACGACTGCGAGGCCGGCCGCGACGGCGAAGTCGCGTAGCTGACGTTGCAGCAGCCCACTCATCGCTTGATGTAGTCCTTGACCTCGCGCTCGACGGCGAGCAGGCGCTCACCGGGCTCCGCACGACCGGCGAGCACTTCGCCGAGCGCGGTGCGATACGGCGTCCACACGACGCGCATCGTCGGCGAGGTCGGCAGCGGTACCGTGTGTACGAGCTGGTTGCGAAAGGTCGCGAGCGCTTCGTCCTTGGCGACCTCGGGATCGTCGTACGCCGCGGGGTTCGGGACGACCTGGTGCGCGCGCTTGGCGCGGATCGCGGCGGACTCGTCGCCGGACATGAAGTCCATCACCGCGAATGCGGCGTCCTTGTCTTTCGCACGCGCGGACATCAACAATGCTTCGGCCGTGCGAAACGGCGCGGCCGGCTTACCGGTCGCGCTGATGATCGGGAGCTCGGCGACATGCCACGGTACGCCCGCACGAATGTCGGCGCGGAACCACGGGCCCGACATCACCATAGCGGCGCGGCCTTCGTTGAACAGGGAGGTGACGAGCGGCGCCTGCGCATCGTTCGGCGCCGCGCCGGTCTGGACGAGCTGCGCGGCAAACGTCATCGCGTTCGCAGCGGCGGGCGTGGCGATCGTGAGATTGCCGGCGTCGTCCATCACCCGACCGCCAAAACCGTGAAGCCACGCCGCGTGGCCGTAGAGATCGACGTTCGCGTACGCGAGCGCGTAACCGTGCTTCGCCTTCATCGCGGGCACGATCGCGATCATCTCGTCGGTGGTCTTCGGTGCCACCGGCATCAAGTCGCTGCGGTAGTAGAGCGCGAGCGATTTGACCGCCATCGGCAAGCCCCACAGTGATCCGCGATACGCCATCGCGCTGAACGAATCCGGTGTGAACCGCTCGGCTCGCGCGTCGTCGACCCAGAACTCGATCGGCTCGATCACCTTCGAGTCCGCCCAGTCGCCGATCCGATCCTGCGGATAGATGAACAGGTCGGGGCCATTGCCGCGCGGAATCGCGGAGGACAGCTTGTCGCCGAACGCGTCGTACGGCACCATCACGAGGTCGAGCGGCTGATCGGGGTGCGCTTTGTTCCAGACCTGTGCGGCCGATTCGAGCGCGATCCGCTCGTCGCCTTGGTAGGAGTGCCACAGCACGATGCCGTGCGGGTCGCTACACGCGGCCGCCAGCCAGGCGATCACGACCAGGGGTTTCACAGCCGGAGCTCCGTCGCCCCGTCGAACAGATGGATCGCGTGTGGATCGAGCCAGACCTGCACCGTGTCACCGGGCCGTGGCGCCGAGTTCGCCGCCGTGCGCACCGTGAGCGGGCCCGCGGCGGATTCGAGGTGCAGCACGACCTCGGCACCGAGCACTTCGCGCATCGCGACTTCGCCCGACAGCGAGACTTCGTCGCTACCCCTGGTGAGCGACAACCGCTCCGGGCGAATTCCAACGACGATCCGATCGACCGTCGTCTTTGCCGGCCGCAGCTCGGGCGCGCGGTCGAGAGGAATCTCGAAGCCCGGGCCACGCGCGCTCTGGCGCTCGCCGGTCTGCGCGAGATCCGCGGCCAAAAAGTTCATCGTCGGTGTGCCGAAGAACCCGGCGACGAAGCGGTTCGCCGGCTTCTCGTAGATCTCGACCGGCGAACCGGTCTGCTGGACGACGCCATCCTTCAAGACGACGATCTGATCGCCGAGCGTCATCGCTTCGATCTGATCGTGCGTGACGTACATGCCGGTCGCGTTGGAATCCCTGTGGATGCGCGCGATCTCGCGGCGCATGTCACCGCGTAACTTCGCATCGAGGTTCGACAGCGGCTCGTCGAACAAGAACACCTTCGGTTGGCGCACGACCGCGCGACCGATCGCGACGCGCTGGCGCTGCCCGCCCGAGAGCGCCTTCGGCCGGCGATCGAGATACATCTCGAGCCCGAGGCTGACCGCGGTCGCGCGCACGCGCTTGTCGATCTCGCTCTCCGGCAAATGCGCGATGCGCAGGCTGAACGCCATGTTCTCGTACACGCTCATGTGCGGATAGAGCGCGTAGCCCTGGAACACCATCGCGATGTCGCGCTCGGCCGGCGGCAAATTCGTGACGTCGCGACCGTCGATCGTGATCGTCCCGGAGGTCGGCTCTTCGAGCCCGGCGACCATGCGGAGCGTCGTCGATTTGCCGCAGCCGCTCGGCCCGACCAGCACGACCATCTTGTGGGCCGGAATCGTCAGATCGAGGTCTGGGATGACCGGCCGCGTCTGGCCCTCGTAGACCTTTCGGATCTTGGTCAACTCGACGTCACACATGCCATCGCGCGAAAGCAACCTTCACGCCACATGCGAAGCGGGGTTAGGGGGTTGGTTCATGCTCGGTTAGCGACCCACGTCCACTTTGGAAACGCGGTCCCGAGATCGCGCGTGGACTTTCAAAACGTCGCCGCGACAGGTCTTCGTCCGGGCGCACGGTCTGTTTGCGTGGGAGGCCCTGAATTTGCGAAATTAGGCCGGTGCCTCTCGAGACCGGCAATTGACCGATCGTCTGAGTTCGGTTAACCGTATGCAGTCTACATGGCGCGACCCGCAGTACCTCGTCGCTCGTTTGGTCGCAGGCGTGCGCGCCGCGTCAAGCAGATGAACTCTGCGGGTATCGACGCCCCGCTCGATAGCGTGTCGACGCCGGTCGAAGGCGGCACCCTCCGCGTGCTCGGTTCGGGCGATGCAGCGTTTCAGGCGATCCTCGAGCGCGTTCGCGGCGCGAAGAAGTCGGTCGAGATTCGCGCGTTCCTGTGGCGCGATGACGAGGCCGGCAACTTGCTCGGTGATGCCGTGCTCGCCGCCGCGGATCGTGGCGCCCAAGTGACGATCCACAAGGATCGGATCGCGGCGGTGTACGAGTACACCGGCGGCAACAAGCAGAGCTTCTTTCACAAGCGCGTGGACATGGTGCGCGGCATCCAGGCGTGGTTCCTCGGCGCCGTATATCGCGCGCCGGGCTCGTTCAAGCAGCGCCCCAATCTGCTCGCCGAGCGGATCCTCTCGCACGAGCGGATCACGGTCGAGCACATGCGCAAGCGCTTCGATCATTCGAAGATCTACATCGTTGACGATCATTACCTCGCGCTCGGGTCGATGGGCATCGGCGACAACCATCGTCACGAGTGGCTCGACGTGATGATCGAAGCCGAGGGCGAGCAACACGTGCAGCGTCTGCGCGAGCGCATGGCGGGTCTCGACGAGTTCGATCCGTCGCGCGGCCTCGACTTCCTCGTTCACAGCCGCGAAGCGCATCGCAAGAAGAGCTGCCCGATGATCTCGCATCGGCTCGCGCTGATCGATGCGGCGCAAGAATCGCTCACGGTCGAGATGGCCTACCTGGGCGACAACCGCTTCACCGCCGCCTTGTCGCGCGCGGTGCAGCGCGGTGTACACGTCAAGCTGGTCACCGCCGATCACGCCGACGTGCTCGGCGCGACGAACCGCTCGGTGTGCGATGCGCTGATGCGCACCAGCGGTGGACCTCAGAACCTCACGATCATCTTGTTGCCGCGGATGGTCCACTCGAAGGTCGTCGTCATCGATCATCGCTGGGTCGACGTCGGCTCGGCGAACTTCACATCGCTGTCGCACGGCGTCTATGACGAGATCAATCTCTATGCCGATTGCGCGCCGTTCGCGGTGGCGCTCGAGGACGAGATCGAGAGCCACTGCGGCGATGGCCTGATCGTCGATTCGCGGTTACGCTGGCGCCGGATGTACTCCGGTCTCGAGCGCGCGATCGTCGCATATCAGTCGCGCCGGGGCGGCTGAGCTTCATCATGGCAGCGCAGGTCGTCGTCCTCGATCCGCAGAAGCGCGAGCGCCGCCGCCAGATCCTCGATGCGGCGAAGCACGTGTTTGCGGACTCCGGCTATCACGGCGCTTCGATCCACGCGATCATCGATCGCGCCGGCATCGCGCGTGGCACGTTCTATCTCTACTTCGAATCCAAGTCGGCGGTATTCTCGTCGATCCTCGACGAGGCGATGGAGAGCCTTCGCCGCCACATGCACCGCATCGATGTCGATGATCCGGCCGCGGCTCCGCCGCAAGTCCAGCTCCGCCACCAGATCGTCGCCGCGCTCGAGTTTGTTGTTCAAGATCGCGCGCTCGCGATGCTGTTGCTGTCCGCGGGCCACACCCCGGACGCCGAGGCCGCCGAGCGGCTCGACCAGTTTTTCGGCGAGGTCCGCGACCTGCTGCGGCGCGCGTTCGAATCCGGTCAAGAGATCAAGCTGCTCCGCAAGGTCCAGCCCGAGCTCCTCGCGGCCGCGTTCCTCGGCATGATCCGCGGCGTCGTCGAGTACATCATCACGCAGCCGCAACCGCCGACGGTCGAGAGCGTCGTCGACGAGATCCTGCTGGTCGCCTTGCGTGGCGTGCTCGCCTAGCGCGAGCGCTGGCGCTGCTTTCGGTAGCAGCGTGTGGACGGGTCACGTTCGTGCAACACGATGCGGCGGTCGGTCGCCGCGGCCCCTACCGCGTGTAGGCGCGCTTTGACGAGGTGCGTGATGAGTTACGCGCCTGCGTAACGGAATGCCACCGGGGATCGTGGGATACACCTGGGGTTGCCACTATTTAAGACTGGACTGACACGTCAGTCTATCTATACTCCGCCAATCAGACTGACGCGTCAGTCTAGTAGCGAGGTTTTTCAAACATGAGCAACACACCGGACAAAGTCGTCATCGGCATCGACGTCGGATCCACCACCGTGAAGATGGTGGTCGTCGATCCCACGACGCGCGAAATCTTGTGGAGCAAGTACCTGCGCCACGAGACCCGCCAGCCTGAAATGACGCGCGAGATGCTGCGCGAGATCCACGCCGCGTACCCGACGCTGCGCAAGGATCAGTTTCGCACCTTTATCACCGGCTCCGGTGGTTCTCCGATCGCGCCGCACCTTGGCTCGAAGTTCGTGCAAGAGGTCAACGCGGTGACCATGGCGGTGGAGAAGCTCCACCCCGACGTCGGCAGCGTGATCGAGCTTGGCGGCCAGGACGCCAAGATCATCATGTTCAAGAAGAACGAAGAGACCGGAGACAAGACCGCGCAGACGTCGATGAACGACAAGTGCGCGTCGGGTACCGGCGCCACGATCGACAAGTGCGTGATGAAGGTCGGCATGCCCCGCGAAGAAGTTCCGGGCCTCAAGTTCGATCCGACCAAGCTTCATCACGTCGCCGCGAAGTGCGGCGTGTTCGCCGAGACCGACATCGTGAACCTCGTGAAGAGCGGCATCCCGCGCAACGAGATCATGAACTCGCTCGCCGATGCGATCGTCTCGCAGAACCTCGCCGTGCTCACGCGTGGCAACACGCTCAAGAGCAAGGTGCTCCTGCTCGGCGGTCCGAACACGTACCTGCCGTTCCTCCAGGAATGCTGGCGTCTCCGCATTCCCGAGGCGTGGGCCGAGCGCGGCTACGAGTACGACAAGACCGTGCCAATCGAAGAGCTGATCTTTGTCCCGAAGAACAGTGACCTCTACGCCGCGTACGGCGCGGTGCTGTTCGGTCTCTACGAGGCCGAGCAGATCGGCGCGTATCGCGGCCTCGAGCCGCTCGACGAGTTCATCGCGCACGGTCGCAAGAGCAAGCTCGGCGAATCGGCCGGTCCCGGCCTCGTCGAAGCGCCGACCGAGCGCGATGCGTTCATGGAGAAGTACAAGACCCCGGACTACGACGACACGATCCTCGAGGCGGGCAAGACCTACCGCGGCGTGATCGGTCTCGACGGTGGCTCGACTTCTTCGAAGTGCGTGTTCATCGACGAGAACGAGAACATCTTGAAGAAGGTGTACACGCTCTCGAAGGGCAACCCGATCCAGGACATGAAGGACATGTTCAAGGACATGCGCCAGTGGGCCACGGACCAGGGCGCCAAGCTCGAGGTCACCGGCTTCGGCGTCACCGGGTATGCCGGCGACGTGCTCGAGAAGTCGCTCGGCGCCGACGCGAACATCGTCGAGACCGTCGCGCACATGATGTCGGCGAAGCGCTGGTTCCCGGCGGTCGATGTCATTTGTGATATCGGCGGACAAGACATCAAAGTCATGTTCATGCAGAACGGCGACGTCAAAAACTTCCGGCTCTCGAACAGCTGCTCGGCCGGTAACGGCATGCTGCTCCAGGCGATGGCCGATCAGTTCGGCGTGCCGGTTCGCGAGTACGCCGACGTGGCGTTCGAAGCGCGCCTCGCGCCGAAATTCAGCTACGGCTGCGCCGTGTTCCTCGACTCCGATCGCGTGAACTTCCAAAAAGAGGGCTACGCGAAGGAAGAGCTGCTCGCGGGCCTCGCGCTCGTGCTGCCCAAGAACATCTGGCAGTACGTCGTCCAGATTCCGCGCATGGCGGAGCTCGGCCGCGTGTTCGTCCTCCAGGGCGGCACGCAAAAGAACATGGCCGCGCTCAAGGCGCAGGTCGATTACATCGAGAAGCGCGTCCCGAACGCGGAAGTCTATCTCCACCCGCACACCGGTGAAGCCGGCGCGATCGGTGCGGCGTTCGAAGCACTTCGCAAGACGCGGCGCCAGGGCACGACGACGTTCGTCGGTCTCGATCAAGCCGTCGACATCGAGTACGTCTCGATCAACGACGAGAAGACGCGCTGCAACTTCTGCCCGAACAACTGTTCGCGCACGTTCATCGACACCAAGACCCTCGATGGCAAGACGGCTCGCTACATCAGCGGCTTCTCGTGCGAGAAGGGCACCGTCGAGAACATGGACGCGCTCAAGTCGCTCAACAAAGAGCGCCAGAAGCGGATGAAGCAGTACCCGAACCTCGTCGATTACGAAGCGAAGCTCGCGTTCAAGAGCTTCTACGAGCACAAGCCGATGCCGGAGCACGGCACCGCGGTGAAGGACATCGTCGTCAAGCGCACGCTGCTCGGCGCGGTTCGTCACAAGGAAGTCGAGCGCCCGTTCCAGCGCGCCTCGGTCGATGTGTGGGCCAAGCGCAAGGACGTTCGCGTCGGCATCCCGCGCGTCCTCAACCTCTTCTCGACGGGCCCGTTCTGGCGCACGTATCTCGAGGCCGTGGGCGTCGACTCGCGCAATGTCGTATTCTCGGACGAGACCTCGGAGGAGATGTGGCAGGCCGGCTGCAAGTACGGCTCGGTCGATCCTTGCTACCCGAGCAAGGTCTGCCAGGCGCACATCCATAATCTTCTCTTCAAGCACCACGAGAAGAAGCCGCTCAACTACATCTTCTTCCCGGCGATCACGCACATCCCGACGTTCATCGTGAACCAGATGGATACGGCGAG
This sequence comes from Kofleriaceae bacterium, assembly GCA_043759355.1. Taxonomy (GTDB): domain Bacteria; phylum Myxococcota_A; class Polyangia; order Haliangiales; family Haliangiaceae; genus JABFXX01. The sequence goes on from JAYVLQ010000101.1 coordinate 144,469, forward strand.
CTGCCCGGTTGTCTCGGGCACGCCCAAGGTCATCCGCGCCGCGTTCACGAAGGAGACCGACTTCTTCGCCGAGCGCAAGATCAGCTACCTCGACACGGCGGTGACGCTGAACGAGCCGCTGATGTGCAAGAAGCAGATGTTCGACGAGTGGGGTCCGCTCCTCGGCCTGACCCAGGACGAGAACGATCACGCGGTCGACGAAGCGTTCAAGGCCGTCCAGGCGTTCGAGGACGAGATGGAGCGCAAGGGTCGCGAGATCCTCGACGAAGTCACTCGCGAGAACCGCGTGGCCCTCGTCATGCTCGGCCGCCCATACCACAACGATCCGGGCATGAACCACTCGGTCCTCGAGGAGTTCCAGGCGCTCGGCTATCCGATCCTCTCGATGCGGTCGCTGCCGCGCGACAAGGCCCGGCTCGATGCCCTGTTTGCCGAGGACATCGCGAAAGGCGTCATCGACAACGGCCTCGATATCACCGACGTGTGGCCGGAGAACTACTCGACCAACTCCGTGCAGAAGGTGTGGGCCGCGAAGTACGCGTCTCGTCACCCGAACATGGCGTGCCTCGATCTGTCGAGCTTCAAGTGCGGTCACGATGCGCCGACCTACGGCCTGATCGATTCGATCATCGCCTCGGCTGGCAAGGCGTACTCGGCGCTCCACGACATCGACGCGAACAAGCCCTCGGGCTCGATCAAGATCCGCGTGAAGACGTACGCGTACACGCTGATGCTCCTCAAGGAGAAGCTCGAGGACGGCGGCATCAAGAAGGTCGAGCTCGATCGCTCGGTCACGATCAAGAAGATCGAGCTGATGCGCGCGCTCCAGAACAAGCTCGCGACCGTCGGCAAGATCGACGACAAGCTCGACACTGAAGTGAAGACACTCGAGGCGCAGGCCGCGGAGTGGCTCGTCGCCGAAGAACAAAACAAGCCCAAGGGCAAGCGGACTGCCGCCCTGAACGTCATGCGGACCTAAGAGGAAAAACAGATGAGCACTACCAACGAAAAAAACGCTGAGATCGACACGCTGTCCCTCGAAGGCATCGAAGCCGAGTTGAAGAAGTTCGAGATCGAGGAGCGCAAGCGCCTCGGGCTGCCGGTCGAGAATGCCCAGCATTGGTTCGACGCGGTGCCGCGCGAGTTCACGCGCGAGCAGCGCGAGCACACCACGATCCTCGTCTCGGGCCTGACGATGGCCCACGACCTCTTCATCCAGGCCGCGCTCCGCGGCATTGGCTACAAGGTCATGGCGATGGACGTCGCGGATAACAACGCGCTCCAGTTCGGTCGCGAGTACGGCAACCGCGGTCAGTGCAACCCGACGTACTTCACGGTCGGTAACCTCGTGAAGTATCTCGACGGTCTTCGCAACCAGGGCATGACCAAGGAAGAGATCGTCAAGAACCACGTGTTCATCACGGCCGGCGCCTGTGGCCCGTGCCGCTTCGGCACCTACGTCACCGAGTACCGGAAGGCGCTCCGCGACTCGGGCTTCGACGGCTTCCGCGTCCTTTTGTTCCAACAGACCGGCGGCCTCAAGCAGGCAACGGGCGAGGGCGTTGGTCTCGAGATGAACCCCACGTTCTTCTGGGGCGTCGTTCGCGCGATCCTCGTCGGAGATTGCTTGAACGCGCTCGGTTACCGCATCCGCCCGTACGAAGTCGTCGCGGGCTCGGCGGACCGCGCGCTCGAAGTCTCGAAGCGGATCATCAGCGAGTCGTTCGAGAACAACACCTCGCTCGCCGTCGCGCTGTTCAAGGCGCGTCGCGAGATGGGTAAGGTCAAGGTCGACCGCACTCGTCCGAAGCCGCGTGTCGGCATCATCGGCGAGTTCTGGGCGATGACCACCGAAGGTGATGGCAACTACGGTCTGCAACGCTTCCTCGAGGCCGAGGGCGCGGAGCCGGATATCCAGCTCGTCATCGCGTGGCTGCTCTACATGATGTGGCAGGGTCGCTACGACACGGCGCAGCGCGCCGGTCTGCGTGGCGTCGACAAGTCGAAGGAAGAGCACGGCGGCAGCAAGTTCAGCTTGAAGGGCGTCGATGTCCGCAAGCGGCTCGCGACGCTGTGGGCCGGCGAGAAGGTCCTCCGCGGCCTGTTCCAGACCTTCGCCAAGGCGATGGGCTTGAACGACTATCATTTGCCGGACATGCAAGAGATCGCGGACGTCTCGCACGCGTTCTACGACAACAACCTCCGTGGCGGCGAAGGCCACATGGAGATCGGCAAGCTGATCCAGAACGTCGCGTACTCGAAGGTCAACATGACCCTCTCGGTGAAGCCGTTCGGATGCATGCCGAGCTCGTCGGTCTCGGACGGCATCCAGTCGTTCATCACCGAGCTCTATCCGCAGGGCATCTTCCTGCCGATCGAGACGAACGGTGATGGCGCGGTCAACGTCTACAGCCGCGTGCAGATGCAGCTGTTCAAGGCGAAGCAACACGCCCAGAAGGAAGTCGACAAGGCGCTCGTCGACGTCGGTATGACGATCGAAGAGGTCCGCAAGTACCTCGACAAGCACCCGTCGATGATGAGCCCGTTCCATCGCTCGCCGCACATGGCGGGTTGCACGGCCGCGGACCTCATCTACGAAGTCGGCGCGCGCAAGAACCGGCTCTCGTTCCTCAAGAGCAAGGTCGTCTCGTTGGTGCGCGGCACCGAGGAGAAGAAGCACGAGGAGGCGCATGTTCGCCTGCTCCAGATCGCTCGTAACGCCGCGGCACGCACGCGCAAGAAGAACAGCATCGTCACGGTCGCTCCCGAAGTCGATCCGGATGATGTCGCGGCTCCGCCGATTCCGGCTGGTCGCAAGAGCCTCCGCGTCGTCAACTGACCACGTCAACTGACCCGTCAGGGACCCATCAGTGACCCATCAGTGACCCATCAGTGACATGAAGACCGTGCTGGATGGAATCCGAGCAAAGGCACACGCCGCGCTCGCACGCCTCCCGGGTAGGGCTGGCGACGTCGTTCGTAAAGCGAACGACGCGCTTGGCCGCCCGCTTGCCGACGAGCACGAGCTCGCGGAACGCCGCGCGTTTGACTCGAAGGTCGCCGGACCCGAAGCGCCGGCTGCCAAGCCGCCGGCGCCGACGGGTGACGTCGCGCCCGTCATCGTCTATCACATGGACAAGACGCGGCGCGATGCGCAGAAACTCACGGATATCCTCGAAGCGAACGGGATCGAGTTCAAGGTGACCAACATCCAGGAAGATGCCGCGGCGCAATACGCCGTGAAGCGCGACTCGGATGGCAAGCGGTTGCCGGTCGTGTTCATCGCAGGCGAGTGCCTTGGTGGTCGCGAAGAGCTCGTCAATGCGGCGAGCTCCGGCGACTTGAAGAAAAAAGTCTTCGGAGCCTAGGCATCGAGTGGCGCCGAATCGGGCGCTCGCGTGGTACTAGGGCTCGATGGCCGAGTCCGAAAAAGACGAGAAGTTCACCAAGGTCGCGACGGAGAAGCTGTTCGAAGTTCTCAATCGCGCGGATGAGCTCGGCGGCGAGCTCCGCGATTTCATCCAGGACAAGATGGCGACCGACCCGCGCTACATCCGCGCGCGCAAGGCGATGGCGAAGTTCCTCGGTCATGAAGAATACGTTTCGCAGGAAGAGGTCGCTGCAAAGGCGAAGGCGGCCGAGTCGAAGCGCGCTTCGGTCGCGGCGCCAACGCCTGCGGCGAAGCCGTCGCCGGTCCTGGTCGGTTTCGGAGATCCGAGCATCAAGGCGCAGATCTTCGGCAAGAAGAGCGACCCGTGGACGGGTCGCGCGATCACGATCCTCGAGCGCCTCAAGGTTCACTACGACTACGTCGATCTCGAGGAGCCGGAGAACGAGGCCAAGTTGATTCCGCTCGTCAACGAGTGCAAGCAGCATACGGTGCCGTTCATCTATCTTCGCGGACAGTTCATCGGCGGCTTCAACGCACTCGCCGAGATCGAGCGCCTAGGTCAGCTCGACTTCGCGCTGATGACGCCCGAAGAGCGCGACAAGGTTCCATCGCATGCGCGGTTCGAGATCGTGCCGCGGCCGAACACCGACGAAGTTGTTCCCGCCGAGGAGATGGGCTGAGCTACAGCGGCGAGCGTCGCGTTGCATCGCTCAGCGTCGCTGGCGCAGTGCCTACACTGACGCCGTCGAGGTGCCAGGCCGTAGACGGTGGACGCCGGATCTCCATCGCTCGCGTCAGCGGTCAACGTCGCATCGCGAGCCAGCTCCAGGTGATCACCAGACCGCTTGAGCTTGAATCTTGAACACGTTCGCATCTGGCATCGTCTCGAGCGGCACCTGGCCGGAGCGCAGCTGGATCTTGTCGCCGTACCAGTAGTGCGAATACTGCACGAACAACTCGCCCCAGCCATCGAGCGGGAAGCTGAGCTTTGGCGACAGCACGTGGAACGCATCCGCGGAATCGTAGATGTCGAGGATCACGCGGTCGTAGCGGAGCGAGACGCGGAGCTTTGGTAGCAGCATGTAGCTCGGCTCGGCGCCCCATTTGAAGTACATGCGGCGATCCTTGTTCTTCAAGGGATCTATCTCGTCGACCTGCGGCGAGCGCACCCACGTGCCCATGCCGAACACGCGCACGGCGGCCTTCGGGAACAGCTTCACCGTGTTGTCGGTCGCGAGCGTAGACATCGTGCCCGTGCCGTCGTTGCTGCCATCGAGACCGAGGAAGTTCTCGGTGATGCCGCGACCACCCGTCGAGTGTTCGACCTCGAGCGCGGGCGCGAGGTAGAGCGATTTATCCATATGGTAGTAGCCGAACGCGAGGTGCGACGTGCCGCGGTTCTGCGGCAGCTTGTACTTCACGTCGACCCCCGTGACGTACATCGTTCCGTCCTGGATCGGCGAGAGCTGGCGATGATCGCGCGTCCACGTGCGCAAGAAATACGCGCCGACCTCGAGCGCCTTGGTCACCGGTTGCACGCCTGCGACATGGAGGATCGGTGTCATGCCGAGGTTCTGCTGCAGATCGGCCTGATGGATACCGAGCCCTCCTTGCAGCCGCGCACCGTTCTCGAACTGGTACGCGAGCTTCGCGCCGCCCTGATGCGTGCGACCGAACACGTACGTGTCGTATGGCTCGATGTAACCGTAGCGATCCCAGAACACGCCGACCTGGACCGAGAGGTGTTTCACATCGAGGAACTTGTTTGCGGTGATCGAAGCCTGGGCGATGCCGAGCTGATCGGAGATGTCCGCTTGCGCGTAATCCGAGTACCGCGACGTGAACATCCCGAACTCGACTTTGTAGTCGCCCTTGCTCGCCGAGAAGTGCAGCTCGGCCCAGTCGGGCTCGTAGAGCCGCGTGTACGCGAAACCCGAGAGATAGTAATCGTTGTCGACGAGGTACGGCTCGCGCGTACCTTGTGTCATCAGTGGCATGCGGGCGTAGCCGTGGAGCTCGAACTTGACACCCTGGAGCTCGAGGCCCGGTGCACTCGGTGTGGCTTCGTCACCTTCGGCTGGTCGCGCGAGCGCGTCGGTCGTCGATGGATTGACGATCGTGGTGTGCGGCTGCTCGGGCTCGAGGCCCTTGGTCGGTGGCCCTTCCGTCGGCGAATCCGGCACCGAAGGCGCGTCTACTGGATCGACCGGCGAACGGGTGCCGGGCTCGTCGGCGTACGCGACGCTCGTAAATGCGATCAGGAGAACGAAAGATTTCATGGCGCTCACGGAACGAGCGCGAGGTGGCTCTTGCAAGCGGGCAGCTCGTCGGCGGTCAGGAACCCGGAATCGACAAGCAATGATTTCACGGTGGTGGGCGTGATCACCTCCACGCGCACGGCGATGACCGGCACGTCCTTGCCGCCGAGCGAGATCGTCGACGAGGTGGTCGGCTTGTCTCCGTTCAAGAGGTCGTGAGCGACCTCCGCGGCGGTGCGCGCGAGGGGCAGGATGTCCTTGAGGACCTCGATCGTCTGCTTGCCCTGGCACACGAAGTTGATGTTCGCGGCATCCGCATCAGCACCGGCGATAAACACGTTCGTGAGGCCCGCGGCGGAGACCGCCTGGACCGCACCGCGCGCCATGCCGGAGTTGTTCGCGAGGATCGCGTCGATCTTGTTATGGTTGTGCGTCAACGCATCTTCGACGGTGCGCAGTGCTTGCTCGGGCGACCACGAGCTGTGGTGCTGCTTTGTCACGATCTCGATGTCGCCACGCGCGATGTATGGGGCGAGCGTATCTTCGTAGCCGCGCGTGATCTGGGTCGCGACCGAGTGCCCGGCTTGACCGGCGAGGATGATGTACTTGCCCTTGCCATTGGTCGCGGCGATCGCGGCCTTGGCTTGCAGCACGCCGACCTTGTACGAATCGTGCGAGACGTAGTAGTCGAGATCCGGCGACACGATCGCGCGGTCGTATGCGACGACCTTCGCGCCGTGCTCGTGGGCGAGCCGGACGTAGCTCGAGGCGGCTTGCGAATCGGTCGGCTGGATCACTAGCACCTTCGCGCCCTCGGTCAGCACGTCTTCGACCTGCGCGATCTGCTTCGCGTTGTCGTTGTCAGCTGCGAGCGTGACGACGGAGATGCCGAGCTCGCTGGCGCGCGCCTCGAAGTAGCGCACGTCTTTCTGATAGCGCTCTTCTTGCAGCGTCGAGAGCAGGAACGCGACCTGTGGCCCTTGCTGTTGCTTGCAGGCGGGCATCCCGACGAGGACCGCGAGCGTGACCAGGCGTCTAACGAATCGAATCATGAGCGTTTCCCTCGAGAGATCTGAACCGCGACGAGCAACACGAGCCCGGTGAAGATGAGCTGCCAGTTCGAATCGACGTGCAGATGGTTCATGCCGTTCGCGAGCGTCGAAAACACGAGCGTGCCGAGCACCGTGCCGATCACTGAGCCGCGACCACCCGCGAGCGCGGTGCCCCCGATCACGACCGCGGTCACTGCATCGAGCTCGAGCAAGTTGCCCTGGGTGCCGGGCGTGACGCCATTGATGCGAGCCGCGAGCATGACGCCCGCGATCGCGGTCAACACGCCGACGATCACGAACGCGCCGATCGTGGTCCGCGTGACATCGATCCCGGAGAGCTTCGCGGCTTCGGGGTTGCCACCGATCGCGTAGAGATGGCGACCAAAGCGGGTGCGCTTCGTGACGAACACCCCCCACAACGCGACGGCCGCGGCGATCAGCACCTGAACCGGCATGCCGCGCTGTGCGAACACCGCGAGCACGATCCCGGCGAGGAGGAGCTGCGCACCGATCCGGATCCCGACGACGCGCGACGTCAGCGGCTCGAGGCCGAAAGCGGTGCGACGCTGGGCATCGCGCAGGGTCAGTGCGATACCGGCGACGAGCGCGAGCCCGACGGTCACGATCGTCGGTGCCAGTGGCACCGTGCTCGCGAGCAGCGAGAAATCGGGGTTCATCGGCGACAGGCCCGTAGAGTGCGAGAGCACGAGTGCGCCACCGCGATACGCCTTGAAGCCAGCGAGCGTGACGACGAACGCCGGGATGCCGCGTGCGACCCACCAGCCGTGCCACGCGCCGATCGCCGCGCCCGTCGCGATCGCGGCGACGATCGCGAGCTCGGCCGAGCCACCGCACTTGATCTGGATCATCGCGGCGACCGTACCGGTGAGCGCGACGCCCGCGCCGACCGAGAGATCGATGCCGCGGATCAGCACGACCATCGTCATCCCGACCGAGACCACGAGCAGCACCGAGCTCTGGACGAGCAGGGTCGCGAGGTTGCCTTGCGTGAGGAAGATGCCGCGAGTCTGCGGCAATACCGCGAGGATCGCCCACAGGCTGGCGAGCACGGCTGCCATGATCCAGATGCTGTGGTCGGCACCACGCGCCGGTGGGCGCGCACTACGTTCGAGCTGCACTGCGCGCCTTACTTTCTGTACCGGCTGTGCCTGGCGCCGTACCAACCGCGAGTTGCATGATCGAGAGCGGCGTGATCGTTGCGCCTGCGAGCTCGCCGACCGCGCGCCCTTCGCGCAGCACGATCACGCGATCCGCGAGCCGGACGACCTCCGGCAGGTCCGACGAGGCGAGCACGACCGCGTGGCCCTTCGCGGTCAGCTGTTCGACGAGCGCGTAGATCTCGGCCTTCGCGCCGACATCGACCCCGCGCGTCGGTTCGTCGAGCAGCAACACGCGCGGTGCGAGCTCCAACCACTTGCCGATCACGATCTTTTGCTGGTTGCCACCCGAGAGTGTCGCGACCTCGGTAGTCAACGCGAGCGCCTTGATCGCCATCTCCCGCACGCGGTCGAGCGCGCCACGCTCGGCCTTCGCCGCATCGACCACGCCGAACCGAGTGAGCTGAGCGAGCGCGGCCATCTCGAGATTTTCGCCGACCGAGAGCCCGAGCACGAGGCCCATGGCCTTGCGGTCCTCGGGCACGAACGCGATGCCGGCGGCGATCGCATCGCGCGGGCTCGCGAGCGAGGCGACCTTGTCGTCGACGGTCACCGTGCCGGTGATGCCCTGCTTCGCGCACCCGAACAGGGCAGACAGCGTCGCAGTGCGACCGGAGCCCATCGCACCCGCGAGTGCAACGACTTCGCCGCTCGCGACGGTGAAGCTCAGATCGTCGACGACCCGACGCGCGGGCAACGTGGGGTGGGTGACCGAAAGATGGCGGACCTCGAGCACGATCGTGGTGCTCGCGGCAGCGGTCGCCTTCTTGACATCGTGGATCGCCGAGCCGGTCATCAGGGGCACGAGATCGATCTCGGGTGACACCACATCGACGAGCTCGCCATCGCGCAGCACGGCCACGCGATCGCACAGCGCCGCGATCTCTTCGAGGCGATGCGAGATGTAGAGGAACGAGTCGCCGTTCGCGCGGCGCGCGCGGACGAGCTCGAACAGGCGCTTGATCTCGCGATCGGTCAGCGGCGCGGTCGGCTCGTCGAGCACGATCAGGCGGGCGCGATCCGCGAGCGCGCGCGCGATCTCGAGCGTCTGCTGCATCGCGATGCTGAGCTCGCTCACCGGAGCGGCGAAATCAAGCTCCGAGGTCGTGTCGCCGAGCACCGGCTCCAGCATCCTTATGGCCTGGGCCTCGAGCTCCGCTTGGTCGACGATGCCCCACCGCGCGGGTTCTCGCCCGAGCATCAGGTTCTCGGCGATCGACATCTCGGGCACGAGCGCGAGCTCCTGGTGGACGATCGCGATGCCGGCCTTGCGCGCATCGAGCGTCGAGCGAAACGCCTGGACCACTCCCGCGAGCACGACCTCGCCCGCGAAGGTACCAACCTCGTATACGCCGCCGAGGATCTTGATCAGCGTCGATTTGCCGGCGCCGTTCTCGCCGACCAAGCCGAGTACTTCGCCCGGTTGAATGGTCAGCGTCACGTCGTGCAGCGCGCGCACGCCTGGGAACACCTTCCCTATGTGGCGGAGCTCGATCACGCGCGAGCAACCTTGCGGCGACGGCGCAGGATCACGACGCCGACGATCGCGAGCAGTCCGCCGGTGCCGGCCGAACCGGGGCCGCCCTGACACGCACACGCGACACCGGTGCGCGGATCGCCGGTCGAATCGCTGCCACCGAGGCCACCACCGCCCGTGCCACCGTCGGGGTATTGGCCGACGTCGTAGTCGCCGCAATCCTGGTGCTCGTACGAGCCAGCGCGATCGAGCAGCGTGAGTTGATAGGCGCCCGCACCGTAGCCGACCATCGGGATCGAGCCGGCGTACGAACCGATCGCGCCACCCGAGCTCGTCGTGTTGTAGAGCTCCGGCAGCAGGTTGTAGTTCGCCGAGGCTTGTGCGCTTACCCACGCGAGCAACGAGTCCGCTTTGCTGGTCTGGCCCGCGCGGCGGAACGCATCGCTCGCGCGCAGGTCGATCAGGATCCACTCGTTGATGTCGTACGTATCGGTCGAGCCTTCGAGCCGCTTGTAGCCGCCGGCCGGCGTGACGAGGTGCGAGAGTCCGTTCAGCGTCGCGGTTGCGGTCGAATTGTTCGAGGCAAGCACACCGAACGTCATCGCTTCGACGGTCGATCCATCGTGGTAGTTCGCACCCGATTGCAGTCGCTCGAGCGACCCGGCGAGCACGTTGTTCGTGTCGACGAAGGCGGCCGACAGCGTCGCGGCAGCCTTGAGCGCGGCATCTTTGTAGCGCTGGACATCGTCGGGGTGGCCCGCGCGGCGCGCGAGTGTTGCCATGTCGCACAGGCCACGTGCGGTCGCTGCGGTCGTGTAAAGGAAGTGCTGGCGGTTACCCCAGTGAACTTCCCAGATCGAGGCATCGGCGATGCTCATGCCGGTCGGCTCGAGGTTCGCCATCAGCGGCTCGGCGACGCCGGTCTTGATCGCGTCGTAGACCGTGTCGCCCTTCTTCGTTGTGTCGTTCAGCCACGAGGCATCGGGTGCGTTGTCGATATACTGGCGCGCAGCCCACAGAAAGAGCCCCCAGCCGTCGAGCTCGATGTTGCGCGTCGTCGAGCCCGAGTAATCGGCCTCTTCTTGACCATCGCCGTAGTAGCGCACCGTCGAGATCCGATACGGCACGTTGGCGAGATAGCTGCTGTAGCGGCCCGCATCGGCATCGAGGAAGAAGTTGAGCGAAGCCTTCGCGCGATCCGCGTGACCGCTGCGGGCGAGAGCGGCGGTCGCATACGTCGCATCGCGGACCCAGCCCGTGTGCCACGCGCCGGGCGGCAAGCTCGCGAGCATCATGCCGTGATTCTTCAGGCGCGGCGTCTCCTGATAGGGCTCCATGATCTGGCCCATACGCAGCACGGTCTCGGCCTGACGCCACACCTTGGTCTCTGAATCGGTCAAGCCGGCGGGCGGCGTACCGCGATACGCGTCGAACTCCGCGAGCAAGTCGTCGTGCAACTTGTCCGCGGTGCGACCGGCGAGGAACGTCGCCCACTTCGTCGCGGTCGCAGCCGCGGTGCCGTCACCATCGAACAGTACGGCGACGCCCCACCACGCGCTGCCACCGGGAGCGATCGAGCCGAGTTCTTTCTGCTCGGCGTTCTTGATGTCGGTGCCCGAGCAGCTCGCCTGCGTCGTCAGCAAGCTGCCGTTTTGCACGGTGGTGTACGCGTTCGCGCTGCAGGTCGAGACCTCCGCGCCACCGATCGGAGCGTAGATCATCGTGCCGCCGCCAGGACCGGTCTCCATCGCGGTCGTGCCGTCCCACGCGACCGATTCGCCATCGGCATCAGGGACATCGGGATTGCTCGCCGCGCCCATCTTGAAGTTGTGAATCGCGAACGCGGTGACCGGCATCGCGCTGCCGGTCGTGTTCGTGACTTTCAAGATCATCACCATCGCGTTGCCGGCGTAGCCGAACGGCGAGACCCAGAACGTCTCGGTCTGGAGGCCGTTGACCGTCACGGCCGAGCGGATCATGTTCGTTTCGTTGACGTAGCCGACCACCGTAGCGTTGACGCTCGAGAGCCACGTGGCCGAGCTGCCCGCCTCGACGCCGAAGTACGTGTCGTACGCGAGGTTGCGACGGACAATGCCTTCGCCATCCGGGTTCGAGGGGTTCGCCTTCAAGTAGCGGTAGGGTCGCTCCAGGAACTGCTTCACCGCGTTGGCGTTCTGGTCGAAGACTTGGAACCCGAAACCGTTACCCGTGACCAGGTAGCGGAACGAGGCCACGGGTTCGACGGCATGCGCGGGCTGCGCAACCACTGCAAGAACTGCGAGTGCTGGGATCAACCGTCGAAGCATCGAGCGCGGCGTGTCCAATATGTATGCCCACCGAAGTCATGAATTTCATACGGGCCGCCCGAGTGCTCTGGTTGCGAAACGAAACGCTCGGGCGGTGCGAATGTCGACGTCGTGCGGATATGTGTTCGGTCGCTTTCGAATTGATCGCCAAGCACAGATGGCACGTCATTTGAACAGCGTTCCAGTCCGCATGCGTGTCGTTGCTTTCGTCATCATCGCTCTCGCTCTGCCGGCCTGTGAACCGCCCGGCTACGGCAAGCACGGCGGCGTCGACGCGACCACGGGGAGCGGGACGGCCGATGCCGGAGCCATCGTCGATGCCGTACTGGATAGTCAAATCGCCGGTGCGTGCGCCGACATGTTCCGGCTCGACGGCCACGGTTCCGCGACGAGCGCGTATGTGACCGGCAACTTCTGCATGTGGGGCGATCCAAACAACGGTGGTTTCGTGCTCGCGAAGCAGAGCGACGGCGCGTGGACCGGCACCCGGCAATTCGTCCCGGGCTCGTACATGTACAAGTTCGTCGTCGATGGCGTGTACCTCGCCGATCCGAACAATCCGAACGTCTCCGATGACGGCTTCGGCGGGCACAACTCGATCTACAGCTGCCCGTAGTTCGCCCGGCTAGTACTCGTCGTGGCGGACAACCGTGACGGGACCCGCGGTCGCGGACTGGAGCGCGGGCAGCGCGAGCTCGGCCGTGGTCACCGCGACGGTCACTGCATTGTCGGGATGGTAATTGCGCGTGCACGCCGCACGAACATCCGCCGCGCCGAGCTGGCCGAGGACCTCGGGCAACCCGGTCGTGTAGCCGACCGGCAGATCGAACAGCTCGTCCCGCACCGCGAGCTGCATGCGCTGGCGCGCAGTCGCGACGTGGAACGGCATCGAGCCGACCAGGTAGCTGCGGGCGAAGTCGACTTCGTCGTCGGTCGGGCCGTTCGCCGCGTAGTCGGTGTAAAGCTCGAGCTCGAGCGCGACGGCGGGACCGGCCACATCAATGCCAGCGGCCGTCCACATCTCGAACCAGTGCGGCAACCTCGAGCGGCGCATCGCGCAACCCGCGCCGTAGCTCCAGCCGCGCTTGACGCGAACCTCTTGCATGAGGCGCGAGCTGAACATGCCGCCGAATACCGCTTCGGCGATGGCGAGCGCTGCGGTATCGGGATGGCCGTACTGCGTGGCGAGGTGGCCGATGCGGAGCTGGGCTTGCGTGCGATCGGGTTTGTCGACGAGGACCGTGCGGCGACCGAGCGCTGCGGGGCCGGGCTCCGCAGGATCCGCGACACGCGCACCCTTCGGCAACCGCTCGACGAGGCGCGCGACGAGCTTTTCGGCTTGCGCTTCATCGATATCGCCGGCGAGGCCGATGATCAGGTTGTCGGCCACGACCTCGCGCCGCCACAGATCGCGCGCGGCAACACTCCCGAGCGTGGCGATCCGCGCGAGCGAGCTCTCGGTGCCGAGCGAGGTGCGGCCGTACGGGTGACCGGGGCTGCACACCCAATCGAACCAGCGCGTCGCGAGCGCGGAATCGTCGTCGCGAATCTCGTCGAGTACTTGCGGCGTCTCGCGCAGGAGGCGCTGGTGCTCGTCTTCATCGAACCGCGGCTCTGCCAGGATCTGCGCCGCGAGATCGATCACTGCATCGAGATGACGCGTGAGCGACAAGCCCGAGAGCGACAGCGAATCGCGCGAGAGCGAGACCTCGAGCGCGGCGCCAAGTGAATCGAGCGTCTCGTCGAGCTCGGCGCGCTGCTTGGTGCCTGCGCCGCGGCGAGCGAGCAGGGCGGCGTGACGATGCAACCCTTCGATGCCGACGGGATCCGCGGCGGCGCCGCCGCGAATGCCGACCTCGAACCAGACCAGGGGGGTGTCCGGTGACGCTTCGACGATCGTCTTCACGCGACCGCGCCTTCGGCTGCCGCGTCGTTGTCTGCGTCTGCGTCTGCGTCTGCGTCTGCGTCTGCGTCTGCGTCTGCGTCTGCGTCGTCGTCATCCTGATCTTCGGGCTCCGCGATCACGATCGTTCGCGCCGAAGGGACCAGATACATCCGGACCGCGCGCGCGACATCTTCGACGCTGACCGCGGTCAACCGCTCGGCGATCGCGGACAGCCGGCGAAAATCGCCGAGTGCGGTCTCGTAGTGACCGAGCGCCTCGGCCTTGCCATCGACATCGGCGAGCGCGCTCCAGAAATCGGTCTCGGCGAGCGCCTTGGCCTTTTCGACTTCGGTCGCAGTCGGCGGCGTCTCGACGAGACTCGCGATCTCGCGATCGATCGAGGCGAGGATCTCGTCCGCGCGATGACCACGTGCCGTCGTGACCGCGAGGCGAAGCAGCGATGGATCGCGGAACGGCGTGAGCTGCGCATCGACCGACGACGCGGCCTCTTGCTCGATCACGAGCTTGCGATGCAGCCGCGCCGAGGGGCAGCCCGCGAGCAGCGTCGACACGATCTCGAGCGCGGCCCAATCGGGATGGTCCTGACCGGGTGCTTTGTACCCGACGAGCAAGCGATCGGTCGCGATCGGCTTGGGGGCGCGCACGACACGCTCTTTTTGCTGCATCGGTTCGGTGTTCTCGGCGACGGTCGGCAGCTCCGCGGCGGGAATGTGCGCGTAATGCTTGGCGATCAGCTCGCGCAGCTCGTCGTCATCAAAATCGCCGACGCAGACGATCGTGGCGTTGTTCGGCGCGTACCAGGTCCGATAAAACGCGCGAATCTCGGGCAGCGCGAGCGCCCGGATATCTTCCATCCAGCCAATCGTGGGCCAGCGATACGGATGGACCGTGAACGCGTGCGCCATCAGCTGCTCGTCGAGCCAGCCATCGACGTCGTCCTCGACGCGCTCGCGGCGCTCGTTCGTGACGACATCGCGCTCGGCTTCCACCGGCGTGGGCTCGAGCACGAGGTGCTGCATCCGCTCGGCCTCGAGCCGGACGCCCAGCGCGAGGTCGCGCGCGGGCAGGGATAGCTTGTAGTAGGTCCAATCGACCCACGTCGCGGCATTCGATTCGCCACCGGTGCGCTCGACGAGGCGATCGAACTCGCCGGGCGGCATGCTCTCGGTCTGGCCGAACATCAGGTGCTCGAACAGGTGCGCCATACCGGTCGCGCCCGGGCGCTCGTGGCGCGAGCCGACGCGGAACCAGGTCTGCAATGCAACGATCGGTGCGCGTTTGTCGACTGCGGAGATTAGGGCTAGACCGTTGCTCAACCGATACCGCTTGGCAATTACACCGCGACCGATCGGAGCCTCGGCCTCGAGTTGCCAGGACATCGTCATCAGTCCCGATACTACGCGAAGCTAGGCTCGACGACGAGGCCCGCTGCTTCGGCAACTTCGCGAAGCGCAGGCTCGGGCCGAAACAGCTCGCTCGGCGCGCGCATCCCGACCGGACCCGTGCTACGCGCCGCGAGCTGTCTCGCGATCCACGCCGCGATGACAGCGCTGGTGCGGTAGAGGTCGCGGCCGCGCACGGTGACTTGCGCCGACGAGAACCCGCGCCGCGCTTGGGCGACCACGGCGAACCTCGTGCGCGCGTATTCCTCGTCGGAAGGCGCATAGGTGGCGAGCGCGTCGGTCGCGCGCTTCGGCACGAACGGCGCCACGCGCGCGAGCAAGCGGAGCGCGGTCATGGTGCCGGCGCGCCGCGAGGTCGAGGCGAACGTCTGGATCTGCTTGGCCGCGAGGTGGCGCGGGAGCGTGATGACATCGCCGCCCGGAAACGACACAACCTCACGTTCGCCACCCATCTCGAGCCCCGCGTTGATCCGGCGGCGCTGCGACGCGGGCGCGACCTGCTCCCAGCGATCGCTCCGCCACACGAAGCTGCGATCATGGAGGCGCGCGAGCGCGGCGCGCTGGCCGCCTGGCGACAGCGTGAGGTCGTCGAACACGTAGCTCACCGCGACGTCATCGAGCGGGCGGTCATCGGCGAGCCGAGCCCAAGACCGATCGATCGGTTCGGTACGCACGGCGTCGCCAATCGGGTCACGCTCCATGCCGCAGACGTTCGCGGCGGCCCACGCCGCGGCCCAATCGCCGAGTACGCAGTCGACACCCGCGCCGGGGATCGCGACGCGCTCGGCTCTGCGCGCTGTCGATTCGTGGCGCTCGTACGCGGCGTGTAGAAAGGCTTGTTCGCCACCGAGGTCGACGTAGTGCGCACCGGCTGCGAGCGCCGCGACGAGCAAGCGCTCGTTCGTCACGCCGGCCGGGCCCGAGCATGCGAGCACGACCTTCGCGTTTTCGAACGCGTGGACCAAGGCGTCGTGATCGCCGAGCTCGGCGAACACGACGTCGGCGGCCGGGAACCTGCTCGCGACGTGCGCGAGCTTGACCGGATCGCGCCCGGCGAGTGCGAACGAGGCGCCCGCCGCAGCGAGCTCGGCGGCCGCGCGTTGCCCGGTCATCCCGGTGGCTCCATAGAGGACGATCTCGCTCATAGCCTCTGCAAGATCACCGCGATTCGGACCGCGTGCTCGATCCGATCGTACTGGCCATCGGCACTCGCGATGCCGAAGCCATCGCGCACCGTCTCGCACGCGGCCGTCGAGTAGTTGTAGTCCGAGGCGATACAAGCGACGCGCGCGCGTGGATCGAAGGAGCTGTTCGTGACGTTCACCGTCGGGAAATATTGCACGCCGTACGTGCCTTGCAGCAGCACCGGGCCGAGCCGTAGCCGGACGCCGACATCCGCGGTGTAAGAGCGCGGCGCGATCGTGAGAGGTGAGGTCTCCTGATCGCGCAGCGACGAGGTCTCGACGCCGATCCGGCCGCCGAACCGCATCCAATCGCGCGAGCGATCGAGCTCGACCTGCTCGACGCCGGCCCACAGCGAAAAGGTATCGTGGAGGCCGCGCGCCCGGAGCTGCCATTCCGGAATGTTCGCGGAGAAGAACGTCGAACCGTAGTTGCGCACGTCGTAGGCCTGGATACGCGACAAGTCTTCCCAGCGCCCGCCGACGTGAAGATCGAGCGCGGAAGGCAGCCGCGCACGGAGCTCGGCATCGGCACTCGCGGGTTGCGACAGGAACACCGTCGACGCGCCGTGAATGAGGTTGCCGCCATCGCGCGGCGCGCGGCGTACGTCGACGGTGCCGTCGAACTCGGTCTGGGTCTCGAGGCCGGGCGGTGCGTGATACGAGATACCTAGGAAGACGTCCTTACCGAGCGTCACGAGGATGCCAAGGTTCGCGACCAAGTTCGAGGTCGACAGATTCGGTGTCCGGACGTTGACGTCGTAGCGCTCCGAGGCCTGCGGATTGCCGATGCCGCACGGCGCCCCGCCGCAATCGCTCTGCAGGCCGTTCGCGCCGTTGCCGTTTTCGAGTGCGGTGTCGCGTGCGTAGTGCAGGTGGAGGTAGCTGGTCTCGCTGTTGAGCGAGACGCCGACATACAGGCTATCGATGATCTGCACGCTCGTGCCGACGCCAACCTCGTAGCTGCGCTGGCCGCCGCCGAGGATGTGATAGCCGAGCCCGTTGCGGTTCGCGATGAAGGTCTCGCCCGGCGCGCTACGCAGCTCGAACCCGAGCGTGGCGCGCTGATCGGTGCCGATGTGCCAGACATAGGCGAGCATCCCGCCCGGCGAGATCTCGTTGTCGTGGATCGTGTCACCGGTGGTGATCGCGCCAGTCGAAAGGTCGACGTTGTCGAGCCGCACGCCGTAGTGATCGTAGACGCCGGTCGCCGCGATGTACAAGTAGTCGAACTGGCCGGGGCCGATCGCCGCCGGATCGAGATCGATCGAGGTCGCGGCAGGCATCGTGGCGCCGGTGAACACCGAGCGACCACTGGTAGGATCGGTGCGCGGCGATGCCCATGCGATGCCGCACAAGCAGCATACGAGCACCGGGGCCGCGCGAGACATCGCGCCGGAACGTATCACCGACGAGTGTTTCCGATAAGCTGCTGCCATGTCCGTGCATGTAGCTCTGGTAATCGCGGCAATGGTTCTCGGTGCGTGCGATAAGCCATCGCACGAGAACATCGACAAATGGCTGAACACGGAGAAGGGCCAGGGCAAGCTCGAAGACGCGTTCAAGAATGAAGGGCTCGATCCGGATCTTTCGGCGCATGCCGCCGCGAACCTCGTGAAGAAGGGGCTCGATCCGCAGGTCCGAACGGGCCTCGATCAGATGTCGCCGGGGCGCCGCACCGAGATGATCGGCAAGCTCGCCCCTCGGTTGTGGGAGCTCGCGCGGATCGAAGGCGACATGCAGCTCGGGAACCCGATCCAGGTCCGCGCGAAGGACGCGCTCGTGATCGCACGCAAGTACGCCGACGACAAGACCAGGCCCGTGATCGACGGCTACCTCACCGATTGGTACTGCGTGCCCTCCTACGAAGGGCGCGCGAACGCCGGGTCGACGCCGGGCGCGAACGTGATCCGGCTGATCGGCCCGGTCGCGGGCAAGAAGCTCGTCCACGTCGTCGATGCGACGGTGACGCTCAACCGCACCGCCGAGAAGAAGACCCGGATCGGCGAGGAGCTGCTGCTCGCGCTCGCGGTCTCGAACAACGCCGACGCGGTGAACTACTTGCTCGGTCTCGCGAAGGCAAAGAGCGATGACAAGACACTGTCGACGCGCGCGATGTCCGCGCTCTACAAGGCGTACGTCGATTCGCAGGGCCTGTTCGATCTCGTGCCGGCGACGAGCCTCGTGCCGAACATCAACGCGATCACAGCGATCGCGAAAGACGAGAACAGCACGCCCGATGCCGCCGACGATGCCGTGCGCTTGCTCCGCGTGGTCGGGCCGCCAGCGTGCGTGGCGCCGCTGGTCTCGATGGTCGGGTACCCACATACGAATCCAAAGTTCAAATACGTCGCCGCCGACAGCGCACTCAAGTGTGGCGGCTTGCTGGCGGTCAAGGACGTGGTCAAGGCCCTCCCCGACGGCCCGTACGAGCAAGCCGAGCTACTGGGTGGGGTGGTCGTCGACATCACCGTGATGACTCCTCGAAACCAGGTTGTCTCGACCTTGCGCGATCTCCTCGACGCGCCCGGACGGATGCCCAAATGGGTGGCCGTCGAGGGCCTGGCTGCCATGAAGTCCACCGAGGACATTCCGAGGCTAAACGCGGTCAAGTCGGGCGAGAGACTGCTCGGGTACTGGGGCGATCAGAGCGACGTTCCCGCCAAGGACCGAAAGCCAGAGCCGACCCTCGGCCAACGGGCCAAGGAGCTTGCCGGCAAGCTCGCGTCGACCAAATAGTTCGTGTCCTCGCGCTCGTGTCGGTGATGTAGTAGAGTTACGGCGCGCCCATACGAGGGCACGGGCGCTCGATCTAGGAGTACTGCGCGAATGGATCAGAGCAAAAAGACGATGCGGCACTTTTACTGCCGCGACGTGCTTTGGGAGACGTTCGAGCAAATGGCGAACGACTTCGATTGCTCGATCGATTATCTCGTCAACGAGGCGATGAGATATTACGCGCGCTCGAAGAACTACCAGCCCGCCGGTGCGAACGGCGAGGGCGGCCCGGGTCCGAGCGTGGGTCCTGGACCGAATGCGGGTGCGCCGCGTCCGAACACGACGGGGGGGCCGAATCAGAGTGGCCCCATCACCCCCATCGGCAATGGCGCGCCTGCCAAACCGGCGATGCCGGGCCGCAACCAGCCCGCCACACAGCAGCCGATGATGGCGGCTGCGAATGGGGCGGCATTGGCGGCATCCGCGGCATCCATGGCCGCCTCGTCGGTCAGGCGTCCCGCGCCACCGACGCCCGGTTATCAAGCGAGCGGCGGTCGTCCGGGTGCGAGTACGAGCTCGCCGCCTGCCAGCAACAATCATCATTCGCCGCCTCCTGTCGCCGTGCCTCCGATGGTCGCGCCCACGCCGCAACCGGCGGGCTCCGCAGGGCCGACGCTGTTCCTCATCTACAACGGCCAGCGCTATCCGGTGACGAAGGACCAATTTATCATCGGCCGCGGGTCGAAGACCTCGGATTTGCCGATCAAAGATGGCAACATCTCGCGCAAACACGCCGCGGTGATCCGCCGCAACGGCACGTTCTATATCAAGGACCTCGGGTCGACGAACGGCATCGACTACAAGGGCATGCGCATCGACAACAAGCGCATCGATGAAGGCGACATCTTTCATCTCTGCGACTACGAGCTGCGCTTCACGTATCGCGCGGACGGCTGAGATCCCGCCTGAACGCGCTCGAGCGGCATCGCGTCACCGCTGAGTGCTAGTTTCGTCGGCGATGGACGCCGATCTGGTGCGACGGGCCGAAGCGGTGAGAATTCCGCTCGAGCTCGCAGCGAAGGATAACTTTGCAGGCGTTCGCACGATCGCGGGGCTCGGCATCGGGCTGCAGGCCGCGTGTGATGGCTTGATCGCAGTCGCGGTCGAGGGCAAAGACGCGCTCGTTGCGTGGCGTGATCGGTTGGTGCAGTGGGACACGCTGAGCGAGGATCAGCGAGCGGTCGAAGTCGCGCGGGGGATGAGGTTGGTCGCGAGGTATCCGAGTCGGCCGAAGATCGTGCAGCGGACAGGGCCGACGATCGCGTCGATGCTGCCGCCGGCACCGCCGATCGCGACGCGCGTGCCCGCGGTGCCGCCGCCGCAGCGAGTGACCGCGTCCCCGTCGGGCTCGGCGCAGCGGTTGCCGTCGCCCGTTCCGGAGCGATCAGCTCGCAGCGCGTTGCCGGCGCCGGTCGCGCCGAAACTCGCGAAGGCCCCGAAGGTCCCGAACGATCCGGAGGCTGTGAAGGAGCCGAAGGCCGCGAAGCCGCCGAAGCCGCGCACGCCAGCCACGCCGGCCACGCCGGCCACGCCGGCGCGAGTCGTCGAGCCCGAGATCGATCCGCTCGCGCGTCCGACACATACACTGCCCGGCATCGGGCCGGCCTTCGCGCAGAGGATGGCCGAGAAGGGGCTCGAGACCGTCGAGGACCTCTTGTGGTGTCTGCCGAAGCGCTATGACGACGTGCGCGACGCCAAGCAGATCGCCGAGGTCGGCGAGATGGCGGAGGGCGAGCGCGTCACGTTCATCTCGAAGGTCACGTCCGCGCGGATGATCTTCGTCGGGCGCAGGCGCTGGGCCGAGGTCCGGCTCGAGAGCGCGACCGTGGTGACCGATCTGTCGAAGCGATCGACGGCGGTGGTGCGCTGGTTCAATGTCTGGGCGGGCATCGACAAGCGGATGCCGCCGGGCTCGATCGTCGTGCTCTCCGGCGTCGTGCGCCGGCGCGAAGGCCGGCTCGAGTTTGCGAATCCCGATGTCATCTCGATCGAGCTCGTCGAACCAGTGGTCACGATCAACCAACAGCTCGGCATGGACCTCGAGACCGGGCTCAACGATGATGTCCCTGCCGACGATGCGAAGCCGACGAAGCCGAAGGTCAAAAAGGAGCCCCCGAAGCTGATCGCGCGGTACCCGGACGTCGCGGGCGTGCCGCAGAGTAAGCTGCGTGCGGCGTGTCAGACCGCGTGCGAGCGCGTCGGTGCGACGGCAGACGATGGGGTGCCCGCCAAGATCGAGCGCGCGGCGAAGTTACCGGCGCTGTCCGCAACGCTGGCGATGCTGCACGCGCCGCCCGACGACATCTCGCCCGCGGATCTCGACCTCCTGAACCGGCGCGTCAGCGTGTATCAGCGCCGGCTCGTTTTCGGCGAGCTATTCGCGCTCGGCGTCGCGGTCGCGTTGAAGCGGCGCGAGCGCCAGGCCGATGCCGCGCTGCCGTGTGCGCGCAGCCCGTCGATCGACGCGATCGTGTTGCAGGCGCTGCCGTTCGCACCGACCGGCGCGCAGCAGCGTTCGATCCGCGAGGTCGCAGTGGATCTCGCGAAGAGCGAGCCGATGAACCGCTTGCTCCAGGGCGATGTCGGTTCGGGGAAGACCGCGGTCGCGTTTGCCGCGGCCGTGCAAGCCGCGCGGGCAGGGCGCCAGGTCGCGGTGATGGCGCCGACGGAGATCCTCGCCGAGCAGCACTTCGAAACCTGGACCAAGTGGGCGAAGGTCGCGAGCTTGAAGATCGCGCTCCTCACCGCGTCGACGCAAAAGGCCGTGCGCCAGTCGATGCTCGCGATGCTCGCGCAGCGCCAGATCGATGTCGTGATCGGCACCCACTCCTTGATCGCGGACAGCGTCGGCTTCGCGGCGCTCGGGCTCGTCGTGATCGACGAGCAGCATCGGTTCGGAGTCGCGCAGCGTGCGAAGCTCCGCGACAAGGGCGATGGCCAGGGCGCGCCCCACCTCCTGGTCATGACTGCGACGCCGATTCCGCGCACGCTCGCACTCACCGCGTACGGCGATCTCGATATCTCGGTCCTCGACGAGCTGCCGCCCGGCCGGTTGCCGGCGAAGACCTCGCTCGTCAACGGCAAGCGCGGCGAGACCGCGGCGTACAAGATGATCGGCGAGCGGATCGCGCTTGGCGAACGCGCATATGTCGTGTGCCCGAAGGTCGAAGACGACAACGAAGACTCCGACTGGAAAGATGCAACCACGGTCGCGCGTGACGTTGCAGCCGCGATCCCGCACGCGCACGTCGGGCTCGTCCACGGCCGGCTCGACAGCGCGGCGCGCGATCGCGTGATGCGCGCGTTCAAGCAGGGCGAGATCGACGTGCTCGTCGCGACGACGGTGATCGAAGTCGGCGTCGATGTTCCAGCCGCGACCGTGATGGCGATCCACGACGCGGATCACTTCGGGCTCGCGCAGCTCCATCAGCTGCGCGGCCGGATCGGGCGCGGTGGCGGTAAATCCCATTGCGTCCTGATCACCCACGGCGCGCTGACCGAGGAAGGTCGCGACCGGCTCGACGCGATGGTCCGGACCACGGACGGTTTCCAGATCGCCGAGACCGACCTGGCGCTCCGCGGCCCGGGCGAGCTCTGTGGCCCCCAGCAGTCGGGTGTACCGAGATTGCGCTATGGCGACCTCGGCCAGCACTACGACTTGCTGCTCGAAGCACGGCACCACGCGGCCACAGTCCTCGATGAGGATCCTGATCTTTTGGCGCCCGAGCACGCCGCTTTACGCGCAGCGTTAGCGCGCCGGCTTGCACAATCTGTGTACGGACCCGAGAGCGGATGATCGCGCTTATTCGTCATCCAAGCGCGACAGGATCGTCTTTCCTATTGATCGCTAATCTCGTTTTCGTACGATGCCGGCATGAAGAGGCATTCTTCCGGGATCCTTTCGGCTGCCGCATGCGCGATGTCGTTCGTCGTCGCATGTAGCTTTGGTGGCTCGTCGGAGCCGTCTCACGATTCGCCTGACGCATCGACCAGTGCCAGCCATTGCGGAGATGGCACCTGCGCCGCGAACGAGGTGAACAGCTGTCCCGCTGACTGCGGTCATGGTTCGAACGGCTCGGGCTCGGGGTCGGGGTCGGGAACGACCGTGACCTGCAACAACAACGGGACCTGCGATGCGGGTGAGACCACCGCGAACTGCGCTGGTGATTGCCCGGCCACGAATGGCAACTGCCCGAGTGACGTCACGACCTGTGCGGTGTGCGCATTGACGGGTACGACGTGTCCAACGGGCCTCGACATGAACAGCTGTCTCGCGTGCATCACGGCGGGGCTCGGCAGTGGCGGTGGACTCGGCAGCGGTCTCGGCGATATTGGTTGCGACGGTGGCGTGGCAAACGGTACGTGCAACGCGGCGACCGAGACGGCCGCGACCTGCAGCGACTGCCCGTAATCTGAACGTCGAGACTTGCTCCCCTCTTGATGATCGCGAGCGTCTCGGCGTCGTCCCAGACCGCGCCTTGCCAGCGCCTTGCCGGCGATAGATCGACCGAATCGTCCGCTCTTCGACGAGCGTTCGGCCGAAACAAGCACCACGACGGACATGCCGCATGGTAGATCGAGGCCGCCGTGTTGATCGTTCAGAAGTATGGCGGCACGTCCGTCGGAACTATCGAGCGCATGAAGGCGGTGGCCGAGCGCTGCCTCCGAGCTCAACGTGCGGGCCACCAGGTCGCGGTCGTCGTCTCGGCGATGTCGGGCGAGACCAATCGCCTGCTCGAGCTGACCCGTCAGCTCCAGGAGGATCCGAACGACCGCGAGGTCGACGTCATCATCTCGACGGGCGAGCAGGTCTCGGTCGGCCTGGTCGCGCTCGCGATCCGGGCAGCCGGCGGCAAGGCTCGCTCGTTCCTGGGCAGCCAGTGCAAGATCCTGACGGACAGCTCGTTCGCGCGTGCCCGGATCCTCGAGATCGATGGCCAGCCGATCAAGGACGTCCTTGCGCAAGGCGAGATCGCGGTGATCGCCGGATTCCAGGGTGTCGACGACAAGGGCAACATCACCACGCTTGGTCGCGGCGGCAGCGATACGACCGGCGTCGCGATCGCGGCCGCGCTAGGCGCCGACGCGTGCGAGATCTACACCGACGTCGACGGCATCTACACGAGCGATCCGAACATCGTCCCGAGCGCGCGCAAGCTCGACCGCATCAGCTACGAAGAGATGCTCGAGCTCGCCTCGCTCGGCGCGAAGGTCCTGCAGATCCGCTCGGTCGAGCTGGGCATGAAATACGGCGTGCGTATTCACGTCCGCTCGAGCTTTTCAGATGTCGAAGGAACGTGGGTCGTTCCCGAGGAGAGCAGCATGGAGAAAGTCGTCGTCTCGGGTGTCACCGCGTCGCGTGACGAAGCCAAGATCACACTCGAAGACCTCCCGGATATGCCGGGCATCGCCGCGCGGATGTTCGCGCCGCTCGCCGACGCGAACGTCTCGGTCGACATGATCGTCCAGAACCAAGCGTACGACGGCACCACCGACCTCACGTTCACGGTGCCGAAGGGCGACCGCAAGCGTTCGGTCCAGCTGCTCACCGACAACGTCCCCGACCTCGTCGGTGCCAAGGGCGAGCGCATCTCGTTCGACGACGAGATCTGCAAGGTCTCCGTCGTCGGTGTCGGCATGCGTTCGCACGCCGGCGTCGCGAAGACGATGTTCGAGCTGCTCTCGAAAGAGGGCATCAACATCCAGTTGATCTCGACCTCCGAGATCAAGATCAGCGTCGTGATCGCGCGCAAGTACGCCGAGCTCGCCGTCCGCACGCTGCACGATGGCTTCGGCCTCTCGCTGCCGCCCGCGGCGCGCACCGGACTCTGACGCCATGGGCGGGTGCACGAACTGCAAAGGCAAGACCGGCTGCGATTCGCGCAAGGGCGCCATGATGTCGACGGTCGAGCAGGTGATGGAAGAGCTCTATCCATCGCGCACGTGGGGGCAAGCCCGCGACCCCGCCGATCCAGATCACGCCACGATGCCTAGCGACGAGCTCGACGCCCTCGCCGAGGAGCTCGCGCTCGAGCTCAAGGCCGCGACGTTCGTCAAGCACGGCGACGACCACGAGCCGTGCGACTTCATCTACGTGCTCGCGCTCGGTCGCGCACCTTGCATCATCCAGGTCCGCGATCACGGCGTCGCCATACCGGACGAGTGGATCGATGGGGGCGGTGCCGTCGAGGAATTGTATTTCCGCGTCGTGATCAGCCAGCGCGCGCGGGTCGCCGCGGTCCAGCAGGTCGCGGTCTCTGCGGTCCGCGCGGGCGATCAGTGGCTGATCCGCGAATCACCGCGCGCCGGTGTCTACGATGCGCCGCTGCTCAAGCGCATGCAGAAGCTCGTCGCTATCCTGCCGGCATATGACCTCTTGCACGTCGACTTCGGCGAGATCGCGCACGTGCCACCGGGCTTCAAAGGCGGCACGTGGAGCGACCTGTTCGCGGGCGAGCCTGCGATCGCCAACTACCTGTTCTATCCGCAGCCGACGACGATGATCACCACGAGTCTCTTGGGATGATCGAAGACGAGCTGCGCGAGATCCTGCGCGAGCTGGTCACCGAGATCGGCGCGACCTCCGCGCGGATCCTCGGCGAAGACACGCCGCCGCGAACCGGCGTCCCGGCGCGCACGATGCCGCTCGGTGGTGGCGAATACCTGAGTGTCGAGTTGCCAACTCGCACCAACAACACCGACATCGAGGCCGCCTTCGAGCGCACCGTTCGCCAGCTCCGCGCGGTCCGTCGTCGCTACGAAGTCGCGCACCTCCCCGAGCTCTCGATCACGCCCGCCTCGTCGGAGCCCGAGCACGCTCGCGTGATGGTCACGATCGAGAAGTACATGACCGCGCTCGCCAGCATCGATCGCGCGTCGAACGCATTCGTGCTCCGCGGCTTCAAGCTCGTCGTGGCTGCCAAAGCCCCCGACGAGCTCGAGTCCTCGCGCTGGCAGTTCCTCGCGCGCCGCGTGCTCGCGAGCCCGACCCCGGGCAGCTCGCACGGCGAGATCGTCGACCCCGATGCCTACGCGATGACGTTCTGGTACGACGCGACGCTCGTCGTGCTGCTCGCCGAGCCCTACGCGACCGACTTCGTTCGCCATCGCTGCCGCCAGGTCGCCCGCGAGCTCTGCAACTTGCTGCCGATGCTCGATCCCGATCCCGAAGCGCCTGCTGCGATAGGACCGCGTCCGCGCCGCCCGACGCAGTAGACGACCACCGGGCCCGCTGGTCGACGCGACGGACCCTATCGTTCGTCTTCGAGAAGCTGAGGACTAGTTCGTCGAGTCGCGCAGCGCGGTGAGCTTCGCGAGGAGCTCGTCCTTCGGCGCGCCGCGATCGATCGCATCGCGGAGCTGATCGGCGGCGAGGTGCGTGGTCTTGAACCGCGCGATCACGGCTTCGACCTTGGGCTGGGCACCTTCGACATAGCCATCCCTCTGGGATGCGACCTTCTTTACCTCGCCGAAGTCAGCGAGCGTGCTCGTGCAGGCGAGCTGGCGCGATTCGATCATCGGGACCACGAAGTCGACGAGCTTCGCGCGCGCCTGCTTGGGATCGCTCGTCAGCAAGTCTTCGAAGTGCTCGGTGCCGGTCGCCACGCCATTGTGAACGGCGACGGGACTATCGAGACACATCGGATAGAGCTGCTTGGCTTCTTGCCGCGCGGCGCTGATGACCTCGACGTTGATGCCCGCGGATCTCTGACGATCGACAGACTTCCACGCGATGAAGCCCATCGCCGCGATGGCGAAGCTGACGGTGACGGCGAGCGCGATGAGATACTTTCGCATGGTTTATCCGATCAGCGACTTGAGCACGGTGGCATCGCCCTCTAGCGCGGTGCGCTGCATGTAGAGCTGCAGGCCGCGCTGACCACCCAGCTCCTCCCCGCCGCCGGCGCGGCCCGGACCGCCGTGGACGAGCGAGGGCAACACGGTACCGGGGCCTGGCGACATCGCCGCCATCTTCGAGGAGCCGAGGAACAAGCGACCGGCCCACGGCGCGGCGTTCGTGACGAAGGTCTGGACCCAATCGCGATCGTCGGAATAGGCGGAGCTGACGAGGCAGCCTTCGCCCTTGGCGATGAAGGCGGCGGCGTAGGCCCCGTCGCCGGAGTACGGCGCGAGCGTGGAGACCGGGCCGAACACTTCGTGCTCGTTGAGCGGTGCACAGGTCATCGCGTTCGAAGCGCGGCGCAGGACCGGACCGACGAAGAAGCCCTTGCCCTCGGACACGCCGAGTGGCCCGGGACCTGTGACCTCGCCGGTACCGCCGTAGACCTCCTCGGTCGCCGCGGCGAGCCGCGCGATGCCGGCCTTCACATCTCGGAGCTGCTGCGCGGTCGCGAGTGGCCCGACGCGCACTTCCTCGAGCTCGGGGTTGCCGATCTTGAACGTGGCGAGCCGCTCCTTGAGGGCGTCGGCGACCTCGGCGAGCTTGTCCTCGGGGACCAGCACGCGACGGATCGCGGTGCACTTCTGCCCGCTCTTCTGGGTCATGTCGCGCACGACATCCGAGAGGAACAGGTTGCCGACCTCGCTCGTGACCTCGACATCGGGACCGAGCACTGCGGCGTTGAGGGAGTCGGCCTCGATGTTGAGGCGTGCGTGCGGGACCTTGCCGCGCAGCATCTGTGCGGTCGAGCTGCCCCCGGTAAACGCGACGACGTCGGCAGGTGTGACGTGATCGAGCAGCGCGCCGGCGGGGCCAACCAGCATCTGCAGCACGCCTCTCGGGAGCAGTGGCTCGAACAGCTGCGCCAGCCGCCACGCGACATGTGCGGTCGCGGTCGCGGGCTTCGAGAGCACGGGCATGCCCGCGATCAACGAGCACGCCAGCTTCTCGCACGTGCCCCACGCCGGGAAGTTGAACGCATTGATATGGACCGCGACACCAGGGCGCGAGGCCCAGATGTGCTGGCCGCTCATGCGTGCGGTGCGACCGACCTGGATCGGCTCGCCATCGCCGAGCAGCGTGTGCGCGCCGAGCTTCGCGCCGAGCTCGGCGTAGTGCGAGAGCGTGATGGCCGCGCCATCGATATCGAACTTCGCATCGCTGCGGGTGTTGCCGCAGTTCGCGATCGCGAGCGAGATGAGCTCTTCACGCGCGCCGTGTATCGCCTTGGCGAGCGCTGCGACCAGCTCGCCGCGTTGCGCGAACGTGAGCCGCGCGAGCTCCGCCGCGCCGGCTTCGCGCGCGAATGCGAAGGCCTGCGCGAGATCGTGGCCGCCGGCGTGAACTTCGGCGACGACAGCCTCGGTCGCAGGGTTGAGGAGCGCTTGCTTGGCGCCCGATCCATTCGACCAACCACCGGCGAGAAAGCTGCCAAGGAGCTGCATGCCTGGGGTCTTACCACGGGTACTATCGAGCGCCGCGCGCAAGCCGGAACTTGCTTCCGGCGCGCAGCACTACCGACGGCAGGGCGGAGCTCGAAAGCACTCGAAGATGCTCACTCCGATGCTAAAACGCATGATGTACGGCCTGGTCGCGATCCTCTTGGTCGTCCTTGGCGGGTCGGTTGGCTATTACATGATCGGTCACGGCAGGTGGCCGATGGCCGACTGCGCGTACATGACGGTCATCACGATCACGACCGTCGGTTACGCCGAGGTCCTTCAGGGCATGGACACCACGGAGTACGCGCGTGGCTTCACGATCGTGCTGCTCCTTTTCGGCACCGGCACGATCGTATTCTTCGCCTCGACCATCACGGCGTTCATCATCGAAGGCGATCTCAAGAACGCTTTATTCGCGAACAAGCTCAAGAAACGGATGAAGAAGATGAAAGACCACGTGATCGTGTGTGGTGCCGGCTCGACCGGCCGGAACGTGATCGAAGAGCTGATCGCGACGGGCGTGCCGGTGATCGCGATCGACATGGACGAGCACGAGCTCAAGGAGATCGCGGATCGCCATCCGAACGCGGCCTACACGTACATCGTCGGCGACGCGACCGATGACGACGTGATCGCTCAGACGAACCTCGGCGCGGCCAAGGGCCTTGTCGCGGCGTTGTCCTCGGACAAGGACAACCTCTACCTCACCGTCTCGGCGCGCCAGACCAATCCCTCCGCACGGATCGTCGCGCGCTGCGCCGAGCTCTCGCACGTCGAGAAGATCAAGCGGGCGGGTGCCGATGCTGTGGTCTCGCCGAACTTCATCGGCGGCATGCGCCTGGTCTCCGAGCTGATGCGGCCCGCGGTGGTCGCCTTCCTCGACGACATGCTCCGCGATCGCCGCGCCGCGTATCGCATCGCCGAGGTCCGGCTCGGCGACAGGACCGCGGATCTCGGCATCACGCTTCGCGACGCGCGCGTGCGCGAGCGTTTCGGCATGACCGTGCTCGCGATGCGTCCCGGCGACACCGGCGAATGGACCTACAACCCCGATGCGAACGAGAAGCTCTCCGTCGGGATGACGCTTGTCGTGCTCGGCTCGGCCGATCAGGTCAAGGCGCTCCAGAGCGTGACGACCTGAGCCCGAGCCCGATGACAGCCGCCGGCGCTCCCTGAAATTCGGCCAGGAACGGGCAGTTCGCCACCACCTGTCAGATTCTCAACACCCGTGGAGATTCGAACAGATGCGAAGGATCCGGGCCTCGTGGTAGTGAACATCCATGAGTTTTCTCCACCAATCGGCGCCTCGGGTGTCCGTGGTGGTTCGCTCGTACAACCGGCTGCCCGCGCTGATCGAGTTGCTCGGCCTGTTGCTCGCGCAGGAGCACGACAGCTTCGAGGTCGTCGTGGTCGAGCAATCGACGCAGCGCGCGCCGGCCGATGTCGCACAGCTCGATGCCCTCGCGCGCGACCCACGCCTGCGCGTGCACCAGTTCCCGCCGCTGGGTGGTCCCGCGGCGCGCAACACCGGCGTGCGTCACGGTCGCGGCGACTTGTTCGTATTCATCGACGATGACGATCTGCCTGTCGGCACCGATTGGTTGCGCGTTCACGAGGCGAACTTCGCGGATCCGAAATGCCTCGGCGTGACCGGTCAGTTCTTCGAGCCGAACGCCGCGCCGTACGTCAACCTCGAGCGCGCGCGGCGCGACGTGCTCAGCTTCAATTCGCTGATGTGGCAGCGCGTGTTCGCGCGCACCGATCAACGCAAGAAGGTCCAGAGCCTGATGGGCGGCAACGCGGCGATTCCACGCCGCACGCTCGAGCGGTTTGGCCTCTGGGACGAGTGCACGCCAATCGAAGACGAACCTTCGCTCGCGTATCGGATCAACGCCGGCAAAGCCGCCGACGAGTACATGCTGTTCGACCCCGAAGCGAAGATGATCCGCCGCCTCGATGTGCCCGGCGGCATGGGCAAGCGGACGATGTCGGGACCGTTCTACGCCAAGCGCGTGTTCACGTTCCTCCACAACATCATCGGGCACTACTTCCCGAGGCGCTTCGTCCTTCTGTACCCCGCGTACATGTACATGTGCATCTATCACGTGACGCAGTGGATCTGCTCCGACAGCCTCAAGCACCGCACGCTATCGCAGCGGGTGTTCGCGACCGGCGGCTTCTACCTCGCGTTCTTCCCGCTGTGGGCGTACCTGCTCGTGGGCTGGTCGGTGAAGCGCGTGTTCGTTGCACTGCCACATCGTCCCGAGCTCGATCCGCGACCGGTGAACAACCTGCAGCTCGATGTCACGCCGATGCTCGCGAACGAGTCGGCCAGCCAGACCGTCGCGGCCTAGATCTAGCTAATACTCGCGCTTTGGCTTCGGGCCGTTTGAGCAGCGCTCGGCCGCGTGCTTGACGGACTCCGCGGCGCGATGGCACGCGAGGGCGATCACGTGCTGTGACGGCGCGTCGGGATGTCCCTTGTGGCCGGCATCGAACGACTCCTGCGCGACCTGGGCGAGGTTCTTGGCCCACGCCTTGTCATCATCGTCGTTGTACCGGCATTCGCCGTAGACGTTGATCGCGACGATCAGCGCGTCGCACTCCTTGTCCATCGTATCGACCTGGATCTCGGCAGCCGCAGGGATCAGTTCGCCTGGAGCGACCGGTGGCGGGTCGCTGTGACAGGCCCATACGGCGCAGAGAGCCAACCAGACGAGGACCCAACATTTCGTGCCGAAGGTGCTCGGGAGTGTCGGAGCCATGCGCTAGATCGTGGGGGTCATATCATGGGTGGGTTCACGCATCTTCATCTGCACACGCAGTACTCGCTCCTCGACGGGGCGATCCGCGTCAAGGATCTATTCAAGAAGACCCACGAGCTCGGCATGGACACGGTCGCGGTCACCGACCACGGCAACATGTTCGGCGCGATCGATCTCTACACGGAAGCGAAGGCCGCCGGCAAGAAGCTGATCTTTGGCTGCGAGACGTACGTCGCCTCGACCAATCGTCATGACCGCACGAACCGTCGCAACTACCACCTCATCCTGCTCGCGAAGAACGACGTCGGCTACAAGAACCTCTCGTACCTGAACTCGATGGGCTACCTCGAGGGGTTCTATTACAACCCGCGCATCGACAAGCAGATCCTCCGCGAACACACCGACGGCCTGATCGGCATGTCGGCGTGCCTTGGCGGTGAAATCGCGCAGACGCTCGAGAAGAATGGCGTCGCTGCAGCTGAAGAAGCCGCGAAGGAATACGCCGCGATGTTCGCGCCCGGCGATTTCTATCTCGAGCTGATGCCGACCCCGACGCCGGAGCAGGAGACCCTCAACGGCGAGCTGATCCGGATGTCGAAGAAGCTCGATATCCCGCTCGTCGCGACGAACGACTGCCACTACGTCAACCGCAGCGACGCCGCCGCGCATGACGTGCTGATGGCGATCCAGACCGGCAAGAGCCTCAAGGACGAGAAGCGGCTCAAGCACGTCGTCGACAGCTACTACATGAAGTCCGAGTCCGAGATGAACGACGCGTTCAAGGACGTCGGCCAGGCGGTCGAGAACGCGGGCCTGATCGCGGCGCGGTGCAACGTCAAGCTCAAGCTCGATCAGACGCACATGCCGCAGTACAAGGTGCCCGAGGGCGAGTCCCTCGATACGTACCTGTCGAACATCATCTGGAAAGGGCTCGATCGTCGGTTCACCGAGTTGACCGCGCGCGGCGTCAAGTTCGACGCCGACATCTATCGCGAGCGGGTGAAGCGCGAGATGGGCGTGATCGTGTCGATGGGGTTCTCGGGCTACTTCCTCATCGTCTGGGACTTCATCAACTGGGCGAAGGAGCACGGCATCCCCGTCGGTCCCGGTCGTGGATCCGGTGCAGGCTCGGCGGTCGCGTGGGCGATGCGGATCACCGATATCGATCCGATCGAGTTCAAGCTGCTGTTCGAGCGATTCTTGAATCCCGAGCGCGTGTCGATGCCGGACTTCGACGTCGACTTCTGCATGAATCGCCGCGGCGAGGTCATCAACTACGTTCAAGAGAAGTACGGCCGCGATCGCGTCGGTCAGATCGCGACGTTCCACCAGTTGAAGGCGCGCGGCGTGATTCGCGACATCGCGCGCGCGATGGAGATTCCGTTCGCCGAGGCCGACAAGCTCGCGAAGATGGTGCCCGAGCCGGTCGCCGGCAAGACCCCGCCGGTGCGTGAAGCGATCGAGCAGACCGCCGAGCTCAAGGCGCTCTACGACACCAGCCCGATGCACCGCGAGCTCCTCGATCTCGCCGCGTCGCTCGAGGGCCTCAACCGCAATGCCGGCATGCACGCCGCAGGCATCGTGATCGCAGGCGGCCCGCTGTGGGAGTACGTCCCGTGCTTCCGCGGTCAGAACGACGAGATCGTCACCCAGTTCGCGATGAAGGAGGTCGAGAAGGTCGGCCTCGTCAAGTTCGACTTCTTGGGCTTGAAGACACTCACGGTGATTCACACCGCCGTGAAGCTCGTGAACCTCCAGAAGACGCGCGAGGGAGCCGCCGAGCTCGACATCGACCTCATCCACAAGGACGACGCCGACGTCTTCAAGATGATCTCGCGCGGCGACACCACCGGCGTATTCCAGCTCGAATCGAGCGGCTTCCGCGAGATTCTCAAGAAGCTCAAACCGGACTGTCTCGAAGATATCGTCGCTGCCGTCGCGCTCTATCGCCCGGGTCCGCTCGAAGGCGGCATGGTCGATGACTTCATCGACCGCAAGCACGGCCGCAAGAAGATCGAATACATGCACGAGTCGCTGAGCGAGGTGTTGAAGGACACCTACGGCGTCATCGTCTACCAAGAACAGGTCATGCAGATCGCTCAGGTGCTCGCGGGCTATTCGCTCGGCGGCGCCGATCTTCTTCGCCGCGCCATGGGCAAGAAGAAGGCCGAGGAGATGGCCAAGGAGAAGGGCAAGTTCCTCGAAGGCGCGAAGGCCATGAAGGTCGACGTGAAGCGTGCCGAGGAGATCTTCGATCTCGTCGAGAAGTTCGCGGGCTACGGCTTCAACCGATCGCACTCCGCCGCGTACGGCTGGATCACCTATCAGACGGGCTTCCTCAAGGCGCACTACCCGCACGAGTTCATGGCGGGCCTGATGTCGTGCGACGCCGACAACATCGATAACGTGGTCAAGTTCATCGCCGAAGCACGCGCGATGGGGCTCGTCGTCGAGCGGCCCGATGTCAACGAGTCGAACCTCGACTTCACCGTGACGCCCGCTGTGACCGGCATGGAGGGGGCCGACAAGCCGAAAGTCATCCGATTCGGCATGGGCGCCGTGAAGGGCGTCGGTACGAACGCGGTCGAAGCGATCATCGAGGCGCGCGCGACCGACGGTAAGTTCACCTCGGTCTACGAGCTGTGCCGCCGCGTCGATACGCAGAAGTGCAACCGGCGCGTGCTCGAGCAGCTCCTCAAGAGCGGCGCGTTCGACGGCTTCGCTCTCCCTGATGGAACGACTCACCATCGCGCGCAACAGCTCGCGGCACTCGACGCCGCGATGGAGCGCGGGGCTTCGGAGCAACGCGATCGCCGGAGTGGCCAGACCTCGCTGTTTGGCCTGATGGATCCACCAAAGGTCAACGGCAACAGCGCGGTGTCACCGGCGACGCAAGGCGAGATCTATCCCGAGCTCGAGGCGTGGTCGAGCAAGCAGCTGCTCGCGTTCGAGAAGGAATCGCTCGGCTTTTACATGTCGGGGCACCCGCTCGACCGCTATCGTGGCGATCTCGCGCGCTACGCCTCGGCGACCACGAGCGAGTTCCTCGGCGGGACCAAGAACGTCGGCGATCACTCGATCGGTGGCATCGTCAGCCAGTACCGCGAGATGATCACGAAGAAGGGCGACAAGATGGCCCGCTTCCAGCTCGAGGATTCGGAAGGCTCGCTCGAAGTCATCGCGTTCCCGAAGACGTTCGAGAAGGTCCGCCACGTGCTGGTCAGCGACGAGCCGATCTTGTGCAAAGGTGCGGTCAAGAACGAGGGCAGCTCTGATGCGCCCGAATGGAAGATGCTGCTCGAGTCGGCCGATCCGCTGAGCGAGGTCCGCACCGCGAAGACCTCCCGCGTCGATATCTCACTTGATGCCGACCTGCTGACACACGACATGATCGACGAGCTCAAGACGATCCTGGCGAATGCGCAAAGAGGTGCACACCAGCCCGTCGTCCGCCTCAAGATCGCGCGCCGCGTCGAGGCCGTGATCGCCTTGCCGGATGCCTGGGCGGTGGCGCCAACCGACGAACTGCTGACGCGTCTCGACCGGCTGTTCGGCGAACGCGTCACGACGTTGGCGTGAATTTCGTTGCAACCGCGATCGCCGCGCTTAAGATGCCGGTGAGGGTCTTCATGTTGCGACATGGGTGTTGGGTATTCGTGCTTGCCGGTTGTGCGATCGGCAGCAGTCCGAATCAGCAAGTACAACAAGATGCGGCGCACGACGGCAACAGCGTCACGGTGAAGGATGCCGGGCTCGGCGATGCGTCGTCGCAGCCGCACGATGCGCATCTGCTCGACGCGTTCGTGCCGCAGGATGCGGCGCTCGTGCCGGAAGGTGGGTTCTGTTCGAAGAACCACGAGTGCGCGACCTCGTGCTGTTACATCGCGCTGTGCGTCGCCGGTACGCCGGTCGGCGACACGCTCTGCTTCCCCAATTAAAGGACGCATCGCCGAAAGGCTGCGTCTCGGCGTTGCCTCGCGATGGCGCGTTAGCGACGCGCTTCAGTCCAGGCCGAGCGCTTCGAGGTCTTCCTCGTCGAGCCCGAAGTAGTGCGCGGTCTCGTGCAACACGGTAATCGTGATCTGCTCTTCGAGCTCGTCGAGATCGCCGGAGGCGCGCTCGAGATTGTGCTTGAACAAGTGGATCTTGGTGACGACCGGCGCGAGGTCATCGGCGGCGACCGTGCCGTCGAACAGGCCCAGGATGCGCGGGTCGAGCCCATCGGCGAGCTGCTCGGCGCTCGGCTCGCTATCGATCAGGATCGGCACGTTCTGCAGCTTCTCGCGGACCTCGGCAGGCATCATCTCGAGCGCCGCGGTCGCGATCCGATCGACCTCGGCGTCGCTGATCGAGACCTCGGGCGGCGGCAGCTTGCTATCGAGCTCGCGCGTCCGCTTCCACGCCGCGATCATCTCGGGGCGCTCGTCGCGGAGCTCGTGGACCTTGCCGAGCAGGTGCATGGCATCTGCCTCGAGCTCTTCGTCGGCCTTCGCGATGTCGATCCACTTGATCGCGGCGCTCGGATCTTCGGCGGCGAGCGCGAGCTCGGCAAGATCGAGCGCGAGGATCGCTTCGTCGATCACCGAGGAAGCGAGTTCTGCGAGCGACGTGCGTGCGGCCGGCAGGTCGTCGGTCGCGATCAGCGCCTCGGTGCGGACCAGGATCGCTTCGACCAGGTCGCGTTCTTCATCGATGAACTCGAACGCGGCTTCGACGGTTTCGAGCGCAGCTTCGGCGTCCCCCAGATCACGGAGCTCGATGCGCGCGGCGCAGATCCGCGGGACCGGATCATCGGGCGTGACCTCGGTGATGCTGCGATAGATACCGAGCGCGGTCTCCGCTTCGCCTTGGGCATCGGCGACAGCGGCCATCAGCGCCATCACGTGTGGGTTCTTGGCGTCGAGCTTCTGGAGCCGCTCCGAAGCAGCGATCGCGTCGTCAATATTCCCGTCTTCGAGAGCGGTGAAGCCCTTTTCGAGGTCGGCTTCGAGCTTGTTCTGGCGTGCCATCGCCGGAGACATACCTCAGAACGAGTCCCGAGAGCCCGCGTGTTGCCCCTGATGGGTGGCACCGCTAGTGTTGGGGCGTGAGAACCGTTCTGTGTGCCATGGTCGTCGCTGCAGCGGTCGCCTCTGCTGCGGGATGCCACGGCAAGCGCGAGGTCATCGGACCGGCGATTCCGGAGAGCTCCGACCCTGCCGCGAAGCAGCGGTTCAACGAGGCCAAGGCGAAGTTCCTCGAGGATTCGCGGGTCTCGGCCGACGAGTTCAAGCGCCTGATCGAAGACTTCCCGCACGATCCGATCGTGCCGCTCGCCGAGGTCTACGCGGGCTACGCCCAGATCAAGGCTCACAAGTTCGGCGATGCCGACGCGCAGCTCACGCGCGCGCTGGCGGGTGCGACCGACCCCGGATTGCACAACAAGGCGCAGTTGTTCCTCGGCATCGTCAAAAATTATGAGGGCGATGCTGCGGCCGCGCGCAAGCTGCTCAGCGAAGCCGAAGTAGCGGTCGAGAATGATGACGAGCGTGGCGAGTACCTCGGCGCGCTCGCGTATGCGACCGCGGCCGGCGACAAGCCGCTCGCGTCGCTGCGGGTCTTCGATCGGCTCTGGAAGCTCGCGTCTCCGACCGAGAAGGCCGTGATGGTCACGCGGATCGAAGAGGTCTGTGCCGCGGCGCCGCACGATCAGCTCCGGGCCGTGTGGGACCATATCGATCACGATGGACCGGCCTGGGCGCTCGTCGGCAGCCAGCTCGTGGTCCGCGCCGATCAAGTGGGAGATACCTCGGGCGCCGCGAAGCTGCGTAATCAGGTCGCCGAGGTGCGCTCCACGCTCGGCCTGTCGCGCACGATCACCGCAGCCGCCGTCGGTGGTGCTCCCCCGACGAGCAACAGCGGCTTGATCGGCGCGGTCATCCCGCTCGGCACGCAGAATCGCATCGCCGATGCCGCGGTCGCCGGGCTCGGGCTCGCCGCTGGCGCACCGACCGGTGCGGGCATCGCCGCGATCGAGGTCCGACCCGCAGGTGACAAGACCCAGGGTGAACAAGCGGTCGACGCGCTCGCGAACGTTCGCGTGATCGCGATCGTCGGTCCGATCGAAGGTGGCATCGTCGATGCGGCAGGCGCGCGCGCCGAGAGCCTCGGGCTGCCCCTGATCTCGCTCGCGACCGCCGCGGACCAGCGCTTGAAGGGTCGCTTCATCTTTCACATCCGCCACTCCGCCGAGCAGCGCGCGCGGATCCTCGCGAACCGCGCCCTGGCGAAGGGGATTCACACGTTCGCGGTGTTCGCGCCCGACAGCGGCTATGGCAAGGCCGTGGCCGCCGCGTTCGTGGACGCGGTGCAGAAGGGAGGGGGCTCGATCGCTGTGACCGTGACCTATCCGAAGGACGCCAAGTCGTTCGCCAGCAAGGCCAAGGAGCTCGGTACCGGAGGCTGGCAGGCGGTGTTCGTGCCCGATACCGCTGACAAGCTCGCACTCTCCGCGCCTGCGATCGCGGCCGCTGGCAACGTGCCCAAGGCGATGCCGTTCCCGAAGAAGGTGCTCGGCGGTCGGCCGGTGATGCTGCTGTCGACCGCGGAAGACCTCACGAATGACTTTCTCACCAGCGCCGGGCGTCACGCGGAAGGTGCGCTGTTCGCACCGGGGTTTTATCCCGACGATGCGGATCCGATCACGAAGCCGTTCATCGACAAGTTCGTGGCGGCGTACGGACACGTGCCTGGTGCGGGTGAGGCGTACGCGTACGATGCGGCACAGCTCGTAGTTTCGGGTGGCAGCGGCGATCGCGGTGCACTCGCGACGGCGATCGCGAAGGGTCAGCTCGCGGGTGTGACCGGGACCGTTAGCTTCGATAGCGATCACCATCGCAGCGATGCGGGCGTGGTCTACACGGTGGTCGAAGAGACCGGCGGCGTGTACGCGATTCGCACGGCTAAGTAGCGCGGCGGCCGTGATACACCCGGCCCATGGCGTTCTCCGTCGGAAATCGATTGATCGCTGCGCTCGATACGCCGAGCCGAGCTGATGCCGAAGCGCTCGTCGGCAAGCTCGAAGGCGTGCCGAGCTGGGTCAAGTGTGGCCTCGAGCTGTTCTGCGCGGAGGGTCCTTCGATCGTCCGCGAGCTGACCTCGCGCGGTCTCCACGTGATGCTCGATCTCAAGCTCCACGATATTCCCGAGACCGTCGCGCGCTCGACCGCGAAGGTCGCGGGGCTCGGCGCGGGCCTGCTCACGGTGCACGCGAGCGGCGGCCACGCGATGCTCGCCGCGGCGGTCAAAGCTGCACGCGAAGCGGGCGACACGAAGGTGCTCGCGGTGACGGTACTGACCTCGCTCGACGACAACGACCTCGCTCAGATCGGTGCGATCGGACCGGTCGCCGAGCTCGTCAAGAAGCGCGCGCTCCTCGCGGTCGCGGCAGGGTGTGACGGCATCGTCGCTTCGCCACACGAGGTCACGGTGCTTCGCGGTGTGGTGCCTGCCGGGTTCTTGATCGTGACGCCTGGTGTGCGGCCAGAAGGCAGCGCGGCCGGTGATCAGAAACGAGTGATGACGCCGCGGCAGGCGAGGGCGGCAGGCGCAGACCTCGTCGTGATCGGGCGCCCGTTGCGCGATGCGGGTAACCCGGCAGCCGCGGCCCGCGCGATCGTGGAAGAGCTCTCGTGAGCGGCGCCAATCGTGGCGCTGGTAGTGGCGGTCGACCGACGCGCGGTGGCGGCGGCTACAAAGCTGGCGGAGGGCGTGGATCCAGCCCCGGTGGCTACCAGCCGCGTGAAGCCGGGCGCGGACCGAGTCCCGGTGGCTACCAGCCGCGCGAGGCTGGTTTCAAGCCCCGCGATCCGGGCCCGAGCGCCGGCGGTGCCTTCAAGCCGCGCGACGGTGGACCGCGCGAGGCTCGTTCTCGCGCCGATGTAGCTCCTCGTAGCGAGCCGATCAGGGGCGATGGCGAGCGCGCGATCTACGGTGTAAATCCGGTGCGCGAGGTGCTCGCGAAGCACCCGCAGGGCATTCGCTCGATCTGGGTCGATCGGATGCGCGCCGAGAAGTCCGAGAGCGATCCGGTCGCACAGATCGTGATTGCGGCGCGCTCCGCCGGCATCAGGGTCGAGGAGCGCGAGCGCACGATCCTCGATCGCGCGAGTGACGATGGGCGCCATCAGGGTGTCGTCGCGTGGCTCGGTGAGTTCCACTACACGCCGCTCGAGAAGCTCGTCCCTGGCGACGAACCAGCGTTGCTCGTGATGCTCGACGGCGTCGAAGATCCGCGCAACCTCGGCGCGATCCTGCGCTCGGCCTACTTGCTCGGTGCGCACGGCGTGATCATCCCCGAGCACCGCGCGGCGCAAGTGACCTCACTCGTGTCGAAGACCTCGGCGGGGGCGAGCGAGCTCTTGCCGATCGCGCAGGTTGGCAATCTCGTCCGCGCCCTCGAGCAACTCCGCGAGATGAACGTGTGGCGCGTCGCGGTTCATGCGACCGAGCAGGCGCAACCGATCGCGAAGATCGACGGCAAGATGCCGCTCGTGCTCGTGCTGGGTGGCGAGGGCGATGGCGTGCGCCCGCTGGTCGCGAAGAACTGCGATTTCCACGCGGTGATTCCGATGCAGCGCGCTGGCGTCGGCAGCTTCAATGTGTCGGTGGCGGCTGCGCTGGCGCTGTACGAGCTACGTCGCCAGCGTTCGCACTAGCGCGCGCCGCGAAGTACAGCGCGAGCGAGAGCAGGCCGGCGATCAGCTCGAACCACGATTCGACGCGGTTCATGTGCAGCCGCGTGTAGAGTACGTTCGACGTCAGCGGCAGAAAGCCCAGGATCGCGAGCCCGACCATGCCGAGCCCCGACACGAGCGTGAACAGCGCCTCGGCACCAAACCGCGCGAAGCCGAAGCCGAGGAGACCCACGCCCAGGTTGAGGCCGACCGCGTGGATCCGGTTTGTCGGCAGCGGTCCGATGTCGTCGGTGAATACGCCGATGGCGCCGACCACCACCAAGAAGGTAGCGACCGCCCAGGCCCACCAAACAATCAGTCTCTGTACCACGCCCGCGCCAGCATAGCCCAACTGCGCCTGCCTACGCCTCGGCTTCGATCTTCTCGAGGAAGCTGGCCTTCAACAACTTCTCACCGTGGACCGGAAAGAACGTCGAGATGCTGTCTCCGGAGACCCGCACCACTTCGCCCTCGCCCCAGACGGCGTGACGCACGATGTCACCCTTCTCGAGCGGGCCGAAGACGGGGCGTTTTACTCGCTCGATCTTGAGCGCGCGACCCCGCCCCGCGGTGTGGCTACGACGGCGAGCTTCTTCGAGTAGCTCCCTGCGAATCTCCACATCACCACCGCGACGTGCGGTGACTTCGTGGGCGACGAGATCCGGATCGCGCGCGGGCGGCGGCACGACGCGCGCACTCGCGCGACAGTTGTCGCAAGTCCCGCACGCGGGCGCGTCGGTGTAACCGAAGTACGTAACCAGCAAGCGCGTGCGACAGAGGTGCGATTGCGAGTAGCGCAGCATCGCAGCGAGGCGCGCACGATCTTGCGCGCGCTTCTGCTCGTAGCGACTCGCGGCACGCGCGAGATCTTCGATGCTCGGAGGCTCGAGGGCGAGCGGTGCGAACCGCGCCCCCGGCGCCTCGGCCGCGAAGCCGACTTCTTTCAAGAATGAAAGTACGACGCGTGCTTTTTTTGCCGGCGCATCGGCGCGCTCCGCGATGTCCTTCACGCTCGTGAACACCGGATCGTGATCGTCGGTCTCGGGTGTCGCGACGATACCGCCCGTCGCATGGACGAGAGCTTCGGCCACCGCACGAGTTTGCTCGGGTGTGGGATAGCGCCCGCCTAGGAAGAAACTCTGGATTCGCTTGTCTTCGGGTTGATAGAGCAGCACGCAATCGGCGGGCAAGCCATCGCGACCGGCACGACCGGCCTCCTGGTAATAGCTCTCGAGCGAGCCCGGGAAGTTGTAGTGAATGACGAAGCGAAGATCCTGCTTGTCGACGCCGAGCCCGAACGCATTGGTCGCGACCATCAAGCGCGGCTCGCTGTGCTCCATGAACGCGGTCTGCACGCGCTCGCGGTCCTTGGCGCGCATGCGCCCGTGATAGCGACCGCACTCGACGCCTTGCGACCACAGAAAATCGGCGAGCGCATCGACGGTCTTTACCGTCGCGGCGTAGATGATGCCGCAGCCCGGCTGCTTCTCGATCAGGCGCAGGAGCATCGATTGCTTCTTGCGCTCGCTCGAGGCCTTGAGCACGTGGTAGCGCAGGTTCGGGCGGTCGAGGCCGATGTCGATCACCGCCGGCTCGGCGTTCGGGTCGGTGAGCCCGAGCTGCGCGAGGATATCGTCCTTGACCTTCGGCGGAGCGGTCGCGGTGAGCGCGAGCACTGGCGGTTTGCCGAGTGCACGCACCGCTTCGCCGAGGCCGAGATACGCGGGACGGAAATCGTGACCCCACTGCGAGATGCAGTGCGCTTCGTCAACCACGAACAAGGCGACGCGGACGCTCGCGAGCCGATCGCGGAAGCGCGGTTCGCCGAGTCGCTCGGGCGTGACGTACGCGATGCACGGGCGATTCTCGGAGAGCCGAGCGAGCGCCGTCGCTTCGTCGCGTGGAGAGAGCGTCGAATCGAGCCTCAGCACCTCGATGCCGAGCTCGACGAGCTTGTCGTGCTGATCCTTCATCAGCGCGATCAGCGGCGAGACCACGAGCGTCACGCCATCGAGCTCGAGCGCCGGCAACTGGTAGCACAGCGACTTGCCTGCACCGGTCGGCATGATCGCGAGTGTGTCGATGCCCGCGAGCACGTTGCGAATCGCGAGAGCTTGGCCCGGGCGGAACTCGTGCAGGTTGAACCGGCGACGCGCGAGCTCGAGCATGTGTGCGTCGATCGATTCGGCATCGCCGGAGAGATCGAGGGCGTCGAGTGCATCGCCTTCGATCACCAGATCGTCCGGGTCGATCACGATCGTATCGGGAGCGTCGAGCAGCCGGAGCTCGTCGTGGTGATCGTCAACTGGCAGCGCAACAGGCAGCACAGGCAGCGGACGCAAGGCGTCGCGCGTGCCACGGGCGAACTTTACCGGCCTTGCTGCCTGTGGGCTAGCAGACGAAGTCGGCGCTACTGGCAAGCCAGCATTCGTCGAGGCTCGCTGCTTCTTCGCAGGTCGCTTCTCCTCTGGCTGGCGATTGGACATCAGCAGATACTTTGCAGGCGAACGAGCAAGCCTGGCAAGGGCAATCCGGCCGAAGCCAGCTGCAGGCATTGGTGAGCCGAGACGCACACTTCGCAGCGTGATGTGCGTGTAACGAAGTCTCGAGCTAGGGCCTCGCGAAGTGGCCAGGTGACCGTGCGCGAACGAGTCGAACGGGCGGTAACTCGTGCCAGCAGGTCG
This sequence comes from Kofleriaceae bacterium, assembly GCA_043759355.1. Taxonomy (GTDB): domain Bacteria; phylum Myxococcota_A; class Polyangia; order Haliangiales; family Haliangiaceae; genus JABFXX01. The sequence goes on from JAYVLQ010000101.1 coordinate 186,904, forward strand.
CTACTTCGCGGTCAAAAAGCCTTCAGCATGTAACAATTCGGCGGTGAGCACGGCTCCTCCGGCCGCACCACGGACCGTGTTGTGAGAAAGCGCTACGAAACGCCAGTCGAACACGGCATCGGGACGTAGCCGGCCGATCGAGATCGCCTGGCCTGCGCCTGCGTCACGATCAAGCTTTGTCTGGGGTCGGTTGTCCTCAGTAAAATAGTTCAGGAAAGGCTTGGGAGCGCTCGGCAGGTTCAGCTGCTGCGGCTTGCCTTCGAACTCTTTCCACGCGGCGAGGATCTGCTCGCGCGACGGCTTCCTCTCGAACGAGACAAACACGGCCGCCATGTGGCCATCGCTGACCGGCACGCGGATGCACTGCGCGGTGATCAGCGGCGCCTTCGCCGCGACGATCGTACCGCCTTCGATCGTGCCCCACACCTTGAGCGGCTCTTGCTCGGACTTCTCTTCTTCACCCTTGATAAAGGGAATAACGTTGTCGATCATCTCCGGCCAGGTCTCGAATGTCTTGCCAGCGCCGCTGATCGCTTGATACGTGCACACCGCGAGCTTCGCGGGACCGAAGGCGAGCAACGGATGGATCGCAGGCACGTAGCTCTGGATCGAACAGTTCGGCTTCACCGCGATGAAGCCGCGCTTCGTACCGAGGCGCCTCCGCTGCGCTTCGATCACGCCGGTGTGATGCGCGTTGATCTCCGGCACCATCATCGGCACATCGGGGGTCCAGCGATGCGCGGAGTTGTTCGACACGAGCGGGGTCTCCGCACGTGCGTACGCTTCTTCGAGCGCCGCGGTCTCTTCCTTCGGCATGTCGACAGCGCAGAACACGAAGTCGACCTTGCTCGCGATCGCCGCGACATCCGAGGCGCTGCCCACGACGAGCTTGGCGGCGGTGGCCGGGACCGGCGTGCCCATCGCCCAGCGGCCCGCGACGGCCTCTTCGTAGGTCTTGCCGGCCGACGCAGGGCTCGCCGCCACGGTCGTGACCTCGAACCAGGGATGATCCGCGAGCAAGGCAACGAACCGCTGGCCGACCATTCCGGTCGCACCCAGCACACCGACGCTGAGCTTCTTCATATCTCTGCGAACCATAACAAATCTGCCACTTTTCGCTCGTGATCGATGCGCTGCTCGCCGCATCGCTGAGCGCATGCGCCACGAATCCGCATGCCGCTCGGGGCTCGGCTATTTCGATGTGGCGACCTGCGCAGTGGCGTACAGCACCGACGGATCGTGTCCCTTGGGCTTCTGCAGCGTAAAGCCCATTGATCTCTGAGCGCGGACATGCAAACTCGCGGCTCCATGCCACTGCTCGACGGCGTCCAAGTCATCGCGTCCAAGATCCACGGCTACGGTGGGCGCACCACGCGAGAGTTCTTGAAGGGCGAGACCGTCTGCTTCGGCGACGGCGTGCTCTACCAACAAGATGACGATTTCGATGACACGTACGCGCTGATCCTGCCGGGCGAGGATTCCGGGCTCGGCGAGAACATCTTCTGGGACCTCGTGGATCAAACGCGCTGGTTCAATCACTCGTGTGATCCGAATACCGAAGTCCAATCGAAGTGGGATAACGAGACCAAGACCCTTCGCGCTTGGTGGGTCGCACTCCGCGACATCAAGAGCGGTGAAGAGATCACGTACGACTACGGCTTCGTCGCCGATGTCGCCGAGGTCTGCGCATGCGGCGCCGAGAGTTGCCGCGGCCTGATCGTCGATCCCGACGAGGCGCACAACGTTCGTCCCGAGCTGCGCCAGTATCTGCGTCTCGCCAGCTAACAAGCTCCGTTACAATTCGTCGCCAGCGGTCGGACCACCGCGATCTAGCTCGCGATTTGGTTGTCGCTCGAGAGGTGGTCGTGTGTAAGGTGAGCCCGCCGTCACGGGTCGTGGGTGGAATGCTCGGCGTCGAACGCATTGGCAGATACGAAGTGCTCGGACATCTCGCATCGGGCGGGATGGGGCAGGTGTATCTGGCGAAGCACACGGGCCTGGGTGGATTCGAGCGCCGCGTGGTCGTGAAGACGCTCGACGTCGCCGATGACGAAGATCAGTTCGTCACGATGTTCCTCGACGAGGCACGCCTCGTCGGTGCGCTTCATCATCAGTACATCGCGCCGGTCTACGAGGTCGGGCAGGACGGCGACGGCCGCTACTACATCGTCATGGACTACATTCCTGGCGAGACCGCCGAGGCGATGTTCCGGCGAGCGAGCGAAGGCGAGCTGCCTGCGATTCCGCTCGGGTTCGCGCTCAGCGTCGTTTACGCGGTCGCATCCGCGCTCGATTACGCGCACAAGCTCTGCGCCTCCGACGGGATGCCGCTGCAGATCGTCCATCGCGATGTCTCGCTGTCGAACGTGATGATCGGCTACCAGGGCGGGGTGAAGCTGATCGATTTCGGTATCGCGAAATCAGCGAACCGCGCGACGAAGACCGTCGCCGGCACGCTCAAAGGCAAGTTCGGCTACCTGTCCCCCGAGCAAGTGCTGCGCGGCTCGGTCGACCATCGCACCGATATCTTCGCGCTCGGCATCATCCTCTACGAGCTCACCACGATGAAGCGCGCGTTCGTGGGCAGCTCGGAGCTGATCACGCTCGAGCAGATCGTGAAGGGCGAGTACACGCCGCCGACCGAGCACGACCCGAGCTATCCGCAGGCGCTCGCGGCGATCGTCGCGCGGGCGCTCGATGTCGATCCTGCCAAGCGATTCCAGAGCGCGCGGGAGATGGCGCACGAGCTCGAAGCGCTCGCGCGCGCGTCGGGTATCGCGCTCGGCGATTCGGCGATCGTGGGCTCGATGGCGGGGCTCGCGCAACTCCTCGCGACCAAGAGCAGCCAGCGCTTCGCGCGCTCGAGCCGGCGAGTCCGGACCGGCCCGGAGCTCGTCGCCAAGATCGAAGCCAAGATCGAAGCCGATGTCGCGGCGCGGGAGGACCTGACGCCGATCGTGGCGATGCGGGGCATGACGCTGGTGTCGCCGGTGGTCGAGATCCCCGAGCACGTCGACGACGATCTGACCGTGCCGGTGTCGTCGCCCGACGAGCTCGTGCTGACGCCGACCGACCTCGTGCGACTCGGTTCCGACGAGCGGCCGACGAGCGGGACCTCGAAGCTGCCGGTCCATCTTGGTTACAAGCCCGGCGTGTTGTGGGTCCTGCTCGCCTTGCTCGCGATCCTCGTCGGCATGGTCGCCGCGATCATCGTTCGCTAGCTCGCGGCCATCGTCTGGCCGTCACGCACGTAGCTCGAGCCGACGATGGCCTTGGCGGTGCGCTTGCCGACCGCAGCGAGCTCCGCGAGGCCCGCGTAGGTCTTTGCGCGCGCGAGCGAGATCGCGGCGACCGAAACGCTCATCATCGGGAACCGGCGCATCACGCCGAACCGATCCTTGGTCTCGATGTAGCCGCGCTGGCGATCCGCGATGTCGTAGTACAGCTTGATCAGCGTGTCGAACCGGTCGCACAGCGTACGGCACACGCTGTCGGCCTTCTCGGCGCTGGTCACGAACACGAAATCGTCGCCGGCGATGTGCCCGATGAAATCCTTCGAATCGCCGTAGCGCTGGATCACGTAGCGGATCACGTCGCCGGTCTGGCGGATCACCGCGTTCGCTTTCGCGTAGCCGTAGTAGTCGTTGAACGCCTTGAGGTTGTCGAGATCGAGGTAACAGGCGACCGCGGCAGCGTCTCCGATCCGGCGCTCGATCTCGGCCTGGATCGCATCCGCACCGGGGAGCTGGGTCGTCGGCGAAGCGCCGAGCTCGCGGGCCTGGCGATCGAGCGCCTTGCCGACGCGCGCGAGCAGCTCGGCCGCATCGAATGGCTTGACCATGTAGTCCTCGGCGCCGCTTCGGAACGCGCGGACCTTGTCGGCGGTGTCGCCCCGGGCGGACAGGAACATGATCGGCGCCATCCCGATCGCTGGATCAGCGCGGATCATTTCGGCCGCGCGGTAGCCATCGATATTCGGCATCAGCACGTCGAGGACGATCATGTCCGGCCGAAACCGGCGTGCCTCGGCGAGCGCGAGCGTGGCGGAGCCGGCATCGCGAACTTGGTAGCCACCGAGCTCGAGGACCTCACGGCAGATCTGGCGAATCGATGGATCGTCGTCAACGACCAGCACGCGCGGTGCTTCGCGACGGCCGCTCTCGACGATCCGCAAGCATGCATCGCGGAAGGCCGCGGGCTGGATCGGAAAGTCCATCATGTCGTCGGCGCCGGCGGCGAGGAAGTCGACGCGACGATCGGGCTCGCCGACGACCATCACGGCGGTCTTGTGGGTATCTGGATCGTGCTCGAAGATCGCGAGCAACGCGGAGGCCTCGGGCAACGAGCCCGCGATCACGGCGAGAGCCGGGTGCTCGGCCCGTGCGAATGCGAGCGCGCCATCCGCGTCGTGGCAGACCACCACGCGATCCGTGAGGGCCATCAACAGGCCCTTGATGAGCAGGGCGCGCCGCGGGTCATCGTCGACGACGAGTGCCGCGACGTTGTCGCCCAAGCCGCGCCGCCGCACCGGCCCATCGGGCTCGATCATGATCGGTTGGGTGAGCTCTTCTTGGCGCGGTGACACCGGCAGCGTGAACACGAACTTGGTGCCCTCGCCGTCGGACTCGACCCAGATCTTGCCACCGTGCGCTTCGATGATCGTGCGCGAGATCGAGAGCCCGAGGGCGGTGCCACCGACGCGCCGGCTCGATGCCGAGAACGGCTCGAAGATCCGCTCGCGATCCTCGGCCATGATCGGCTCGCCCGAATTGTGGACCGAAACACCGACCGCATCTTCCGAGAGCGGAGGACCGAACACCTCGACATCGATGATGCCGTTCGGAGGCGCGAACCGGATCGCGTTCGTGAGCAAGTTGCCGAGCACCTGCGAGAGCCGCTCGGGGTCGCCAAGGATCGAGATGTGCTCGGCAGACGCACTCAACATCATCGTGAGCTGCTTGTTCCCGGCGGCTTGGCGATAGCGATCGATCACTTCACGCGCGAGCCGATCGAGCTGCACCGGCGCGGTCGCGAGGTTGATCGCGCCGACTTGCGAACGCGCGAGATCGAGCAGTTGATCGATCAGTTGGTTCATCCGCGTCGCCGCTTGCCGCGCCATGTCGACGTAGCGCAGCTGGCGGTCGCTCATCTGTCCGGCGTACCCCGAGAGCACGATATCGAGCGCTCCACTGATCGAGGTCAGCGGCGTGCGCAGCTCGTGCGACATCACCTGCGCGAACTCCGCGCGGCGGCGCGCCATGTCGGCCGTGTCGCCGAGGTCGCGCAAGACGACGATGGCGCCGATCGGGACGTCGTCCTCGCGAAGCGGCGTCACCACGGAGTGCAGGAGCCGATCGGCGACGCGGACCTCCTCTCGAATCGGCTGGCCATCGGGAGACCCTGCGGCGAGCTCGAAGGGATAGAACCCAACGATGTCCTTGAGATAGGTCGTGTCGACTGCGGCATCGAGCGGGATTCCCAGCATCTCGCGTGCGGCGCGATTGATCAGGACTTCGCCCGAGGTCGTGTCGGCGAAGATCGCGCCGTCGGCCATCAGCTCGACAGCGCTCCGCAGCCGTTCCTCTAGCCCCCTCGGCATTCACCTAAAATCATACAAGAACTCCGAGCCCGCCGCTGCGTAGTTGCCGTCGGACCTGACCCCGCGGTAAGGGTGCGTGCATGTCGGCATCCCTGGTCATCAGTCTCGTGTTGGCCTGCGCGCAGCCGCACCCCGATCCCAAGACCGGCGATGTGGTCAGCGAGTCGGCGACCCAGGAAGGCTGCGTGACTCCAGGTGGCCCCAAGGCCGATGTCCCCGTTGCGCCGACGGTGACGCTCGAGCCCGAGAAGCCAGCCGTGGTAGCAAAACCTTCCGAGGCGCCACGCCGCGAGCAACCATCGCCGGCCGACAAGCCGACGCTCGAGAAGCCAGCGAACAAGAACGCCGAAGTCCTGAACGACAAGAACGACAAGACCGACAAGAACGACAAGAACGACAAGACCGACAAGCCTGCGAAGTCGCCAGCCGACCTACGCGGCTGATCCGGGCCATGGCGGTGCGACGAGGTCGCCTAGGCTTGGCGGCGGAACGTTTTTTCGAGCGCGGCGTACAGGCCGCCCTTGGCGACCAGCTCGTCGTGCGTGCCTTGCTCGACGATCAAGCCCTTATCCATCACCACGATCAGATCCGCATTGCGGATGGTCGAGAGCCGGTGCGCGATGACGAGTGTGGTGCGCCCCTTCATCAGCTCGTGCACCCCCTTCTCGATCAGCACCTCTGCCTCGGGATCGACATGCGCGGTGGCCTCGTCGAGGACGAGCACCTCGGGATCGCGGAGCAGCGCACGCGCGAACGCGACGAGCTGACGTTCCCCCGCCGAGAAGTTCGCACCGCGTTCGGCGACCTTCTCGCCGAGCGCTGAATCGACCGAACCGGCGCGACGCGCGAGCGCACGATCGAGGCCGACGCGCTTGACCGCGGCATCGAGCTCGTCCTGGCTGTGAACCTTGCCGAGCGTGATGTTGTCGCGGAGCGTGCCGGCGAACAGCGTGACGTCCTGCGAGACGACGGTGATCCGGCGACGCAGATCGGCGAGCTCGAGGTCGTGGATATCTTCGCCGTCGAGCTTGATCGAGCCGCGATCGCGTTCGTACAGGCGCGTGAGCAACTTGATGACGGTCGACTTGCCAGAGCCCGTCGCTCCAACGACCGCGACGGTCGCACCGCGGGGCACGCTGAGATCGATCCCGCGCAGCACTGGCTCGGCGCCGTAGCTGAACTCGACATTGCGCATCTCGATCGTGAGAGATTCCCGCTTGAACGGCTGTTCGGGCTCGTCGCGATCTCTCGGCGTGATCCCGCCGACGAGTGCGGCGACGCCATCGTACTCCTCGGTGTCGAGCAGCTGGAAGATGCGTTCGCTCGCGGCCATCGCGCCTTGCATGACGGCGTACTTCGCGGACAGGTCGCGGATCGGGATGAAGAACTTGTTGATGTATTCGATGAACACCACGACGACGGCGATCGTGGTGGCGTCTTCGATGCGGTGGCCCGCCGCCCACCAGATCACGAGACCTGCCGCGATGTAACCGATCGCCTCGACGAGTGCGTACATCGCGGCATCGGCCTGGATCTGGAGGAGATACGCATCGCGATGGCCGGCGTTGACTTCGTCGTACTCGCGGCGCGCGATCTTGCCGCGACCGAGCAGGTGGATCACGCGGATGCCGAACAGGTGCTCCTGGGCAAACGCGTTCATAGCGGCGAGCCGGACGCGGATCTGGCGGAACGATTTGCGCATCGCCCGGCGCGCGACTTCGACGAGGATGAAGACGAGCGGCAGCGTCGCGTACGTGAGCAGCGAGAGCCGGACATCGATGGAGACCATGATGACGACGATGCCGATCGCCTTGACGACATCCGCGATCAACGTGATCGCGCCCTGAGCGAACATTTCGTTGAGGCTCTCGATGTCGTTCGTCATCCGCGTCATCAGCCGACCGACCGGGATGCGATCGAAGAACGCGGCGCGCTGCGCGAGCACGTGATCGAAGATCGAGATCCGCAGGTCATGCATCGTGCGCTGACCGGCGAGCTGCAAGAACCATTGGTCGCCGAAGCCCGAGGCGCCCTGCCCGAGGACGAGCCCCATGTAGGCGAGCGCATCCCACGGCAACATCCCGATCTTGCCTTCGAGGATGTGGTGCTGGAGCGCGTAGACAAACAACAGGGGCTGGGCGAGCTCGCACGCGATGCCGAGCAACATGAACAGCACCCACGCGGCGAGCATCGCGCGGTGTGGGCGGACGTATTTCGCGATCCGCTTGATCAGCCGGATGTCGTACGCCTTGCCGAGGACGGCCTCGGCTTCGATGCCCGGCTTGCGCGCCACCGCCATCAGCCGACGTCTCGGATTTCGAACTCGATATCGAGCTGCGTGCGATAGAGGTCGCGATACACGCCGGCTTGGCCGATCAGCTCTGCGTGCGTGCCCTTCGCGACGATCGCGCCCTGCTCGAGCACGAGGATCTGATCGGCATCCTTGATCGCGGCGATGCGATGGCTGATGAGGACCGCGGTGCGGCCCTTCATCACGCGCCGGAGATTCGCGAGGATCACGCGCTCGGTCTCGGCATCGACCGAGGCGAGCGAATCATCGAGCACGAGCAAGCGAGGCTCGGCCGCCAACGCACGCGCGAGAGCGACACGCTGGCGCTGACCGCCAGAGAGCGTGATGCCACGCTCGCCGACAATGGTCGCGAGTCGATCGGGCATCACGGCGAGGTCGCGCGTGAGCCCGGCGGCATCCGCGGCCTCGGTGACGCGCGGCGCATCGGAGAGATCCGGCGCGGACTCGGCGGCGCCGACGCGCTCGAGCTCGGCCCGGCGTGCGGCCGGAATCGCGGTGCCGGCACCGTAGCCCATGGCGACATTGTCCGCGATCGTCGTCGAGAACAGGAAGGCCTCCTGCGGCGCGTAGCCGATCTGCGCGCGCAGCGAATCGAGCGGCAAGTCCGTGATGTCGCGCCCGTCGATCGCGATCGAGCCGTTCGGCACGGGGATGAGCCGGCACAAGGCCTCGACGAGCGTGCTCTTGCCAGATCCGGTGCGGCCGACGATCGCGGTGACCGTACTCGGCGCGAGCTCGAACGAGACGCGATCGAGCAGCGTGCGCTCGCCGATCTTGACCGTGAGATCCTTGACCACGACGTGCGCGGGCTCGGGCTTGGCGGCGAGCGGCTCGCCGTGGCCATCCTGGATTGCGGGGATCTCGTCCTGGAGCGCGACCAGACGGCTCCACGAGGCGCGACCGCGCTGGACGAGCGCGAGCATGAAGCCGAGTGTCAGGGTGGGCCACACCAGCCGGGCGAGCAGCGCGGCGAACGCGGTGTACTCGCCGACATCGAGATCGGTGTGAATGACCGCGCGCCCACCCATCACGATCAAGATCGCAACCGCGGAAGAGGCGAGCGCGTTGAGGGTCGGCGTCAGCTGGATGCGCACGATCGCGGCGATCATGTTCTTGTCGAGCAGGCGCTTGCTCGATTCGATGAAGCCTTTACGGCGCAGCCCTTCGAGCCCGTAGGTCTTGATCACCTGGATCGCGCCGAGGTCTTCCTGGATCCGTGCGGACAGACCGCCGAGCTCGTCCTGGACGGCGCGCATCGACGTGTAGATCCGGCGTGACAGGAGCTGGCCGATGAAGAAGATCAGCGGGTAGGGGACGATCGCGATCAGCGCGACCTTCCAGTCGAGCAGCAACATGAACGGCAGCACCGTCGCGAACGAGGTGATTGCGTTCGACAGGTGAACGAGACCGGCCCCCCACATCGCGCGCACGACCTGGACATCGTTCGTGAGCCGCGACATCACATCGCCGGTTGGATGGTCGCGGTAGTAGCCCGGCGACAGCGCCAGCGCGTGGCCGAACAGGTCGCTGCGTAGATCGTACTCCGCCGCGCGCGCTGCATTGAAGATCCAGACGCGCGAGAAGATCCGCGTGACCGCGGTGACGAGGGCGAACAAGACGAGCATTTTTACCGCGCGGATGGCCGAATCGGTCGCGAGCGCGGTGTGAACGCCACGCCAGTCTTCGAGCGCCGCCGCGAGACTGGCAGGCAGCGACAGCGAGCGCATGACCTCGGCGATGTCCGCGATTCCGCGAGCGTCTTTGATCGCCTGGACGGCGTCTTTGAGGAAGACCGCGACACCGATGTAAGCGGCGTTCGTCGCTACCAGGCACAGGACGCCACCCGCGATGATCGTGCGATACGGCCGCAGATAGCCGAGAGAGCTTCGGCCCTGACTACTCACGCTAAAAAATATACACCCGCGCGCACTCCGGATCGATCTCCACGGGTGATGTAACTCGCCGAATGGACAAGCGCGATCGGTTGTAGGACCCCAACGTGATCGATACCATCAGCGCTCCTCGCGCCATGGCCGACCTCGCCTCATCACTCGCCACTCTCGAGCACGACCCCGATGACGCGCAAGCGTTGGAGGCGCTCGCTGCCGCCGCTAAACAAGCTCCCGCAGAAGTGCGCGCGAGCCGGTTCTCTGCTACGCGCAAGCTGCTTGCGACACGCGGTCGACCCGATGCCGTCGTCGCGCTGATCGACGCCGAGATCGCGGCGATGAGCGGCGACGACAAATCGCGGCAAGCCGACCTCCTGCTCGAGAAGGGAATGGTGCTCGACGGTGAGCTGCTCGACGTTCCCGCCGCGCACGCCGCGTTCGCCTCCGTGCTCGAGCTTCGCAAGAACGACGCGATGGCGATCGAAGCGCTCGAAGAGCTCAACGTCGCCGAGGAGAACTGGCAGAAGTTCACGGCAAAGTACGTCCTGGAAGCGTCCGCCTCGACGGATCGCAGCCTCGCGACCGGGCTCTACGTCTCGGCCGCCGAAGCCTATGTCCGGTTCTCACCCGAGGCGCCCCAGGCCGAGCAGTATCTGCGCAAGGCGCTCGAGATTGATCCGAAGAACGCCAAGGCTGCGTTCCACCTCGCGCGCATGCTGCGCCGTCGTGATCGCTGGCAGGATCTCGCGGAGTTGCTCGACGAGCGCGCCGAGAAGGCTGGCACGAACGAAGAAAAAGTCGCAGCGCTGATCGCGCTGTCCGAGGTCGCGCGCATCAGGCTCGGCAATGCGGCGCGTGGCGAACGCGCGCTCAAGCGCGTGCTCGCGCTCGATCCCACGCATCCGCGCGCGCTGCGCTTTGTCACCGATACGGCGCAAGCGGCGGGTGACTGGCCCGGCGTCGTCGCCGCCTACCAAGCCGCGCTTAAGGCGCGCCGCGATGGTGACGACCTCGGCATGCTGCTCCAGATCGGCATGGTGCTGTGGAAGCATCTGAACGATCTCGATCAGGCCGAGGAGTACTTCCGGAGGATCCGCAAGCTCGACCAGGCGCACCCGGCCGCGCTCGATTTTTATCGCGCGTACTACACGGCGAAGGGCGAGACCGGAAAGCTGATGACGATGCTGAAGTCGGCCGACAAGCCCGGCGATCCGCGTCGTCCGCGTAGCAACTCGGGTGAGAAATCGATCTCGATCGAGATCGCAGAGCTGGCCGAGCAGCAGAACAATCCCGAGAAGGCGATCGAAGCCTGGAAACAGCACTTGCGCCAGGATCCGACCTCGGTCCAGGCACGCTCGTCGTTACAGCGCCTGTATCGCCGAACCGAAAAGTGGAACGCGCTCCTCGACCTGATGAAAGACGAGGTCGATCGCCTGTCCGAGACCGATCTCGCGGGCAAGGCCGCGCGCCTGTTCGAGGTCGCCGAGATCTATCGCGATCGGCTCAAGCTCGACGTGATGGTGATCAACACCTACAACGCGATCCTCAAGATCGATCCAGATAACCAGCGCGCTGGTGACGAGCTCGCCGGGAAGTTCCGCACGCTCGGGCGCTGGAATGATCTGATCGCGGTGCTGACGCGCAAGAGCGAGAGCGCGAACGTGCCCGATGGCGAGCGCGTGAAGCTGCTCCGCGAAGTCGCGGATCTGTGGTCGGAGCGGTTCGGCAACTTCGCGAACGCGATCAAGCCGCTCGAGCGGATCGCCGAGCTCACGCCGACCGACACCGATGCGATCAATCGCCTCAAAGAGATCTATACGAAGCGTCGCCAGTGGCGGCAGCTGATCGATCTGCTCGGCAAGGAAGCGTCGGCGCTCGCCCCCGCGGACCGCCGGATCAAACAGAGCGAGATGGCGCGGCTCGCCGCCGAGCGCCTCGGCGATACCAAGCTGGCGATCGAAATCCACAACCGCGTGCTCGGCGAGGCCGGCACCTCGGATGTGACCGAGACGCTCGCGGCACTCGCTGCGCTCTACGACCGTGAGAAGCGCCACCTCGCCTACGTCGAGATCTTGCACCGCCAGGTCGCGCTCGCCCGCGCGAAGGCGCCGTCGGCCGCGAAAGAAGCGATCACGCTGCTCGAGAAGCTCGGCCAAATTTACACCGAGCGCCTGGCTGCTCCTCAGCAGGCCGCGGTTGCCTGGAAAGAGATCCTCGAGCTCGAGCCCAACCACATCAAGGCGCTGCGCACCTTGCGCGAGCTCTATGCGTTGGCAGGCGATTTCGTCGGGCTCGAGCAGCTCTACGCGCGGCTCGGTCAGCAGGAGGAGCTCGTCGATGCGCTGCTCGCGATCGCGGATCGCATCGATGCAAAAGCTCAGCGGCTGCCGCTCGTCGAGCGCTCGGCGCAGCTCGCGCAGGAGCGCGCGGACAAGAACCCTGGCAATGCACAGGCGCTCGAGAGGGCGCGCCAGGTGTGGGAGCGTGTACTCGCTGTAGACGCGCAGCACCTGGCTGCGGCCGCCGCCCTGGCCCCGATCTACGAGAAGCAAGAGAAGTGGACGCGGCTGCTCTCGATGTACGAGGTCGAGCTTGGCGCTGCGACCGAGCCCAAGGCGAAGCTCGCGAAGATCGAGCAGATCCGCGCGCTGTGCGAGCAAAAGCTCGCATCGAAGACGCTCGCGTTCACGTGGGCCGTGCGTGCCTACGAGCTCGAGCCCGCAAACACCAAGCTCTACGAGGATGTGACGCGGCTCGCGAGCGAGCGCGTTCAATGGAAAGAGGTCGTGGGCGCGTTCGAGCGCGCGATCGCCGGTGGGACCTTGCCGGAGCCGCAGCGGCTGAGCACGTTCCGCGAGCTCGCGAAGATCGCGACGAAGCGCTTGAGCGATCCGGAGATGGCGCGCGGCTACCACCGCAAGGTGCTCCAGGCCGCGCCCGAAGATCGCGATGCCGAGGCGAACCTCGAGGATCTCGCGACCCAGGTCGCCGATTGGAGCGAGCTCCTCGCTTCGTTCCGGCGCCGCGCGAACCGCGAGACCGAGGCGCCCGCGAAGGCGAACCTGCTTCTCGAAGCGGCACAGATCCAGGAGCAGAAGCTGCAGGATCTCGACGGCGCTGCGGCGACGTACCAAGAAGCGCTGCAAGCTGCGCCAGGTCACCCCAAGGCGCTGCGCGCTCTCGCGAAGGTCCAAGATGCACGTGGCGATTACCAATCGCTCGCCAACGTGCTCGCGCAAGAGCTCGGTAACGAGAAGGACCCGAGCGCGCGCGCAGAGCTCGTGATGCGGCTTGGCTCGCTCCACGAGCACAGCCTCGAGCAACCAGCGAAGGCACTCGCGTACTACCGCGAGGCGCTCGCGTCTCCGGCTTCGGGTGGCGTGCGTGCGCAGCCGGTCGCTTCGATCGCGAGGCTCGTGCTGGTGCCGGAGACCGCGGCAAAGCTCGATCCGAAGGAACGCATCGCCGCGGTCCGCGAGGTGTTGCCGCATCTCGAAGCGAGCAAGCTCGCGGCGCAGCAAGCGGCCGCGCTCGAAGTGCTGCGCGCGTCCGACGAGACCGGAGCGTCCGAGAAGACCGATCTCGATCGCCTGCTCGTGCGGATCTATCATGTCGAGCTCGGCGATCCGGGCGCGGCCTGGACGGCAGGTCTGCGCGTCGTCACCGCACAACCGCAGGACACCGACATCCGTCGTGCGCTCGGCAACCTCGCCGGCCAGCTCGGCCGCGACGGTGAATGGGCCAAGCAGCTCACCGCCGCACTCGCCACGCTCAAGCAGACCCACGCCGCGCCAGCAGAGATCCGTGCGGTCGCGACCGAGCTCGCCGTGCTCGCGGGAGAACGGCTCGTGGATCGCGAGACCGCCGAGCGCGGTTGGCTCGCGGTCCTCGAGGTCGAGGCCGATGCGACCGACGCGTTCGACGCCCTGTCGGCCGCGTACCGCGCCGACCAGCGCTGGCTCGATCTGCGCGCGCTGCTCGAACGCCGCGCGGAGGTCACGATCGACGAGCGCTCGCGGCTTACTGCGTTACTCCAGCTCGCGGTGCTCGAGGAGCAGATGCTCGGTGAAGCGGCGCGCGCGATCGTCGCTTATCGCCGCGCTCTCGAGCTGTCGCCCGCAAATAGCGAAGCGTTCACCGCGCTTGATCGGCTTTACACCGAGACTGTCAGGTGGCCCGAGCTCGAAGAGCTACTCGCTCGTCGCACCGAGTACGACGCTGCGAATGCGAACACTCTCGCGTACCGCCGGGCGGAGCTGTTCTCTCACGAGCTCGCTGAGCCGAGCCGATCGATCGATCTCCTCGAAGATGTGATCGCGCGCGATCGCGACCACGCGCAGAGCCGCGAGTTGCTCGAGGATCTGCTCACCGATCCGAAGGCGGGCTCGCAGCGCATGCGGATCAGCCGCGTACTCGAGCCGCTGTACGAAGGTGACAAGCAGTGGCAGGACCTCGTGGGCCTGTTGCAGGTCCAGCGCGGCCTCGTCGAAGGTACCGAAGCGATCGAGCTGCTCGCGCGGATCGCGCAGCTCGAGGAATCCGAGCTCGGCACCCCCGGCCATGCGTTCGCTGCATGGCTCGAAGTGCTCAAGCTCGATCCCACCGACGAGCGCGCGCGGATCGAGCTGCCGCGCCTCGCGCAGTGGTTGCAGCGCTGGCCCGAGGCGACCGCCGCGCTCGAAGCCGCGGTCACAGCGACGCCCGAGTCCGATCTCTCGACGCGCGGTGCGCTGCTCGGCGAGCTCGCGACCTACTACGACGCCGAGCTCGGCGATGCGCCGCGCGCGATCGTCGCGTATCGCCGGTTGCTCGAAGGCGATGCCGCGTCGCCCGCGACCCAGCGCCGCGCGGGTGCCGCCCTCGCGCGTCTCTACGACGAAGGCAAGGCGTGGCAAGAGCTACGCGATGTCCAGCGCAGGCAGGCGCACTGGGCTGAAAGTGCGGCGGAGCGTCGCGCGTTGCTCGCGCGCGTTGCGGTCCTCGAAGAAGATCAGCTGAATTCACGCGATGCCGCGATCGCGTCGTGGCGCGACATCCTCCAGGATCACCCGAGCGACGAGGGCGCCTTGCATGCCCTCGAGCGGCTCTACACGGCCGCGGAGCGCTGGCGCGACCTGATCGATGTCTTGCGCCGCGTGATCGATGCGATGCCGGCCGAGAGCGTGCCGCTGCTCGGTCGGATCGCCGAGATCCACGAACAGAAGCTGCACGAGACCGGCGAAGCGACCGCAGCGTGGCTCGAAGTTCTCGACGAGGATGGCGATAATGTGCGCGCGCTCGCCGAGCTCGCTCGGCTGTATCGCGCAGGGAACCGCCACGCTGAGCTGCTCGACATCTACGAGCGTCAGCTCGCGAACAATCCGCACGGGCGAGATGGCGACTCGACGCTGCCGCTGCAGATCGAGGTCGCGAAGCTGCTCGGTGGTCCGCTCCAGCGCCCGGTCGAAGCCCTCGATCGCTGGGAGAACGTGCTGCACGCCGACGCGCAGCACCCCGAGGCCCTCGCTGCGGTCGAAGCCGCGCTCCAGGATCCTGATCTTCGCGGATCTGCCGCGGACATCCTGCGCCCCGTCTACTCGGCCACCGCGAAGGACGACCGGCTCGCCTCGCTCTCGATGCGCCAGTCCGAGTGGACCGACGATCCGGCGACCAAGCTCAAGGCCCTCAACGAGGTCGTGATGCTGCGCGAGCACCGGCTCGGCGACAAGGCCGGCGCGTTCGAAGCGCAGCTCTTGGCCCTCCGCCATGCGGCGACCGAGCCCGAGCTCGCACGCTCCGTCAGCGAGACCGAGCGCCTCGCCGGCGAGCTAGGCCGCGAGGCCGAGCTGATCGATGTCTATCGCGCCGTCGCGCCCGATGTCCTCGACGCCGAGATCCAGCGTCGCCTGTACCTCGATATCGCCGACCTCGCGCGCGCGGTGCGTCGCGATCTCGCGATGTCACGCGAGTACTACCAGAAGGTACTCGACGTCCAACCCGATGATCGGCGTGCGCTCGCCGCCCTCGAGAGCATCTATCGCGAGACCAACGACGCGGAACACCTCGTCGACGTGTTGCTCCGCCAGGCCTCGCCCGAGCTCGGCGCGACGCCCGACGATCAGGTCCATGGCTTGGTCGAAGCGGCCGGCATCTACACCACGCTGAAGCGTCCCGACGACGCGATCCGCGTCTGGGAGCAGGTCCTAGAAATCGCGCCCGAGCGCGCCGATGCGATCTACGCGCTCGAGGCGCTCTACAGCCAGCAGAACCGCTGGCACGACGTAGTCGGGCTCTACGAGCGCCGGCTCGGGTTCGTCACGTCGAATGAAGAGGCGGTCGCGCTCCGCGTCCAGCTCGGCGAGCTGCACGAGAAGCACATCCACGACATCGAGGCTGCGATCGAGAATTACGCGGCCGCGCTCGGCGGTAACAGCAAGCAGCCCGCGGCGCTCGCGGCGCTCGAGCGGCTGCTCAACGATCCGGAAGCGCGCGCGCAAGCGGCCGAAGTGCTCGAGCCCGTGTTCGTGGCGCAGCAGCGCTGGCCCGACCTCGTTCGGGTCTACGAAGCCAAGCTCGAGTCCGCCGCGGATCCGAAGGATCGGTTGCGGCTCACCCGGTTCGTCGCGCGGCTCTTCGAGGAGCAGCTCGAAGATTTCGAGAACGCCACGCGCTGGTTCGCGAAGGTGTTCCGCGAGGCACCGTCCGATCCGGCGGTGCGCGATCAGCTCAACCGGCTCGCGTCGATCACCGAGAACTGGGCGTTCGTCGCCGAGAGTTATCAGGGCTACCTCGACGACGAGCAGGGAGAGACGACCGACGTGCGCGACGTCGCGATCGTGGTCGCCACGATTTACGACCGCCGTCTGAACGATACCGATCACGCGTTCGCGGCCTACTGCCGTGCGCTCGCGATCGAGGCCGACGATGCCGTGCCGAACGCGCGCGAGCTCGTGAAGCGACTCGAAGAACTGCTCGGCCGCACGCAGCGCTGGGCGGATCTGGTCTCGGTCTACGACGACGTGATCACGCGCGGCGACGAAGCGCTCCGCATCGAGGCGCTCGTGAAGCGCTCGCGCTTGCTCGAGGACGGCCTGCAGGACACCGCGCGCGCCGTCGAAGCGTGGCGCGACGTGGTCCTCGCGACCGATAGCGGTGAGACTCCGACTGCGGAACGCGCGTATCGCGATGCAGTCGGCGAGCTCGAGCGGCTGTTCCGGCTGCGCGCGCAGTGGCATGATCTCGTCGATTTACTCGAGGCGCGGCTCGGTCGCACCGACGACCACACGGAGACCGCCGAGCTCCGCCTGCGGCTCGCCGATATCTACGAGAACCAGCTCCAGGATCTCCCGGCGGCGATCGATCAGTACCAGGAAGTACTCCACGGCGAGAAGCTGTGGGAGCGTGGCGTCCAGGCGCTCGAGCGGCTCGTCATTCACGACGATCATCGCGCTCGCGTGATCGAGCTCCTCGAGCCGGTCTATCGCGCGCAGGACTGGTGGCAGAAGCTCGTCGTCGTGCTCGACGCGAAGCTCGAGTACGTGATGGATCCGTTCGATCAGGTCCAGACGCTGCACGAGATCGCGGAGCTCCATGAAGGTCGCGGCGGTGCGATCGATCTGGCGCTCGCGGCGCTCGCACGCGCGTGGCGAATCGATGTCTCGGACGATGCCGCGCTCACGAAGCTGCTCTCGCTTGCCGGCAAGCTCAACGCCTGGGACGAGGCGGCGCGTACGGTCGAGGATGGTGCGGCGTCGGCGCCAAATGGCGAGCTCGCGGCGGGGCTGTGGACCCGCGCGGCCGAGATCCATGAAGGCCAGCGCCGCGATCGCAAGCGCGCGATCGATGCGTGGCACAAGGTCGATGAAGCTCGCCCCGATGACCTCATCGCGCTGTCGTCGCTCGATCGCTTGCTCGCGCTCGAAGGTCGCGTCCTCGAGCTCGTGACGGTGGTCGAACGCCGTGCCGAGCTCACCGAAGATGCCGGCGTGCGGCTCGTGCTGCTCCATCGCGTCGCGGCGCTCTACGAAGAGGTGCTGGCCGACACGCCGAAGGCGATCATCGCCTACAAGAACGTGCTCGGCGTCGACGATTCGGACGGCGCGGCGCTCGATGCGCTCGAGCGGCTCTATCGCGCTGGCGATCCGAGCGACAAGGATGCTGCGCGCGAGCTCGCGCAAACAATCGAACGCAAGATCGAGCTGTCGACCGATCAGGTAACGCGCCAGGCGCTGCGTCACGCGGCGGCGGCGGTCTACGAGGGCCAGCTCGATGACGTCTACCAGGCGATCGGTCATCTCACGGCGATCCTCGACGACGATGCTGGCGATCAAGGCGCGCTCGGAGATCTCGACCGGATCTACGCGAAGCAGAAGCTGTGGCCCGAGCTGCTCGATATCGTCGACAAGCGCGCCCTCCTCGCTGCGAACGCGAAGGATCGCGCAGACCTCGCGTTCCGCGCCGCGAAGCTCGTCGAGATCGAGCTCGCCGATCCCGATGCGGCGATTCCACGGTTCGGCGCCGCGCTTCAGGTGTTGCCGGCGCACGAGGGTGCCCGCGCAACGCTCGAAGCGCTGATGCAACAGGACGACCACGTCGAAGCGGCTACGCCGATCCTCGAGCGCGTCTACCGCGCGGCGAGCGAAGCCTCGGGCCTGATCCGCGTCTACGAACGTCGCCTTGCGGTCACCGGTCGCGATCCGGAAGCGCGTCGTGCCGACTGGCAGGCGCTCGCCGAGACCCGCGAGACACTCGCGAACCAACCGGCCCAGGCCTTCGTGGTGTGGGGCAGGGCGCTCGCCGACGATCCGGAAGATGCGGACCGTTTGCAGCCGCTGATGCGGCTCGCCGAGACCCAGAACCTGTGGCGTGATCTCGCGGCACTGCTCGACGAACGGCTCGACGATCAGGACAAGCCGCTGCCGCCCGATGTCGAACAGGCGTACGCGATGCGCCTCGGCTCGATCGCCGAGGATCGCTTGAACGATCTCGATCGTGCGGCGCGCGCGTTCGATCGCGGCACCAAGAGCCCCGAGCCGCGCGCGGCGCTCTCCGCGCTCGAACGCGTGCTCTATCGCAGCAACAAGTCCGCCGAGCTCGCGTCGGTGTTGCGTCGTCAGGCCGATGCGGCCGAGAGCGAGCCGCAGACAGCCGAGTATTTGTTCCGTATGGGAGACCTGCAGGAGACCACGCTCGCGTCTCCGCGCGCCGCCGTCGCGGCGTATCGCGACGTGCTCGGCCTCGTCCCGGGGCATCCGCAAGCGCGCGCCGCACTCGAGCGGATGCTGGATACCGCGGGCGAGCTGCGCCGCGACATCGTCGAAGTGCTCGAGCCGCTGTTCGAGCAAGATGGCGATGCGCAGCGGCTCTCGAACGTCCTCGAGGCCAAGCTCGCGACCACGAGCGACCAGCTCGATCGCGCGGCGATTCTCCAGCGATTGGTCGAGCTGTACGAGCACCGCCTGAACAATCTCGCGCGCGCTCTCGATGCGGCGCTGCGCTGGCTCGAAGTCGATCCGGCGTCCGACCACGCACTGAACGAGGTCGAGCGGCTCGCGGAGCGCCTCGGTCAATGGACCGAGACCGCGCACAAGCTCGGCTCGATCGTCACGGCGTCGGATGCGCCGTCTCGTTCGCCCGACGTGCAGGTCGCCTTGCTCGTGTTCCTCGGCCGCGTCCAGCGCGACAAGCTGGGCCAGGCCGAAGAAGCGGTCGGCACCTATCGCGCGGCACTCGCGCTCGAGCCCGCAGAGCTCGCAGCGCTCGATCCATTGATCGAGATCCTGCGCCTGCGCGGCGACCCCGTCGCGCTCGGCGAAGCGCTTCGCCAACGCGGCAAGGTCGCGCCCGAGCCGAGCGAGCGCCGCTCGGCGTACGCCGAGGTCGCGCAGATCTCCGAGCGTGCGGGTGATCGCGGCGCCGCGATCCACGCGTGGAAAGAGATCATCGGCGACGACGACAACGATCGCGACGCGCTCGATCAGCTCGCGCGGATCTATCGCAACGGCCACACCGCCGACGACCGGTCGTCTCTCGTCGACACGCTGACCCGCGTTGCGCGCCTCGCACCCGAGCCGACCGACGAGAAGAACGTACGGGTCGAGATTGCCCGTCTCGAAGCGGAGACTCCGCGTGCAGTTTCGGCGTGGCAGGCGGTGGTCGACCTCGATCCCGAGGACGTCACCAGCTTGGGCCAGCTCGAGCAGGCCCTCGCGAAGAACAACGACTGGATCGCGGTTGGCGACATCCAGACGCGCCGCCTCGATCTCGCGAAGTCGCCCGGCGACAAGATCGCGATTTACGCCGAGATGGCGCAGCTCGCCGAAGGCCGACGCCAGTCGGTCGAAGACGCGATCACGGCCTGGTACTCCGCGCTCGAGATCGATAACACCAGCCAGCGCGCGTACGACGAGCTCGAGCGCTTGCTCGACACCGCCGGCCGCCATCACGATCTCGTCGAGTTGCTCGAGCGTCGCGCCGAGCTCTACGGCACGCTCGGCGATACCCGCGCCGAGGTCCAGTCACTCGCTCGCGCCGCCGATGTTTGGGAGGGCAAGCTCGATTCGCCCGATGCGGCCGGCGAGATCCTCGAGAAGATCCTCGCGCGCGAGCCAGGCTCGGTCGCCGCGCTCACGCGGCTGTCGAAGATCTACGGGCGCTCTGGCGATTGGACGAAGTGCAAGGCCACGCTCGAACAAGCGCTGGCGCTCGATCCGAAGGGTCGCGACGCCGCGGACTTGTTCTTCCGGCTCGGCGAGGTCGCGCGGGTCGGCGACTCCGACGAGGACACGGCGATCCAGCACTTTCAACAAGCGCTGCGCCACGATCCTACGCATTCGCCTTCCATCGATGCGCTCGAGAAGCTCGCGCGCGAACGCCGTGACAATGGCCTGCTCGCCGAGATGCTGCAGCGTCGCCTGGATGCGACACCGGGCACGGCGAGCCTCGAGCTCCTCGTCGAGATCGCGGAGCTCGAGCGCAAGGCGGGCCACATCGACGCGGCGCTCGCCGCTCTCGCGCGTGCCGCGAATGCTGCGCCCGACGACATCCGCGTCCTGGGACCGCTCGCCGACATGTACTTCACCGCGGGCCGGCTCGACGAAGCCGCTCCGATCTACGACCGGCTCGCGATCGAAGCGAAGACCGCGCGTCGCATGAAGGACGTCGCGAAGTTCCGCCAGCGCCAGGGCAGCATCCTCGAAGCGCGCAACGATCGTCCCGGTGCGATGGCGGCGTACGAGGAAGCGCTGCGCGTCAACCCGACCGATGTCTCGACCATGATGGGCCTCGGTCGACTCTACTTCGCGGCGAGCGACTGGGAGAAGGCGCGCAAGATCTACCAATCGCTCGTGCTGCAGAACCTCGATGCCGATGCAGGCGTGACGAAGGGCGAGGCCTACTGGGCGCTCGGCCGGATTCACATCGAGCTCGGCCAGGCGCCGAAGGCCAAGTCGATGTTCCAGCGTGGGCTCGAGATCGAGCCGCAGAATCAAAAGCTCAAAGACGCGCTCGCAGCGCTTTAGCCTGCGCCCGCCAGCGTCACGTCGAAGCCGATCAACGGGCCAGCCGGCAGCGGCGACGAGCACGTGATGTCAGCCGTGATGCCACAGGCGGTCGAACAAGATCAGCGAGCCAGCCGGCAGCGGTGACGGTCACATGATGTCATCGTCGAAGTCGCCGTCGTCCGCGTCGTGACGCCATCGTTCGGCTTGAACACGAGCTGGGTGGAGACGCCGGCGGTGGGCCCGCGTGCCCGCGTCGACATCAGCGATGTCGGTCGCGCTGGCGCCGCATGCGCCCGTCGCTGC
Source organism: Kofleriaceae bacterium (assembly GCA_043759355.1). Classification (GTDB taxonomy): domain Bacteria; phylum Myxococcota_A; class Polyangia; order Haliangiales; family Haliangiaceae; genus JABFXX01. The sequence goes on from JAYVLQ010000101.1 coordinate 208,486, forward strand.
AAGGCCGGGCGACCACGATGGACCTAAGCAAGAGGCGAGGCGAAGTAAGCCTGCCGGAGCGAATGTTACGCAGCGCACCAGTCTCATGAGGCGATCATCGTGTGCACGCGGAGAGCATGCCGCGCGATCGAAGCGCGGTTACTTGCCGCAGATCGCTGCCGCGTGAGCAGCGGCGATCGAGACCTGCTGTTCCTCGGAACGCGCGAGGTTGCGAAGCTTTGGTTTCGCTGCGGCCGGACACGCGTGCCCCATCAACCCGAGGCCAGTCGCGGCCGCGGCGACGATCTCGGGAAATGCCCCATCGTCGAGGGCGCCCAGGAGCACGTCACCAGCGCCCGGTGGGCTCAAGCGGCCGATCGCGTATGCCGCGTTCTGCGCGAGCGCGAGAGCTTCGGTGGATTCGAGCGCGGCACCTTGCCACTGCTGGAACTTCGCGACGAGCTTGGTCGCGAGCGTACGGTCGCCGAGCTCGACCACGAGATCGATCGCGTGCTGGCGCAGCTCGAGCGGTTGCCTGGGATTATCCCAGGTCTTCGCGAGCAGATCGCCAGCTCCCGTCGCTCTGCATTCGGCGAGCGCCGAGAGCGCGTCGTTGCGCACGGCGAGCTCGGGATCGCGATGTACAGCATCGGTGAGCGACGTGGCGGGGCCGGGGCGCGAGCAGCGAGCGCCGAGCATCTGGGCGGCGCGCGCGCGGACCTCGGGCCACATGTCGCTCGCGAGCGCCGTCTGGATCACGCGATCGATCCCATCGGCGTGAACCGCGGCGTGCCACGAGCCGGGCGGTCCGCCCTCGGTCGCACCGAGCGCCGTGAGCGCGGCGTAGCGTACGCCCGGATCGGCTTCCTGCATGAAGAACAAAAGCAGCTCGAGCGCATCGGCACGCGGCGCCTTCGCGATCGCGTTCGCGCCGACTTGATCGAGCGCGAAGCGCACACCTCCGGTGGGCAGCGCGTGGAGCAGCGCGCTGACTCGATCGAGCGCGCCCGTGTCGCCGAGTGCGGCGAGCCCGTCGATCAAGCGATAGCGCCGCTCGTAGTCGGTCGCGGTGGCGAGCGCCGCGATGTAGGTGGCAACGACGGGTGGTGCCTCGCCGGGCACCGTGCGAACGCGTCGCGTCGCGGCACGATAGAGGTCGCCCGCGGCTTCCGGTGACGTGGCGGCGGATGCCGCAGGGAGGAGGACCGCGGCGGGTGCCCGGGCGAGCGCTTCGATGACGGCCTTGCGCTGGTCCGCGGATCCTTCGCCCGCGAGATCGATCAAGAGCGCCGGATCCGCCTTGGCATTTTGCGCGAGCGCCCGGCCCAACGCGCGCGCACCGGCCGCGCGATGTACGACCGAGATTTCTTTCTTCGCGATGAGATCGTGGAGCTCCTGCGCGAAGCCTTGCTCGCCCATTGCCACGAGCGTGGCGTCGACCTCGGGATCCTCGACGCGATTTTGCGCGAGCGCGCGCTCGAGCACCGGCGCGACGCTCGGATCATGGATCCCACCGAGCGCGCGGACCAGTCGCGTCCGTGCACCCGCCGAGGTCGCCTTCTGGAGCTCTCCGTCGAGGGCCGTTGCCGCCGAGGCGCCGCGCCGGTCGAGCGCCTGGATCGCGGTCTTGATGTCACCACCATCGGCGATCACCTTGGCGAGCGAGGCTTCACCACCGCCTGCGCGTTCGCCATCGCCGTAGACCGCGAGCTCGCCGATCGCGAGCGAGCCGTGATCGCCGCCGTATGCGCTCTCGATCACCACGCTCACGCAACCGTCGATGGGCTGCGGGAGCTCGACGCTCTGGGCACCCTCGATGTCGGCAAGCTCGACGTGGAACGCCGCCTTCGCGCCGACCACCGCGACGCGTCTGGGTCGTTCGGTGCCCTTGAGCGCCGCCGCGACGAACCGCACCTCGTGCGCACTCGCAGTCGTGGAGCGCGGCTCGAACGTGAAGAACTGGCCTTCGCCGATCGTGGTCAGCTCCTCGCGCCACGCGGTCGCAGGTTTGCCGTCTTCGAGCTCGGTCGGGATCGGGAGCGCACTCGCATTCTCCGCGCCGATCTCGTAGGAGGCTTCGCGTGCTTGATAGAGCAGAGGGGCGACCGCGGGTTGTCCATCCGGCTTCGCGACGAGCACCGGGGCGGTGTCGGCGACATCGATCGGGAGCTTCGAGAGCCGCTGGAACTTCTTGCCGTTCCAGCCCTCGGCGAACAGGTACGCCGGCTTGCCGTCGCAGCGGTGAAAGCCCGCACGCAGCTGGTAGCGATAGATGCCATTCGCGGTGGGCGCGATCGCGACACTGTAGTCGCCATCGGGCGGGACTGGCCCGGTCGGCTCGCGCAGGACCTGGATCCAGACGCCGCTGCGAAATTCGTAGACCGAGGTCTCGTCGTAGCCCGCGGCGGTGTAGTGCGCCGAGACCATCGGCGTACCACGCACGTTCGCCGCGACGAGCTCGGCGGTGACCGGCTGGGGGCGTAACGCGAGCACGCTGCGCGTCACGCCCTGGATCACGAGGTCGCCGGTTGGCTCGACCGAAACCTTGTCGACCTTGCCGTCGCCATCGACATCCTGCTCGAGGTGCGCGAGCGGGGACGCAGTCGCGGTGCCAGTGAGCAAAATGACGCCGATCCAATGAACCGCTCGCATGCGGGGGACAATACAGCGCACGGACGGCAGACACCGCGTCGTTCACGCGATTGCGGCGTGCTAGCTTGCGCGCGTTGTTTCGCCCGACTGATTACACGTTCGCGCTTCCACCGGAGCTGATCGCACAAGAGCCCGCCGCGGTTCGCGATCAGTCGCGCCTGTTGCACGTCGATCGCGAGCTCAGCGATCTGCGATTCACGGACATCGTCGAGTTGTTACCCGCGGACGCGATCCTCGTCGCCAACGATACCCGGGTCATCCCGGCACGCGTCGTCGGTAAGAAGGACACCGGGGGCAACGTGGAGCTCCTGCTGCTCGAGCCCGATCCCCTCCTCTCCGAGGCCACTGGTACGTCGGCGTGGCGTGCGCTCGCGCGCGCGCGCCGTCCATTGCGGCCGGGCCAGCGCATCCACGTCGACGCCGAGACGTTCATCGAGGTGCTCGCCGAGCGCGCGCCCGATGGTTCGATCGCGGTCGCGCTCCCCGGCGAGCCGTACGCGCTGCTCGATCGGATCGGCCACGTGCCGCTGCCGCACTACATCCACCGCGATGCCGATCAGCCGAGCGATCGCGATCGCTACCAGACGATGTTCGCGAAGGAGCCCGGCGCCGTCGCCGCGCCGACCGCCGGCTTTCACATGACGCCGGCGATCGCCGATGCCCTCACCGCGAAGGGCATCGTGATCGCGACCGTCACGCTGCACGTCGGCTATGGCACGTTCGAGCCGATCCGCGTCGACGACGTGCGCGCGCACCAGATGCATCGCGAGCGCTACATGATTCCGGACGCGACCGCACGGCTGATCGCGACGGGCCGGCCGATCGTCGCGCTCGGCACCACCGCGCTGCGCGCACTCGAGGCGTCGCACGGCCTTGCGGGCGCGGGCACCACGAATCTGTTCATCTATCCGGGCAGCAACCACGAGTTCCTCGTGTCGCACCTGATCACGAACTTTCACCTTCCCGAATCGACGCTGCTGATGCTCGTGTGCGCGTTCGCCGGTACCGAGAAGGTGCTCGCGGCGTACGACCACGCTGTCGCGCAGCGCTATCGGTTCTTCAGCTATGGCGACGCGAGCCTGGTACATCGTGCTCCATAAGCTGCCGACCCCGGGCTGGTCGTTCGAGCTGCTCGCCACGCTCGGCCACGCTCGCGCCGGCATCCTCCACACGCCGCGCGGCGATATAGAGACCCCGGTGTTCATGCCGGTCGGCACCGCTGGCAGCGTCAAGGCGATGACCGCCGACGAGCTGCGCGCGCCCCCGATCGACGCGAAGATCATCCTCGGCAACACCTACCACCTCTATCTGCGTCCCGGCCTCGAGGTGATGGAGCACGTCGGTGGCCTCCACAAGCTCGCCGCATGGGATCGCCCGATCCTCACCGACTCCGGTGGCTTCCAGGTGTTCTCGCTCTCGAAGCTCAACGAGATCGACGACGACGGCGTCACATTTCGATCGCACATCGACGGCAGCAAGCACCGGCTCACGCCGGAGGTCTCGATGAACATCCAGCGCATCCTCGGCTCGGACATCGCGATGTGCTTCGATCAATGTCCGCCCGGCGACGCCACCGCGGAGATCCACGAGGTCGCGCTGCGCCGGACCACGCAATGGGCCGAGCGCAGCCGGCTCGCGCCGCACGCGCCGGGCCAGGCGGTGTTCGGCATCATTCAGGGCGGTATCGATACCGAGCGCCGCAAGCGCCATATGGCCGAGATCACGGCGCTCGACTTCGATGGCCACGCGCTCGGTGGCCTCGCGGTCGGCGAGGGCATCGCGGAGACCTACCGGATCCTCGACGAGATCGCCCACCTCATGCCGGCCGAGCGGCCGCGCTACTTGATGGGCGTCGGCACGCCGAACGATCTGACCAAGGCGGTCGCCGCCGGCATCGACATGTTCGATTGCGTGATGCCGACCCGCAACGCGCGCAACGGCTATTTGTTCACCCAGTCCGGCAAACGGGTGAACATTCCGAACGCCGCGAACCGGATGGACACCGGCCCCATCGACCCCGAGTGCCCGTGCCACACGTGCCAAACCCACTCCCGGGCCTACCTGCGACATCTCTATCAGGCCAAGGAGATCCTCTACGCCAGGCTCGCAACCCTGCACAACCTCACGTTCTACGCGCGCCACGTCCGCGCAATGCGCGACCGGATCCTGGCCGAGGGCGAGCGGGCCTGAGTTCGCCTTGACCTACAGGGGGGCCAAGGGTACAAACCCTCGGTTTTCCGAGGTAACCGACCATGAACGCCATGTCTCCAATTGTGATGATGCTCGTGATGTTCGGCATCTTCTATTTCATCCTGATTCGTCCCCAGGTGAAGAAGCAGAAAGAAACCCAAGCGATGCTCGCCAAGCTCGGCAAGGGCGACGAAGTCATCACGCGCGGCGGCATGATCGGTAAGATCACCGGCGTGTCGGATGACGGCGTGCTCGTCCTCGAGCTCCAGGAAAAGGTTCGCGTCCGCGTTCCCCGCGCCTACGTTGAAGGCAAGTGGGAAGGCAAAGTCACCGAAGGCGCTGCCCAAAGCGGCAAGAGCGCGGCTTGATTCTTCTTTTTTCGTAGCTACAGGGTGGACTCATGGATCGCAGTCTGAAGTGGCGTACGCTCGCGCTGGTCGCCATATTATTGTTTTGCGTAGCGACGCTCGCGCCGAGCTTCGTGTCGCGAGACAAGCTGCCGACGGTCTGGCCGCTGAACAAATTGTTCGGCAACCAGATCAGCCTGGGGCTCGACCTCCAGGGCGGTAAGCACATCGTCTACAACATCGCGCTCGACCGCGCCGTCGAGGACAAGGCGTCCGAGATCAAGCGCGACCTCGATGCGCGCATGATCGATGACAAGCTCAAGGGCTCGGTCGCGCTCCCCAACGCGACCGCCGGCATCCCGACGGGTGCGGTCACGGTCAGGCTCGATGACCCGACCAAGATGGCGGAGCTCAAGGGCAAGATCAGCAGCGACTACGCCAAGGTCATCGACTGGCGCGAGTGCTCGGCCGACGAAGGCAAGAGCTCGCTGTGCTTCTTTGTCTCGCAGGCGTACGCCGATGGCATCAAGAAGAGCGCACTCACGAACGCGGTCGCCACGATCCGCGATCGCATCAACGAGAAGGGCGTCGCCGAGCCGAGCGTGGTCGAGAAGGGCGATGACATCATCGTCGAACTCCCCGGCGACCCGAAGTCGCAGGCGATCATCGAGACCCAGGAGCTGATCGCGCGCACCGCGAAGCTCGAGATGAAGGTCGTCGACGACTGCTTCCAGCCGCCCCCGACGGGCTGCACCAAGGATGGCAACCACTCGGGCTCGGCGTACATGCTGAACCTGTACCGCCACGTCGGCGCCGACAAGAACGACAAGCCGACGGACCCCGAGGCGATCCGGCTCGAGATTCGCGCGCTCCCCGATCAGTGGAAGCCCGACGAAGGCGGCGTGCACAAGGATAAGTTCCTCAAGGCACCCGACCGCGATGTCGACGTGTCGCTCGCGTGGGCGAAGAAGAACTCCAAGCTCACGAACGACACCAAGATCCACGGCGACAAGGTCACGGTCCGGGTCAGCGGTCGCGAGATCATCACGCGCTATATCTTCGGTGATCCGAGCCGTGACTCCACGAAGCCGGCATCGCTCGAGTTCTGGGATCCGAACTACGGCGGCCTGGTCGCGACCGACCCCAGCTTCAAGCTCGATGGCGATCATCAGCTCGCGTTCGAACAGGTCGATCCGCAGAAGGACGACACAGAGAGGCGCACTTCGTGGCGCACCTACTACCTCGAGAAGGCCGTCCGCCTCACCGGCTCCGGCATCGAGAACGCGAGCGGTACGTACGATCCGACCACGAACCGCCCGGTCGTCTCGCTCGAGTTCAACCGCTTCGGCGGTCGGATCTTCGGCGACGTGACCGCGCAGATCGTCGGCATGAAGTTCGCCACGATCCTCGACGACAAGGTCAAATCGGCCCCGACCATCAACGGCGCGATCCGGGGTGGCCGCGCGCAGATCACGATGGGTGGCAGCGATGCCCGCACGATGGAGAAAGAGCGTGATGACCTCGTCGCCGTGTTGAAGACCGGCTCGCTGCCGGCGCCGCTCGTCGAGGCAACTCACTCCGACGTCGGTCCCACGCTCGGTCGCGATGCGATCGACAAGACCAAGTTCTCGTTCGCGGTCGGCATCGTGCTCGTCATCCTCATCATGGTCGGCATCTATCGCTGGTCGGGTTGGATCGCGGTGTTCGCGGTCGTGTTCCACATCCTGCTCACGCTCGCCGTCATGGCGATCTTCGGCGCGACGCTGACCCTGCCGGGCATCGCGGCCATCGTGCTGTCGATCGGCATGGAGGTCGACGGCAACATCCTGATCTACGAGCGCATACGAGATGAATTGAACCTCGGGAAGTCCGTGCGCGGCGCCATCGATCTCGGCTTCTCGCGCGCGTTCACCGCGATCCTCGACGGTCAGCTCACCACCGCGGCCGCTGGCTGGGTCCTCCTGCAGTACGGCTCGGGTCCGATCAAGGGCTTCGCCGTGATGCTCCTCGTCGGCGTGTTCACCACCCTCACCACCAACATCTGGGTCACCCGGATTCTCTTCGACTGGAACGTTGCCAGGAAGAAGGGTCACCTCGTGACGATTTCGATCTGAGGCGCCGACCATGAGCGAAAAAGAGCCCGTAGCGGCCACTCACAAGCACAAGTTCCGATACCTGCTGCCGCCCGGCAACAACTTCGCGTTCGTCGCGAAGTTCAAAGCCTGGTTGATCATCTCCGTCCTCTTGATGGCTGCCGCCATCGGCTCGTTGTTCGTCAACAAGTCGGTGCGCGGCGAGTACATGAACTGGACGATCGATTTCAAAGGCGGCACCGAGATCATCTTCGCGTTCAAGGACCAGGGCTCGCACGCGTACACGAAGGTCGATCCGGCCAAGGTCCGCGATTCGCTCAGGAAGGCCGGCGAAAGCGGCACCGAAGTCTCCGACATCTCGTGGGACGACGATTCCGGCAAGCACATCGACGGCATGATGATTCGTTCGCCTCGGTTCTCGGCGCTCCAGCCGGCCCAGGAGACCAAGGCGCACGACGCGTTCCTCGAGAAGTTCAAGGATCGCGAGATCACGAAGGCGTCGTGGACTGGCGACACGCTGCACGTCCGCGCCAAGAAGGCGATCCGCGCCGAAGAGGCCGCGCCGGTGTTCGCGGCCTCGGGCTTCGAGATGAAGCCGTGGCTCGCGGCGGAAGAGCAGCAGAACACGCGCTCCGATGAAGGAACGCAGGAGTTCAACGAGACCTTCGCGATGTGGGGCCTCGATCGCCAGTACGAGAAGATGCTCGAGGCCGCGGTGCCAAACATCGACGCCTCGGTCCAGCAGAGCTACGGCGTCGGCGCGAAGGCCGGCGACAAGCTCCGCGATGACGCGGCGAAGGCGATCATCTACGCGATCTTCCTGATCATGCTGTACCTCGCGTTCCGGTTCGATATCCGGTACGCGCCGGGCGCCGCCTTCGCGACGATCCACGACGCCATCATGGTGATCGGCGTGTTCGCCGTGACGTGGACCGAGGTGTCACTCGTCTCGGTGGCAGGCCTCCTGACCGTCATGGGCTACTCGGTCAACGACACCGTGATCGTGTTCGACCGCATCCGCGAGAACCAGGCGAAGCTCAAGGACAAGAAGGTCGAGCGCATCATCGACATCTCGATCAACGAGATGCTCGTGCGGACGATCCTCACGTCGTCGACGGTGTTCGCGACCACGCTGATCATGAACATCTTCGGAACGGGTGAAGTGAAGAACTTCGCGTTCGCGATGAACGTCGGCGTGATCGTCGGGACCTACTCGTCGATCTTCCTCGCCGCGCCGATCTTCATGTACATCTCGAAGAAGTACTACTCGGGTCCGCCGAAGAAGCGGAACCTGCCGGCGCCCGTCCAGGTCGTCGACGAGTCCGCGATCGAAGCGTAGCCGACCCCAAAGCGCAGCTCGGTAGACACGCAGGCGATCAGACCTGAGAGCTCGCTCGGTTACTTCGCAGTGGGCTGGGCAGGCCAGGTCGGTGGAGCTTCGCCCGGCGCCAAGCACTTCGCGGCGTCGATTGCGGGCCGGAGCTCGTCGGCGAGCGCGCGCGTGACCGACAGCTGGATCACCAGCGTCGAGCGCTTGCCGCACTGGATCAGCCGCGCCAGGCCGAACATGGAGTTGCCCTCCAGCGTGCCGCTGAGCCGCACGACATCGCCTTCGGCCGCGCCGACCACGACGGTGCCCTTGAACGCCTGCTGCAGCATCGGTCCGAGCGCGGCCATGAAGTCCTCGTGATCCATCACGCCCATCGGCTGGAGCATCGCGATCGAGCCGGTATCGTTCTGGAGCATCAGCTGGCCCTCGTCCTTACTCAGCACGTGCCAGCCGGGCAGCTCGATCTGGATGTCGAGCGTGACCTCCGAGAGCTTCTTCTCGGCAACCGGCTCGGGCTTGCACGCGAGGCTCGCGACGATCGCATGGCGTAACGGATCCGCATCGCGCAGCGCACCGCTGACGATCACGATGTTGCGCGCACCACATTCGACCTGGCTCAGATAGAACGGGAATGGATCAGCGTCGATCCTGAGCGTCTCGACGTTGCTGCCGGGGCCGGGGCTCGGTGGGTCGACGATGCGCGTCGCCGAGCCCGACGACTTCATGATCGTGCGAAGGCCGGCGAGCATCGCGTCGAGCTCTTGGCCGCCGAGCTTCGTGCCGACGCTCCACTGGACCATCGCGACCCGCCCGTGCTCGGCGTCCTGGATTCCGATCGAACCGTTCGCGTACTCGAGGCTGGTATAGCCGGGGATTTCGGTCCCGCGGGGAAGATCGATCGCGAGCCCCGGGAGCTCGTGGCGTTGCATCTTCGCGGCGCGATCGCACCCCACTACCGACGACAAACACGTGAGGAGCAGAGCGCTGCGAGCACGAGTCATCAGGCACGGTACTGCGTTTCGAGATCCCGGGATCACCAGTTCTCCCGGGATCTTACGAGGCTCGGTGTCAGAGCGGCCCACTAGGGTGCGCGCGTGGATGTTCGTTTGCGCACTCTCGATGAGCGGGTCGTCAGCCGGATCTCGTCGAGCCTTCGAGTTCGTCCGGCGACCGCGCGGTGCCTCGTCGCGCGCGGCGTCACCGAGCCGTCCGAAGCGCAGGGCTTTATCGATCCGCGCCTCGCGGCCCTGCGGCCACCGCTCGGGCTCGCCGGGATGGCGGGCGCCGTCGGTCGGATCGCGGATGCCGTCCAGCGTGGCGAACGGATCGGCGTGTTCGGCGACTACGACGTCGATGGCGTCACCACAGCCGCGTTGATTACCTCGTTCTTGCGGGCCTCGGGCGCACACGTCGAGTGCGCCGTGGCCCGGCGCGAAGCGGGCTACGGCTTCACCGCGAATGCGGCCGCCGATTTCGCGGCGCGCGAGTGCAAGCTCGTCATCACCGGCGATTGCGGCACCAGCGATCTCGACGCGATCTACGCCGGCGCGGCGCTCGGCGTCGAGGTGATCGTCGTCGACCACCACACCGTACCTGCGGCCGGCACCGTGCATCCATCGCACTCACTGGTGAATCCATTCCGCACGGATTCGACGTTCCCGTTCCGCGGCATGGCCTCGGTCGGGCTCGCGTTCTACGTCGCTGCGTCGGTACGAACCGAGCTGCGCGATCGCGGCTGGTATCGCCAGCGGCCAGAGCCTGATGTGCGTGACCTGCTCGATCTTGTGGCGCTCGGCACGGTCGCGGATATGGTCCCGCTCAACGCGGAGAATCGGATCCTCACGTCCCTCGGCATGAAGCGGTTGCAGAGCCGCGTGCGTCCTGGCATCGCGGCGTTGCTCGCGTCGGCGGGCGTCGATCCGGATCGCGATATCGATGCGAGGACGATCGCGTGGAAGCTCGCGCCGCGGCTCAATGCGCCGGGTCGGCTCGGCGCCGCGGAGCCGTCGTTGTCGTTACTGCTCGCGGACCATGCGACCGCCGTCGCGCACGCCGCGGTCCTCGAAGCAGCGAACACCGAGCGCCGGTCGATCCAGGATCGCGTCGTCGAAGAAGTGATGGCACGGCTCGAAAACACCGAGATTGGCCACGCGATCGTGATCGCTGGCGAGAACTGGCCCAGCGGCGTCGTCGGCATCGTCGCCGCGAAGCTCGTCGACAAGTATCAGCGTCCGGCGTTCGTGATCGGCCTCGATCCGGTCGCGGGTATCGGTCGGGGCTCGGCGCGCACGCGAGTCGGCGTGAACTTGTACGATGCTCTCCACGCCGCGAACAAAGGGGGCGATTCGGGCCTCAAGCGGTTCGGCGGTCACGCGATGGCTGCCGGCTTCACGGTCGATGCGAGCTCGATCGAAGCGCTTTCCGAGGCCTTGAACATCGCGTGCGGCAAGCTCGCCGAGGGCTCCGGCCCGATTTCTACGCATGTCGATGTCGACGCTGAAGTTCGGCTCACCGAGATCGACGAGCGCCTCGCCGAGGAGCTCACCGGGTTGGGTCCGTTCGGTCAGAACAACCCGTCGCCGGTGCTTGTCACGCGCGATGTGCGGGTCACCTCGATCCGGCGGGTCGGCGGCGACAAGCACCTCAAGCTCACGCTCGAAGATCACGAGCGGACTACACGCGATGCGATCGGCTTCAACCTCGGCGACCGTCCCGTCGAGCTTGGCCAGCGCATCGATCTCGCATTCGTTCCGAAGGTCTCGACCTGGCAGGGCCGGCGCAACGCCGAGCTCGAGGTCTCTGACCTGGCGATCCTGCCGTAGTCGTATTAAGACTCCGCCGTGGCCGAAGCTAATCCGAAGGACCCGACGGACCCGACGGACCCGACGGACCCGCCGGTCCCGCCGGTCCCGCCGAACCCGAGCCCACCGACTCCAGTCGACGAGGTCGTGCCGAAGATTCCGTACGGCCGCGGTCTCCGGCTCTCGAGCTCGGAAATCATTCGTATCTTGATGACCGCGGGCCTCCTGGTCGGACTGATCGTGCTGATCAAGCCGTGCTCGAAGTCGGTGTCGACGTTCGTGATGGGCTTCGGCAGCGGCTCGGGCAGCGCGAAGGGTAGTGGGACCATCAAGACCGATCCGTACGAGCACCTCACGCCAGGCATGTCGGACGATGAAATCCGCCTCGCGATCGAACGCGCGAAGCTCAAGAACCTCGTCGCGCAACAAGCCGCGGGTTCGAATGGCTCGGCCGGCGGCGGTTCGGGCTCTGGAGCGGCTGGTTCCGGCTCCTCCGGTTCGGGCTCCGCGGTCTCGCCCGTCCGGATGCAACGTCGCACGGTCTCGCCGAGCGCGTTACCGACGCCAGCTTCCGGTCCGCGCTAGTTCGTCAGTGCGCGGTCCACGCGCCGTGGAACTCGTGCTCGCAGCTCGCGGCACCGTTCTCTTTCGTGAACGCGTTCGCACCGCCCGCATAATAGGAGCGGTGCAGGTTCTTGTCGGTCACGCATTCACCGACGAGGTTGTCCTTCGGGCAGCGTCCGAACGCGTACGTGCCGGTGAGTGCCTTGCACTCTTTTTCGTGCGCCGGCAGATCGGTCGCCGCTGGCCCGTAGTCCTCGCACGCATTGCCGAGCACGCAGTGCGCTCCGGAGGTGTCGGCCTTGCCGCATGCGGCAACGAGGATCATCGTGAGGAGAAAGCTGCGCATCCGGCGATCGTACCGCGAAGACCCAACCGGCTCACCGTGTCATTGGCCTATCGCAGCTGTAGGGCTGCTTACAGCCGTCAGCCCTTCCACAGCACGGCGTGGCGACGGACCGGCATCTGTGTCCGCCGCTTCGCGACCGCTTCACCATCGAGGGTACGCACCAGCACGCCGTCACCCTCGGCGAGCTCGGCGACGACGGTGCCCCACGGATCGACGATCAACGAGTGGCCATAGCTCTCGCGCTTCTCGTTGTGCTTGCCCCACTGCGCAGGCGCGACGATCCACACCTGGTTCTCGATCGCTCGCGCCCGCATCAACACGTGCCAGTGCGCGGCGCCGGTGTGCGCGGTGAACGCGGCTGGTATCACCACGACCTGTGCACCCCGATCGACGAGCGTGCGATATAGCTCGGGAAAGCGCAGGTCGTAACAGATCGAGAGGCCGACCGTGACGCCATCGATGTCGACGACCTCGAGCTCCGAGCCCGCAACCGTGCCGTCGCTCTCGCGGAGCGTCGCACCGCCCGGGATCTCGACATCGAACAGGTGGATCTTGCGATAGGACCGGACGAGTGCCCCGGTGGGATCGATGACGACGGCGGTGTTGTAAGCCCGTTTCGGATCTCCAGGCACGGTCTCGGGCGTGCCGCCGCCGATGATCCAGACGTCGTGTTTCCGACCCAACTCGGCAAGCGCGCGTAGCACCCGGCCGTGACCGTCGAGCACCTCGGCGGCCTGCATCTTGTCGCCTTCGCCGCGGCCAAGAAACGAGAAACATTCGGGAAGTACCACCAGTCGAACGCCGGCCGCCGCGGCTTGCCCGACCAGCAACCGACAGGTCTCGAGGTTCGCCGCCAGATCTCCGACCGAGCGCATCTGAACCGCGGCGACCTTCAGCTCCCATGCCATTCGTCGATTCGTACCACGCCGAAACTACGAGGAAACAACTCAGCCGATCGGCGAGCCGTGGTCGGTGTCCGCTGCCATAAACCACTTGCTCTCGGATCCGGCGAATGGTACCCATCGCGCAGCTGAAATCGCTCCGCGGTTGAGGTGGCCACTCGGCCACCTTTTTTTATCCCAAAATATGTCCCGCAATCCTCTCCAAACCCGTCTGATCCAGATCATCGAGCCCGTGGTGAACGCCGCGAAGCTCGAGCTGGTCGACGTGCATTTTCTGCTGGAGCAGGGCGGCTGGACGTTGCGCGTGCAAATCGACGTGCCCGTCGCCCTGATCGATATCCACGAAGTTCCGACGGAGCGCGTCTCCTTGCTCGAGTGCGAGAACATGTCTCGCGAGCTCTCGGCCGTGCTCGATGTCGAGGACCCGATCAAGCAGGCGTACTCGCTCGAGCTCAGCTCGCCGGGTATCGATCGGCCGCTCCGCACGCCGGGTCACTTCGCTCATTACCTCGGTGCGGACGCGAAGATCACGCTCGGCGTGCCGATCCAGGTCAAGAGCCCGAACGGCGACGAAGTCGAGCGCCGAAACTTCAAGGGCAAGCTGCTCGGTATCTCGCCGGACCAAGCCAAAGTCATGATCGACTGCGATGGCACGCAATTCGAGCTCGCCATCGAAGACATCGACAGCGCCAAGCTCGTCCCTGATTGGGACGCGGTCATGCGCGGCCAGTCCGGCGTGACTTCAACCGGAGCCGCCATTGCCGGCTCGTCCGGAGCCGCCATTGCCGGCCCCTCCCCGAAACCCGTCAAGCCCGGACATCGCCCATCGGCGAAGCCCAAGCACAAGCAGACCTAGAGGGACGACATGGAAGCCAAACTCGACATGGTTCTCGAGCAAGTCGGCCGAGACAAGAACATCGACAAGAGCGTGCTGATCAGCGCGCTCGAACAAGCCATCCTCACGGCAGCCAAGCGCACGTTTGGCATGAACCGCGAGATGGAAGCGAAGTTCAACGCGGAGTCCGGCTCGGTCGATCTGTTCCTCATCGTCAACGTTGTCGAAGATGATGGCGATGCGATCGAGGGTCGCGAGATCACGGTCACCGACGCGCACAAGGCCGGCCTCGAGGCCGAGCTCGGCGACGAGCTCTTGTTCCAGGTGTTCTATCGCGCCGAGGACGACGACCGCGCGAAGGAGCAGGACGAGAAGTTCGGCATCATGATCGACCTCAAGAATGCGTCGAAGAAATTCGGCCGCATCGCCGCGCAGACCGCGAAGCAGGTCATCTACCAGCGCGTCCGCGAGGCCGAGCGCGACAACGTCTTCAACGAGTTCAAGGATCGCAAGGGCGAGATCATTCCAGGCGTCGTGCGGCGCTTCGAGCGCGGTGCGCTCGTCGTCGAAATCGGCAAGGCCGAAGCCGTCCTCCCGATGCGCGAGCAAGTGCCGCGCGAGAGCTACCGCGTCGGTGACACGATCAAGGCGTACTGCCTCGATATCGATCGCAACGCGCGCGGCCCGCAGGTCATCCTGTCGCGCACGCACAAGGGCCTGCTCGAGAAGCTGTTCGAGCAAGAAGTCCCCGAGATCTACGAGAAGATCGTCCGCATCGAGAGCTCGGCTCGCGAGCCGGGCGCTCGCGCGAAGATCGCCGTGTCGTCTCGCGATCGCGATGTCGATCCGGTCGGCGCGTGCGTCGGTATGAAGGGCAGCCGCGTCCAGGCGGTCGTCCAGGAGCTTCGCGGCGAGAAGATCGACATCGTTCCGTACGATGACGATCCGGCGCGCTTTGTCTGCAACGCGATCGCTCCGGCCGAGGTCAAGCGCGTCATCATCGACGCCGAAGGCCATCGCATGGAGCTGATCGTCCCCGACGACAAGCTCTCGCTCGCGATCGGCAAGAAGGGCCAGAACGTTCGGCTCGCCTCGCAGCTCACAGGTTGGCGCATCGACATCCACTCGGAATCGAAGATCTACGAGCTCGAGCGCCGCGCGAAGGAGCAGATCGCTCACGCCATCGCTCCGGATTTCGACACCCAGATCGCTGAAGTTCTGTTCAAGCTTGGATGGCGTTCGGTCGGCGAGCTCGCTCGCGCCCACGTCGAGGAGCTCGCAGGCTTGCCGGGCATCGGGGGTCCGGACGGCGCGCACAAGGTCATCGACGGCGCCAAGGCATACGTCGCGGGCGGCGGTCGCAAGTCGAAGGACGACCTCAAGAAGGAATCGGATCGCCGCGCCGAAATGTCGGGCGATCAGCAGCTCATGGAGCTCGATGGCGTCGACGAGAGCGTGCTCGTGGTGCTCCACACCGCGAACATCCACTCGCCCGAAGACCTCATCAAGACGCCGATCGACCAGGTCGCGACCGCGACCGGCATCGACATGGGAGACCTCGCGCGGCTCCGCCAGCGCGCGATCAGCTGGCTCTCGGAGGTCTCCTCCTAGTGGGTCACATCCCCCTGCGAACTTGTACGGGCTGCCGCGCGGTCGAACCGCAAGCGGCACTCGCGCGCGTCATGTTGCGCGGCGATCAGCTCGTGTTTGGCAAGGGGTCGGGTAGGGGTGCGTACGTACACGCGCGTCCTGCCTGTTTGGACGGGGCCGCACGTGGCGGCATGGCTCGATCGTTCCGTCGTGGGATCTCGCCGATGCAGGTTCGCGGACTTGCCGCGCAGCTGTCATCAACCGACGACAATCACGAGCAAAAGTTGGCTGGCCAGCCGACCGCGGAAGCTGTAAGAACTGTGGCCCAGGCCCCGCGGCCAGGCGAAGGATGACCGGAGAGAAGATGCGCGTTTACGAGATTGCCAAAGAGGTGGGGATTCCGAACAAGGATCTCATCGCCAAGATCCGTGCGCTCGGTCTCGAGGTGAATAACCACATGTCCTCGCTCGACGCGGACGATGTGGCTCGCATCAAGCGGTCGCTCGAAAAAGAGAAGACCGGTGGTGCTGCACCGACGGTCGCGCAAAAACCCCCGACGGGCACCGTGCTCCGGCGCAAAGGCCCAGCCGAGAAAGCCGAGGACGAATCAGCTCCGCCGGCTCGCACTGCCGCGCCCGCTGGATCCGCACCTGCTCCGGTGGTCCGTCGCCGCGTCGAGCCGGCCGCAGAAGCTGCGGCGGCCAGCCCTCCGGCGGCTCATGTTGCCGCCGCCAAGCCGGTCGTTCGCGCTCCAATGGTCGAAGCGCCGAAACCGGTCGAGGTCGCATCCGTCGCCAAGCCGGTCGAAGCCGCACCCGTCGCGAAGCCAGTGGAAGCCGCTGCGGCTGCGAAGCCGGCACCGGCCGTGATCGAAGTCGCCCCCGCAGCTGCCGCTGCAAGACCCGAAGCCGTCAAGCCCGTCGAGGTTGCGCCGAAGCCGGCCGCCGACGTCGCCGCAGCGAAGCCGCCCGCAGTCGTCGCGGCACCCCAACCTTTGGAAACCAAGCCTTCCGCGGCGTCCCAGGCCACCGCTCAAGCCAAGCCTGCAACGCCACCTCTGCCGGTCGTCACGACGGCGCCACCAGCGACCGCCGTGGTCGCCGCATCGCCGACGCAAGCTCGGGTCGCGACAACCCCGCCCCAGCGCTCGCGCGTGATCGTCGCTGGACCACAAGTGGTCAATCGCCACAGCGCGGAGAACTCGACCCATGGAGGTCAGCGCATCGTCGATGTGCAGCCGCCTCCGTCGACGCCGCTCCCGCCGCGCGTGACGCCGGTCCGCCCGCAGTTCGGGACGAACTCGCCACAACAGCAGGCCTCGGGCTCGGGCCCGATGCCACTCCCGAACGAGCAGCCCGCGGATGCGCGCAGCCGTTTCGAGATGGAGCTCCAGCGGGCGCGTGCTCGCACCGTCGACAAGCCGCGCGTGATCGATATCGACATGACGCAGCCGCGAACCAACTCGAACGGTTCGGGCCTCTCGCAGAGCGGTCAGAACCTCGCGGCCCATGCGCAGGAAGATACCGGCGCCCCCGCGCAACCGGTTCGCGATCCGTCGCGTCCCGCTGTCGGTAGCGTCATCGCGCTGCCTCCGCGCATCAAGATCACCGAGCGCACGCCGCTCTCCGGTCGTCCGGCACCCGGACCGCAGCCCGTAAATCCGATCCGTGGCCGCTTCGCGCAGCAGCAGCAACGCGGTGGTCGTCCCGGCGGAGGCCATGGTGGCGGCCGGTTCGACATGAAGAACAAGTTGCCCCTCGGTAAGAAGGGCAAGCAGACCACGATCACCACGCCGGCCGAGCACAAGCGTGTCGTCCGTATCGAGGACACGATCGCGATCGCCGAGCTCGCGCGCAGCATGGGCGTGAAGGCTCCCGAAGTGCTCAAGAAGCTCTGGGGCATGGGCATGACCGGCGTGAACATCAACGCGTCGATCGATTTCGATACCGCGCAGTTGCTCGCGAGCGAGTTCGGTTACGAGGTCCAAAACGTCGCGTTCAAGGTGGACGAAGCGTTCACAACCAAGACCGAAGAAGCCGGCGAGCGCGTCCCGCGCGCGCCGGTGGTCACGATCATGGGTCACGTCGACCACGGCAAGACGACGCTGCTCGATGCCATTCGCAAGACCAAGGTCGCGGCAGGCGAGGCGGGTGGCATCACCCAGCACGTCGCCGCGTACAAGGTGAAGGCGCCGGGCCACGGCGACATCGTGTTCCTCGATACGCCGGGACACGAAGCGTTCACCGAGATGCGCGCTCGTGGCGCGCAGGCGACCGACATCGTCGTGCTCGTCGTCGCGGCGAACGACGGCGTCAAGCCGCAGACGCTCGAGGCGCTCAACCACGCCAAAGACGCGAAGGTGAAGATCATCGTCGCGGTGAACAAGATCGACATGCCAGATGCGGCTCCCGAGCGCGTCAAGCAGCAGCTCGCCGATCAACAGTTGATCGCGGAAGACTGGGGCGGCGATACGATCTTCGTCAACGTCTCGGCGATCAAGGGCGAGAACATCGACAAGCTGCTCGAGGCGATCGCCGTGACGGCCGAAGTCATGGAGCTCACCGCGGATCCGGTCAAGTCTGCGTCCGGTCTTGTCATCGAAGCTCGCCTCGATCGTAACCGCGGCCCGATGGCCACGGTGTTGGTCCAGGAAGGCACCCTGCGTGTCGGCGACGTCGTCGTCGCAGGTCGCACGTTCGGCAAGGTCCGCGCGATGCTCGACGATCTCGGTAACTCGATCACCGAAGCTGGCCCCTCGACCCCTGTCGAAGTGCTGGGCCTTGATGGCGTGCCGGATGCCGGTGATCAGATGAACGCGGCCGAGGACGACAAGGTCGCCAAGCAGGTCGTCGAGCACCGTCGCCAGACGTTCCGCAAGCGCGAGCTCGCGTCGACTGGTCGCGTCTCGCTCGAGACCCTGATGGAGCGGATCTCCGAGGGCCTTGACCAGAAGGAACTGAAGATCGTGCTCAAGGCCGATGTTCAGGGCTCGACCGAAGCGTTGAAGTCCGCGCTCATCAAGCTGACGACTCCCAAGGTCAAGGTCAGCGTGATCGGCGCCGGCGTCGGCGGCATCACCGAGAGCGACGTCAACCTCGCCAAGGCGGGTAACGCGATCATCGTCGGCTTCCACGTCCGTCCGGCCGGTAAGAGCGCCAAGCTCGCCGAGCAGGAAGAGGTCGAGATCCGGCTCTACGACATCATCTACGACGCTCTCGACGACGTGAAGGGTGCGATGGCAGGCCTCCTCGCGCCGATCAAGCGCGAGATTCCGATGGGCAAGCTCTCGGTCCGCGACACGTTTGCGATCCCCAAGATCGGTACGGTCGCTGGCTGTATGGTCACCGACGGCAAGATCACTCGCAAAGCGCACCTGCGGCTCATCCGCGATGCCGTGCAGATCTACGAAGGCAAGATCGGTTCGCTCCGTCGCTTCAAGGACGACGTCAGCGAGGTCGGCACGACCTTCGAGTGCGGCGTGATGATCGCTGGCTACAACGACATCAAGACGGGCGACATTATCGAGGCCTACGAGGTCGTCGAGGAAGCCGCGAAGCTCTAATGGGAAACTACGCGTACCTCGACAGCTTCGAGCACATCGATCGGATCCTGAGCGCGCGCGCGCACCAGGTCGAAGCCAAGCACTACATTCCGATCTACTGGCTCGCCATGTACGAGCCGCAGGATGTTCGGACCGAGCCCCTCAGCGGTGTTCGTTACGCGAAGGATCCGGACAAGCACTTTCACGTGCAGCCGCCGTATCTCATCGCCGATGCAACGACCGCGATGGCTCGGCTCAAGCGCCGCACGCCCGCACTCGCGACGCTCGGTGGCGAAGTGCATCGCAAGATGCTCACCGAGTTCGGAGCGTTCGCACGCCGTTTGAAGCCTTCGATCATGGTGCGACTCGATGACCTCGTCGGCGGCAAGCCGAAGGAGTACATCGAGCTGCTGCGCGGCACGCTCGAGCTTTGCAAGAAGCTCGACGACGCGACCGTGCATCCCGATAGCTACTTGATCGAGCCGCTCACGAAGATCTGGGCGGATGCCGAGTGGAAGGCCAGCGACCACGCGGAGCACTTGCTCGGCGGGTGGGGCTGGCGCGTCTCGCCTGAAGAGCGCGTCAAGAACTCGCAGGCGCGCAAGTGGAACAAGCTTGTTGGTGATGCCGAGAGTGCCACGCTGCAGGCCTACACGGTGAAGAAGTCGTTCGTCGAAGAAGAGCTGTTCACGCATCCGACGCTCGGCGCGGGTGTGGTGATGCGCGTGGTCGATGCGAACAAGATCGAGGTCTTGTTCCGCGAGGGCCTGCGAACGCTCGTGCACGGCCGTACGTAAACTAGGGTACGGTGCAGGCGTGTTCGTAGGTATCGCCAAGATCAGCCTCGTGATCGGCGAGAGCCATTCTCTCAAGGACAAGCGGATGGTCCTGCGGCGCATCAAGGATCGCGTGCGCGAGCGGCTGAGCGTCACGCTCAACGAGGTCGGCGAGCACGATATCTGGCAGCGCGCCGAGCTCGGCTGCGCGGTGGTTTCGGCGGAGCGGCACAAGGCGCTAGAGCTGCTCGAAGCGGTCGCGAACATGGCACTGGCCGCGGGCGGCGCGCAGATCGTGGCGATCGCAAAAGATGTCCAGCGTTTCGAAGCAGTGGCACAGCCGTTCGTGATGGTCGACGACCGCACGGGCGCAGGCGACAAGGCGCACGCCGCGGGTGAGTGGATTCCCGACGAGTGGCGCGAAGAGGCACAGAAGTAATGGCGAAGCCAACCCCTGGAAAGATCGCAAAACCAAATCCGCGCAAAGAGCGCGTCGCGACCGCACTGCGCGAGGCCCTGACCGACGCGATCAAGGCCGACGTTCGGGATCCGCGCGTCCACGCCGCGGACGTCTTCACCGTGACGCGCGTCGAGATGAACGTCGACATGGCGGTCGCGAATGTCTACGTCTCGGTGATCGGTAGCGATCGCGTGGTCGATGGCGTGATGACCGGCCTCCACAAAGCCGCGGGCTTCTTGCGCGGGCCCATCGGTCGCACCGTCGGCTTGCAGCACGCCCCCGAGCTCCGGTTCATCCTCGATAAGTCCGTCGACATGAAGGACAAGCTCGCGGAGATCCTCCGCGAGGACGAGATGAAGGCCAAGGCGGTGGGGCGTATTCCAGGCCAAGCCGAGCCCACGCCCGAGCCCACAGCTGACGCGGCTGTCGAGCCTGCGATCGCCGAGGCGCCGCAACCGTTGTTACCGGCGCCGCCGCCCGAGGATAAAGCGTGACCCTCGCCGAAGCGTTCGAGCAAAGCTGCGAGCGCCTGCGAGATGCCAAGCGCGTGCTCTTGACGAGCCATCGCCGTCCCGATGGCGATGGTACCGGTTCGATGTGTGGTCTCGCGTCGCTGCTCCGCGCGCGCGGGATCGAAGCGGTGATCTACTCGCTCGATCCGATCGCGCGGCGGTATCGCTGGTTGCCGCTCGCCTCGACGACCGTCCACACGATGGCGTTCGACGCCCGGTTCGATTGCACGATCGTCGTCGATTGCGCGGACATCTCGCTGCTCGGTGGTGCGTTGCCTCCACCCGAAGTGTGCGGCACGTTGATCACGCTCGACCACCACGCGAGCGGTCGCCCGTTCGGCGACATCGCGGTGTGGGATCCGGCGGCCTCGGCGGTCGGCGTCCTCGTCCATCGCATCGCCGTGCACCTCGGCTGGCCGATCACGCCGGAATGCGCGGTGCCGCTCTACGTGTCGCTGATCAGCGATACCGGCGGCTTTCGCCACGCGAATACGAACGCCGAGGCGCTGCACGTCGCCTCGGAGCTGGTCCGCGCCGGGGTCGTACCGTCGACGATCGCGGCGAGCCTCGAAGAACGCCCGAGCCCCGGCAAGCTGCGCCTGCTCGGCTCGGTGTTGTCGTCGCTCGAGCTCCACTGCGCAGGTCGCGCGGGCGTGCTCAGCGTCACGACCGAGATGGTCGAAGGCGCGCGGGCGTCCTGGGAAGACATCGAGGGCATGGTCAACTGGGGCCGCAACGTCGATGGCGTGCAGGTCGGAGTGCTGCTCACCGCGGCCAAGGGCGGCGGCGTACGGGTGTCGATGCGGTCACGTAGTGAACGTTTGGACGTAGGAAGAGTTTGCATGACCCTCGGCGGCGGCGGTCATCCGGGTGCAGGTGGATGTCACATCCAGGGCGACCTGCCGACGACAAAAGTGAAGGTCGTCGCTGCACTCGATCAAGCGTTCAACAAACGCTGATACGCTGGTGGTGATGCGAATCGTGATTTCCGCGGCGCTGATCGTTGCTCCTACGCTCTTCCTCATCAGCTGCGGCGATAGCAAGAACTCGACGACCGATGCGGCCGCAACGGCCGACACCAAGGTCTTCTCCGACGCGCCGACCGATGCGCCGACCGATGCGCCCGATCCGAATAGCCCGGCGACGCTGTTCGACACTGGCCTGTGCGTCGATCGTGCGTGCACCGCGACCAGCCCCGATGTCCACGAGTACACGCCGCAGTTCGCGCTGTGGGCGGACACCGCGGCGAAGCGGCGCTGGTACTGGCTACCGCCGGGCACCACGATCGATACGACCGACATGGACCACTGGGACTTCCCGGTCGGCACGAAGTTGTGGAAAGAGTTCTCGCGCAACAGCGACGCCGACAACACGCCGGTGCGGGTCGAGACGCGGCTCGAGATGCGGATCGGCGCGGGCACGACCGCGCAGAGCTGGTTCTACGTGTCGTACGCGTGGAACAGCACGCAGACCGATGCCACCGCGGTGCCCGACGGCGTGATGAACGCGAACGGCACGCAGCACGACATCCCGTCGCGGTCCACCTGCAAAGGCTGTCACGAGAACTTCGTCCCGACTCGCGTGCTCGGGTTCGGCGCGATCCAGCTCGACCACGCCGCGGGCAATCCCGGCGACACCACGCTCGCGTCGCTCGTCGCTGGCAACACCCTGACCACGAACCCGTCGCCGCCGGCGACCTCGGGCGCGCCGTACTTTCCGATCCAGGGTACGGACGCGCAGAAGGCCGGGCTCGGCTACGTATTTGCGAACTGCAGCCACTGTCACAACCCGACCTCGTCGGTGCACAACAACGTGCCGATGGAGCTCCGCATGACGGTCGCGACCGTCGGCACCAAGGCGATGTCGCCGCCGTACCTGACCGCCCTCGATCACTACGCGAACCAGCCGACCGGCCACGTGACGAAGAGCTGCACGGACGCGGCGAACGTCGCGAACAACGCCGAGTGCATCATCAAGAGTAGCAATCCGGACCAATCCGACCTGATGTTCCACTTCACGGCGCCGGTGAACACCGGCGATCACATGCCGCAGCTCGGCTCCGAGATGATCGATCCGACCGGTGTGGCGACGCTGACCGCGTGGATCATGAATCCCTGAATGCTGAACGGGATCCTCGTCGTGGATAAGCCGCCGGGGATGAGCTCCGCGTTTGCGGTGAAGCACGTCAAGAAGCGGCTGCGCGCGAAGCGCTGTGGCCACGGCGGTACGCTCGATCCGTTCGCGACGGGTGTGCTCGCGATCTGTGTCGGCGAGGGCACCAAGATCGCGCAGTACCTGCTCGCCGACGACAAGGCGTATCGCGCGGAGCTCGTGCTCGGGCGCGAGACCGACACGCTCGATCGCACCGGCGTCACCACCGCGGAGCGCGACGCGAGCCATATCACGCGCGAGATGATCGAGGCCGCGCTCGTGGGCCGGCGTGGCGAGCAGGAGCAAGTGCCGCCGATGTACTCCGCGATCAAGCGCGAAGGCGTGCGGCTGTACAAGCAGGCGCGCCAGGGCATCGAGGTCGAGCGCGAGCCACGACACGTCCGGATCGACAAGCTCGAGCTCGTCGCCTACGAGGGCACCCGCGTCACGCTCGAGATCGCGTGCAGCAAGGGCACGTACGTGCGGAGCCTGGCCGACGACATCGGCCGCGACCTCGGGTGCGGCGCCTATCTCTCGGAGCTCCGCCGGACCCGGAGCGGGATGTTCTCGATCGAGCAGGCCGTCCAGCTCGACTCGGTCGATTTTTTTCACAGCCGGGCTCAGCTCCGCTCGATCGAGACGGTGCTCGAGCTCCCGGTGGTCGCCGCGCCGGCCGACTTGGTCCCCTTCATCCGATCGGGGCTCCAGCTCAAGATCGACCAGCTGGTCGGTGTACCCGCAGAACCTACGCAATTCCAGCTGCTTGACGAGGCCGGCAAGCTGGTCGCGATCAGCCACGCCGAGGGCGGCAAGATCCTCTACGACCGAGTGTTTGGTGGCCGGTTACAGCCGGATCCGGCTTGACCTGGAGCCCGCGAATCAGCAAAGTGCGCGCGACCACGGAGCACGTCCACATCGGGCGCGACCGCTGGCGACCAAGGTAGCAAATGCCCGTTTCGACCGTCCGCAAGCAAGAGACCATCAAGAAGTTCCAGCAGCACGAAGGCGACACCGGTTCGCCCGAGGTGCAGGTCGCGCTCATCACCGAGCGTGTCATTCACCTCACCGAGCACCTGAAGACCAACAACAAAGATCACCACAGCCGTCGTGGTCTCCTCAAGATGGTCGGTCAGCGCCGCGGCCTCCTCGATTATTTGAAGCGCATCGACCTCGATCGGTACAAGAAGCTGATCGAGATCCTCGGCCTCCGCCGCTAATGCGGGTCGGCGCTGTTTCGATCCGGGCTTCGCACGACTCTCCAATTGGCCACTGATTTCGGGTCCGTTGCCTGATTTCTGCCGCTTGGCTTTCGGTTTTTCCTGTGCAATAACGCGCGGGAGAAATCGTAACGTAGCGTCGCAGGATCTCAAGAGATCGAGCAGGTTTGATCGTTCCGTCGAGGTCCTTCACCCAGGGTGAAGGAGTTGGGCCGAGGGTTCAGGCAGGCTGGTCATCGATGGACCGGCGACGTGACTTCCAAGAGGACACGTCTAATGCCTTTCGTTCGTGAATCCGCCATCGTCGGCGGAAAAGAAATTTCTATCGAGACCGGCAAGTGGGCCAAGCAGGCTTCGGGCTCGGTCGTCATCCGCTGCGGCGACAGCATGGTGCTCGTCACCGCCGCGGGCTCGCAGCAGCCGCGCGACATCGACTTCATGCCGCTGACCTGCGAGTACCAGGAGAAGTTCTATTCGACCGGTCGGATCCCGGGCAGCTTCTTCCGCCGCGAAGGTCGCACCACCAACGCCGAGATCTTGATCTGTCGCTTGATGGATCGCCCGATCCGCCCGCTGTTCCCGAAGGGCTGGTTCATCGATACGCAGATCATCGCCAGCGTGATCTCGTTCGACAAAGAGAACCCGACCGACGTGCTCGCGATGACCGGCGCCTCTGCTGCCGTGCACATCTCCGATCTCGTGTGGGCGGGCCCGCTCGCCAGCGTTCGCGTCGGCCGCATCGACGGGGTGTTCGTCGCGAACCCCACGTTCGCCGAGCAAGAGAAGTCCGAGATGAACATCATCGTCGCCGCGTCGAAGGACGCGATCATGATGGTCGAAGGCGAGATGAAGGAGCTGCAGGAAGACGTCGTCATCGACGCGCTCCTGTTCGGCCACCAGGCCGTCCAGCCGCTGATCGAGATGCAGGAGCGTCTCCGCGCCGCCAATGGCAAGGAGAAGCGCCCGTTCACCCCGCCCGTCACCGACGCGTCGCTCCACGAGCGCGTGAAGGAGCTCGCGTGGGAGAAGCTCGGCGCCGCGCTCCAGATCAAGGACAAGAAGAAGCGCTACACCGCGACCGGCGATCTCAAGAGCGCGACGCTCACCACGCTCCAGACCGAGGGCAAGCTCTCGACGTCGGTGCCCGATGGCAAGACGTACGAGGCCGCGTTTGGCAAGCTCCACAAGAAGTGGGCGCGTGGTCACACGCTGTCGACGCGCAAGCGCATCGACGGCCGTGCACCGGACGAGATTCGCGCGATCTCCGTCGAGACCGGCGTGTTGCCGCGGGCTCACGGCTCGGCGCTGTTCACCCGCGGCGAGACCCAGGCGCTCGTCGCCGTGACGCTCGGCACCAAGTACGACGAGAAGAAGCTCGACACGCTGCTCGGCGATCAGAAGCGCACGTTCTACATGGACTACAACTTCCCGCCGTTCTCGACGGGTGAAGTGAAGATGCTGCGCGGTCAGTCGCGTCGCGAAGTCGGTCACGGCTTCCTCGCCGAGCGTTCGGTCGAGGCGGTCGTGCCGGTCCATGAAGACTTCCCGTACACGATTCGCGTCGTGTCGGACATCCTCGAGTCGAACGGTAGCTCGTCGATGGCGTCGGTGTGTGGCGGCTCGCTCGCCCTCATGGACGCTGGCGTGCCGACCAAGGCGCCGGTCGCGGGTATCGCGATGGGCCTGATGAAGGAGGGCGATGACTACGTCATCCTCTCCGACATCCTCGGCGACGAAGATCACCTCGGCGACATGGACTTCAAGGTGACCGGCACGCGTCGCGGCATCTGCGCGCTGCAGATGGACATCAAGGTCGACGGCCTCACCCGCAAGATCCTCGAGGAAGCCCTCGAGCAAGCCAAGCGTGGTCGCTTCCACATCCTCGAGAAGATGGATGCCGCGATCTCGATGGCGCGCGACGAAGTCTCGATCTACGCACCGCGCATCGTCACGGTGCAGGTCAAGCCGGACAAGGTTCGCGACATCATCGGACCCGGTGGCAAGACCATCCGCGCGATCCAGGAGCAGACCGGCGCGCAGATCGATATCAACGATAGCGGTATCGTCTCGATCGCGTCGTCGGATTCCAAGGCCATCGAGCAGGCGCAGGCCTTGATCTCGGGCCTCACGATGGAGCCCGAGGCGGGCCTGTTCTACAACGGCATCGTCAAGAAG
The DNA here is from genome assembly GCA_043759355.1 of Kofleriaceae bacterium. GTDB lineage: Bacteria > Myxococcota_A > Polyangia > Haliangiales > Haliangiaceae > JABFXX01. The sequence continues at coordinate 234,947 of JAYVLQ010000101.1, forward strand.
ATCGTCGAGATCGGTGCGTTCGTGGAAATCCTCCCGGGCACCGATGGACTGCTGCACATCAGCGAAGTCTCGAAGGATCGCATCCGCGCCGTCGAGGACGTGTTGAAGGAAGGCGATGAAGTCGTCGTCAAGTGCATCAAGGTCGACCGCGACGGCAAGATTCGTCTCTCGCGCCGTGAAGCACTCGAAGCGAACCCGGGTCCGGAAGAGATTCACAACTACGTGATCTGAGGCCTCTCGTCGGAGAGCTGACAGGCGCAGCCACCGCGGGTGGTTGCGCCTCTTTTATTTCGTGTGATTTGTGACGGTCGCGCTCGTGCAGCGGTCGCAGCAATTCGCGGGGGCGCGAGGCGCGAGGTGTGAGGCGCTGCGCCGATGATCGAGCGGATAGAGTAATATCCGACCGAGATGGCGCCGCGAGTCCAGATCAAGAAACTTCGTCCCGATGCGGTCGTGCCGCAGTACCAGACCGCGAATGCGGCGGGCCTTGATCTGTGCGCCGCGATCGATGCGCCGATCACGATCGCACCGCACGCGCGTGCGCTGATCGGGACGGGCCTCGCGATGGCGATTCCCGACGGGTTCGAAGGCCAGGTTCGACCGCGCTCGGGACTCGCAAAAAGCCATGGGATCACCCTGGTCAATTCGCCCGGGACGATCGACGCTGATTTCAGATCCGAAGTCGGGATCCTGGTGATCAATCACGGCAGTGAGCCATTCACGATCGAGCCGGGCCATCGCATCGCTCAGCTCGTGATCGCACCGGTCGTGCAAGCCGACCTCGACGAGGTTGCCGAGCTCCCGGTGACCGCGCGCAGTGGCGGGTTCGGATCGACGGGGCGCTAGTTGGCCGATCGTCCGAACAGGCCGACCACGCGCGGCCCCGAGTCCAACGTGACGTCGTACGACACGCCGTCGGCGTTGCGCCGCGCGCAACCGGTTTCCGATGCACTGCATCCGTTCGTCGATGATGCGGAGGACGCGACGTCGGTCTACGACTCGCAGAAGATCCCGAAGCCTGCCTTCAAGGTGAAGTCGATGAAGGCGCCGGGCGAGCTATCATCAGGCCAGATTCCGCTACCCGACGATGCCCGACCACGGCCCGCGATCCCGCAGGTGAAGCTGCGCGCGATATCCGAAGTTGCTTCGCAGACCAGCGCGCCGCAGCAGTCGCTGGGGTTCCTCGCGCCGCCCCGAAATCCGGTCGATGTCCGCGCGCGCAGGACCCGAGATTTTATCGTCTGGGGTTCGGTTTGCGTGATCCTCGCGTGCTTCGTCGCGCTCGGAATCTGGTTCGTCGCGAAGTAAGCGCGGTGTGGTACTAAGGGTGCCAAAAATGAGTGCGGGAAGCGCAGAAATAAATTGATCGCGCGCTACAGCAGACCCGAGCTGGCAGCCTTGTGGGACGACACTTATCGGTTCGAGCTCTGGCTCGCGATCGAGCTCTCCGTCTGCGAGGAGATGGAGAAGGCGGACACCGTTCCCGTGGGGACCGCCGCGAAGGTGCGTGAGGCGGCGCAGGGCAAGCTGAACGCTCAGCGGATCCTCGAGATCGAACAGCAGACGCGGCACGACGTGATCGCGTTCCTCACGCACGTCGAAGAGCTCGCGGGCGAGCCCGCACGCTGGCTGCACCTCGGTATGACCTCGTCGGACGTGCTCGACACCGCGATGGCACTGCAGACCGGGCGCGCGTTGGATCGGATCCTCTCCGGGGTCAATGGCCTCGCGGCAGCGCTCGACGCCAAGGCGCGCGAGCATGCGAAGACGCCGATGATCGGGCGCTCGCACGGTATCCACGCCGAACCGATCACGGCCGGGCTCACGTTCGCGCGCTGGCATGCCGAGGTCGTGCGGGCCGCGGGCCGGTTGGTGCGGGCACGTCATGCGATCGCGGTTGGCAAGGTCGCCGGCGCGGTCGGCGTGTATGGCAACCTCGATCCCGCGATCGAGCGCGAGGCGCTCGGCAAGCTCGGGCTCGAGCCGGAGACCGTCGCCACGCAGATCGTCGCGCGCGATCGCCACGCGGACGTGCTCAACGCGATCGCGATGCTCGGCACTGCGATCGAACAGATCGCGCTCGGGGTGCGCCACTGGCAGCGCACCGAGGTCGGCGAGGCCGAAGAAGGTTTCGGCAAAGGTCAGAAGGGCTCTTCGGCCATGCCGCACAAGAAGAATCCGATCCTGAGCGAGAACCTCACGGGGCTCGCACGCCTCTTACGTGGCTACGCGCAGGCCGGCATGGAAGACGTCGCGCTGTGGCACGAGCGCGATATCTCGCACTCGAGTGTCGAGCGCGTCGCGATGCCCGATGCCACGATCCTCGCGGACTTCATGGTCGCGCGCGCGACCACGCTCGTGCAGGGCCTCGTCGTCAATGCGGCGCGGATGCGCGCGAACCTCGATCGGTTTGGCGGCTTGTTCTTCTCCGAGGCCGTGTTGCTCGCGCTGATCAAGACCGGGCTCGCGCGCCAGACCGCGTACGAGATGGTCCAGCGCTCGGCGCTCGCCGCGATCCAGGAGGCGGCCGCCGAAGGCATCGCCGGCGCGAAGCCGGGTCGCTTCCGCGAGCTGCTCGGAACCGATCCGGACATCCATTCGCGCCTCGATGCGACGGCGCTCGATGCGTGCTTCGATCTCGAGCATCACCTCCGCTTCGCGCCCGTGATCATGGAGCGCGCGCTCGGCAAGGCATCTCTCGGCAAGGCATCTCTCGGCAAGGCATCTCAGTGAGCACGAGCATCTCCGAAGACGTGCTGCGGGCGCAGCTCGCGCAGACGCTCGACGGCACGCCGTGGACCGCGCTCGCGGGCCGCGCGCTGCCGCGTTATGACGGCAAGGTTCGCGATTGCTACATCGATAACGAGCGGGGCGAGCGCGTGATCGTCGTGACCGATCGCCTCAGCGCGTTCGATGCAGTCGTCGGCACGATTCCGTTCAAGGGCCAGGTGCTCAACCAGCTCGCGCAGTTCTGGTTCGAGCTCACACGAGACCTCGCGCCGAACCACATGCTGAGCGTGCCCGATCCGAACGTGATGATCGCGCGCGAATGCGATCCGCTGCCCGTCGAGCTCGTCATGCGCGCGTACCTCACGGGCGTGACCTCGACGTCGATCTGGTACGCGTACGAGCGTGGTGTTCGCGAGTTCTGCGGCCACGCGTTGCCGGATGGCATGAAGAAGAACCAGCCGCTCGCGAAGCCGATCCTCACGCCGTCGACCAAGGCCGCGAAGGGCGGTCACGACGTGTCGGTGAGCAAAGCCGAGCTCCTCGCGATGGGCCGGATCTCGCCGCCGATGTTCGAGCGCGCGGCGGCGCTCGCCGAGAAGCTATTCGCGGCAGGGCAGGCGCACGCGGCAAAGCAGGGTCTGATCCTCGCCGATACCAAGTACGAGATGGGGCTCGACAAGGCCGGCAACCTCGTACTCATCGACGAGATCCACACGCCAGATTCCTCGCGCTACTGGCACGCCGAGGACTACGAAGCGCGCCTCGCGGCGGGCGAAGAGCCGCGCTCGCTCGACAAAGAGTTCGTGCGCCGCTGGCTCGCGAATGATGCGAAGTGGACCGGCGACGGACCCGCTCCGGTGATGTTGCCGGAGATCCGGATCGAGGCGGCGCGCCGTTACATCGCGAGCTTCGAGCTCGTCACTGGCCGCGCCTTCGTGCCGGATACCCAGGAACCGGTCGCGCGCATCGCCGCGGCGCTCGGGGCCACGTGTTAGTCCTCCCCGGTCGCGCAGCTCTGAGCGCGGCCAAGCGGGCCGCGGCGCTGGTCACCGCGCAGAGCGTGTGTCCGCATGTGACCTCGATCGATGCGCGCTGGGTCCACGTCATCGCGAGCTCGCGCGAGCTCACGAACCCCGAGCTCGAGCAGCTCGGAGCGATGCTGAGCTACGGGCCGAGCGCGATCATGTCGCAGCCGGCGCAGAAGCTCCGGGTCCAGACCGCCGAGACCGATTCGTTCTACATCGCACCGCGCATCGGCACGACCTCGCCGTGGTCGTCGAAGGCAACCGATATCGCGCACGTGTGTGGCATCGCGGCGGTCACGCGGATCGAGCGCGCGATGGAGTGGTCGGTCACCGGCCTGGGCATCGATGGCGGGCTGGTCGGGGCGGCGCTGTTCGATCGGATGACCGAGTCCGTGCTCCGCCGCGAAGCAGATCTCGCGCAACTGCTCGAGACCTCCGCGGCAGCGCGGCCGCTCCGTAGTGTCGCGCTCGGCACGGATGGTTCCGCGACGCTGCGCGCGGCATCCAGGCAGCTCGGCCTCGCGCTCGCCGATGACGAGATCGAATATCTCGTGAAGAGCTACAAAGGCCTCGGTCGCGATCCGACCGACGTCGAGCTCATGATGTTCGCGCAGGCGAACAGCGAGCACTGCCGTCACAAGATCTTCAACGCCGAGTGGTTTGTCCACGGCGAGAAGCAAGCACACTCGCTGTTTCAGTGGATCAAGCAATCCACCGCCGCGGCGCCGGAGGGCGTGCTCTCCGCCTACAGTGACAACGCGGCCGTCGTCGAGGGCCAGCCCGCCGAGCGGTTCTTCCCCGATCCCGATGGCGTGTATCGCGGGCATCACGAGGTCTCGCACATCCTCGGCAAGGTCGAGACCCACAACCATCCGACCGCGATCTCTCCGTTCGCCGGCGCCGCGACCGGTTCCGGTGGCGAGATCCGCGATGAAGGTGCGACCGGTCGCGGTGGCAAGCCGAAGGCCGGCCTGATCGGCTTCGTGGTCTCGGATCTGCGACTGCCGGGGCTGCTCGAGCCGTGGGAAGCGCCTGCCGACGAATGGGTCGGATCGCCGGCGCGCATCGCGACCGCACTCGACATCATGCTCCAGGGCCCGCTCGGCGGTGCCGCGTTCAACAACGAGTTCGGTCGCCCCGCGATCCTCGGCTATTTCCGGACGTTCGAGTACGCGCCCGAAGCCGATGGCCACGGCGCGGTGCGCGGCTATCACAAGCCCGTGATGCTCGCGGGCGGCATCGGTGCGATCCGCGGTGCTCACGTCGCGAAGGCGCCGGTGCCCGCCGGCGCCGCGCTGATCGTCCTCGGTGGTCCGGCATTCCTGATCGGCTTGGGCGGCGGTGCCGCGAGCTCGGTCGCGCAAGGCACCTCGCACGAGGATCTCGATTTCGCCTCGGTCCAGCGCGATAACGCCGAGATCGAACGCCGCTGCCAGGAAGTAATCGATCGCTGCTGGGCGCAGGGCGATACCAATCCGATCCTCTCGATCCACGATTGTGGTGCGGGTGGGCTCTCGAACGCGCTGCCCGAGCTCGTCCACGACGCGGGGCTCGGCGCGAAGCTCGACCTCCGCGCGATTCCGACCGGCGAGGCTGGCCTCTCGCCGCTGGAGCTGTGGTGCAACGAAGCGCAAGAGCGCTACGTGCTCGCGATCGAGCAAGCGCGCGTGCCCGAGTTCGCCGCATTGTGTGCGCGCGAACGAGCGCCGTGGGCGCAGCTAGGCACCGCGACCGCAGAAGGCCATCTCCTACTCGCGGATGGCGAAGGTCCGGCGGCCGTCGACATCCCGCTCGATCTGTTCCTCGGCAAGCCGCCGCGCATGGTGCGTCGCGCCGAGCCGATGACCACGCCGCGGTTCGCACTCGAGCTCGGCGGCGCCACGTTCGCCGAAGCTGTCGATCGCGTGATCGGCTTGCCGACCGTCGCCGACAAATCCTTCCTCGTCACGATTGGCGACCGTACCGTCGGTGGGCTCGTCGCGCGGGATCCGATGATCGGTCCGTTCCAGGTCCCGGTCGCCGATTGCGCGCTCACCACCGCGGGCTTCGACACCACCGCAGGCGAAGTGATGAGCATCGGCGAGCGCCCGCCGGTCGCGCTCCTCGATCCCGCCGCGGCCTCGCGCCTGGCGATCGGCGAAGCGGTAACGAACCTCGCGGCCGCGCCGATCGGTCCGCTCGGACGGATCAAGCTGTCGTGCAACTGGATGGCGGCCGCTGGTCACCCAGGTGAAGACGCCGCGCTCTATGCCGCGGTTGAAGCGTGCAGCAAGACCGCGGTCGCGCTCGGGCTCGCGATCCCGGTCGGTAAAGACTCGATGTCGATGCGCACCGTGTGGCCGAGCCCCGAAAATGCCGACGACATTCGCGTCGTCGTCTCGCCAGTCACGCTCGTGGTCACCGCATTTGGCCCGTGCAACGATGTGCGCCTCGCGGTGACGCCCGAGTTGCGCGGTGGCGAGCGCGAGCTGCTGCTGATCGATCTCGCGAATGGCGCGGCGCGACTCGGCGGGAGCTGCCTCGCGCAAGTGTTCAGCCAGCTCGGCGACGTCGCGCCCGATCTCGACGATCCGAAGCGGCTCCATCGCTTCTACGAGGCAATCCAGCAGCTCGTGTCCGAGCGAAAGCTCTCCGCGTATCACGATGTCTCCGACGGAGGTCTCGTCACCACGCTGCTCGAGATGTCGTTCTGTTCGGGTCTCGGCCTCGAGATCGATACCTCGACCGTCCACGTCGATCAGTTCAGCGCGCTGTTCGCCGAAGAGCTCGGCGCCGTCGTCGAGGTCGCGGTCGCTGATCTCGTTCACGTCCATGCCGTACTCGCGCGGATCGGCGCGAACGTGCACACGATCGGTCGCGCCGTCCTGACCGATCGGATTCGCATCACGCACGCCTCGCGCCGCATCCTCGATGCAACCCGCGTCTCGCTGCGCGATCGCTGGTCGCACGTCACGCACGAGATGGCGCGCAGGCGCGATGATCCATCGTGCGCTGACGAGGAGCACGATTCGCGGGTCGATGCAGGCGCGATCGGCCTCGCTGCTCACCTCACGTTCGATCCCACCGACGACATCTCCGCGAATCTGGTCATGCACGTGCGGCCTCGCGTCGCGATCCTGCGCGAGCAGGGCGTCAACGGTCAGATCGAGATGGCCGCCGCGTTCACGCGCGCCGGGTTCGATGCGGTCGATGTCCACATGACCGACCTCGTCGAAGGACGCACCGACCTCAGCGACATGCGCGGCATCGTCGCGTGCGGCGGCTTCTCGTTCGGCGACGTGCTCGGCGCGGGTCGCGGGTGGGCCTCGACCTTCCGCTACAACACACGCGCGCGCGATGCCGTGCAGGCCCTCGTCGCGCGCACCGATACGTTCGTGCTCGGCGTCTGCAATGGCTGCCAGATGATCGCGGAGCTCGCCCCCGAGCTGATGCCGGCGCTCCAGCCCTCGTGGCCGCGGTTCGTGCGCAATCGCAGCGAGCGGTTCGAGGCGCGCGAGGTCATGATCAAGATCGACGACAGCCCGTCGTTGTTCTTCCGCGGCATGACCGGTTCGTGGATCCCGATCGCGACCTCGCACGGCGAGGGCAGGGCCGAGCTCACGACGGAGAAGCTCGCCCAGCTCGAGAGCCAGCGCCTCGTCGCGGCACGGTTCGTCGATGGTCGCGGGCTCGTGGCCGAGACCTACCCGATCAATCCGAACGGCTCACCGCGCGGCATCGCCGCGATCACCTCGCCTGACGGCAGGATCACCGCGATCATGCCGCATCCCGAGCGCGTGTTTCGCACGGTGCAGTTGTCGTGGCACCCGCGCGAGTGGGGCGAGGACAGCCCGTGGATGCGCATGTTCCGCAACGCGCGCGTCTGGGTCGACTAGATCAACGGCAGCGCGATCACGACCGCGCCGAGCGCGATCACGGCGGCGTGCATGCGACGGACGCGATGCTGCGTGCGCTCGATGCCGATCAGCAGCACGAGTGCGGATGCCGCCCGGCGCATCTGGCATAAACCGGGCACGAGCATCAGCAGCGCCGCGAACGCGACGAGGCGCCCGGGGTACAGCGCGAGCGCGCCGCTGAAAGCTCCGACCACGAGTGTGGGAGCGAGCAGGAGCTCGCTGAAGGCGATCAAGGCGATTGCCCAGCGCTGACCCGAGAGCAGGCACGTAGCGGCGACGGCAAGCGTCGCGGCGACCTCGGGGCCGTTCCAGTTGGAGTTGGTGAGCGGCAGGGCGAGCATCGAACCGAGCAGCGCCGTCACTCCGACAAAGAGGTCATCGCGACGGCGTCGCGTGAGGGCCCGGGTGCGGCGAGTCGACCGAACTGCGTCCACCATGTCGTAATTGTAATCGGCCGCGAACAAATGTCGATAAGTTGTAATCGTTATTATACAATTGAGGTATGGCAAGACCTCGGAATCAAACGGCTTTAGGCCATGTCCGAGTTCTTGTATGCGGCGTCGTACAGCGGCTACCGCGGTTCGGGGGCGGTCAATCGGCGATTTCGCGGAGCTTACGAAGCAGCTCGCGCGCTTCATCGCAGTGCGACGCGGCGTCCTTCATCGACTGGCGGATCAGCTCGAAGCTCGCGCGCGGAATATTGTGCGCGTACTGCTCGAACTCGCCCTCGGCCGCCATCACCTCGATGCGGAGCGACGAGAGCAGATCGTTGAGCGAGGCAGAAGTCTCGGACGTGAGGGCCGCGATCTCGAGCGCGCGCTTTACCTTCGCGCTGCCGGCCTCGGTCGCCAGCGCTCGATCGGCCTTGTCGAGGCGGTTCTTCAGATTGTCGCGCTCGATCTCCATCATGGAGAGATCGTTCTCGAGATCCTCCATGCGGCGCGCGTTCTCGGCGTTGAACTTCTGCGCGCGATAGACGCGGAGCTCGGTCTGGAGCTGCTCGACGCGCCGACGCAGGACGCGAATCTCGGCGTCGGACTCGTGGCTCTGCGCGATCCCGAGCGCAGCCAGCGCGTTGCCCTGGGCCGGGATCGCTGGCAAGTTGCCAGCCTGCATGGCGACATGTCCGGTCGGGCCCGAGGTCGGGACCGCCCCCATGCCGGGGTGCTGCATCATCGGGTGGTCACTGACCGCGGGGGGCGAAGAGACCGAGCCACCCGCCGCAGCGATCTGATTCGTGTCGACAAACCGCAGCCACAGGCTGCCGCAGCGCACCGCATCACCGTGCTTGAACATGTGGTTCTGCACGCGTTGCTCTTGGAAGTAGACCCCGTTCGCCGAGGACAAATCCTCGAGTACGTAGCCGCCACCACCCCAATAAATCCGGGAGTGATGGCGCGAGACCATCGCGTCGTCCGTGCGAATGGCGCAATCCATCGCGCGACCGACCCGGATCTCTGCCGAGGTCAGGTCGAGGGAGCCTTCGATGCCCTGTGCATCGCGCCAGAGTAGTCGCGGCACGTTCCCGAAAAAGGTACGGCAAGTCCCGGGATTTCACAAGTTTGGTAGACAAACACGCGCGCCTGCCATGCCGGGTCATGGTAGTAGGCAGCCATGTGCGGTGTGTTCGGCATCCACGGCCACGACGAAGCGGCCAACATCGCGTATTTGGGCATGCACGCCCTCCAGCATCGCGGCCAGGAGTCGGCAGGGCTGGTAGCGTTGGACGACGGCCGCATGCGCAGGCACGTCGGAATGGGTCTTGTCTCGGACTTATTTAACCGCGAGACCCTGGCCAAGCTGCCGGGCAAGTCCGCGGTGGGCCATGTTCGCTACTCCACTGCCGGCAGCTCCGAGCTGCGCAACGCCCAGCCGTTCCTGTTCGAATACTCCGGCGGCGCGATCTCGATCGGCCACAACGGCAACATCGTCAATGCGACCGAGCTGCGCCTCGAGCTCGAGGCGCAGGGCTCGATCTTCCAGACCTCGAGCGACACCGAAGTCATCGTCCACCTGATGGCGAAGGCGCGCGAGACCGACGTACTCGGCAAGCTGCAATCCGCCCTGCGCCGCGTGCGCGGTGCGTACTCGCTGGTCCTCCTCACGAGTGACGGCAAGATGATCGGCGCGCGCGATCCGAATGGCTTTCGCCCGCTCGTGATGGGCCGGCTCAAGGATTCGTACGTCCTGTCGTCCGAGACCTCGTCGTTCGATCTCGTCGAAGGCGATGCGATTCGCGAGCTCGAGCCGGGCGAGATCGTCGTGATCGAGAAGGGCGGAATGTCTTCGCATCGCGTACCGGGCGAGGCGGCTCTGCCGACGTTCTGCGTGTTCGAGCACGTGTACTTCGCGCGCCCCGATTCGGTCGTGAACGGTAAGAGCGTCTACAGCGCGCGCGAGAAGTTCGGCAAGCGCCTCGCGATCGAAGCGCCGATCGATGCCGATGCCGTGATTCCGGTGCCCGACTCGGGCGTGCCGGCCGCGGTCGGCTACTCCAAGCAGAGCGGCATCCCGTTCGAGATGGGCCTCATCCGGTCGCACTACGTCGGCCGCACGTTCATCGAGCCGCAAGATTCGATCCGCCACTTCGGCGTGCGCTTGAAGCTTTCGCCGGTCCGCTCGATCGTCGATGGCAAGCGGATCGTCGTCGTCGATGATTCGCTCGTGCGCGGCACGACCTCACGCAAGATCGTCAAGATGCTGCGCGACGCCGGTGCCAAGGAGGTCCACCTCCGGATCAGCGCGCCGCCGACGACGAATCCGTGCTTCTACGGGATCGACACGCCGACCCGTTCGGAGCTCGTTGCTTCGTCACACACGATCGAAGAGATCAACAAGTACGTCACGAGCGACACGCTCCAGTATCTTTCCCACGAGGGCATGATGCAGGCGCTCGACACCGACGGGCACGGCGCAGGCTACTGCTCGGCCTGCTTCACGGGTAAGTACCCGGTCGCCCTCGGCCCCGGCGCCGACCTCGTACAGCTTCGTCGCGCGCGGTAGCCGGCCGCGCGCAGGCGCGGTAGAAGGCTCGGGTATGGCGATCGAAGGCACCGATACCGGCGCGGTTCGCAGGCAGTTGAAGGAACTCTCCGCGAAGGTGGACGAGCTCCGGAGGTTGCTTTGACGTCGAACATAAACGGCTAAAGATCGAAGAGCTCGACTCGATAGCGGCGAAGCCGAGCTTCTGGGATGACCAGAAGAAGGCGCAGACGCTGCTGCGCGATAAGAAGCAGCTCGAGCAGATCGTGACCGGTTGGGATTCGCAGGTCCGCGCGATCTCGGATGCCGAGGTGTTGCTCGAGCTCGCCGAAGAAGCGTCCGACGAGGACTCCGCGAAGGAGGCCGCGACCGCGACCGCGGGCGTGCAGCGTTCGCTCGACGAGCTCGAGTTCAAGCGCATGCTCTCGGGCGAGCTCGATCCGGGCGGCGCGATCATCCAGATCACCGCGGGTGCCGGCGGCGTCGATGCGAGCGACTGGGCGATGATGCTGATGCGCATGCTGATCCGGTACTGCGAGCGCAAAGGCTGGAAGGTCGAGGTCCTCGAGGAGACCTTCGCCGAAGAAGCCGGCATCAAGAGCGCCGCGTTCACCGTCGCGGGTGACTACGCGTACGGCCTGTTGAAGGCCGAGAACGGCGTGCATCGCCTCGTGCGCGTATCGCCGTTCGATGCGAACGGCCGGCGCCAGACCTCGTTCGCCGCGGTCACCGTGACCGCCGATATCGACGACGACATCGTGGTCGAGATCAACGATGTCGATCTCAGGATCGATACCTACCGCGCCGGTGGTGCCGGTGGTCAGCACGTCAACAAGACCGACTCGGCGGTGCGTATCACGCACATGCCGACCGGCATCATCGTCCAGTGCCAGAACGAGCGCAGCCAGCACTCGAACAAAGCCAGGGCGATGAAGATGCTGCGCGCAAAGATCTACGACTTCGAGCTCGCGAAGCGCGAAGCGAAGGCGCACGAAGATGCGCGCGCCCGGCTCAAGATCGAGTGGGGCTCTCAGATCCGCAGCTACGTGCTGTTTCCGTATCAGCAGGTCGCCGACCACCGCACCGATCTCAAGACCTCGGATGTCGACGGCGTCCTCGATGGCGACCTCGACGAGCTCATTCGTACGCACCTGCTCCAGGCGGCGAACGCGCGCGCGAACTAGCCAGCGGTAGCCAACCTTCGGCGAGTTCGCCGCCTACTTCAAATCGCGCGCGTGATCGCGGCCGCGAGCGTCGCCTGATCGTAGTCGGCACCGCCCATGCCTTGCGTCCCGATAAAGATCGTCGGTAGGCCACGCACGCCGGCGGCCTTCGCATCGGCCGCGTCGCGCTTGATGCGTTCGAGCGTCGCAGGATCGGCGAGCGTCCTGCGATACTTCTCGAGGTCGCAGCCAACCTCGACCGCGATCTTTCCGCAGCCCTCGGGCGTGAGCGAATCGACGGGCGCGGCGAACAGCGCCTTGGCCATCTCCTCACCCTTACCTTGCGCGTCGGCGCAGCACCACGCGATCGCCGCGGTCATCGCGTGCGGATGGATCTTGAGCGGGGTCATCTTGCGAACGAGTCGCACGGGTACCTTCGCGCTCGCGATCGCGGCGTCGAGCGTCGCTGCGAAGCGGCGGCAGAACGGGCACTCGAAGTCGACGAAATCGACGACGGTCGCGACCCCGAGACGCTGCTCGCGCGCGATCGGATCGGCCGTGGTGGGCGCGACCGCGACAGCCGGCAGCGGCGAGCCATGCCCGATCACCGCAAACACGATCGGCAGCGCAGCGATCGCGGGCACGGCGAGCGCGCCGACGCGCCACGACGGCGTCACGGTCTTGGCCCCGGCGACGACCGTGATCGCGAGCAGGATCGCGATCGGATCGACGATCATGCAGAGCTTGCACCACGCACCGAGGACGAACGCTTGCAGCGCGATCAGCGCGAGCGCCCACGCGCCACCTCCTAGCGCGAGCACCATGCGGAGGCGCGGGCGAGGCACGAACGCGAGTGCGACCATCACCGCGAAGAACACGAGCCCGAAAAACGGCATGGGAATGCCGAGCGGGTGTGCCCACGCGGAGGCGCGGACGGTCTCGCAGCCCGACTCCGCGCAGAACGTCGGCTTCGCGGCCATGTAGTCGAGCGAGCTCGCGCAGCTCGCGCCGAAACCGAGCAAGGATAAACCTAGAGCGAGCCGGCTACGCATGACCCGAGGATAACCGGGTCTGCAACGGTCGCTATTCCTTGGTGCCGGTGAGGTCGGTCGTGAGCTCGAACCTCTGCGCCACGAGTAGCGCGCGGTTCGGCCGGGCGAACCGGCAATCCGCCGCTGTGCCGGCGTCGGGGCTCAGCGGGTCGCAGAACCCGACGCCGAACCCGCCGGAGCTTCGTGTGCCTTGTCGCGCGCCTCACGCGCCTTCTCCAGCGCCTCCGGCGACTGCTGGCCTTTGGGTAGGCTCTCGAACAGCGCGACCGCTTGTTCGCGTAGCTTGACCTCGGTCGCACGATCGTGCTGCGCCGCCGCGATCTCGGCGCGGAGCGCGAGCACGCGACCTTTACGCGGACCGTAGACCAGCGCGAGCGCTTGATCGGTCCACGTCGCCGCGTTCGGATAATCCTTTGCCTGGAGATAGATCCAACCGAGGCGCGCGCGGGGATCGTATTCCTTCGGCAGATCCGCGGCGGACTTCTCGAGCGCCGGCACGAGCTCGAGTGGCACGTTCAGGTACGCGTAGACCTCGGCGCGCGGCCAGTTGTAGGTCATCGCGGCGAGCGGCGTGGGCGCCTTCGCGGCGGCGGCGTCGAGCAGCGCGCGTTGCGCGAGCGCGATCGTCTTGGCCCTCGCTTTGTCGCCGAGCTTCTCGGTGGTCTCGCGGAGGCTCGCCATCGCATCGCTGCGATCGTCGACCGAGAGTAGCTGGCTCTCGTCGAGCAGGCGCTGCCATCGCACGATCGCGGCTTCGCGGAGCGCCTTGACCGCCGCTTGCGCCGCGGGCTCCGGTCGGTGGTCCGCATCGGCGCAGGTCGTGCCGGAGACGAGAAAGTCGCTCGTCACCGCGGCATCGCCGAGCTGATCGAGATACTTCATGGTTACGTCCATGCACGCCGCGTAGTTCGATTGCTTGAGCTTGGTGAGCACGAGCGAGCCGAGCAGCGCCGGGCGGCGCGGCCACGTTGCCGGTGCGGCGGCGAGACCGGCGGTGAGCTCGGTATCGGCGGTCGCGAGATCCTTCACCGCGAGCGCACGCTCCGCGCTCAGGAGGTGCGCGCTCGCTGCGTCGGCGCCGCCCTTGGTCGCAGCGAGGCCGGCATCCAGGAGCTCGTGAAACTGCGCGAGGCTCGCCGCACCGACGAACCGCGCGAGCACGGCGCCATCGTTACCGATCACGTAGAACGTCGGCCACGAAGAGATCGCGAGCTTCTCCATCGGCCCCGCCGCCTCCGGACGATCGGTGTCGAGCTTGGCGAACACGAAGCGAGCGTTGTCGGCTGCGAACGAGGGATCCACGAGCACCGTCGTCTGCATCGACAGGCACGTGTGGCACCACGGCGCCCACAGATCCAGGACGAGCGGGACGTGGCGCTTCGTCGCGCATGCGACCGCGTTCGGATAGTCGTCTGCGATCCACGCGAGCGGTTCTTCCTGGGTGGCCTTCGCGCACGGATCCGCGACCCCGGAACCGGTCAGACCCGGAGGTCCGGTGGGCGGCGCCGGTGCGGGTGGCGGGTGATCGCCTTTGCACGCGGTTCCGAGGACAAAGGCGCAAACGACCAGCCGGAACATGGCTGCGTGATACCACCAAAATGATACGGTGCGCCGCCATGGCAACGCCGCCCGGACCCGCAGCCGGACACCCTCCCGAGAAGACGCTCGATCGCATCATGCAGGAGCGTCGCGAGAAGGGCCAAGCGCTGCGCGCAGCCGGCTCCGATCCGTATCGCAACGACATCGGCCCCGCGATGACGCTCGTCGAGGTTCGCGCGCGCTACGAGAGCACCAAGCCGCCTCCCCCGGAACCCAAAGAGAAGCCCGAGCCGGGCGCGGCCAAGCCTGCAGGCGGTGGCATGCACCCGATCGATGGCGACACGCTGCGCGTCGGTGGCCGCGTGATGGTGAAGCGCGGCATGGGCAAGACCGTGTTCGCGCCGATCCGCGACACCACGGGTGACCTCCAGCTGTTCTTGAACGTCGATCACCTCGATCCGGACGACTTCACGACCGTGCTGGCGAACCTCGACGCCGGCGATCAAGTCGTTGCCGAAGGCCCCGCGTTCTGGACGCGCACCGGCGAGCTCTCGATTTTGACGAAGCGGCTGTGGATCGTCACCAAGTCGATCCGCCCGCTACCCGACAAGTGGCATGGCCTCTCGGATGTCGAGGCGCGCTATCGCCAGCGCTACGTCGATCTCGCGATCGATCCGGTTGTCCGCACGGTGTTCCGCAAGCGCTCGCAGATCGTGAGCGGCATCCGGCGGTTCCTCGACGAACGCCGCTTCCTCGAGGTCGAGACCCCGATGATGCATCCGATCATCGGCGGTGCCGCGGCGCGGCCGTTCGTCACGCATCACAACGCGCTCGACATGAAGCTGTTCATGCGGATCGCGCCGGAGCTCTATCTCAAGCGCCTGGTCGTGGGTGGATTTGATCGGGTCTACGAGATCAACCGCAACTTCCGCAACGAAGGGTTGTCTCGTCGTCACAACCCCGAATTCACGATGCTCGAATTTTACCAGGCCTACGCCACGTACACCGACCTCATGGATCTGACCGAGCAGCTCGTCGCGGCGCTCGCCCAGCAGATCAACGGTGGGACGAAGGTCACCTGGGATGGCAAGGACGTCGAGCTCGCGGGCCCGTGGCAGCGGTTGACCGTCCTCGAGGCCGTGCGCACGCTCGGCGGCATCGCCGAGGCCGAGGAGGTGTTCTCGGATCCGGTGGTCGCCGCGAGGATCGCGCTCGCGCACAAGGTCAACCCGAACGATATCGTGCGCGTGCTCCGCGAAGGCTTCACCCACGACGAGGCACAGGAAGATTCTGCGCGCGCGCTCAAGGCCGATCCGATCGCGGTGGCGCAGCGCCTGGTAGAGCGCTATCCCGATGCGATGGAGCGGCGCATTCGCGCGGGGCACATCGGATACCTCCTGTTCGAGGCGGTCGCCGAGGACAAGCTTACCCAACCGACGTTCCTCACGCAGTTCCCGCTCGCGGTGTCGCCGCTCGCCCGGCGCAACGACAAGGATCCCGCGTTCTGCGATCGCTTCGAGCTGTTCGTATGCGGCAAAGAAATCGCGAACGGATTCTCCGAGCTCAACGATCCCGACGATCAGCGCGCGCGGTTCCAGGCGCAACAAGATGCGAAGGCTGGCGGCGCCGCCGAGACCATGGACTACGACGAAGATTACTGCCGCGCGCTCGAGATCGGGATGCCGCCGACGGCAGGCGAGGGCATCGGAATCGATCGCCTCGCGATGCTGCTCACGGGGCAGGATTCGATCCGCGACGTTATCCTGTTCCCGCTGATGAGGCCGGAGTAGCGTGAAGAACGCGAGCGTCCATCGCCGGATCGCGAAGCTGCAGATCGGGCTCGGCGCGTTCCTCGCCATCGCGAGCATCGCGGCAACATTGATTGCCGCGACGTACAGCTCGTCGAGCTCGGTGCTGTATCTGTTCGGCGGCGCCGGCGTCGGGCTCGGGCTGGCCGTCCGCGGGATGTTCCGGCTCGACGCTGCGAACCAGGCACTCCGCGGCGAAGGCGGTCAGGTCGCGACGTTCTTCGATGTCGGGTTGATCGGTCGGCTATTGATCGCGGTCGGTGGGTACAAGGGCTTCGTCGCGCAGCGCTATCTGCTCGTCGCCAAGCCGAAGGTCTCGAAGGTCACGGTCTACTCGCTCGTCGCGATCGTCGTGCTCCGCGTGGTCGTTCAACTCCTCTACGGCTCGGGCTTTGATCACCTCAGCTTGAAGGACCCGGTGTTCGACGCGAACCGCGCGCTCGAGCTCGCGTTCGTGATCATGATCGTGGTGCGCGTGCTGATCCACGTGCGCCCGGCGCTCTACACCTTCGTCAGTGGGCTCGCGCTGATCGGCATCGCGTACGGCGTGTTCGAGCTCGCGCTCCATCGCATCCTGATCGACTTCACCATCGAGGCAGGCATCCCGCCGTGGTTTGCGGTGGCGATCGTCGTGGTGGGGGCCGCCGGCGCGGTCCTCGCGGTGCTCGCGCTGTTCTTCGGGTTCTTGCGCGGCACGTTCACCTTCTTCACGACGGTGCCGATCGGTGGCGTGTGGATCGGGACCGCCGCGCTCGTGTGCGTGCTCGCCGTGATGAGTGGGTTCGAGAGCGACCTGCGCCAGAAGATCCTCGGCTCGAACGCGCATATCCAGATCACCCGCGAAGAGGGAGATTTCAACGACTGGCACACGATCTACGACCAAGTCTTGAAGATGCCGGGCATCGTCGCCGCGACGCCGTATGCGGTGAGCGAGGTCGTGATCGCCTCGAACAACAACGGGCTCAACGTCATCATCAAGGGTATCGATCCGAAGACGGTCGGCAAGGTCACGGACCTCGTCCACGATCTCGAGGACAAGCATGCGATGGACGACCTCGAGGCCAAGCACGTGGGCGACCTCGACCTCAAGGTGAAGCCGGCCGGTCGTGGCGCTGTCGTGGACCCGCCGCCCGCAGGCTTGCCCTCGTCGGGTGATCCGATCGATTTCTCGAAGCCGAAGGACGGCCCTGCGGATGCAGGAGTGGGCTCGGATTCGACGAAGATGGCGACCGGCATCGCGCCGAAGGTGGTCGACGACCTCGGCAGCGATGCAGACAACCCGTACCTCGTACGGGACGACTCCGTCGATCCGCCGCCGCCGGAGCTCGTCACGAGCGACGCACCTCCAATCGACTACTCGAAGCCACGCGCGAAAACCGACACCATCGACCCCGAGATCCGCGTGCTCGATCTCCCGACCGAGGCACCAGCGGTCGTCAAACGCACCGAATCGTTGCCCGGCGTCCTCGTCGGCCGCGAGCTCGTCAAGCAGATGCACCTCTACGTCGGTCAAGAGACCCGGCTCGTGTCACCGCTCTCCGATCCATCGAACCCCGATGCGACCGGTACCCCGATTCCATTCAATCGCGACTACCGGATCGCCGGTATCTTCTTCACCGGGATGTACGAGTACGATCTCAAGTTCGTCTACGTGTCGCTCGATTCGCTCGACGAGTTCCTCGATCGCGGCGACGCGATCGATGGCATCGAGGTCCGGATCGGCAGCCCGGATGACACCGACCGCTACGTCAAGAAGCTGGGCGACACCCTCGGCCCGAAGTATCGCGTCGTCGACTGGAAGGAGCTCAATCGCTCGCTGTTCTCGGCGTTGAAGCTCGAGAAGATCGCGATGTTTCTCGTGCTGGGGATCGTGATCATCGTCGCGTCGTTCTCGATCATCGGTAACCTGATCATGGTCGTGGTCGAGAAGCAGCGCGAGATCGCGCTTCTCAAGACCCTCGGCGCGAGTGACGAAGGCATCATGGGTTTATTCGCGATCCAGGGCCTCTTGATCGGGCTGATCGGCACCACGCTCGGCGTCGCGACCGGCCTGGCGTTTTGCTACATCGGCAAACGCGTCGGGATTCCGCTCAACCCCGACGTCTACTACATCGACAAGCTGCCGGTGAACGTCGACTACGGCAGCGTCGGCATGACGTTCCTCGCCGGTGTCGTGATCTCGATCATCGCGACGTTCTATCCCGCGTTCCTGGGGTCGCGCGTGCGCCCGGCGACCGGGATGCGCCATTAACAGCGTCTGCGGGGTGGCGCGGGGCAGTTCGGCACCCCAGGCAAGGCCCGGCATGGTTCGAACCGACCTCACGCCGGTCGCCCGAAGGTCGCGCTTGAACAACGATCTCGCCGAAGTTGCGAGCAACCTTTTCGCGCCCTGCATAGGTCTCATCGCGCGTTGACACCTGCCGGAGCCATAAGTAAGGTCCCGCGCTCGTTAGAGATTCCCTTGAGCGACGCGCAAAACACCGGCGGCCGAAGTGGCGCTAACGTCGTCGTTAAGAACCTCTCGAAGGTCTACATGCACGGCGGCGTCGCGCTGCCCGTGTTGACCGACGTCAACGTCGAGCTCGCGGCTGGCGACATGGTTGCCGTCGTCGGAGCGTCGGGAGTCGGCAAGTCCACGCTGCTCCAGATCCTGGGCACGCTCGATCTACCGAGCGCCGGCACGATCACGTTCAACAGCGAAGAGCTCACGCGGATGAGCCCATCGCGACTTGCGGAGTTCCGCAATCGCCGCATCGGCTTCGTCTTCCAGTTCCATCACCTGCTGCCCGAGTTCAGCGCGCTCGAGAACGTCATGATGCCGGGCTTGATCCAGGGCATGCCGCTGACGCGTGCACGCTCGGATGCGAGAGACATCCTCGGGCGCGTCGGCCTCGGCCACCGCTTGACCCACCGGCCGAGCGAGCTCTCCGGCGGCGAGCAACAACGCGTCGCGCTCGCGCGCGCGCTCGTTCTCAAACCGGCACTGCTGCTCGCCGACGAGCCGACCGGTAACCTGGATCGCGCGACTGGTGAGGCGATTCATCAGCTGTTTCTCGAGCTCAATCAAGAGTTCGGCTCGACGCTGCTCGTCGTCACACACAACCCGGAGCTCGCGAACTTGATGCCGCGGCGCATGCGCATGGTCGATGGTGGTCGCTTGGTCGAAGAACAACAAGACGCGTATCGCTCGCCAGGTAAGCTGGCACTCGTCGGCGCGACCGCGCCGACGAGCGAGCCTACCGATGCTGCACCCGCAGCAGTTGCAAATGATGACGCCGAGGGAGTGGTTTCGTGAAGCTTCACGCTCGGTCGTTCGCGCTGACCCTCGCCTTGATCATGCTCGGCACGAGTGCGCGTATCGCGCTCGCTCAGACACCGGCACCGGCACCGGCACCGGCACCGGCACCGGCCCCGATACCACCTACGCCTGCTCCGGCAGAGCCGGCCGATGGTGCGGGATCCGGCTCGACCGCACCCGTGCCACCGGTCGGCGCGGTGCAGTGGCAGGGCCGTACGATCGAGCGCATCCAGTTCCGCGGCAACCGCAAAGTCGAAGACGACGCGATCCGCGTCCAGCTGCTCTCGAAGGCGGGCACCGCGCTCGACCCGACGAAGCTGCGTGAAGACCTCCGGACGATGTGGAAGATGGGTTTCTTCGCCGACATCGATGTCGAAGCCGAAGTCGGTACGTCAGGCGGCCTCACGCTGACGTTCGCGGTCAAGGAGAAGCCGTCGATTCGCAAGGTCCTGATCGCTGGTAATAGCGAGCTCGAACTCTCGAAGATCAACGAAGTGATCGACCTCGAGCTCGACACCATCGTCGACATCAGCAAGGTCAAGAAGAATCGCGACAAGATCGCGGATGTCTACGTTCAGAAGGGCTACTCCCTCGCCACCGTCGACTGGGAAGTCAAAGCGATCAACGAGGCCGAGGTCGATGTCTGGTTCAAGATCGACGAGAAGGCCAAGGTCAAAATCCGCGAGGTCCAGTTCATCGGCAACAACAGCATCTCCGATGACGAGCTGCGAAACGCGATCTCGACTCGTCGTGCCGATGCGCTGTCGTTCCTCAACGACAGTGGCACCTACTCGCAAGAGGCGTTCGAGCGCGATCTGCTACTCGTCAGCGCGCACTACTGGGACCGCGGCTACGCGAACGTCAAGGTCGGCACGCCGCAGCTCCGGCTGTCGCGCGACAAGCAGTACATGTACCTGTCGATCCCCGTCGACGAAGGCCCCGTCTTCACGATCGGTTCGGCCAGCTTCAAGGGCGACCTGATCGGTACCACGCAGAAGAACCTCGAGCGCATCCGCATGCGCCCGGGCATGAAGTTCTCGCGCACGCTGATCGCGGAGGATCGCGAGTCGCTCTCGAACTACTACCAAGATCAGGGCTACGCGTATGCGAACGTCCTGCCACTCACCAAGGTCGACCTCGAGAAGAGGCAGATCAGCCTGACCTTCGAAGTCGCTCGCGGTAAGCGCGCCTACTTCGAGCGCATCAACGTCCGCGGTAACTCGAAGACTCGCGACAAGGTGATCCGTCGCGAGATGAAGATCTCCGAAGGCGAGCTGTTCAACAACACGAACCTCGAAGTCTCCAAGAGGCGCATCATGGCGCTCGGCTTCTTCGAGAACGTCGTCGTGTCGACCAAGCGCGGCAGCTCCGACGAATTCGTCGAAGTCAACGTCGAGGTCTCCGAACGGCCGACCGGCACGTTCCAGATCGGTGCCGGGTTCTCCTCGGTCGAGAACTTCATCGCCCAGGCGCAGATCAGCCAGAACAACTTGTTTGGCCGCGGTCAGACCCTCGCGCTCCAGGCGCAGATCAGCTCGCTCCGTCAGTTGTTCTTGCTGCGCTTCGTCGAGCCGTACTTTCTCGACACCTACTGGACCTTCGCATTCGACCTCTACAACCAGAGCCGGTACCTCGGCAACACGACCTCGACGTTCTCGCGTAACGCGACGGGTGGCACCCTGACCTGGGGTTATCCACTCTCGTACGAGGCGCGCGCGTTCCTCACGTACAAGCTCGAAGACGTCAGCATCACGACGGGCTCGGGCGGGTTCGCCAGCCTCGGCGCCACCACCTCGCCGATCGCCGCATCATCGGTCGCGAACCTGTTCCGCGGTGGTGTCACCTCGTCGGTTCGCGCCTCGCTATCGTGGGACTCGCGAAACAATCGCCTGTTCCCGACCGAAGGTTGGTACGACTCTGTCTTTGCCGAGTACGCCGACAAGTGGACCGGTTCCGAAAACAAGTTCGTCCGGCTTGGCGGATTCCTCCGCAAGTACAAGCAGCTGTGGGGACCATTCGATCTCCACGTCAACGCCGAGGTCGGCATCACCACCTCGCACGATCCGCTCGGCGTGCCGATCTCCGAGCGCTACCTCGTGGGCGGTATCTACAACATCCGCGGTTACGCCCCGCTCTCGCTCGGGCCGAAGCTCCTCACCCAGCAACCCGGCGATGTCGGCAACGCGCTCGCGCAGCTGCCGCTCGGCGGCAACATGCAGGTCATCTTCAACAGCGAGATCGAGTTCCCGCTGTTCAAGAAGGTCGGCATCTCGGGCGTCGTATTCTACGACATGGGGAACGCTTACAATCTCGAGGCCCGCTACTGCGGCGGTCTTCAGCGCAAGAATTCCGCCGTGCCGATCCAGTTCGACCCGTGCTTCCGTGCGGACTCGCTGTACTCCGGGATTCGCAAATCGGTCGGCTTCGGCTTCCGCTGGATCTCGCCGATCGGCCCGCTGCGATTCGAGTGGGGCATCCCCCTCGACCAGCAGATAGGCGAAGACCCGCTGGTGTTCGAGTTCACGATCGGCAACTTCTTCTAGATTTGAACAAGCGGTCGCCCATGCACGTCGGAAGGCGTCGTATGAGGTGCTCATGAACCGCTATCTCGCTCTCGGTATTTTCGGCTTCGGCCTGATGGTCAGCCCCGTGCTGATGGGGCTGGCAAAGAGTGCCGTGCCGGCCCAGCCGAAGATCGGTGTGATCGATCTCTCGAACACACTGTCGACCACGCCGGCTGGCAAGCGCGCGAACGAGGCGTTCGAGAAGACGCGCAAGGCCAAGCAGGCCGAGCTCGACAAGCAGCAGAAAGACCTCCAGGCGGCCTCGGCCGATCTCGACAAGCAGAAGGGCGTGCTCAAGCCCGAGGCGTTCGAGGCGAAGCGGTCCGAGCTCGAAAAGAAGTTCGTCGACCTCCAGCAAGTCTACGTGAAGCTCGAGCGCGAGCTCTCGACGGACCGCTCGAAGCTGATCCGCGACCTCCTCAAGCAGGCGAGTCCGAAGATCGAGGCGATCGCGAAGGCCGAGGGCGTCAACATCATCCTCGACCACGACGCCGTGGTGTACGCCGATCCGACAGTCGACCTGACGCCGCAGCTCAACGCCCAGATGAAGTAGTTCCGCGGTATAGACGGTTCCGCTATGGAACCCCAAGCGCCCCAAGCGCCCCAAGCGCCCCACGCGCCCCACGTTTCGGTGATGAAGCTCGAACGGATCCTCGAGCTGCTCCCGCATCGCTATCCGTTCTTGCTGATCGATCGCGTGCTCGAGCTCGATGACGACAAGGTCGTCGCGCTCAAGAACGTCTCGTTCAACGAGCCGTACTTCCAGGGCCACTTTCCCGGCAATCCCGTGATGCCGGGCGTGCTCCAGATCGAAGCGATGGCGCAGGCCGGCGGCATCCTCGCGTCGCGCACGATCCAGTTCGATCCCAGCACTCACGTGATGGTGTTCATGGCGATCGATCAGGTGAAGTTCAGGAAGGCCGTGGTGCCGGGCGACCAGCTCCTGATCGAGGTAATCCCGCTGCGCAAGGGCAAGATCTTCCGGATGAAGGGCGAGTGCAAGGTCAACGGCGCGGTGGTCTCGTCGGCGGAGTTTCTCGCCGGCATGACCGAGCGGAGCAAGCTCGGGTGAGAATCCTCGTCGGTGGACTGCTGCTGACCGCATGCCATGGATCCGGCGACAAGCCGCGTCCGTCGCGCGGGAGCGGCGTCGCGCCGGTCGAGGTCGTCAACCAGCCACAGTTTCCCGATGCTGGTGGCCGCGCGAACGGTGCGATGGGCGACGAGATCGAGCCGAACGATGGCGACGATGTCGCGACGCCGTTCCCGCTCGAGAGCACGATGCGCGGTACGATCGAGCCCGAGACCGATGTCGATCACTACCAGCTCGAGATCGACAAGCCCGGCGCACTGTCGCTGATGATCAACGCGGTCGAAGCCGATCTCGTCGTCGAGCTCGAAGACAGCAATGGCGCGATGGTCGCGCGGTCGGCCCGCGGCGGGGCGCGGATCAAAGAGGGCTTGCCAAACTTCGGCGTCGTTCCCGGGCGTTACACCGTCGTGGTCAAGGCCGCCGCGAAGCGCAAGGCAAAGCCCGCGAAGAAGGGCGCGCCCTCCGCGCCCGTGATCGCGCCGGTCTACGAGCTCACCGCCATGCTCGTCGCAATTCCGCTGAATGGCGAGCACGAGCCCGACGAGGATCGCGGCACCGCGAACGACCTCATCGTCGGCGATAGCGGCACGGGCTTCATCGGATGGTCGGGTGATGTCGACGTGTGGAAGCTCTCGGTCGAGACCCTGGCGGCGAAGAACTCGATCGATCTCGAGGTCTCCGCGGTCGAAGGCGTCGCGCTCGAGCTCGAGGTCGACGATGGCATCGCGAACCCCGTGATCGTGCGCAAGGCTCCGCGCGGAGCTCCGCTCGTCGTCCGCGGCCTGGTGCTAGTCGTGCCGCAGGGCTCGCCGCCGTTTCACTACCTGACGGTCAAGGGCAATGGTTCGAACCCCGAGACCGCGTACACCGTGAAGGTCACGCAGCAGGTCCCGGTCCCCGATGGCGAGGTCGAACCGAACGATTCGGTCGACAAACCGTTCCTCGTGCCGAACGATCGCACCGTGGTGCACGCGCGCTGGACGCCGGGCGATGTCGATTGCTTCGGGCTCGCAGCCGCGACCGCCGCACGCACGGTCAACGCGACGATCAATCCGCCCAGCGATTTCGATGTCGCGGCCGAGCTGTTCGTCGATGGCAAATCGATCGAGGTCTCGAACAAGCTGAAGAAGGGTGGGGAAGAGAAGCTGACCGGGACCGTGGCTTCCAACGCCAAGGCGGTGATCTGCGTGAAGAGCGCGGATCCGAATGCGACCGGTGAGGCGGCCTACGACCTCGAGGTTCAAGACACCAGTACGGGCGACAACGCACCGTGAGCGACGTGCGGGGGAGTGGGAGCACGCGGTCGGGCGTGATCCTCGCGGTACTCGCGCTGACAAACCTCGTCGCGTACGCCGCGCGTAACAGCTTGTTCGCGACGTACGAGGATCTGCGCGTGCGGTTCGCGCTGCACGACGCGAAGCTGGGCTTGCTCGCGACCGCGTTCTTGCTGCCACACGCGATCGCGACGCTCGTGTTCGGCTGGGCCGGTGACCGCTTCGATCGGCGGCGCGTGATCGCGGTCGGCATGATCTTCGCGAGCCTCTCGGGGGCCGCGGGCGTGTTTGCCACGAACACGATGACGCTCGTGCTGTCGCGCGCCGCGGTCGGGCTCGGTACGGCCGCGGTCGTGCCGATCGCGAACTCGATCATCGGTCAGCTCTACAATGGCCCGCGCAAGGCGAGCCGGATGGCGATCTTCAACCTCGGCCTGTTGTTCGGTGGTGCCGCCGGCTTCTTCGCCGGCAAGGCCGCAGGCTTTCCCTCGGTGGTCGTGTGGATCGCGATTCCCGGCGCGCTGGTCGCGCTCGGTATCCTGTTGCTCTCCATCCCCGAGCATCCCGGCTTGCCGGGGCCCGAGATGTCGCTGTCGCAAGGGCTCGGCGGGTTCTTCGACAGCGCGCGCGTGTTGCTGCGTATCCCGACGCTGCGCTGGATCATGATGTCGACCACCGCGATGGCATTCGCGGCCGGCGGCTACAACGCGTGGCTGATCGATTTTCTCGAACGCGACAAGCACATGACGCCGACCGCGGCGACGAACATGCTGTCCACGGCGCTGGTCGGTGCGCTGCTCGGCGTCGTGGCCGGGGCGCGGATCGCGGACTGGATGCGGTCCAAGACCGAAGCGGGCAGATTGTGGACGATCGCGCTCGGCATGACGCTCGCAATTCCGTTCAGCCTGTTGTGCCTGCAGCTCGATCCGGGCCCGGCGCTCTACGTCGCGGGCGTCGCAAATCTCTTCTTCATGTTCTGGTATCACGCGCCGATCGCGGTGAGCGTCGACGATGTCGCGCCCGCGACCCACGCCGCCGCGGCGCAGGGCCTCGTGATCTTCACGATGCACTTGATCGGCACGGCACCCTCGTCGTGGGTGCTCGGCATCATCTCGGACAAGAGCTCGCTGACCACCGCGATGTGGGTGCCGCTCGGGTTCCTCGCCATCGCGATCATTGCCATGCTGGCAGCCACGCGGACCTTCGGCCGGGACGTGCGAGCGAAGGGTGGCGGGGCCTCCCGGGCTTCGCTATAACGGTAGCGTGCGACGCGCCCTGTTCGTTCTCGCGGTTGTGGCGGCATGTGGCAGGTCCTCGGGCCCGTCAAACACGCTCGACAGGTACGGCCGTGCGCTCAAGAACCACGATTTCGGCGAGTCGTACGATCAGATGTCGTCGAGCTTTCGCAGCAAGGTCTCGCGCGATGACTACGTGCGGATGATGCGCGACAACCCACGCGAGGTCGACGAGACCGCCGAACGGCTGCGCGGCAAGCACGGCAGCCTCGAAGTCTCCGCCGAGTTCGAGTACGGCCTCGGCGACCAGATGCGGCTCGTCCAGGAAGGCGGCGAGTGGAAGATTTCCACGAACCCGCTCGGGTTCTACGATCAGACCTCGCCCAAGTCGGCGCTCCGCTCGTTCATCCGCGCGTTCCGGCTCGAGCGCTGGGACATCATGCTGCGGTTCGTGCCGAACCAGTACCGCGAGAAGATGGACACCGCGAAGATGAAGGCGCAGTTCACGGGAGCTTCCGTGGAGAAGATGGAGACCCTGATGAACACGCTCGAAGCGAATGTCGACGAGCCGGTCGTCGAGCGCGGCAACGACGCGCGGATGAGCTACGGCGAGAAGTACGAAGTAAAGTTCCAGAAGGAAGACGGCGTCTGGAAACTAAAGGACCTCGAGTAGCATCTCAGAGTGGCCAGGGTTATCCGTGCAACGGGTAGGTAGCTGTGCACCCTGGGATCTGGTTTCGCGACTCCGGATCTTTGACACCTCCGCCAAAACTGTCACCCCACACCGCAAAAAGGTCAGGGCCTTGGGAACTGAGTCAAGCGCTCGCATTAGCACGCGATTCTCCGTCGACGATGCGTGTGCGTGCGCATGGGAGCACTGGCCCCAGAGGAGTGCCGGGTTCATGCCACTCGTGGGGTGATTCAATGGTGACGTTTTCTGCTCGAGGAAGTGGAGCCGAGGGGATTTCGATGCGTTAGAATAGAGGTACGGGGGAGAGTCTGAAGGCCCGTGGGTTGCACTAGGTGGAGGCAGTAGTTACGTAGAGCTCGATGAGTGTCTGGTCTCGACCCGTAAAGGAAAGGCGGTCCCCGATGTTGGATCCCTGGATTATCGAAGAGATCCTGAAGAAAGAAGAGGAGCGACGGCGCGAGGATGCTCGCGTTCGTATCGAGCTCCCGATCGAGCCGTATCGTGAAGACGACCGGCCGAGGGTCACGCCACCTCGCGAAGAGAGCGAACGCGGAGTGATGATCATCGACATTTGATCATCTGACCTTTAACCACATCTACCCATGTTCAAGGGCTTCTTCACCATTCGGTGACGGAGCCTTTCGCGCTTTCGGCGACCACGGGGTGGTAGATACCGGCCATGGGATCGAGGGTTTCGGGGGCGGTATTGGAGCGCGCGCCGAGCGTGCCGTCGGTGCCTTCGATGACGAGTGACGTCGTCGAGCGTGCCGTCAGTGAAGGAGCCGCGCCGGCACTTCCACAAACGCGAACGGCCGGTCACGTCCTCACGATCGTCGTCGGAATTCTAGGCTGGTTCGTCGTGGTCGGCTTACCGGCACTCCACGCCGTTCCTCACGACGTGCCCTCGGGACCGCTGTCGATCGGCTTGTTCGTCACGGTCATTCTAGCGGCGCGTGCGCTCGCATTTCGGCTCGTCGGTGCGAGCGTGCTGTCGCTCGATTCCGCGTACTACGTCGCGGCAGCGCTGTGCGTCGGCACGATCGAGGCCGGCACCTTGGTCGCGCTCGCGCTGACCGTCGATGCGAGCGTGCGGCTCGCGATGGCCGTGCGCCGTGATCGCCGTGATCCCGATGGCTGGTGGGCCGAGATCGGCTACGTCCTCTACTTCGGTGGCATGAGTGGCGGCTTGCTCGTCGCGTGCGGCTGGATGTTCGGCGCCGACAAGCTGGTCGGGCATCACCCGTCGCCGTGGAATGCTGCGCTCCACGTCATCGCGATCGCCGGCGTGTTGCTGGTCTCGCACTACACGATCCAGGGCATCCGTCATCGTCTGCTCGGTCATTCGCTGCGCGGCTACCTTCGCGAGCTCGCGCTTCCGGGCATCGCGGCCGAGGCATCGCTGATGCCGATCGGCGTCGTGCTCGTGCTGCTCTACGATCCGGATCAGCC
Source organism: Kofleriaceae bacterium (assembly GCA_043759355.1). GTDB lineage: Bacteria > Myxococcota_A > Polyangia > Haliangiales > Haliangiaceae > JABFXX01. The sequence continues at coordinate 262,746 of JAYVLQ010000101.1, forward strand.
GCTCGGGTTCGTGCTGCTCTCGATCACGTACCTCTTGATCAACTTCGTGTTCTCGCGGTTGTCGCGCACGAGCAAGTTGCTCGAAGATCGCGTGCACGATCTCGAAATTTTAAACGCGACCGCGCGCCGTTTCTCCTCGTCCCTTCAGGTCGAGGAGCTGGTCGAAGCGGTCGCGCGCGAGACCTCGAATGCGATCCCCGACGCCGATGCGGTCGCCCTGATTCACCGTCGCGCAGGGCGCGATTCGGAGCTGATGATCGACAGCTACGATCGCCAGGCCGACAAGTTCTTTCGTACCGCGATGATCGCGGGGGCGGGGGCCGCGGGGTGGGTCATGACGAACGCCACCTCGCGCTCGATCGAGGACCTCACGCTCGCCGATATCGAGAGCGATGGCGCGGAGCACGGCATTCGCTCGTGGCTCGGCGTGCCGCTCGTGATGTACGGCGAGGTCGAAGGAGTGATCGCCGTGCAGTCGACGCGCCCCAAGGCATTTGGGCTCGGGTGCGTGCGGTTGCTCGAGGCGCTTGCCCTCCAGATCGCCGCCGCGCTGCAAAACGCGCATCTCTACGAGCTCGCGATGGTCGATGGCCTGACCGGCCTCTACGTCCGCCGCTACTTCGACGCGCGGATCGAAGAAGAGATCGCACGTTCGGCTCGCTACAAGACGGCGTTCTCCGTGATCATGATGGACGTCGATGATTTCAAGAAGCTGAACGACAGCTACGGGCATCTCGTCGGCGACCGCGTGCTGCGCGCCATCTCGACCGTGGTGAAGTCCCAGATGCGCGGCGTCGATACGGCGACGCGCTATGGCGGCGAAGAGATCGCGGTCGTACTGCCACGCACCGAGATGGTCGGCGCGTACAACCTCGCCGAGCGTATTCGCGAGGGCATCGCGGATCTACGGCTCACGACCGACGACGATCCGCCGAAGGTGCTAACCGTGAGCGTGTCGCTCGGGATCGCGGCCTTCCCCGAGAGTAAGGCGCTGGACGGTACCGATCTCGTGCGCCGCGCGGATCGCGCGCTGTACCGCGCCAAGAAGATGGGCAAGAACCGCGTCGAGCTGTTCTGGAGCGACGAATCGGGACCTCGACGTCTCGAGACCTTCGACGGTGAAGAGGGCGCCGAGCCCGCCACGCCGGTGAACCCTGAGGAGCCCACCGGGGTATGAGCGACGACGGTATGCAGGGCCGCAAATGGGCGGAGCGCAAGGTCGGGCTCGCGCGGTTGTGGGCACGAACGAAGCAAGTGCTGACCTCGGATCCGACCAGCTCCGAGGACGACGATCGCGTGATCGACGAGGAGGCCGCGAAGGTCCTCGCCGCGCAAGCGGGTAGGTTGAAGGGCGGGCTCGCGAAGGTCGCGCAGCTCGCCGCCTACGATCCGGGTGCTTCGCTCGGCAACAAGCGCGGCGCGACCGCCGGTGCACGTGCGGTGCTTGGTAACCTCTGGAGCCAGGCGCCGGCGGTCAGTGGTGCTTCGATCACCAGCGTGATCGAAGCCGATCTCGGCAAGCCGCCTCAGGCGCTGTTTGCGAGCTGGGAGCAGACGCCGCTCGCAGCCGCATCCCTCGGTCAGGTTCACGCCGCGACGCTGCGGGACGGCACCTCGGTGGTCGTCAAGGTCCAGTATCCCGGCATCGCCGACGCGCTGCGTGCGGATCTCGACGACGCGGGCTTCATCCGCCGCCTCGCCGGTGCGGAGATAGGTGAGACCCTCGATGCGAGCGGCCTCGCCGTGCTCGGCGATGCGGTGCGCGGCGAGCTCGATTACCGCGCCGAGGCCGTGAGCCAGGCGCGGTTCGCCGCCGCCTGGGCCGATGATCCAGTGATCCGTGTGCCGCGCGTGATCGACGAGTTTTCGACGGCGCGCGTGCTCACGATGACGCGTGCACCGGGCCGCTCGATCCCCGATCTCGCGGGCGCTCCGGCAGAGCTCCGCGCGCAAGCCGCGCTCGGGATCTATCGAGCGGTCTGGGGTAGCCCGCTCGTGTATCGCTTGCTCAACGCGGATCCGAACCCCGGCAATTTTCTCGTCGAACAGAAAGCCGATGGTCACGTGCTCGTGTGGTGCTTGGATTTCGGCTGCGCGCTCGAGTTGCCCGAGAGCGTGCGCGATTCCGACCGCGAGCTGTGGTGGGGGCTGCTCGACGAGGATGGCGCCGCGGCGGCCGAGCGCTTCCGGATGGCGCTGTCGCGCTCGGGTCTGCTCAAGCGCAGTGATTCGCTCGCGACCAGCGCGCACCGCGATTGGGAGCGGGCGCTCGTCGCCCCGCTCGCGACGCAAGGTGAGTTCCACTGGAACAGCGCGTACGCGAGTGACCTCGCGGAGACCACGGGGCGCGTGCTCGCCGCCGGTGGCGTGACGCTACCAGGCGATGTGTTGCTCCTGTGGCGCCAGCGGCTCGGTGCCGCTGCCGTGATCGCGATGCTCGATGCGAAGGCCCCGTTTCGGCGAGCGCTCTACGATCTCATCGGCCACGGCAAGCGCGCGCTGCGCTAGTGGCCGGTTAGCGACGTCAGTAGGTTTGCGAAGAGAGCTTTGTCGACCACACGGCGTACGACACTGGCTCGATCCAGCGCGCTGATGGGCGACCTCACGAATGCGCTCGAATTTTTAGGGTCAGCCGCCGCCGTACGTGTAGCGAAGATACAGGCGCGAGTCGATCGCCTTCATGTTAGCGAACTGCGGGACCAAGAACCCATCGACGCCGAGGCCGACCGCGTAGTGGCGATTCTCGAGCTGGTACTCGATGCCTGCGCCGGCGTGAAACGTGATCGAAAAGTGCTCGCCCGGGTCGGTGATCTTCACCACCTCGAGCACGTTCGACGAGATCATCGCGACGCCAGCACCGCCCTCGAGGAACAGCGCGATGCGTTCGAAGCGGCCGCCGAGCCGCCCATCGACGCCGCCGCGGTAGAGCTGAAAAAACTGGCCCGTCGGCGGGGGTGGCGTGGTCGCCTCGTGCGTCGACGCCGCAGCGTAGATGCCGAGCGAGAGAAACGAGAAGATATCGCGGCCGATGCGGAGCGAGATCTCGGGCCCGACCGCTGCGTCTTTCGACGTCTTCGGCAGGAATGCCGTCGCGCCGAGCCCGCCTTCCGCGAAGAAGCCGGTCGATGC
>JAYVLQ010000102.1:0-34472 GCA_043759355.1 Kofleriaceae bacterium
ACGACAACTACCCCACCGAGATTCACCCCGCGTGAACCACCCGTCGGACCGGCAAGAATAGTTGTCGTCAGCCGGCAAAACTAATTGACGCCAATCACCAGATGCTGGCGAAGTGTCAGAACGCTCACTGGGGTCGTTGGGAAAACATGTGGGCGACCCGAGCTCCGTCCTTGGTCGTGCTCGAAGAGCGCTCCGACGTAATCGGCAAGATTGTGTACGCTGCGACCAACCCCGTGCTCGACAACCTCGTCGATCGCGTCGATCACTGGCCCGGTGCAAAGCTAGTGCACGCCATGCTTCGAAGAGAGCCGCTGCGAGCGCATCGACCAAGCCATTTCTTTCGAGAGCACGGGCTGATGCCCGCCAGCATCAGTTTGCGCTTCGTGATCCCTCCGGAACTCGGCGAACCTGACGCTATTGTGGAGGAAGTTGGGCGACGGATTACAGAAACCGAGCAGGAAAAGGCTCGCAAACGTTGCGAAAGTGGGACGCGAATTTTAGGTCGAAGAGCCGCACGTCAGCAGTCGTGGCGAGACACACCTACAACTCATGAACAGCGACGCAACTTGGATCCTCGTGTCGCGGCGAAGTCGAAGTGGCACCGCGTCGAAGCGCTCGCCCGAAACGACACGTTCTTGACGGCCTACCGCTTAGCTCGGGCAGCGTGGCTGGCAGCAAAGCCGGCGCTATTTCCGCCAGGTACGTATTGGTTGGCGCGCTTCGCGGGCGTGCCGGTGTTGAGCGCCTAAGCTGAACGAGAGACGAGCAGTGGATAGGTCTCGCAAGCGAGACTTGTCGAGGCGTGGATCTAAACCCGGCTAGTCGAGGGTTGAGTTAGCGAGTCGGGCCCGTTTTATCGACTCATCCAGATCGTTCACTTCGAACCTCTAGGTGACATCAATTTTTGGTACTCGGCCTATGGTCGCGGCACGGATCCATAATCGTTTTAGCGCAGTGTGCAATGCGAGCTTTGCCTCCTCAAGTCAGGTGCGGGGTGTCCCGGTGCGGGTCTATCCCCGTGTAGCTTGTGCCGTTTTGGGGGCGGGCACCATCAACGCCAGCGGGTGGTCCCGAGCGAGCACCATCAGCACCGGTGCAGGTGGCCCTGGCGGCTATTGCGCGCTGATCGGCCACAGGTGCCAAGCGACACCGCCACGGATGTCACGCACCACGATCGCCAACGTGCCGCTCTGCAAATCTTCGGGATCGACCTGCAGATAAGGGCTGGCAAGGTCGAAGTCGTGCATCGTGCCGCATGAGGTAAGCCAGTTGATATTATAGGTGTCGTCGAAGTCGACCAAGGCAGGAATCCTGACTTCCTTCGCGACGATCAACTCCGGTGTGGCTAGCGCATCCTTCCCGTCGATCGTAACGGGATCGATTACCGGGTTCGCGGCACTATCACTCAGCCATACGATTTTGTAAGCGACCGGGTCATGGGTGAGGAACGTCATCTTCACGCGCAAGGGCACGGGGTCGGTGGCGGCCAAGCCAAGCTCGTTGCGCGCCGCGACAAGATCAGCATCGGGTGGAGCTGTCACGGTCCAGCCTGTCGATGTTTGTGTCAGTGCGCTATCAACTCCGGTCGGGGAATCGACGACGGCGGTCACCGGCGCTTCTTCGTCCGGGGGCGAGCCTTTGTGGCCGATCAGCGCCGTGATGGTGGTGGTCTCACCCGGCTGGATCCGCGGCGGTTCCATCTTCACGGCGATCACGCGATCGTGATCGAGCTCGTACTCGGGGTCGACGCCGCCGGTGCAGGCAGCCAGGCACAGGAGCGCCAGCCACTTCATATCGTGCCTCGCAAGCCGATCGAAGGGATGAGGGGGAGTGACTCGAACGCAGAGCGCTGCGAGTAGTCGTAACCGTAGAAGTACGTGACGACGCTACGATCGAGGTAGACGTTCTGGACGTCGAGGTACGCGGTCATCGCGGCGGGGCCCCAGGTGAAGTTGTAATCGACGCGGAGATCGAGCTGGTGATGAAGCGGGGCGCGATCGGAGTTCACGGGGCCGGAGTTCGGGAGATGCAGGTTGCGGTCGCTATCAAACTCCGAGCCGATGACGGGCGTGTTCGGCAGGCCCGAGTAGAGCGAAAATCTACCGCCGATCTGCCAGCGGCCTCGCTTGCGGCTGAGTGCGATGTTGAGGCTATGCGGCTGGTCGTAGTCGAACAGGCGCGGCGCATCGCTTGGTGCATCGACACGCACGGAGTTGGAATACGAGTAGCCGAACCAACCGAACCAGATGCCGTTCGTGAGGATCGCGAGGATCTCGGCGCCCTTGCTCGTGCCACGACCGTTGTTGCCGAGGGTGTCGTCGGCATTGTGCGTGATCAAGAATGAACGGTTCGTGTAGTACAGCGAGCCCTGGATCTTCACGCCGAGGATCGGGTTGTACTCGAGGCCCATCGTGTACTGATCGCTGCGCTCGGACTGCACGGACTTCTGCAGGAACTCCGATTGAAATTCGGGCGGGCGGCGATACGCGCCGGCACCGAGGCGCGCGGTCAGGGTCGGATCGAGCTTGATCTGGATCTCGCTGCGCGGCTCGAGTGCGAGCTCGTTCGGTCGACCGAAGTAGTCGACGCGCAGCCCACCGGTCAGCCGGATTCGCGGATCGAACGAGGCCTCGAGCGAGGTCCAGGCCGCGTAATCAGGAAACCATACCGAACCGGTAAAGTGACTTGTCGTGTCTTTCGGATCGTACGCGGGATAGGGCTCGCCCTCGCGGCGCTCGAGCGGGATCGCGAGGTCGACATCGGAGTAGCCAATCTGGGCTTCGGCACCCGCGGTCCACACGACATCCTTGAGGCCCCATGCCGTGGCCATCGACCGCGTCATGCTCGCGCGTGGCGTCGCCGTGGCGGTCACGATATCGATGCCCTGATACAGGCCGATCTTGGCCTGGACCTCCTGGATCATCGATGACAACGCGACCTTCGCGCTCCACTCGCCCTCGTGATAGTTCGCCGCCGCGGTGAGCCGCAGGAACCGCGTGCGTGCGTAAAATCGCTTCGCGCCGGCGTCTTGATCTTTCGTGGTGAAGAGCTCGAAGCGATCGTCCGTACCGATGCTCGAGATCGAGAGCTTCCATGCGGAGCTCAGCTCGTGATCGATCTTGAACTGTTCGTCCCAGTACTGCGGCACGGTGGTGAGCGACAGATCGACGTTGCTCGGGATCACGAGCGGTACGATGAAGTCGATCACGGAGCGACGCAGCGCGATCATGTACTTGGTCTTGTCGTCGATCGGTCCTTGCGCGACGAGCCCGCCATCGATCAGCGAGACCTCTGCCGCGGCACTTCGCTTGTCGCTGCCACCGCGCGTCGTGAGCAACACGATACCCGAAGACGATCGACCGTAGTCGACGGCGAAGCCACCCGGGACGAAGGTCAGGGTCTCGATCGTCTCGGCCGGCACGATCGCGCGAAACGCGAGCGCGTGAAACAAGATCGGAATCTCGAAGTCATCGACGAGCACCTTCGAATCCTGTGGCGACGAGCCGCGGATCACGATGCCGTTGTAGCCGAGCGGAATCTGCGTATTCACGACCCCCGGCATCGCGGACAGCGTTCGCACGACATCACCACCCGCTCCCGGCAGGCGCTGGATCTCTTCGCGGTCGAGCGTCGCAGCACCTGTCGCGGCGATCGGGGTCTCGCCAGCGATCTCGATGTTCTCGTTCGAGAGCTCGCTCAAGACGACGGCGTCATCGATCGTCTCGCCGGTCACGCTCCCGAGCGCGACGCCGCGCTTGTTAGCATTGACGACCAAGGTCGCGCCGAGCGGCGCCGTGATGGTGTAGCGACCTTGCTTGTCGGATCTCGTCTTCGCGCTGCCACCTTCGACCTCGATTGTGGCGTCACGCACTGGTTTACCGAGCGCGTCGATCACGCGGCCGCTCGCGGTGATCGGCTGGACCACCGGCGCCGGTTCGGGATCCGGATCCGCGTGCGCGACGCTGCTCGCTAGCATCAGCACGACGAGGCGAGCTCCCACCCCGACAGCCTAGCGCGTCAGCCCCAGACAAGTCCCATCGCGGCATACCCCTTGTCCTCGTAGATCACGCTTGCCGTGATTCCCGTGGCCAGAGGACTCGCCAACCACGCGGCTGTCACCGCGACTTCGTGGACGGCGACCGGCCCTGGCAATGGTGAGCGTTGTGCCATGAAAACGATCATTCCGATCGATCGGACCGATCGCCTCGGCCGCGCGTGACTTCCAAGGACCTGCGGAGACCGCGTTGACCCAGGGTCCCCACTTCCGCCCGGCTTCGAACGCGAGCATGCGCACATCGGACTCGAGAGCGGCCATGGCTGCCGCGATCCCACCGCCGTAACCCGCAACGACTCGCGCGGCAGCGAGGGACGACAGGGTCACGAACGATTCGCCCGCATCGCGGGCCGAGCGCCTGGACCGGCGCGACATGCGAGTAAGCAGACGTTCCCAGGTCAGCCAGATATCCTCCGCGCGACGTGCCTGGCAGCGGCTTGGCCACCTCCGGTTCGTTCGCCCGGCTGTGCACGACGATGTCGACCATGCCGACGGCCGCCGGCTTGTGATCGGAAAATCGTCGTCGTCTTTGTACCCGCGAGGCTCGCGCCCTCCCACCGGTACGTCGCCGGTACGTCGTCGAGCCGATCGTGATCCGTATCGAACGGATGGAGCGTCTCGATCGCGATCGGCTCGCGCGATAACAGCAGCTCGAACGGCTTCAACAGTGGCGGCCATGTCGCGACCGAGACCGTCACACCCGCAGTCACGAGCGACTTCGCGAACGCGAAGCCGGACCCATGCCCCCCGACCCTGCAACGAGCGCGCGCTTGCCTGTGAGGTCTTCGCGAGGTCTTCGCGCTGCGATCGTATCAGTCGATCGTCGCGGGCTCGCTCGATAAACCCCACAGTAAGCTCGTATCGGTCTCGAGGCTGAAATCACCGCAATCGAAGTCCGCGCCGATGCCCTGCGCCTTGACCGTGAGCGTGCCCATCGTCGGCAGCGCGACGAGCTCCGGCACGGCGACCGTCAGCTTCTTCGCACCGAACAGCGTCGCATCGAACACTTCACCGTTCGCATCGCTCCAGGTGATCGTGTGCAGCTTCGCGTTAACCACCACGTCGACGCTCGCCGAGGTCCGCGTCGCGGCGAGCCCAGTCGGCGCCTCGAGCCATCGGTCCGCCCCCAGCGTCGTGCCGGTCTGGCCGCGCTCGATGATCACGCTTTGAGCGCCGGTCTCGCCGGCGCTCGTCTGGGCGAGCGGTCAGACGATACGTCGCGTCTGTCGCGAACGCGGTCGGTCGCGGCATCAGCGCGCTCGTCGCACCGCTCGGCAACACTGGCAGCTGCACGACCTCGTCCTTGCTGATCTCGATGCCGACGATCGCATCGCGCTTGGTCAGCGTGCTCGGCGGCGTCGCGTAGTCGATCGTCACGGTCTGGAGCTGCGTCGCCGCGAGCTGCGTCAGCATCAGCCCGGTCTGGTCGATTCCGACATCGACCTGGATGCCAGGCGACATCGCCCAGCCGATGACCGTGGACGTGCCGTCGCTCGCGTCGGCATTGCCATGCGGATCGAGGTCCACGATCGCGGCGGTAAAGGTCAACGCACCGGTGCAGGTCACGATCGAGAACGAGCACGTCGCGGGATTGCCGATGCACACGTTGCCGCTCGACGGGGTCGCGAGGTTGTTCGCCGGATCGCCAAACGCATCGGTCTGCGAGTAGCTCACGACCGCGGCTTTCACGTGACCGGTCGGGACCGTGACGGCGCTCCAGTTCGCGACCGTGCCGACGAGCGTCGCTTGTTGCGCGGCGAGATTGCCGATCTTGGTCACGGGGATCGTCAGGTTCGCGCCGTTCGCCTCCTGCCAGAGCGTGCCCCGATAGCCCGCGGCCTTGACCGCGAGGGTCTACGGGCCGTCGACGTCGCGGAAGATCACCAGGCCGGTGGCATCGGTATGCTGGTCTTTGCCCGCGATCTCGACCGTCGCATCCACGATCAGAACGTGCGTGTCGTGGTCGATTATATAGACGTTGACAAGCCCGTCGATCACGCCGTCGCCAACGCCGCCACCGGTGATCATCCGCGGATCGGGACTGTTCCCGCACGCGGTCGATGAAAACGCTAAGACGAGGATGCGCATGTTGGATTTCCCCTCGGGACTCACAACGATTGCACCCGCTATGCCGCTGCCAACCGCCTAGAAACCGCAGGCGGAGGCAACGACGTGTCGCGAAGTCCTACGCTTTTTAGTCAGCGTCTTTCTCGTCCTTCTCGCCACCACCTTCGCCGCCGTTCTTGATCGCTTGCACTTCCGTGCGAACAGCTTGCGCGAAGGTCTTGAGCTCTTGCATCGCGTTGCGCACGCGCGTGCCGGCCGCCTTGTTGCCGTCCTTGTAGAACTTCTCGAAGTCGGGGGCCATCTTCGCGATGAGGGCCTGCAGCTCGGTGAAGCGAGGAACGCTGTGGCCGTCCGATTCGCTAGTGGTCGTTTCGTTGCTCTCCATAGGGGGCCTAACTTGCCCCGAGCGTCTGACAACGGCAACTCCCTGAGAACGCTTTGGATCGTCAAATACTTACGGGCGGGTCGAGTGGACATATGTCCTCGACAGTGCCGCCGGCAGCTTTTACCCGGGATCCGCTGCCCGGTTGGAGACCGCCGTGGACGTGGTTACGGCGGTAGTTTCCGTCGAGAATCACGACGTTCCGAAGGGTCGCATCGTGCGGCTCGATGCGGGATTCGTCTGGAAGCGCGGACGTCGCAAAGGCGGCAGATCGCCTCGACCTTGAGGGCGCACGTGGCCAGGTGCCTTGCATCCACGAGCTGCGGCCGCCGATACGCTCCTCACGATTGTCGAGCTCGCCTCCCGCGGCGCACGCGCGCGATCATTCACTCGAGGTCGAGCTGCCTGTCATCGAGCGCACCCGCGTCACCGCAGATCGTGACCACGCTGATCGATCAACGAACGAAGAGGCGGCCCCGACGCGAAGCTCGCGCGTGCGACGCTTGAAGCGGATCGGCCGAGCATCGACGTAGTGGCCGCGGGAGCGGTGATTTCACGCGTTTGATACGAAGTCTCGGAGCTCGACGGACCCACCGGGCGCCTGCGCGCAGTGCCCGATCCCTGGAAGATTCGGCGCGACGATCGGAAGTTTCGGTCGGAAGCGAATGCGGGTTTTGGTTTGAGCTACGATTGCGCGGTATGGCGAGCTCGAAGAAAAAAACGTCCTCGAAGAAGCCCGTAGCCAAGGCCAACGCCAACGCAAAGGCGAAGAAGCCCGCAGCGAAGGCAACGGCTAAGAAGCCCGCAGCGAAGGCAACGGCTGCCTCGGCGGCGAAGGCTGCCCCGAAGGTGAAGGCGAAGGTAAAGGCAAAAACAAAGGCAAAGGCAAAGGCAAAGCCCGCGCTGAAACCAAAGGCCAAGGCACCGGCGAGAGCCAAGGCGCCGACGAAACCGAAGGCGGCCAGAGCGCCAAAAGTACCGACCCACGGTGATGCGTGGGGCAACGCCGCATTGAAGAAAGATGCGGACGAGGCTGCGCCGCCTGCGACGATGACCGAGCCATCGGGCACGCCGGCCCTCGCGCTCCACGATCACGAAGGTGAGCTCGTCTCGCCGGTCGAAGAATCCGAAGAGCTCGCCGAGCGTATCCACGGCGGCGAAGAAGCCGTGAAGGATGGGACCGCAGATGACGACAGCGGCTCGCCGCGTCTCGACGACCGCGAAGACGGCGAAGAGTAAATAGCCTGACCTTCGAGCGCGCAATGCCCGACCGATGCCCGGACCGAGCTCGACGGTGGCGTCGGCGTACTGGCCGCCGCTGACGAGTGACCGGGCGATGTGGCACGACGACGGCGAGCGAGGTCGCGCTCCCGGCGAGTGTCGTCGGCGGTTACCCATGCATTGCCACCATCACCCGCAATGGAGGAATGGTTGGAAGCTGCGTGATATCGCCGGTTACGTCGATCGCAGGAGACACCTCCGGCACGAACTGGCTAGGTCGCGGCCTCGCTCGCGGACCTGCGCCGCGCAGCATGTCGCCTGGGGGCTGCGCGATGCACGGCGGGCGACCGCACAGGATGTGAAACAATACGCAACCGGGTGTAGAGGTCGGTTAGATGATCGAGCGTATCAGCGCCGTGACATTGCTCGGGCAACACGTACGCGGGCGTGCCCAAGATCTCGCCGGCCTGCGTCCGCAGGTGAGAAGAGTCGCCGTCGTTATCGATCAGCGTTGCGATGCCGAAATCGAGATCTTGATCCGCTCGTCACCGGGCATCGCCGGATCCGCGACGACGAAACTATCATCGGGCTTGAGAGCGCGATGGATGATGCCGCGCGTGAGCCGCCGCCGTCGCGAGCGCGCACATCTGTGCGAGCCGCCCGGCTTGCAGCGGAGGGATCCGGCCCAGGCCCAGACGCTGGGTCAGGAGCTCGCCGATCAAGAGCTCCATCACGACCTACGAATCGTTGCCGTGTCAGCCAAAAATAAAGCGCGGTGCCGATGCCCCGCTCGTGGATGCGCGTTGCCGCGCGTGCTTTGTCAAAGAACCGCTACACGGTCTTCGGGCTCGCGACTCCCGGGCGAGCGATGCTTTGCGAGGCACACGATCCCCCCCGCGGGCGCCCAGCCTCGCGCGATAGCTGCCGAGCAGCGCGCCGCTCACGAGGAGCCACCACGATCGCCACCCCAAGAAGTCTAGCTGACCTCGCCCGGACGTCGTGGAACACCTGTATTCTGTCCTTCGGTGCGTCCGACTCGACCTCCCTTTACCGACCAGGCAATTCGCCGCGTTCTTGATAACCGAGAGGTTCGCTGCGTCTACCAGCCGGTCGTAAATCTCCGGACGCACGAGATCTTCGCTTACGAAGCGCTCGCTCGTTCGAAGTCGCCCGACTTCGATGGCCCGTTGAGCTTGTTCGCGGCCGCCGTCGAGCATTCGTGCACCGGCGAGCTCGGTCGCATGTTGCGCGAGATGGCTATCGAGGACGTGCCGAACCACAAGCTGTTCGTCAACGTCCATCCCGCGGAGCTCAACGAGAAGTGGCTCGTGCAGCCCAACGATCCGATCTTCCAGCACACGCACGAGCTGTATCTCGAGATCACCGAGAGCATTCCGCTTTCGCACTTCAACCTGTGCCAGAGCATCCTGACCGAGGTCCGCGATCGCGGCGTGCATCTCGTCGTCGACGATCTCGGTGCCGGCTACTCGAACCTCAAGTACATCGCGGACCTCGATCCCCGCGTGGTGAAGCTCGACCGCGGCTTGATCGCTGGCCTCAAGATCGGCACGCGGCTGTTCAAGCTCGTCAGTGCGATCGTCGTTCTGTGCCGCGACCTCGATGCGATGGTCGTCGCGGAAGGCATCGAGACCCTCGAAGAGCTCCAGGCCGTGATCGCGGCCGGTGCCCACTTCGGTCAGGGCTACCTGCTCGCCCGGCCTGGATTTCCGCTGCCGACGGTCACGTGGCCGACCGGGCTCGACGACGAAGAACCGACCGGTCCGATATCGACGGCGCTGCGCAAGCGCAACTCCACGATGCGGCCGCGTACGCAGACCAAGACCAAGAGTCGGCGGTAGCTAGCTGGCTACACCCGCGACGGCAACAAACAACACAGGGCGTCTGGAACCCGTGTTCTTGGTGTCCTTGTGTGGATCCGGACCATCGAGGCCGGGCCCGCTGGTCGACGCAAACCCACAGCTGGTTGAGCGCTGCGAGCGAGGTCGGGCCGTGCGCATCGACGAACAGCGCGCTGCAGTAATCGTTGCGATCACCGCGAATCGTGGAGAGCAGCGGCGGCTGCATGATCCGCTTGCTCGTCAGCACCATCAGCGCGGGTGAAACGCGCAACTGTCGCTACTATCGCGGCTGTGCCGCAACGATCGCGAGATCAGGAGCAGAAACGCCAGAACGCTCGCGTCCTGGAACCGAGGCCGAGCTCCATATCGCCGGAAATTGCGATCACGCGCGTCGAGGCTTGACCTGCGATGCGAGTGCCGTTGCGGCTCGCCGTATCGATGACGAGGAACGCATCGTCGACATCGAGCAAGAGCGCGTGAACGCGTGACAGCGACGGATCGTCGAGGAGGCCCGCACCATCACAGCGCGCGTAGCGACCGACCAACACGCCGTCGCGCAGCGCGCTGTGACCGAGCGTGAGCGTGCCGCGATGCAACTTGCCGACGAGCTCTAGCGAGCCGACGCCCGAGCCCGGCATCACGAGGCTGTCGACGGTATCGCGCGGGCCTGCGGTCCGCATGATCGTGCTGACGTGCGTGCGCGCACCGGCGAACGAGCTCTCGAGGCCGCTCGAGCGCTGCTTCGGAATCTTCAACGAAGCCTCGGGCGTGCTCGTGAGCTCGTCGAAGTATTCGCGCGGAGGGATCATGGCCCACGCGTCGTTGCCGCTCTCCGGCCAATCGGCCGCGTCGCCGAGCGGCATCACGAACAACGCGTAACCACCGACCCGCAAGACCGCAGGGCCTTCTGCCTTGAGGCCGCGTAAGGGGCGACCGTGCTCGTCGCGAAAACCATTTGACGTACGGAGATCGAGCACGCGATATTTCACCACGCTCGAGTTCTTCGACCAGCTCTTGACCGGGTCGAGGATGATCGCGATGTGACGCAGCGCGAGCTCGTCGTTGCCGTTGAGGAACAGATCGCACTGATCGTGACGGCCGACCATCGCGGCGACGTACCGCCCGACGCGTGCGCGCAGCGTGCAACAACCCGCCGAGCGACCGGTCGCTTCGTCGACCGCGATCATCGCGATGCCGGGCTCGTCGACGGCGCGACAGACCGCCGCGAACTGTGAGTAGGCGCCGTGAAAAAGAGCGCTCACCCCGCGCTCGATGCGCGGCACGGCGGCCGGGCGCATCAGGGTCGCTCGATTTTCGGAGGCGCCACGGACCTGGCCGCCCCACAAATCGACTCCCACGGTCTTCACCCCTCAAAGCTAGCAGGTTGCCAGCGCGGCTTGGGGTAAGTTCGGGACTGTGAGCGATCATTCAACCGACTTCGTCGGCAACGTCAACGAAGCCATCTCCTCGGCGATCAAGACCAAGATCCCCGATGCCGTCGTCGAATCGTCAGGTAGCGGTGGGCACTACAGTATCTCCGTCGTGTCGCCGGTGTTCGCTGGCAAGAGCCTGCTCGAGAGCCAACGCCTCGTTCTGGGTGCGATCAAGCACCTGATCAACGGCAGCACGCCGCCGGTCCACGCCGTCGACAACTTGATCACGAAGGCCCCATAAAGCCCACATGCGCTCCATCGTGATAGCGATCGTAGTGGCGCTGGCGGCAGCAACGTCGGCGGCCCAGCCCGGTCCCGAGACCCGGCCCGTCCCGCCCGAGACCATCAAGATCGACCTCGTCACGATGGGCATCGGTGCCCTGCCCTGGGAACGCCACGGTCACATCGCGCTGTGCGTGACCCACCAAGGGATGCGGATTTCGGCACGGCATTCGGAGCCCGGCGACTATTGCTACAACTACGGCATCGGCGACTTCCACCATCCACTCGCGATGGCGTGGGGATTCTTTCGCGGCGACCACAGCTTCTGGGTCGGCAGGTCCTCGCCCGAGGAGATGTTGCAGGTCTATCTGTATTTCGATCGCACGATCTGGGTCCAGGAACTGCCGCTCGACGAGGCGCAGAAGCAAAAAGTGATCGAAAAGCTCGAGCACGACATCCTCGAGCCGAACAAGTACTACGCGTACGACCACTTCTGGGACAACTGCACCACGCGCATCCGCGACATCATCGACAACGTCACCGATCACGCGCTGTCGAAGATGACCGATTCGCCCGGCAACGAGACCTTTCGCGATCTGTCGCGCGATGGCTTTCAAGGCTTCCGACTCGAGCTGCTCGCGACCGACATCGAGCTCGGTCGGCCGACCGATCGCGTACCGACCTACTGGGAGCGCATGTTCTTGCCGCAGTTCCTGCGCGAGGCCGTCCACACCAAGTGGGGGTTGAAGCCGCAGCCGATCTACGTGCGCAAGGAGTGTGTGACGAGCTATCGCGATCCCGAGCACAGCGATCCGGACTGCCTCGAGCGCGGCATCCCGACGGTGCCCGAGCCAAAGAGTGGCCGGTTCCTGCTCGCGCTCGCGATCCTCGCGCTGACCTCGCCAGTGTGGTTGACCCGGCTATGGGGTAAGTTTCAGCGCACAGGCCTCGCGATCGCGGTCATCCCGTACTGGTTGCTCGGCCTGGTGACAACGACCCTCTCGATCGTCAGCCCGCTGCCATACATTCGCCCGAACGAGACCGATCTCGCGCTGCTCGTGTTCGACATCGCGATCCTGTTCCTGTCGCCGGCCAACAAGGTCAAGTACGCGAAGTTTCGTGTCGGCATGCTCGTCGTGATGGCGGTGCTGCTGCTGGTGAACGTGCTGCATCAGCCGATCTGGACGCTGATGCTGTGGCCGCTCATCCCGATGGCTACCGTCGCTTTCGGGAAACCACGCGCATGAAGCCCCACGTCGCCACGCCCCTGTCAGTCTCGAAGATCCTCGTCACCGACGGCATGATGACCGACGACGAGAAGGCATTTCTCGCCAAGATCTTTGCGAAGCTCGGCCTCGACGAGACCGAGAGGCAGAGCGTGATCGAGCTCGAGGACCGGGACGAAACCGAGGCGCGGATCGAGGCGCGGATCAATGACGAGAAGCGCGACGTGGTCGAGCTGCTCGTCGATGTGGCGGCTCCGGATGGTCGGCGCTCGCCGAACGAGCTCGCCGAAATCAAGAGCCTCGAGCCCGCGCTCGGACTGACCACGTAGATGCTCGCGGCCGCTGCACGAGAGCTGGTCACGAAGCTCGCTGGCTATCGCGCCGAGCACGACCAGCACAAGCAGCTCGCACCGGCCGTCGTCGCGCTCTTGCGCGACGGCGGCTTCCTCGGCTGCTTGCTACCCAGCGTGCTCGGTGGCGCCGAGCTCGAGCCTGCCGAGTACGTCGCGACGCTCGAGGCGCTCGCCGAAGGCGATGCCGCGACGGGCTGGGTCGCCATGACCGCCTCGACCTCGACCATGCTCGCCGCGTACCTGCCGCGCACCACGGCGGCGGTGCTGTGGGGTTCCGGCGCGCCTCTGATGGCGGGCGTGTTCGCCCCCGGCGGCGCGATCGATGGCGACCGGAGATTGACCGGCCGGTGGTCGTGGGCCTCCGGCTCGCGCCACGCCGATTGGTTCGCGGTCGGCGCGATCTTCGAGGGCAAGCACCTCGTGTGCTTCGTGCCTCGCGCGAGCGTTCGCATCGTCGACAACTGGGACACGCTCGGCCTTGCTGGCACGGGCTCGAACGACATCGAGATCACGAACGTCCCCATCAGCGCCGATCACACGTGCTCGCTGTTCACACCGCCGTGGGCGGAGACGCCGCTCTATCGCGTGCCGGTGTTCGGCTTGCTCGCGGCGGGCATCGCATCATGTGCGCTCGGCATCGCGAAGGCCGCACTCGGCCACGCCGCCGCGCGGTTGAAGAGCGAGAAAGAGGTGCCGTCGCCGCAGATCACGAAGTACGCCGAGCTCTACGCGGCGCTCGCGGCGGCGCGCGCGTACCTGATCGCGACCTGCAAGAGCGTGTTCGGGTGCGACGTCGATGCGAAGGCACGCGGCGAGCTGCGCCTCGCCGCATCCCATGTGACCGAGGCGTGCGCCGAGGTCGTGCGCGCGTGCTTTCACATCGACGGTGCAGCAGCGGTGCGTGCGAACCATCCGTTGCAGCTCGCGCTGCGCGACATCGAGATGGTGATGACGCACAAGATGGTCATCGATCGCGTGTTGCCTGCTGCCGGTCGGGCGTTACTCGGCATCGGTAAGCCACCGCCGGACCTCTAGAGCTTACTCCGCGAGCAAGAGCTCGATCGCCGCGTAATCCTGTTCGCGAATGCTGCCCGCGCGCGCGCAGCGCACGTGCCCGGTCGGGCTCACGAAGACGTGGATCGGGATCGGCGACGCGGCATCGAGGCCGAGTTGCTTGAACCAATCGCTCTGCGTTTTCGGATCGGCGAGGCGCGCGGTGAGCGGCGAGCCCGGATGCTCCTCCTGAAACGCCGTGACCGTCGCGTCATCTTCGTCGATCGAGACGAACGCGAGCTCGAGGTGCTTGCCGGCCTTCGCGAGCTTGTCTCGCCAGGCAACGACGCGCGGCATCTCCTCGACACAGGGCTTGCACCAGGTCGCCCAGACGTTCAGCCAGGTCCAGCTCCCGGGCTTGGAGATGATCTTCACTTCGCCGAGCGCGGGCAGAGCGAGCGCCGGCCCCGAGTCATCGGTCTTGTGGAAATCGCAGAACGCTTCGGTGCTCGCCTTTTGCGTCGCACTGACCTTCGCGCCCTCCGCGCGCGAAGCTGGAGGCTTGGCATCGTGCTGATCGCACGCCGCGAAAAGCACGAACGAAAGAATTACAGCTGGCAGTCGATCCATGCGACGAACGCGCTCCGGTTGATCTCTTCCGAGGTGCACGAGGTGCCGGTGGCACTTCGCTTCCACGAGCAGAAATCGGTTTCGAGTTGGGCAAACTCTTCGCCGAGCCACAGCATGCCGACCTCTTTCTCGAGGTCGGGATCTTTGAATTGCGACCGCAGGTGCGTCATCACCGCTTCGGCACGCGCCTTCGACAGCTCGCGGTTGTGCTCGACCGAACCTTCGGGCGAGCTCCGCGAAACGACGAAGAACCAGCTCGCACCACGCTGATCGGCGAACACCTGATCGACGAGCGACAGATCGATCTGGTCGAGCTCGGATTTGTCTTTATCGAACTCGACGATGCCACCACGATCCTTCATCGGCTTGAACAGCGCGTTGAAATCGGTGCCGCTCATCGTCGCGACGTTCTTGGCCTGCACCGGTTGGCAGCCGCGCGCGCCACCGCCACCGACGAGACCACAACTCAACAGCACGCGGCGCAGGATCTTCTTGAGCTCCGGGCTGCAGTAACCGACATCCGCGGCGGCTGCGACCGCGGTACCTTCGGCCGGTGCAGCGATCGATTCGGCAAGCCGCGTCTTCGCGGAGCCGATCCACGTCGCCGTGCCGACGACCGGCACGAGCAACAGCGCGACCACGATCGCGATGCGCAACGGAATCACGGCGCACCGCCCGAGCCGGAGGCGGGTACAGGCTCGGCCGGCTTGGCTTGGTCCGGCTGGGCTTGGTCCGGCTTGGCTTGGTCCGGCTGGGCTTGGTCCGGCGGCTTGGCCGCGGCGGGAGGGTTGGCTTCGATGGGCTCGGGCTTGTGGGGTCTGGGAGTCGGCGCCGCTTCGGGCTTGTGCGCCGGTGCCGGCGGAGGTGTCGCGCTCGGCGGCGGCAACAGCGTTCCTTTCGCGTGGCGATCGAGCATGATGCCGAGCGCGAACTCGAGTCCGAGGTCGACGTCCTCGTCGCACAGCTTGACGTTATCGACGTAGAGCTGCGGCGTGAGCACGTGGATGTTGTTCGCGACCGACCAGCGTAGCGACTTGTTGAGCTTCGAACGCGCCTCCGGCGAACCGACGCACGTGGCGAGCTCGGGGAACTTCGCCTTGACATGGCGCGCAGCGGCGCCCGGGTCCTTCGCCGTATCGGCGCGAATCTGATCCTGCATCTCGAACGCCCACTTGATGACCTCGGGTGCCTTGTCGCCCGCGCACAACACGGCCTCGCTCACGGTACACGCACCGGGATGCGTGGTCTCGGTGATCATCCAGTTGCACGTGTTGTCGAGCGGAAACATCACCGCGCGGCGATCGAGCTTGTCGGCGAGCCCCGAGGCTTCGAGCCGCTGCTCGAACGCTTTGCATGCAGGGCACAACGGATCGAGCACCTCGATCGCAGGGGCGCCCTTGGCGCGCTGGACATCGACCATCACGCCGTAGGTGTCGTCGGGTTTCGGCAGCGCTTCGCACGTGCCGATGAACTTCGAATTATCCGGCGCCCTCGCGAGATAAAGTACGAGGGGAATCGCGACGAACGCGAAGCCGAGGCCGACCATCGCGCCGAGATACGCCATGCTCGTGGGCTCGGCAGCGACCCCGATCTCGAGACGGTGCGAGCCACTGCGCGACATGCCAGCGGTGCCGATCGACTTCGCGCGACGCCAGGTCATCAGCGCACCGGTGAACACGAGCGCGCTCGAGATGTAGATCGCGACGCACAGCTTGCACGCGGTGCCGAGCTTGGTCAGCGAGATGGTCAGCATCACGAGCGAGGTCAGCAGCGGCAGCGCGGTCGCGGCGACGAGGAACAGCGTCGCCTTCGCATCATCCTTGCGGCGCGTGACGACGAGATCCGCGGCGTAGAACGCGATGAAGGCGAACACGGACATCGCGCCGAGGGCGATCGGAATGCCGCCCCACACGTGCGTGCGGAAGATCGACGAATACGGGCTCATCATCGCGAGCTGGCAGCCCGAGCTCGCATCCGCGGCATGCGTCACACCCGGGATGAACGAGCAGTGAAGGCTATGAACCTGGCGATCGAGGTGCTGGACGAAATCGTACGTCGAGATCCCGGCGAACAACAGGCCCAGCCCTGCGCCGACGAGCACTACGAGGAGCCATATGGGCGGTCTCATGGACGCATGGTCCCACGGACCCGCTACTTCGTCGATAAAGCGTCGAACTGGATGCTCAGCGGATCGGTGCCGTTGAACCCGGTCATTGTCGAGTTGCCGCCCATGCCGAGCATGGCGGTCGCACCGGCCGCGAGGCTCAGCGAGACGTTGTAGAACGTGTCGTTCGCATCGGCCTTCGCATCGGTCGCACCAGCCGGCTTGGTCTTGAAGTACGGGTGGATCATGCTGAGGCCTGAAGGACCCGCGGTTGCGGTGATCTTCTGAAGGTAGAGATCTGCGCCGATTGGCTGCGCGAAGAACGTCAGCTTACTGCCGGGTGAACCGAGGCCCCCGAGATCGATCGTTGTCATCAGACACGCGATATCAGTCGTTCCGTTCACGCACGCAGCCGGTATGGCCGGCGCGGTCTCGATAGGCGTGCCCGGCCCCTTGGCGAGCTGCTCGTACTGGATCCAGTAAAGAACGTCCGAGATACCCGAGGCCGACAGCGCTGGACCGGTGTGCATGCCGCGCAGAATGATCGGGCTGGTCTTGGGCGACCCCAGGTTCACGACGCTCGGCGTGAACACGACGATCGTCTTGCGGACATCGATGTCGTTGTCGCCCATCAAGTAAGGCGGTGCATCCGGGCGCTGACCCGAGTGGCACGTATCGCAGGTGCCGAGCTTGAGCGCGGGTAACGCGCGCTTGACCCACCCGTCTTGCGCGACCTGCTCGGCTGGCGACAGACCCTCGGTCGAAATGCCGGTGTCGATGTCACCGGTGCAGCCGGCGAACAGCAGAACAGCTAGCGCACTGCGGCGAACCACGACCCAAGTTTTGCACAGATCACGCCTTGGGATGCGCCAAAAAGAACTGCATTACCTGCTCTCCCCAGACGAAGGAATTGGGTCCCTTGCACGGAATCGCGTACTGCGCGGCGTTTGGATCGGACGTGCTTCCAGGGATGCAGTGACCCTGCGCACTGCCGAAAGGCCCATTGGGGTCCGTGCTGTAACCATGATCGAAGGTCTCGATCACGGTGGAGACGGAGCTGCCAGACCATCGGTCGTGGTGATAGGTGGTGTCAGAGTCGGGCGTCGTCTTACTGGCGAGCTGATACGCCGCCACGGCCGCATCGCGGATCTGCACGAGCGAGTCGTAGCCGACGGAGGCGTCCTTCTGCCCCATCAAGAACAGGATCGGGAGGTTTCGCGACGGCTTGCGATTGTTCGAGAAGCACGTCGCCTCGCCGAAGTCGGTGCCGTCGCCGCCGCCACCAGGCGCGGCGGAGGCAAATAGATCGGCGTGATCGCAGAGCAGTCGCCACGTCACGAACGAGCCGCGCGAGAAACCGGTGACGTGGATCTTGGTCGGATCGACGCGGAACACGTCGCGAACCTGCGTCGTCAGGTCGATCAACGTCGGGTCGTTCGAGGCGTGCCACGTCGAACCAGGCCCACCGGGCCAGGGCGGGCCCGACGGCGCGATCACGATGTAGCCGTGCTGCTCGCCGAGCGCGCGCAGGTTCGTGTGGCCATCCATCAACAAGCCACTGCCGGTATCGCCGTGGAGCTCGAGGATCAGGCCGCAGCCCGGCGCTTCGCAGACCTCGGGAATCCGCATGTCGACCCGCAGCCCACCGCACGTGAACGTATGGTCGCCGGACGTGATCTCGGTGATGCAGCCCGCCGCGACCGGCGCCGCCGCGTCGACGCGCGCATCGACGAGAGCATCGCCGGCGTCACCGACCGCCGAATCGCTGCCACACGCGGCAAGGAACACCAGCCACGCGATTCTCATCCGCGAAGCTTAGCGCGGAACGAGCTGACGAAGCAGCCACGTTTGCATGTGCAGCCGGCGATGCATGCGCTGCTGTTGGCTGCGCATCAACGAACCGGTGAGCGCGGTGCCAACGATCAGCGCGATGACGTACACCGTCGCGACGATCAACACCGGCGTGGTCGTACCACCGAACGCGACGGTCTCGAACGCCAGGCCGCGTGGTGTGACGAACATCGTCGGTGACAGCACGCCGAGCTCCTCGAGCGCGAGCGGCACGAGCACGGCGCCGATCATGAGGACCGTGATCGTCCACACCGAGCCGAGCTTGGAACGCTGCGGGGTCAGCACCATCGCGAGCGCGATCGATGCCGCGATGCCTGGCGCGATCAGGACCGGACTGAACATCCGCGAGATCACGACGACGAGCGCGGTGTTCGCGACGATGATGAATTCCGGGCGCGGCCGTTTCGCGCGCTGCACGACCAAGCCGAGCACGCCGTCCGCGGCGAGCATCACCGCGAGCAGCACGAACAGTGTCTTATCGCCCGACGAGATCCACCACAAGAGCGGCAAGAAGATCAGCGCCGCGATCACGACCCAGAGCCCCGCCGTGATCACCACGCGCATGCTGCGCTGATCATCTGCGACGATCAGCTGCTCGACCTCCGGAGGCGTCTGCTTCGGCGGCTCGAGCATCAACCGACCGACGAGCGCAGCCGGTCCTTCGAGAGCGGGATCGAGCGCGAGCGCGGCGGCTGCTTCACGCATCGCGAGCGCGCGTTCGTCGCGCTCGAAGTGCGAGCGACCCCGCTCGAAGTGATCGCGCGCGAGCTGACGACGAAGCGCGACGTCGCGATCGCCATCGAGATAGCGCTGCACCGATTCGCCGAGCTCGCGTGCGGTCGCGATCCGCTGATCGCGATCCTTCGCGGTCGCCGTGACACACAGCGCATCGAGCTCGGGAGGAACATTGTGCCCGCGCTGCGAAGGCCGTGCATCGAGGCCGTGCACCGCACTCTCGAGCCCGTGGAAGCCGCGCGGATGGAGCGCATCGCCGGCGAGGATCTCGTACAGCAAGCAACCGAGCGTGTAGATATCGGCGCGGCCATCGATGTCGACGAGCCCGCGGACTTGCTCGGGCGACATGTAGCCCGGCGTGCCGATCGCGGTGCCGGCCTTGGTGCCGTGCTCGCCCGAACCACTATCGACATCGCTGAAGTCTTCCTGCTCGCCGACGATCTTCGCGACGCCCCAATCGAGGATGTAGACCTCACCGAAATCGCCCAGCATGATGTTGTCGGGCTTGAGATCGCGATGGACGATGCCGCGCACGTGCGCGAACTCGACCGCGAGGCAGACATCGACGAAGGCACGCAGCATGCGCTGGCGCGTCGATTCGTCGCGGTATGACACGAGCGCCGCGAGCGCGGTGCCTTGGACCTTCTTCATCACGAAGAACGGCAGGTGGTCCTCGTCGCGACCGATCTCATGGACCGGCACGATCGCGGGATGCTCGAGCCGGCCTTGTACCGAGGCTTCGCGCAGGAAGCGAGCGAGCGAGCGCTCGCTCGGGTTCGCAGCGCGCATCCGCTTGATCGCGACATCGCGCCCGACTTGCTCGTCGCGCGCGGCCATCACTTCACCCATGCCGCCTTTGCCGATGCGGCGGCCGATACGGTAGCGCCCCGCGATGAGCGTGTCGAACGAGGCTGGCCGGTCTTCTTGCTTCTCGTCGTTCTCGCCCGTGAT
The DNA here is from genome assembly GCA_043759355.1 of Kofleriaceae bacterium. Lineage (GTDB taxonomy): Bacteria > Myxococcota_A > Polyangia > Haliangiales > Haliangiaceae > JABFXX01. The sequence continues at coordinate 20,082 of JAYVLQ010000102.1, forward strand.
CGCGACCTTGATGGTGGGCGAATCACGCTCTCTGGAGCTCATGCTCCAGAGTCTACGGCGTGCCGGTCACGCCGGGGTTCGGATCCGCGCCACCGATGGCGTGGCGAAGGCCGAGCGTATGGTCGCGAGCTGACCGCGAGGCCGCAAATCTGGCCCGGTTGCAGCGCGGTAATGGGCCACACGGCAGATTGCCCGTCGCCGCGATCGGTCGATCCCATCGACTGCGGTCAACGCAGCCACGCCAGCATGCTGCGCGCGTCGAATTTGCTGGGATCGAGGCGGGGGCCCTCCCATGGAACTTTGGAGAGAATCTGTGCAGCGCTGTTCGTGACAAGACGAGGGTCTAAATTCCGAACTGACGGCGGAGCTCTTTCATCACTCATTCGCGGTCTCCGCTGGAGTTCGACGGAGTGCTGCGCGAATCGAATCGACACCGCGCGCGCCACTCAGCAGCGCAGCTTCGACGGCGTCACGACGTTCGTTCGCAGTGACCACAAAGCGACACAGCGGCTCTCCGGATGACGCGCACACGACCTCGCGGGCGGACAATCGTCGCCCAGCCACGTGGCTGACCAGGGCTCCGAGCGTCCCGGCAACCAGCGGGCAGGCGAGGTCCGACAACGGGTCCTCTGCGCTTCGGCGTGCGCGAGGCGCGGCTTCCGCGAGCATACTTCGCGCCACCTCGACCACCAGCACGCCCTCGCGCAGCGCCGCGAAGTCGAATGTGGTTTGACCCATGCCCTGGTCTGCGAGTCGTCGCGATACCAACCGCGCCACCTCGCTCATCGGAAGTTCACCGAGCGACAACCCACCGTTACTGATCGCTGTGCCCTCGAGGTCGATCGCTAGCCGACGCCCAAACTGAACGCCCCATTCCGCGCAGAACAGCTGCCATGTCCCGGGGGCGAGCGCGTCGCAGGTTGCACGCAGCGCCGCGAAGAATGACCATGGGACTTCAGCCACGCGTCTCTCGACGAGGTCGCGTCGAACCCCGAGCTCTCGTTCGTTCGGCGCGAGCGAGCGTTGCTCGACAGCGACCTGGTTGGCCGGCCGATCGGGCCGCGGCGCTGCGACGCGTAGCCGGTTGATTAGTAGGTACCAGCGTGCGCCGGATACAGGCCGCATGATCTCGACCTGAACCTCTTGTGCCCCGAACACGAAATCAAAGATGTAGGGGAACTGCGCCAGGCTTCCCGAAGCGCCCGAGGCGACAACCCGCCGGAACTGTCCTTCGAACGCATCGCCGCGGGTGCATCGAGCGATCTCGTTGAAGAAATCGCGGCCAAGCACTTGGTTGCGATCGAGCCGTGCGAACTGGGCCTCGTAGAGATTGTAGCGGAGGATCGTACCCTCCTGGTCAAGACATACGACGCCGAAAGGTAGCGTATCGAGCTCCAGGTCGCTCTGCTCGTCGACGTTGAGCGAGTTCAACGTCGTCGAGCGCGCGATAGGTACTTTCTTGAGTTCGAGCATAATCAGACCTTGGTCAATTTTTTGCGGATCAGGGTTTCGAACGGCGACTGTTGCGGTAGCCGACGCACCGGTGCATCCGAGTTCGACATCGGTAGGTTAGGTAGAGTGTCGCGCGCGAGCCAGCTTGTAAGCGAGGTCCGTAGCTCGCACGCTGAAGCGGTTCGGTCGGCTGCGTCTTTCCGGAGGCCGCACGTTAGAATCGACCAGAGCTTCCCATCCAGACCAGGGACGTCGGTCGGGTACGCCAACGGTGAGGTAATGACGCTGCGTGCGGTTGTTGCGAGGTCAGCGCCGGTAAACGGCACGCGACCAGTAATTGTCTCGTAAAGGCTGATGCAGCTTGCCCAAACGTCTGTTCGCTCGTCGCACGGCATCCCACGAAGTTGCTCGGGTGCCATGTATTCGGGAGTTCCGGCGACCGTAGGGCTTCGCTGGCCTCCCGTCGCGGTGCCCTGGGCGATGCCGAAGTCGATGAGGATCGGCGCGACCCCTAGTGGACGTGCCACCAAAAGAACGTTGTCGGGCTTGATGTCCCGATGGATTACGCCCGCCGTGTGTGCCGCCTCGAGGCCCCCGAGTAGCTCGATGAACAACGCGACCGCGGCGTGAGCTTCGAGACGCTGACGATAAATCTGGGTCGACAGGCTTTGTCCGACCAGTAGATCCATCGCGATGTACGCAACACCCTCGGCCGTTACGCCAGCGTCGTGCACGCCGACGATTGCTGGGTGACGGAGGCTCGCTAGTACGCGAGCCTCGTGCAGGAGCTGTGCGCGCAGCTCGCTGGTGTGAATACGAAGCAACTTGAGCGCTACGGGTCGGTCCAGCGTCGCGTGTTGCGCCTGCCAGACCTCGCCCATGCCGCCTCTCCCCAACAGTTGGATGAGTCGGTAGCGATGGTCGACGACGTCACCCTCAGCGCAGCGGGTCACGTCGATACTCTCGGTCATCGAGCCAAGAAAGTAGCACGTGCCGGCTCGGGTGGCACGGGAGACGGCAGCGACATCATCCACGAAGTCGTGGCGTCGACACTCTCCCATTCGGCGAGCGCGCAAATCCACAGCCTTTGACCGTTGCTACCTGAACCGCGCAACGCACGACGAGAGCTCTGAGCTCAGAGGGTCCGCGATCACACCGCCGACAGTGGCCTCGCGCGTTCGAAGACGAAGCTAGCCAACGTGTGTTCAGCCGAAAGCCGTCACGATGTTCCGCGCGAGAGCGGCCGCTGTCTCGCGGCTGAGGGTAACTTGCTCATCATCGACCACCACAGTCAGCTCTTGCCTGGTTGCCCGAGCGAGATGAACGCCGTCAACGGGTGGCGTGCTGGGGTCACGGTGCCTCGACCCGGGACTGCGCGAATGGCCATCAGGGCCCTCGATCAATCCGGACACGACATTCGACGGAATGCCGCGGATCGAAGGGATGCTGAATTCTCCCCGAGCGTTGGCCATTCGAGGCCAATTACCGGTCTGTGCGCCCTCTGAAATATCTAAATCTCGGCGCGTAGCGCGATTGGACATTGCAGGCTCGACTGATTGTGTTCGGATGTCGGTGTCGACCGTGGTGGGCTCATCGTCGGGTTCGAGCTCAATCGTCGGGGCGACGCGACCGAGCGGTGCTGCGCCACGAACGTCACGAGCGCGCGCCGGCTCGAGCGTTTTTTTCAGACTGCGTTGTGACATCGGCGTCCCGGAACTGTGGCACCGCCGTCGGAGGAACAACCAGCCGCGAGCAGAAGAGGTAACGCCAACCATCGCTTCATCGTGAGGTGAATCGGCCGCTCGGCCGCGCTGTTCAGTTATTTGCGGCGCACGAAAAGTACGACACCGGGGATCAACACGAGCCAGATGAGGATCAACCCGGCGAGCGCGAGCACCTTGTCGACCGGCTTACTGCCGGTCCACTGCATGTAGTGGATGCGATAGAGCCAATCGATGCGGTCGGTGTCGGGACCGCGCTGCGTCAAGCGGGCATCGTTGCGGCCGATCTCGACCACCGGCCCCTCCGCTAGCTCGAGCTTGACCGTGATCTCGGTCGACGAGACCCGCACGATCGCGCCGTACGCGGAGTGATGAGGCGAGCGAGCGATCGCATCGACCGCGAGGGCTTGCGCCGCATCGATCGCGAGGGGCGAGCGGCGCGTGCCGGTATCGGGGTCGTAGAGCTCGTCGCCCTTGCCGGTCGTGATCCGCGCGAGCGGCCCGATCGCGGTCTCGAACATCTCGATGTGCGTGATCGGCTGCTCGGCGAGCACCGTCGCGAGCTTGGCGAGGTGGAGTGGCGGACCTGGCTTCTCGGCTTCGAGCATGTCGTAGGCGCGCGACCAGCCGGGCTTGAGATGGAAGAGGAGCCCGGTGAGCGACCAGACGATCAGTGGAATCACGAGCACGATCGCGAGCCAGCGATGAAGGCGTCTCCACATCGCGCGAACATTACTCCAGTGATCGATAAGGGTTAGGAGAGCGCAGATTGTTTGTCGCGAGAATCGACCGGGCTGCGTTGGTCATCTGCAAGGACCACCACCCTTGGTTGCCCAGCTACCTGCGACGTCCCGCGTGCCCGTTCGGTACCATCACCTGGGGAGGCACGTTCTCGGGAGCCGAGCTCGTCGCGAGCGATGGCCTCGCGTTCGTGCGGCGATGCTCGTCACGCAGGGCGACCTCGCGCGTCTCGTCCTCGAACAGGCCGAGTTCGTCATCGTCGAGGTGTCGGCGTGCGGCGCAACACCTTCCTGCAGAACTTCGCACGCGCGCGCAAGCTCCCCGCGGAGTGCCTCGCCCGTGCAGGCATCGTCGTCGATCTGGAGCTCGGCAAATGACGACACCCGAGAAAGAGGAGGAAGAGCGGCTGCTCGACGAGGTTCGCTATCATCCGGCCTGGCACGATCTAACGGCTGCTGGCCGCCAGCGCGCCTACGATCGCGCACGCGCGCTTCGACCGCTGGAAGCTGCGCTGCGTCCGGCTGGCCTGTCGTCAACGGCCCGCCCGGTCCTCGCGCGCATTGAGCGCTGATAAGCTATCGGCGAAGTGCCCGAAGACGAGATTCACCGGACGCGCAGGTGGCAGAAGCTCGCCCGCGCGGAGAGCGAGAAGGCGATGGATCCGATCCAGCGACTTCGCATGGCGATCGCGGAGATCCGTGCCGAGCCCAAGGATCAGGACGCGCGGCGGCACCTGCGCGCGCTCGCCGCCGAGCAAGGGGCATGGGAGCAGCTCGCGCTGCTACTCGAGGATGAAGCGCGCGCGGCCTCGCGTCGTCCGCACATCCAGGCCGCCTTTCTCGAGGAGCTCGCCGATGTCCACGAGAACCTCGATCAACCGATCGAGACCATCTCGGCGATGGAAGCCGTCGTCGAGCTCGAGCCCGAGAACGTCGAGCATCACGATCGGCTCGCGTGGCTCTATCGCCGCGCGGGGGCGTGGCAGAAGGCGGCCGAAGCGTTCGAGCGCGTCGCCGGGCTCGCGCAAGATGATCGTGCGCGCGCCGCGCTGCGCGCCGCCGGCAAGCTCTATCGCGATAACGGGCGGCTCGATCAAGCGGCGGCGGTGTATCGCGCGATCGTCGATCGTCGGCCCACCGATCTCGATGCGTGGAAGGCGCTCGACGAGGTGATGACCAAGCTCGAGCGCTGGCGCGAGCTTGCCGAGATCCGCGGTGAGATCGCGGCGCGCGCGAACGGCGTCGAGAAGGCCGTGATGCTGCGCGGTCAAGCCCGTGCGCTCGACGCCGCGGGTGATCCGGCCGCCGCGGCGGTGCTCGTCGCGCAGGCCTCGCGCCATGCGCCGGATAACGTGAGCGGGCTCGTCGATTATGCCGAGGTGCTCGCGCGCAGCGGCCAGCCGAAAGAAGCCGCGGAGATCATCGCGGCGCGCATCGACGAGGCGGTCGATCGCGGCGCGGCCACGAACGACGTCGCGGCCCTGCGCATGCGACTCGTCGCGATCCTCGATGACGAGCTCAACGACCGCGCCCAGGCTGCGATCGTACTTCGCGACCTGCTCGCGGCGGCACCGGAGTACCTGCCCGGCCTCGAGCGGCTGGCTTCGCGAGCGGCGCGGGCGAACGATCAGCGTGCCCATGCGGAGGCCCTGCTGCGCTATGCGGCGGCGCAACCGGATCCACGCCATCGCGTCTCGATGACGATCGAGGGTGCACGCCGCGCGCGCGAGGCGGGCGAGCATCGCGCGGCTGTCGCGGCGCTCGAAAAAGTGAGCGACGAGATGCCGGAGGCCGTCCGGCTGACGAGCTTGTACGACGATCTCGCCCGCGAGCTCGAGGAAGCGCGCACCGCCATGGTCGTCGAGCGAGCGCTCGCGGAGGGTCCCGCCGGCGAGCGGCGGTTGCGCACGATCCTTGGCTCGCGGCCCTACAGCCCGGCGGCCGCACTCGCGCTCGCGAACCTCCTGTCGACCCAGGACCGCGCCGGTGAAGCGGTCGGAGTGTTGCGCGATACGCTCGATGCCGCGCCGGATCACGCCGCCCCCGAGCAGCTCGCGCAGGTGCTCAAGCGCTGCGGCGAGCTGACCGAAGATCGCGACGAAGCGCATCAGTTGCTGCACGAAGCGCATCGCCTCGATCGCCGCGCACTCGATATCACGCTCGCGCTCGGCGAGAGTTGCTACGCGCGCAAGCTGTGGCGCGAGGCTGCCCTGCATCTCGGGTCGCTCGCCGAGCACGCCGAGGTCGCGCAGTACGCCGGTGCCGTGGCCGCGGGCTTGGTCCACGCGGGCATCGCCGAGGTCCGTGCGCTGCGCCCCGCGAACGCACCGCGCCACTACGAGGCCGCGGTCAAGCTCGATCCGAGCTGCGCGCGTGCGTGGCACGCCCTCGCCGAGCTCGCGACCGAGAAAGGCGACATGATCACGGCGGCGACCCACCTCGAGCGCGAAGCCGAAGCGACGACCGAGCCGCAGCAGCGCTTGCGGTTGTACGACGCGCTCGGCGATCTCGCGATCGAAGTACTCGACGATTCCACGCGAGCCGAGCGCTGCTGGGCCACCGTGGCCTCGATCATCACGCCCGAGCACGTGACCGTCCTGCACAAGCTGCTCGCGGTCCAGCGACGGCGCGGCGCCGGCAGCGAACGTGGCGAGACCTGCGCGTGGCTTGCGGATCTCGAGACCGATGCGGGGGTGCGCAAAGCGCTGCTCGAAGAATCGATCGATGCGTTCACCGCGAGTGGCGAGCTCCGCCGCGCGCGCGACCTCGCGGCGAGCCTCCTCTTGCGCTACCCCCTCGATCTCGACGCCGTGATCTCGGGCTCGCGCGCCGCGCTCGCGGCTGGCGATCACGACAATGCCGCGCGCTGGCTGCGCAAGGCACTCTCGACATGGGACGGCAATGGCGATCGCGGCATCGGCGATCCGCGTCGCGCCGATCTGTGGCGCCGGCTCGGCGATGCCGAGCGCGCACGCGCCAACCAAGCTGCCGCGCTTGCCGCGTATCAACGCGCGGTCGCGACGTCACCCGATGCGGATGGCGCCTTTGCCGCGCGGCGCGGCATCGTCGAGCTCGCTGCGACCACCGGCCGTAACGAATCCTCATCGCTGTTCGCGCTGGTCGAAGCCGAGCAAGATCCGAACGACGTGATCAACTACGCGCGCGATGCCGCGACCGGCGGCAACCTCGAAGATGCGCGCGCGTTCTTCGAGCTCGCACGCGCGCTCGGCGTCGCCTTGACCGGCAGTGACGAGCGCTTCTTGTCGGCGAGCGCCGGCAAGCCGATGGCGTCGGACCAGGCCTACCCGATCGCGCTTGAAGACGCCGAGCGGCGCGCCCTCGTTGACGACGAAGCTGATGGTACGCTCGGCGAAGTGCTCGAGCTCGTCGGCGAGGCGATCGCCTTGATCTGTCCGGATGCTCGGCACGCGCTCGAACGCGCGGATCTCAAAGGCGCGCGACGCGTGGGCTCGGCGAGCAACTCCGCGACGGCGGTGTTGTACCCGCAGCTCGCAAACATGCTCGGCGGGCCGCAGACCCTGCTCTACTCGGTCGAGCGCGGTCAGGATCTGTCGCTCCTGCTCGCCGCGCCTCCGGTGATCGTGATCGGGCCGCGCCTCGCGAACATGCGTGCGATGTCGCAGAGCGATGCCGATCCGACGGCTGATCCGACAGCTGATCCGACAATCTATCCGATGGCCGATGCCGAGCTCCGGTTCCGGCTCGGCCGGGTGGTCGAGCTCGCACGTACCAAGCGGTTGCTCGCGGCTGGAACCTCGCCCGCGCAGTTCAAGCGGTTCGTCACCGGCATCTATCAGGCATTCGGCCGGCCGCTCACGAGCGACCAGGATCGCTCGGCGATCCCCGAAGCCGACCGACTGCGCTCGGCGATCCCGCTATTGTTGCGTCGCCGGCTGACCGAACGGCTCTCGACGGTCACCCCCGCCGAGCTCGATACGGCGGGCTACCTCGCCGCCTGCGAGCGCGTCGCCGATCGGTCCGGTCTGCTCGCCTGCGGCGATGTCAGCGTCGCGATTGCGTATTCCGGCGGCGCGGCCCAGGCGCGTCACCTCGTGCGACTTGCCGCATCTCCGCGCTACCTCGCGGCCCGCAAGAAGCTACGCTCACGACCGAACCGATCGGAGTAGTCATGCCACCTGCCGCCCTGCCCCCCTGTGGTGTCTATCGCACCAAAACCGCTGTTGCCGGCATCGAAGCCGGCCGCCTCGTCTATTTCCACAACCACGGTGATCCGGGTCCGGGCCTGTATCCGCCGGAGTCGTGGGCGCAGAACCGCGCCAAGTTCTCCGAGCGCGGCCAGACCGTACCCGCCGATTTCGATCCGAAGTCGCTCGAGCCGCTGCCGCCCGAGGGATTCTATCGCGTGACCAAGGACTTCTTCTGCTGCGAGAAGAAGTGCGCGAAGTTCGAGACCGACATGTTCGTCCAGCTCGGCTTCAACGGTGCCGGCCGCGCGCTCGTGTTCGTACCGCAGCTCGGCGGCGCGGGCCTGGCGATTCCGGATCGCGGCTCGATCGTCGACGACAACGTGCTCGAGCACCTCGTGCCGCTCAAGGTCTCGCAAAACGGTGGAGAGCAGAAGTCCGGCGAGCCCGAGATCAATATCTCGCTCCCGCGCGGCTTCAACATTCACTAGGTCAGAGCACGGTCGGATCAGAGACGTGCGTTGGTCTTCTGAGCGTGCTCTTGGTGCCTTGTAGCGCGGCGAGAGTCGAGTCGACCCTCCGAGCGAGCTTCTGATCGACTAGTCCTGATTTTCGATCGTGCCGTTCGCGTGCTTCGCGAAGCGCTTGGCTCCGCGCGGATGAACGGGGCCATCGCTCTGCCACGGCCAGCCACCGAACTTGGTGCGCTGGTAATCGGCAAACGCCTGCTGGATCTCCTGGTGAGTGTTCATCACGAACGGGCCGTGTTGCGCGACCGGCTCGCCGATCGGCTTGCCTTGAAGCACGAGGATCTCGGTCTCGGCGGTCGCCTCGATGACAATCGCAGCCTCGGGCTTGACCTGCACGCCCGTGCCCTTCGCGACCGCTTGGTCCGCGATCTGCGCTGCGCCCGCGAACAGATACAAGATGCGATTCGTGCCCGGCTTCGCCGGCGGCAACGTCCAGCTCGCTCCCGGCTGCAGCTTGATCGTCCAGATCGCGAGATCGGCTTCCGCTCGCGCCGCCCACGAGCTCGGCGGCGGCGATGGCGGCGTGACGCCACCGAGGGTGCCCGCGACGACGCGTACGAGCACGCCCGGCTCCTCGATCCGCGGGATCGTCGGATCCCACAGCATCGTGAAGTGCGGATCGACGAGCTTGTCGCGCGCCGGCAGGTTCAGCCAGATCTGGAACAGCTCGAGCGGGTTCGGCTCGGTCGCCGACACGAGTGGGAACATCTCGCAGTGCGAGATGCCCTTGCCCGCGGTCAGCCACTGCACGTCGCCACCTCCGAACCGCGCGGTCGCGCCGAGCGAATCGGAGTGATCGATCAGACCACGCCGCACGATCGTGACGGTCTCGAAGCCGCGGTGCGGATGCTGCGGAAACCCGGGCACCACGTCGCCGTGATACATGCGCCAGCCATCCTTGGGCTGGAAGTCCTGGCCGATGTCACGGCCGTCGAGCGAGGCGTCCGGGCCGAGCACGGCATTGCCTGCGGGGTAGGCGTCGTCGTGATGAACGCAAAACAGGAACGGATCGAGCGTGGGCCACTGGAACCCCAGCGGCACCGTCGCGAGGATGGGCGAATCGGACATCGTCCTATCGTGGGGTCGCGTACGCCTCGGCGCAATCGCCGGGTTGATGCGCAACCAGCAACAGACTGGTTCGATGGAGCCCGAGCCCGATCAGGAGAGCGTCTCGGACGTTGGCGATACGAACATCGGGCTCCGGCCTTCGGCCTGGACGCGAGAACTTCTCTAGTTCGGTTCGTCGACGACGATCCGGAACCAGAGCGTGCGCTTGGTGCCGCACAGCCGGCACGCGACATCGACCGCGCGGTGGCCTGCGCCCTCGAAGCGGTGGTCGTCGACCCGGTACTCACCCTCGCATTGTGGGCAGGGCATCGAGCCGATCCGGACCTCGATCACGGCCGCCGAGCTGACCTCGATCGGATGATCTTGGGAGCCGCCGGGGACGAGCGTCGCGAGCTTCTCGCGATCACGGACGAGCTTCTTTGCCGCGCGTTCTTCGATCCGGCGTTCGGTGCGCTCTCGCTTGGCCACACGAAAGCTTAGCCTGACTTGCCAGTCACACTATCGTCGCGACTTCTGCTTCGTCGCGACTTCTGCTTCGTCGCGGCTCCTGCTGCGTCGCGGCCGGCTTTGGGGCCTCGGGGGCGCCTTCTCGAGGCGCGGCATTTTCATCGGCGGCTTGGGCTTCGGCGGCACCGTCAACGAGTACGCGAGCCCGCGCTGCAACCACGTGCGCAGCTCGTCGCGCTCGTCCATGATGCTCTCGGGAAACAGCACCATCTCGCGGATCCCACCGCGATTACCGGGGGCGAACATCGCGGCACCGTCGAGTCGCAGCGCCTCCGCGAGCTCGGCCGGCGCGAGCCGGATGAACACCGAGCGGCTGAACGTCGCGGCGTACATCCGTCCGTGCACGAGCGCGACCAGACACCCGAACATCTTCGTCAACGAGATCCGCGGATCACGCGGCAACGTCGCGCGAAAGAGCTCGTCGTTCTCGATCGGAGTCTTCGTCCACGGCATCGACGCAGCTTACATCGCGAGTTCGCCGGACTTCTTGACCTCGACATCGAGCGGCCCGACAGTTGTAGAGAACTGAAAGTGCGCCTCCAAGGTGTACGCATGCGCACCGCCGCCGAGCGCCGCCGCGACGATCAATGCGTCGGCTGAACCGATCGAGAGCGACGTCGTGATCGGCGAGACGCCCTTCGCCGGAATCTGCTGCTGGAGGTCGACCTGTCCGCTGACCGCACGCGCGTCACCGATCGAGAGCTGCCAATCGATCCCCGAGAGCGGAACGCTGAACGAGTTAGGGTTCATCACGTCGACCTCGAGCTCGCCGGTCAAGCCAAGCAGGCCAACCGAGGACAGCGAGACATCGCGCACGGTCGCGGTCGGGCGCTCGATCGAGTGCATGAACATCGAACATCCCGAGAGGCCGAGAGCTGAAATCAGGCTGACAACCGCGATCTGCATGGGTTGGCCCAAAAGCAACTCCCGAACCGCGACCTAACTCCGCGGACCCTGGTCCGATCGTGAACGGTAGGAGACGGTAGTTTTTCACAATGCCCTCGTCTTCGTTCATGGTGAGGACCACACTAGAGAGACATGCAGGCCCTTGCCGTTCCGGTCCTGAAGTCCACTCTGCTCGCGGCGCTGGCCGTGGGCGCGCTCGCGATGGTGCCCGCGCATCACGCGAAGCATCGCTTGATCCTCCACACGCTCTCGGAGCCGCACGCGCTCTATCTGTCGCAGTGGATGGATGGCGACATCGAGATTCCGATCGATGTCCACGATCTGAAGCCGCTGCGCTTCGAGATGCGTGCCGAGGTCTCTGATGGTTGTCGCTGGCTCGGGGTCGAGACGCTGACGCCGATCGGCGACCATCGCTACGCGTACTCGTACGCAGATCAGAAGCTGTCGTGCGCGCCGAATCCGCTCGCCACGATTCCTTCCCAGCGCACCGGCTGGGTCGAAGTTCAGTAACCCGCGACTTGCTCCCGGCGCACCGGCTGGGTCGAAGTTCAGTAACCCGCGACTTGCTCACGGCGCGCCGCACTGCCGAAGGGCAGTCCGAAGTTCAGTAACCCGCGACTTGCTCACGGCGCGCCGCACTGCCGAAGGGCAGTCCGAAGTTCGGTAAGCCGGGACTTGCTCCCGGCGCGCTGCACTGCCGAAGGCCAGTCCGAAGTTCAGCAACGGGACTGCTCGATCAATAAACCGTCACGATCGCTCCCTGCGAGCGACCGAACGTCTCCGGGCTGTACATCTCTTCGGCCTTCGCCGGCGCAGCGTTGAACGTCCCCGGCGTCGTGGCGCGTGCCGTGTACGACAACACGTGCGAGCCCTCCGCGAGCGTGGTCGCGAAGGCTTCGGTGCGATCGTCGCGCGTCTCGAGGTGAACCCAGTCGCGGCTGATCACACCTTTGGCGGCGCGCTCCGCGACGGCGAGGTTGGAGTTGACCGCCTCGAGGCCCGCGGGCAAGGGATCCACGAGCGCCACGCCATCGCGCCGCGTCGTGTTCGACGCCTCGACGACGACCAGCACGCGCGCCCCGAGCTTGATCCGGTAACCGGTCGGGGTCTTCTCGACATCCCTCGGATCGTCGACCGCTTCGTAGCTGCGCCGCACGACGAAGCCCGCATCGAGCGCCGGGAGATCGATCTTCTTCGGCGCGTAGGTGATGCCGATCCGGTAGTACATCCGACCGGGGCCCGTCTTCTCGACGGCGATCGTGTGCTGGGTCCCCGGCACGAGCGTGGTCCAATCGAGCTTCGCAGTCGCGCGCACGTTCGTGCGGCCGGCGAACACCTGCTCGGCATAAGCGACATCGCCGATCCACAGCTTGCCCGTGTAGTTCGGGACGTCCTTCTCGTACGTGTCGAAGTAGCGGCGCATCGCCTGGAGCACCGCGAGGTTCTCCTGCGTCGAGCGCCAGCGACCGTGCGTGCGCGCCGCGAGCAGGCCGCGCGCGAGCTTCATGATCAGCGGCTGCTCCGGGACCTCGCGGATCAGCGCATCCATCGCGAGCGCGGTCGTGCGATTGCTCGATACGAGCAGCAAGCGCTCGCCCTCGGTGTACGAGGTCGCCACGGTCGCGCCCGCGGCGGTCTCGTGCGTGACCGAGACCAGATCGCTGACGAGCTTCGTGCGCATCGCCTTCGCGGCGGGAGCACGCGCGACGATCGCGAGCAGCCGCGCCTTGGCATCGACCGGATACACCTCGAGCGCGCTCGCGAGCGCATGGAGGCGCTGCGCCGCCGGCTTCTCGTCGCGCCCGATGCCAACCAGCGCGGTCAACGCGGTCGCCGCGAGCGCCACGTCGTGCTGGACCGGATCGAGATGATGCGCCTTGGCGAGCCGCGCGTTGACCTCTCCGAGTAGCTTGGTGATGTAGCCCGCCGCGCGCTTCTGCACCGGCGCCGAGGCGTGGAGCCGGTGCAGGGCGGCGGCAACCTGCATCGTCACGAACGGATCGCTCTGGGTATCGCTCCAGTAGCCCCAGCCACCGTCGGTGTTCTGATCGGCCTCGAGCTTGGCGACATCGGCGGCCTGGATCGCGGCCTGCTCCTGCGCGGTCGGTCGGCCGGGCAACGCGAACGCATCGAGCACGCTGCCCATCGCCACGGTCGCGAGCATGCGACTCGAGCGCTGCTCCGCGCATTCGAACGGATACGCGCGCAGATACCAGTACGCATCGGTCAGGGTCTGGAGCTGGGTCGAGGCGACCTCGGTCTCGACGCCACCGACCTCGGCGAAGATATCGCCTGGCACGTTGAGCTGTTCGTAGGCCGAGGTCTGATCGATCGAGCCGTAGGTCGCGAACGATTCCGTCGTCGCGGGCACGTAGACCGGCACCGTCACCATCGAGGCGTCGGTGAAATCCCCCGACGTCACGATCGTCTGGATCACCGCCTTGCCGCGCGCCATCGTCGCGAACGGAAAGCGCACCTCGGCGCGTTGCCCCGCGGGCACGACCACGCGCTTGCCGAGCCCGCCACCGGAGAGGTTCGCGGCACGCACCGCGACGGTCATCGTGCGTGCGGTCGAGTCGAGGTTCTGAACCACGACCGGCACGTCGAACCGATCACCTTGATCGAGGAAGCGCGGTGCTTGGGTGCGCGCGTTGACCTTGCGCTGCGTGATGATCGAGCCTTCGCCCTTGCCGAAGAAGTACGTGCTCGAGGTCGCGAGCGCGACGATCCGGAACCGGGTCAGGCTCTCTGGCATCTTCACGCTCACGGTCGCGTGACCCTTCGCATCGGTGTGGAGGCGCGGCGCGAACACCGCGGTCGCGCGGAAGTCCTTGCGTGCGGAGACCGTCGTCGACGCGGACTGACCGGTCATCCCACCGTGGCCCGAGCCGAACCCCGGCCCATGGCCCGAGGCGTGCCCGAGCCGGCCCGCGTGGCCGCTGTCGTCGAGGTTGATCCGCGTCAAGCCGGGGGTGCCGCTCAGGTTGGCGTCGTCATCCTCCACCGTATCGAACGTGTTCGCCTGCGTGGTCCCGGCCTCGACCGACTGATAGAACGGCGCCATCGGATCGGCGTGATGCATGCCCGAGAGTGCGAGCACGGCTTCATCGACGACGATCAGCGCGACCTCGGCATTCGCGACCGGCTTGTTGTCGCGCGCGATCTCGACGTCGAACGTCGCGTTGTCGCCTGGACCGACGATCGGCTTTAGCGGGTGCGCCTTGACCTGCAGGCGCGACGCATCGAGATCGATCTCGAGGTTGATCGAGGCCTCCATGTGGGCGGGCAGCGGATCCGGGCT
>JAYVLQ010000103.1:0-6844 GCA_043759355.1 Kofleriaceae bacterium
CCGAACGCACCGCGCCGGCGCGCGCTGGCAGCGCTGATCAGCTCGCCGGAGCTCGAGCCATCCGCGGGAAACACCGCGATACCGATCTGAACATCGAGCCCGCCAGCTTCGCGCGCTCGCGCGGCGACGACCTCCGCGGCCTCGAGGCCGGCCTCGGGCAAGACCAGAGCGATCTCGTCGGCGCCGTATTCGGCGAGGAGATCCATCCGACGAAGATGCCCCCCGAGCCGCTCGATGTGAATCGTGATGGCATCCGCGGAGCCCGTGAACCGCACCATCACGAGTGACAACGACCGCTGATATCGCCGCGCGCGATCGACCTCTGAATCGAGCCGATCTTCGAGCTCGGTGATGGTCGCGATCTGGCGCGAGCTTCGCGCCGCGGTCGATGTCGCGAGGATCGCGGTCATCGGACCGATCGAGAGTACGTCGCCCGCAGTCAGCCGGCGCGCGCCTTCGATCGCGACACCATTGACGAGCGTCCGATTGCGGCTGCCGAGATCTTTGATCGTGATCCGATCGTCACGTCGACGCAGGACCGCGTGCCTGCGCGACACGGCCTCGTGATCGACCGGGATGCCGCAACTCGCGAGCCGCCCGATCTCGACATCGCCATCTTCGGCGAGCTCGACGACGCGAGAGGAGTCGGAGCCCTCGATCGTCGTCACGAGGTACCACCGGGTCTGTGGGGTCCCGTCGACAAAGACCGCGTGGGTCGTGGTGAGGCCGTCGTCGTTCACGCGCGTGCCGCGAGTGTAGCTGGGCACTGGCCGCGTGCGAGGCGGCAACACCCATGCCGCGCCGAAACTGTTGATCTTCATGGTATCGTAGCCCGAATTCGATGTGCGACATCCGCACTGTACGAACACCGCACCCCAGCCCGGCTACACTCCACTCGTGGCTGTTTCCGCTGCACCGCTGCCCGACGACTCGGTCGAGGTCTCGAGCGCGAATCGTTACGCGATCCTCGCCAAGCTCGCGACCGGCGGCATGGCCGAGCTGTTCCTCGCGCGGACCACGAGCACTGGCGGCGTCGAACGCTACGTCGTGCTCAAGCGCGTGTTACCGAACAAGCTCTCCGACCACGACTTCGTCGCGATGTTTCTCGATGAAGCGCGGCTGGTAGCCCAGCTGCAGCATCCGAACATCGCGCAGGTCTTCGATACCGGCCGGCTCGGCGAGTCGTACTTCTTCTCGATGGAGTACGTGCACGGCGAGACGGTGCGCGACCTGGTCGCTCGCGCGCGCGAGCTCGGCCAGCCGGTGCCGATCAGCTGCACGCTGACGATCATCGCGAATGCCGCGGCCGGGCTTCACCACGCCCACGAGAAGCTCGGCCTCGATGGCGTGCCGCTCGGCATCGTCCATCGCGACGTCTCGCCATCGAATCTGCTCGTCAGCTTCGAAGGCAACGTTAAGCTCGTCGATTTCGGCGTCGCGAAGGCGACGACGAAGCGCTCGGCCGATACGGCGGATGGCCGGGTGAAGGGCAAGATCGGATATCTCTCGCCCGAGCAATGCCGTGGTCGAGCGAGCGATCGCCGGAGCGACTTGTTCTCGCTCGGCATCGTGATGTGGGAGCTGCTCGTCGGCGAGCGGTTATACAAACACGATAACGACTACGACACGATGGAAGCGATCGTGATCGAGCCGTTCGTCGCGCCCTCGTCGCGCCGGCCCGACATTCCACCCGCACTCGACGCGATCGTGAAGAAGCTGCTCTCGAAGGCGCCAGGGGACCGCTATCAAAATGCCGAGGAGCTCGGCGAGGATCTCGAGCGGGTTGCGGAGCTCACCGGCGCGCGGATCTCGACCGCGAGCCTCAAGCGCTTTATCTTCGAGCTGTTCGGCAAACGACGCGAGCCGTGGATCGAAGTGCAACAGCGCGACCGGGGCGCCGAGATCATCACGGTCTCGGCCGCCGCGGGCATCGATACGATGGTCACCGTCGCGGATGCGCAGCTCTCACGACTCCTCGATCTCACGCACACCCGAACGATCGCTGAGGCTTCGCGGCCGAGCATCGCCGCTGCACCGCCACACCGACGCGCTCGCTCGGTCGCTGTCGCCATCGTGATCGCGGCCGCCGTGCTCGTCGTCGCGACAGTTCAGCGCGGTCACCACCCTTCGACGCCAGCCGTCCCGATCGAGCCCCGCGCGCAGCCGGTGCAAGCTCCTGCACGTCCAGCGGCGCCGGCGGTCGTGTCGACTCCAGCCCCTGTCACGACCCCGCCAGGCGCGACGGCACCGGCGAAGCCCCGCGCTCGTCACGTCGCGACCAAGCCAAGCTGCGTCACCGATCCGGCGCTGTGCCCCATCAAGCCCGCCTCCGCACCTGTCGCTGAGCTTTGCGACGATCCGATGGCCTGCCGCAGATAGCTTAGCCCGGTGGCTGGACCGCACCGTTGCCGGAACGCGCGCCGTCGATCCGGATATAGCCGCTACTGCCGCCGCCGCCACCACCACCGGTCACACCGGGATAGCCATTTTGCGCCATCCCGTTGATCGCTCCGAGTCCGCCCGCACCGGCGCCGGCTTCTGCGGTTCCTGGATCGCCCGCGGTGCACGCGCTGGTACCACCCGCGGCATCACCTCCAACCGCACTCGGGCCCGCGCTCGAGCCTGCGGCGCCACTGCCGCCGATCGCGCAGACCACGCCGGAGATCTCGACCACCGGGGCGTCGACGCCGATCGCGCCTCCCGAACCACCCGCGCCACCGCCGGCGCCGACCACCTTCGTGCCACCACCTCCACCGCCCGAGGCATCGATGCGCCCCTCGATCGAGATCGAGCTGCCGGCGATCAAGTAGACGCCGCCGCCACCCCGCCCACCCGTGCCGCCACCATTGCCACCGGGATGGCCGTTACATCCGCCGTGCAGGGCCTCGGGGTTACCGAGCGAGCTCCCGGCCTGGCCACCGATCGTGCCGCCGCCTGCTCCGCCATCACCGCCCTCGTCGAGAAAGCTGCCGCCCTGACCGCCTCCACCGTACGTCCCGCTGGCCGCGTCGGTCCCGCCAAGGCACGCGAAGTAGTCACCACCCGCCGGCGTCGTCGTCGAATCGCGATGACCCGCGACGTCGAGGGTGCCTGCGATCGTGATCGAGCTGACCGCGACCAAGACGAGCGGGACGTGTGGGTCGGCGCCCGTCGCGCGAATCCGAGCGCCAGCCGCGATCGAGATCGAGTTTCCTGCAACGACACATGCGCTCGACCCTGCATCGGAGACCACGTGGCTCGAGCAGGCCGCGCTCGCGGTATCGAGGTCCTGTGCGAGCTCGATCGTGCCGGTCGGGACGGCATCGAAGCAGATCTGGACAAGCCCGGTACCGTAACAAAGGGAGACCCGCCCATCGACCGTGATCGGGTCGTCGATTCCAGCGATCTGGCGGCACCCTGCAGCCGTGATCGCGCCGACAGCGCCGACGACGAGCAACCACGCACGAGCCACCGACGCAGCATAGAGTCGCGCCGGATCGCTGGTCAATGAACGTTGCGAATTGCAGACGATCTGACCGAGGATATTGGTTCATCGTGCGAATGCTCACGTGGATGCTGTGGGGCAGCCTGCTCGCGCGACTCGCGCATGCCGATGGCGCCACCGATGCGGATCGGCTGTTCGAAGAGGGCCGTACGCTCGCGAAAGCCGGCCAGCACGCGGACGCGTGCGATCGGTTCGCGCGGAGCCTCGCGATCGATCGCACGATCGGCACGGAGCTCAACCTCGGCGATTGCCACGAACAGCTCGGCCACCTGCGCGAGGCGTGGGAGCAGTACACCGGTGCGGCGACCGACGCCGAGGCCGCGCACGACGAGAAGCGCACCACGTTCGCACGCGAACGAGTGCGAGCGGTCGAAGCGAAGATGACGACGTTGATCATTCGCGTCGCCGATCCCGAGCGCGCCGGATTGGCGCTCACGATCAATGGACGTACGGCGTCACCGGCGACAGAGCTGCGCGAGCATGTCGCGCCGGGTCCGCTCGAGATCGCAGAGACCGCACCCGGGCTGGCACCCGTACGTCGCCGCGAAGTCGGCGGCGCCGGGATGACGCTCGTGATCGAGCTCCCCGCGCTGGGCGCGATTGAAGCTCGAAAGCACGCCGAACCGCCGTTGCCGACAGAAGAGAAGCCCGGTCCGCGAGACGTCACGCGCACGCGGATCTCGTACGGACTTGCCGCGATCGGTGCTGGCTCGGCGATCACCGCGCTCGTGCTCACCTTGGTGGCGCGCAGCCACTTCGACGCGGTCGCCGATGGGATGAACTGCACGGATGTCTCGAGACTCGAATGCAACGATGCCGGCACGAGCGCGGTCCACGATGCGCAACATCTGGCGGATGCCGGAACCGGGTTCGCGATCACCGCGGCGGCACTCCTCGCGGGCGCCGCGCTGGTCTACATCACCGCGCCGCGTGAACGGATCTACGTTCGCCCGCAGGCGAGTCAACATGGTGCAGCGCTCGTGTTAGGAGGCTCGTTCTAGTCAGCCGATCGTGCGGTGAACGCACACTGTACCGACGAGAGTTCGCAGTTTCTCGACGAGCTGTGAGGTGAGCTTGGTGGCAAACGTCATGCCGCGCCTCATATAGTGCGTCCATGAGCCGACGTCTCCAGCTCCTCTTGCTTGCCCTCGTGGTTGTTTCCGGCTGCCAGAGCGACTGCCTCGCCGATGCTCAAGCACGAGGTTGGATCTTTGTCGTCCTCGGTGCGTTCGGTGCGGGCTTCCTGACCTCGCTCACGCCGTGCGTCTACCCGATGATTCCGATCACGCTCGCGATCTTCGGTGCACGCGGCAAGGATGTGCCTCGCAAGCGCGCGATCACCCTCGCGGTCGCTTACGTCGGCGGCATGTGCGTGATGTACGCGGCGCTCGGCGTGACATTCGCGATGATCGGTAAGGCGGGCGCGTTCGGAACCCAGCTCGCGAGCCCGTGGGTCGTGTTCCCGCTGGTCGCCCTGTTCTTGACGCTCGCCGCGTCGATGTTCGGTGCGTTCGAGCTCAACCTGCCCTCCGGCCTCCAGGCCCGCCTCAATCGCATCGGTGGCAAAGGATTCGGCGGGGCATTCGCGATGGGGCTCGTCGGAGGCTTGATCGCAGCACCGTGCACTGGCCCGTTCCTCGCGAGCCTCCTGATCTACGTCTCGACGAGCGGCAACGCGCTCGGCGGTGGCGGGCTGTTGTTCACGTACGGCCTCGGCATGGGCGTCTTGTTCTTTATCCTCGCCGCATTCGCGGTCGCATTACCGAAGAGCGGCGCGTGGATGGACGCAGTCAAGTCCATCGGTGGCATCGGCCTCTTGTTCGCGTGCGTGTACTATTTGATGCCGTTTCTACCCTGGCTTCGCGACGCGGTCGTGCCGACCACGGGATTCGTGATCGTCGCGATCGCCGTCGCCGTGATCGGCGTGGCCGCCGGCGCGATCCACAAGTCGTTCCACGGTTCGTGGGGAGAGCGTGCGCAGAAGGGCTTCGCGGTCGCGATGGTGCTCTCGGGTGCGGTCGCGATCTGGTTGTGGCGCCAGGCGCCGAAGCATCAAGTGACGTGGGAGACCGACGAGGCGGGTGCGATCGCCAAGGCGCGCAGCGAGCACAAGCTGCTGATGATCGATTTCTCGGCGAGTTGGTGCAATCCGTGCCACGCGATGGAGCGCACGTTCGGTACCGATGACGTCTACGCCGCGATCGCGAAGGACTTCGTGCCGCTCAAGTTCGAGGTCACCAAGCAGAGCGACACCAACGACGCACTCAAGCTCAAGTACGACTCGCTGACGCTGCCCTCGGTGATCTTCATGGACCCGACCGATGGCACCGTGTTCCAGCGTATCCGCGCCGAGATCGAGCCCGACGCGATGCGCAAGGTGATCGATGCGGCGGCCGCCCGCCAGGTAAAAATGAAAGCCGGCGGGTGCTAGTACGTCATCGCGAGACCCAGCCCGGTGTTCGTGCCAGTGCGTGAGGTCAGTGGCGCGAATTCGGCGTACTTGAAATAGAAGATATCGACCTTGAGCTCGGCCTCGAGGTGCGGCGTGAGCAGATAGCTGAGCTTGGCGCCGAGGGTCTCCGACCACAGCGACGAGAGCTCGCGATCGAACGTGATGTACTTCGTCACGCTCGTATAGTTCTCCTGATAGAAGCTCGCGCTGCCCTGCGTGTAGAACCGCTCGCGCAAGCGGAGCTCGAGGTTGCGCGTGAGGTGAGTAAAATAGCGCAGGCCGATCGTGTGGCTCGTGATGCCCCAGTCATCGAAGTAGAACCGATAGTCCGCCTGGACCGACGAATCGTCGCCGATCGCCCGGTTGACGCCGAGCACGAACGCGTGACGCAGACGCGTATCCGGATCGGTCTCCATCACCCAGAATTCGGGCGCGGCATCGAGGTTCATCCGCACCGGCACGAAGCGATACGGGCTCGACTGGAACCCCGAGGCGTAGCCGAGCTCGTACGTGAGCTGGGTGACCAGCGTCGGAGACACGAGCTGGCTCCACGAGGCCGAGACACCGTGGTTGTCGAGGCCGCGCGAGAAGTTGAGATCGCCGGACCGCCCGACATCGTTGAGCGAGAGGCTGTAGCCGAGCGAGAGCGTCGTGTTCTTGTCGAACAGCTCCTGATCGAGGCCGGCGTTGAGCGAGTTCGAGAGGTAATCGTTCTCGTGCGAGTACGAGTAGCCACCGTGGAGCTTGAGCGAGCCGATCGTCTGCGCCACCGAGGCCGAGGCTTGCTGGCGCGTATCGTGGATCGTCGTCGCCGAGGCTTGGCTCACGACATCGACCGACGCGGAGCTCACGACATCGGCGACGTAACCGAGCGTGATGGTGGTATCGGGCGTGACGTCGGCCCTGCC
>JAYVLQ010000104.1:0-3068 GCA_043759355.1 Kofleriaceae bacterium
CCGAACGCCGGCCTGCCGAACGAGATGGGCGGCTACGACGACACGCCGGCGCAGATGGCCGGGGTGCTCGGCAGCTTCGCGCGCGAAGGCCTCGTCAACCTCGTCGGCGGTTGCTGCGGTACGCGCCCCGAGCACATCACCGCGATCCGCGCGGCAGTCGAGGGCGTCAAGCCGCGCACGATCGCGGTCCCCGCGAAGTACATGCGGCTCTCGGGCCTCGAGCCGCTCACGATCACGCCGGAGACCAACTTCATCATCGTCGGCGAGCGCACGAACGTGACCGGCTCGGCCGCGTTCCGGCGCCTGATCAAGGACGAGAAGTACGAAGAAGCCGTCGCGGTCGCGCGCGACCAGGTCGCCGGTGGCGCGAACATCCTCGACGTCTGCATGGACGAAGGCATGCTCGATGGCGTCGCCGCGATGCGGCGCTTCATCAACTTGCTCGCCGGCGAGCCCGATGTCGCGCGCCTGCCCGTGATGGTCGACAGCTCGAAGTTCGAGGTCATCGAGGCCGGGCTCGAGTGCTTGCAGGGCAAGGGCATCGTCAACTCGATCTCGCTCAAGGAGGGCGAGGAGCCGTTCATCCGGCACGCGAAGATCGTGCGCCGGTTCGGCGCGGCGGTCGTGGTGATGGCGTTCGACGAGACCGGCCAGGCGACCACCGCCGATCACCGGCTCGTGATCGCGCACCGCGCGTACAAGATCCTGACCGAGCAGGTCGGGTTCCCGCCCGAGGACATCATCTTCGATCCGAACATCCTCACGATCGGCACCGGGATCGAGGAGCACGATGGCTACGCGGTCGCGTTCATCGAGGCTATCAAGCGGATCAAAGCCGAGCTCCCCGGTACGAAGGTCTCCGGCGGTGTCTCGAACCTGTCGTTCTCGTTCCGCAGCTCGCCGCGCGTGCGCGAGGCGCTGCACTCGGTGTTCCTCTATCACGCGATCCAGGCCGGCATGGACATGGCGATCGTCAACGCCGGTCAGCTCGCGGTGTACGAGCAACTCGATCCGAAGCTGCGCGAGGCGGCAGAAGATCTCGTGTTGAATCGACGTGCCGATGCCACGGAGCGGATGCTCGCGATCGCGGCCGAGTTCTCCGGCAACACGGTCCGCAAAGAAGACGAGCTCGAGTGGCGCAAGGGCACCCTGCCCGAGCGGCTCGCACACTCGCTCGTCAACGGCATCACCGATTTCATCGATCCGGATATCGCCGAGGCGCTCGCCACGTACCCCAGGCCGCTCGACATCATCGAAGGTCCGATGATGGACGGCATGAATATCGTCGGCACGCTGTTCGGCACCGGCAAGATGTTCCTCCCGCAGGTCGTGAAGTCGGCGCGCGTGATGAAGAAGGCAGTCGCGATCCTCGAGCCGCTGATGGCAGAGGAGAAGCGGCGCATCGGCGATACGACCGCCAAGGGCAAGATGGTCATCGCGACCGTCAAAGGAGACGTCCATGATATCGGCAAGAACATCGTCGGCGTCGTGCTGCGCTGCAATGGCTACGAGGTCGTGGACCTCGGCGTGATGGTGCCGGCGCACAAGATCCTCGATGCCGCGATCGAGCTCAAGGCCGACCTCATCGGCCTCTCGGGCCTGATCACGCCCTCGCTCGACGAGATGATCAGTGTCGCGAACGAGATGACGCGTCGAGGCATGACGATGCCACTACTGATCGGCGGCGCCACCACGAGTGGCAAGCACACCGCCGTGAAGATCGCGCCGGCCTACACGAATGGCACGGTCCACGTGCCCGATGCGTCGCTCGCCGTTGGCGTCCTCGGCAAGCTGCTCGGGAGCGATCGCGCGGGCTACCTCGCCGAGATCAGCGCGAAGCAGGAGACCGCGCGCGCGCAATACGCGGTGTCGCAGAAGCGGCCGATGCTGACGTACGCCGAGGCCAAGTCGCGGCGCGAGAAGATCGACTTCACCAAGATCGCGGCGCCCGCGTTCACGGGCGTGCGCAACCGCGATCTCGATCTCGCCGTGCTGGCCGAGTGGATCGATTGGTCCCCGTTCTTCCACACCTGGGAGCTCAGTGGGCGCTATCCCGCGATCCTCCAGGATCCGAAGAAGGGTGATGCCGCGCGCAAGGTGTTCGCCGACGGCAAAGAGCTGCTCGCGAAGATCATCGACGGCAAGCTGCTGCGCGCGAAGGCGACCTACGGGTTCTGGAACGCGGCGTCGAATGGCGAAGACATCACGGTGCTCGACGGCACGCGAGAGCTCGCGAAGTTCCCGATGATGCGGCAGCAAGAAGACAAGGAAGTGTGCTTCTCGCTCGCGGACTATATCGCTCCGGCGCGCAGCGGCAGCCCGGTCGACTATCTCGGTGCGTTCATCGTGACCGCCGGCATCGGCACCGACGAGCTCGCCGGTTCGTTCGAGAAGCAGCACGACGACTACAACGCGATCATGGCGAAGGCGCTCGCCGACCGGCTCGCCGAAGCTGCGGCCGAGTACATGCACCACCAGGTACGGCAAGACTTCGGTTACGGCAAGGCGGAGCAGCTCACGCGCGAAGATATCCTCGCGGAGAAGTACCGCGGCATTCGCCCGGCGTTCGGTTATCCGGCATGCCCGGATCACACGCCGAAGGGTACGCTGTTCGAGCTGCTGGACAACGCCGCGCATCACGGCGTGTCGTTGACCGAGAGTTACGCGATGATGCCGACCGCCTCGGTCTCGGGGCTCTACTTCGCGCATCCCGATGCGAAGTACTTCGCGATCAGCCGGATAGGCACGGATCAGCTCGCGGACTATGCGAAGCGCCTCGGGGTCTCGACCGCCGATGTCGCACGCATGGTTCCGCAGCTGATCGGCTAGCTCGCGACGAACACGATCACGACGGCGAGCACGAGCACCGCGCCGACGCCGAGCGCGGCGAACACGCGTTTGCGACCGGCCTTGAGATCTCTGACGATCAGGCCTTCGTTCACTTCATCGCCTTCGTCGAGCGGCGCGTGCAGACCGGTCGCGAGCTTCGGCATGTACTCGGTCTTGCCGGTGTGGACCCCGAACGCGACTGAATCGACGAGATTGATCGGCTCGGCGCCATCATCGTA
>JAYVLQ010000105.1:0-4962 GCA_043759355.1 Kofleriaceae bacterium
ACGCGCGACGTTTCCGTCCGCAAAAGCGCTTCCACCACCGAGCGCGAGCACGAGGGTGGTGACTGCGAAACCCCACGTTGGTCGCAACAACAGAGCCGAATCGTACAGCCGTTTCTCGTGCGCACACAACTCGACGGACTCACAAGCGGCCGCCAGTTCGTCGGCCGCTGCGTGATACGATTTGCCTCGATGGAGCACTTGACGGGCACGAGGATCCGTCGCGAGGCCACACCGGCGACCGTCAACCTGCGGCGTTGCAAGCTCGTCGTCATCAAGGGCGCCCAGCGCGGCACCGAATTCGTGATCGCGGGTGACGTCATTCGCGTCGGCAAGGCGCCCGAGAACGACCTCGTGCTCGCCGACGAGACCGTGTCGCGCGTCCACTTCGAGATCGTGCGCGATGCCAAGGGCTACCTCGTGCGCGACATGAAGAGCACGAACGGCACGTTCCTCGACTCGGCGGAGGTCAAAGAGGCGTACCTGCGAGCGGGCTCGGTGATCAAGGCGGGCGAGGTCGAGCTCAAGTTCACGCCGTTCGAAGAGCGCATCGAGATCCTCCCGTCGGAGAAGGAAGCGCTCGGCGACATGGTCGGCAAGTCGCCGGCGATGCGCGAGATCTTCGGGCTCGTCGAGAAGATCGCGCCAACCGACGCGACGGTCTTGATCGAAGGAGAGACCGGCACGGGCAAGGACATGATCGCGCGCACGCTGCACCTCCTCTCGCCGCGTGCCGACAAGCCGTTCATCGTCGTCGATTGTGGTGCGGTCGCAGGCACGTTGATCGAGAGCGAATTGTTCGGCCACGAGAAGGGCTCGTTCACCGGCGCGTCGACCGCGCGCCAGGGTGCGTTCGAGCTCGCCTCGGGCGGCACGGTGTTCCTCGACGAGCTCGGCGAGCTGTCGCTCGATCTCCAGCCGAAGCTCCTGCGCGTGCTCGAGCAGCGCGAGCTCCGCCGCGTCGGTGGCACCAAGACTATCAAGGTCGATCTGCGCGTGATCGCCGCGACCCGCAAGGACCTCCGCTCCGAGGTCGAGAAGGGCAAGTTCCGCGAAGACTTGTACTTCCGGCTCAACGTCGTGCCGATCACCGCGCCATCGCTGCGAGAGCGCCGGGAAGACATCCCCCTGCTGATCGATTCGATGTTGAAGAAGCTCGCGCCGGGCGGCGTGAACCTCGCCGATTCGACGCGCGCCGCACTGATGGCGCACGACTGGCCAGGCAATGTGCGCGAGCTTCGTAACGTGATCGAACGTGCGCTCGCGCTAGGCGCGGATCCCGGAATGCTCGTCGCTCCGCTCGGGCAAGATCACGGTCGGCCAAAGGATCCCGCGGACCCGATCGAGTTCGAAGCCGGCCTCTCGTTTCGCGAGACGAAAGAGAAGTGGAACGAGATTTTCGAGCGGCGCTACCTTGCGTGGCTGCTCAAGCGCGCCGACGGCAATATCTCGAAAGCCGCTCGAGATGCCGATATGGATCGCAAATACCTGCACAAGCTGCTGCGCAAGTACGGCATCACCGATCAACCGACCGGCGACGAAGAGAATTGAGCACTGCCGAGGGGCAGTGCGGCGAGCTATGCAGCTGCGACGGGCGTACGCGACGCGAGGCGCGAGACGTAGCGCGACGCGGTGTTGCGCTTCAGGATGCCCTTCGTCACGGCGCTGTCGATCGTGGCGACGGCCTTCTTGACGAGGTCTTTCGCCTTTGCGTCCTTGCCATCGACGGCGACGCGGGCCGCCTTCACGGCGGTGCGAAGGGCCGCCATCGCGGCGCGGTTGCGCGCGCGGTGACGAATCATCTTACGGTTTTGCTTCTGTGCAGAGCGAATGTTCGCCACGTAGTTCTCCTGGGACAGCCGGGCGCATAGAGGCGCCTAAACGAAGCAGGCATTTACCCCGCAGTTGGACGGGGTGTCAATGGCCGGGTCCGCCGCCCGAGGCCTGAGCTGGATTCGTGTGGAGTCTCGCGGGAGTACCCGACTGTTCTGTGGATAAGTCGTGGGTAGATGACGGGACGATGACGCGATCCCCTCGAAGAGTGAGCCGCGGGATCGCGACTGCACAAAAAAGCGTCACTTTTCTTGCCCGCGGTTTCGAGACGCTACGACCTTTTTCGCGTCGTTCCAGAGCGCATCCATCTCCTCGAGGTTCGATTGCGCGGGCGTCTTGCCACGCTGTTCGAGCAAATCCTCGACGACCTCGAACCGATGCTGAAATCGCAACGTCGCGTCGACCAGTGCATTCTCGGCGTCGACGTGGAGCTTGCGAGCAAGGTTCACGCACGCGAGCAAGAGATCGCCGAGCTCGGCATGCTTCTGTGCCTGGTCGTTGTCGCCGATCGCTTCTTCGACCTCGGCGACCTCCTCCTTCACCTTGTCGAACGAGCCCTGCCAGCCCGGCCAATCGAAGCCGACCTTGCCACAACGCGAGCCCATCTTCTGTGCGCGCGAGAGCGCCGGACCCAGCGGGATGCCGTCGAGCGTGCGCTTGGGCGTCTCTCCCTTGGCGGCCTTCTCGGCCTTCTTGATCTCGTCCCACTGGGCGAGCACCTGCGCGGACGTCTCGACGTTACCCGTGCCGGGGGCCGCCGCGAACACGTGCGGGTGGCGATGGACCAGCTTGTCGCTGATGCCCTTCACGACCGCGTCGATGTCGAAGGCGCCTTCCTGCTGGCGAATCGCCGCGTGGAAGACCACCTGCATCAGTAAATCTCCAAGCTCTTCGCAGTGGCCGGCCACGTCGTGGCGGGCAAGAGCGTCGATCACTTCGTACGTCTCTTCGACGAGGAACGGCCGCAGCGAAGCGAGCGTCTGCTCGCGGTCCCATGGGCAGCCACCGGGAGCGAGCAGGCGGTCCATGATTTCGACCAACCGCGACAGCGAGGCGCCAGGGACGGGATTTGACGTTGTCACCCGTGTGCTATACCGCCGCTCCTTCCGTGACCAAGCCTCCAACAACGACGAAACGGGAGAAACTCTCGTTCGATGATCCCGAAGCGCTGCAAGCCCTGATCGGGAGCAACAACAGCCGGTTGAAGCTCGTCGAGCGGACCGCGGGCGCGGAGATCCATCTGCGCGGCAACGAGCTCACGATCGAAGGCGACGCGGTCGCGACCGGCTTGGCGAAAGCCGCGCTCGAGCAGCTCTACGAGCTCGCGCTCGCCGGCAAGCCGCTGTCGTCGGATGACGTCGTGCGCGCGGTCAAGCTGCTCCAGGGCGGCAGTGGCGAATCGATCGGAGCGGTGTTCGGCGATACGATCCTCGCGCCGCGCGCGGGTCGCCCGATCGCGCCGAAGGGCGCCGCTCAGAAGAAATACGTCGACCTCGTGCGCGAGAACGACATCGTGTTCTCGATCGGTCCCGCCGGTACCGGCAAGACCTATCTCGCGATGGCGCTCGCCGTCAAAGCGCTGCTCGACAAGCAGGTTCGCCGGATCATCCTGACCCGTCCCGCGGTGGAGGCAGGCGAGTCGCTTGGCTTTTTGCCGGGCACCCTCGAGGAAAAGATCGATCCGTACCTCCGGCCGCTATTCGATGCGCTCGGCGACATGATCGATCTCGACAAGCTGCAGCGGCTGATGGCCGACAAGACCATCGAGGTCGCTCCGCTCGCGTTCTTGCGTGGCCGCACGTTGAACGACGCGTTTATCGTCCTCGACGAGGCGCAGAACACGACCCCGGCGCAGATGAAGATGTTCCTGACCCGCATGGGCTACGGCTCGCGCATGGTGATCACGGGTGATCCCACACAGACCGACCTCCCGGCCGGGCAGCGCAGCGGTCTGCGTGATTCCCTGGGGCTGATCGAGGGCATCCGTGGCATCGGCATGATCGAGTTCGGCGATGCCGACGTGGTCCGCCATCCGCTGGTGGCCGCGCTGATCCGCGCGTACGACGCACGCGACCGCGCCACGTCCATTGCCAGCGAGATGCGCCGGCCGCGGGACGCGAATGCCGACCACGAAGACACCCGTGGTGGCGATCCCGACGCACCCGAGGCACGCTAGACTTTAACGATGGTGGTGAGCTCCCCGGACGATCTGGTCGCAGCGGTCTCGCGCGATTGCAGGATGTCCGGGTATCGCGTGCGCCGGCAGGGCGAGGGCTGGATCGAGCTCGAAGTCATCGCGCAACGCGCGCGCAGCCCGGTGATGCTCGTGCTCGCGTGGCCCGAAACCTGGCGCGATGCCGCGGCGTTCGCGCCGCACCTCACGCGCGCGCGCGCCGGCAACTATGGCCTCATCGTCGTCGGTACGTCCGAGGAGCTCGAGGAAGCAAAGCTCGACACCGTCTCGACCGATGCGGATCTGACCGCGCTGAGCGCGCCGGTCACGATGGTTCAATTATTACTAGCGCTGCGCTCGCGCGCGGATGCGATCGCGATGCGGATCACCGCGGCCACGATCGAGCTCGAGCACGAGCGCGCGCGGCACGAGAACGAGATGTTGATCTCGATCGGTCGATCGCTGTCGCAGCTCGATATCGAATCGCTGCTCGCGATCATCTTGCGCCGCGCCTGCGAGCTCACCTCGTCGGACGCCGGCAGCGTGTACATCGTCGAGGGGCACGAAGAAGACCTGACCCGGCGCCGCCTGCGCTTCGCGGTGTCGCAAAACGAATCGCGCAACGTCCAGTCCACGGGCTTCACGATGCCGGTCACGTCGTCGTCGATCGTTGGCTCGTGCGTGCTCTCGGGCGTGCCGATCAACGTCCCCGATCTCTACAAGCTCGACGAGCCTGGCGTCGGCAACAACCAGTGGGGCTTTGTCCACGATCGCGGCTTCGACGACAAGTATCACTACCAGGGTCGCTCGGTGCTCGCGGTCCCGATGATCTCGGCGCGCGACGAAGTCATCGGCGTCATCCAGCTCATCAACAAGCGCGGCAAGGGTTTCATCTCGCTGCAAGATCCGAGCGATTTCGAACACGGCGTCGTGCCGTTCGACGATGTCTCGGAGAAGTA
>JAYVLQ010000106.1:0-76655 GCA_043759355.1 Kofleriaceae bacterium
CGGACGATCGATCTGCGATTGATCGCCCGGGCGAAGGCCCAGATGCCGCGCGACGCGACTGCGATGAGCTGACTATTCCTGATCGCCGCCCTTGAGACCGTGACGCTTCAAGAGCTCGCGCAGGTGATAGCGCGTGAGCCCGGCTTCTTGCGCGGAGCGCGTGATGTTGCCGTCGTTGCGCCGCATCAGCACGCCGAGGTAGGCGACCTCGAATGCGTCGACGACGGTCTGCTTCGCCGGCTTGAATCCGAGGCCGGCCTTCAACAACGACGCGTCAAACGTGGCCGGGCCGGTCTGGACCGGCATCTCGACGCCAGAGAGAGCCGCTGCCGCCCGTTGTGCGGCCTGCGTGCCCGCTTGCGCGAGATCGTGCGACGCGATCAGCGACGGACCCATCTCGCGACCGAACACGAGATCCGCGCGCGTGATGACCGGACCATCGCTCAGCGCCGAGGCGCGCTCGACGATGTTACGC
Organism: Kofleriaceae bacterium; assembly: GCA_043759355.1. Lineage (GTDB taxonomy): Bacteria > Myxococcota_A > Polyangia > Haliangiales > Haliangiaceae > JABFXX01. Next base: position 476 of record JAYVLQ010000106.1, read on the forward strand.
ATCTCGCGCACGTTGCCGGCCCACTGATGATTCATCATCGCGGTCATCGCGTCTTGCGAGAACGACATCGGCATGCCGCGGCGCGCCGCGACATCGCGCAAGAAGTGGTTCGCGAGGTTCGGGATGTCTTCGCGACGCTCGCGCATCGGCGGCAGCTCGACGTGAACGACCGAGAGGCGAAAGTACAAGTCTTCGCGGAACGTGCCCTTGTTGACCTCGTCGCGCAGGTCGCGGTTCGTCGCCGCGAGGACGCGGACATCGACCTTGTACGTGCGGTCACCACCGACGCGCTTGATCTCGCGCTGCTCGAGCACGCGGAGCAGCTTGGGCTGCAGCGTGATGTCGAGCTCGCCGATCTCGTCGAGGAAGATCGTGCCGCCGTTCGCCTGCTCGAAGCAGCCGGTGTGCTGGTTGACGGCGCCGGTGAACGAACCCTTCTCGTGGCCGAACAGCGTCGATTCGATCAGCTCGCGCGGAATCGATCCGCAATCGAGCACGACAAACGGCTTGTTCTTGCGGCCCGATGCATTGTGGAGCGCACGCGCCACCATCTCCTTACCGGTGCCGGTCTCGCCAGTGATCAAGCAGGTCAGCTCGCTCGGTGCGACCTTCTCGAGGTGCGCGAAGATCTCACGCATCGCCGGCGAAGCGCCGAGCATCATATCGAAGCGATCTTTCTTCGACAGCTCGATCTCGACGACGTCCTGGGTCGACTGGAACTGGATGTTCGTGTGGCCGATCCGGAACGTGGTACCGGGCCGCAGGAAGACGTCGCGGATGCGCAGGTCACCGACGAAGACCCCATTGCGCGAGTTGAGGTCGCGAAGGCGGTAGCCGTCGTCGCGCGCGGAGACTTCGAAGTGCGTTCCGGAGACGGCCTTATCGTTGATGACGAGGTCGCCGATGATGCTGCGACCGCCGGTCACTCGCGGCTTCGAGATCTCGATCGTCTTGCCCGTATCGGCACCGCTCGTGACGACGAGCTTGCCCTTGCGCATCCGGCGAACGGTGGCCCACTCGCCTTCGAACATGGTCGTCATGCCCGTGCCCGTCTCGAACTGCGGATCGTCGCCTTCCATCGACCCGACGGTAGCACGGCAGAGTGCCCCTCGTTGCCGGGTGCGCGCAGGCGGCCGGACGCTAGTTGATGAAGCGCTCGTCGGGCTTCTTGCGCGGCGAGCTAGGATTACCCGGTGGTCTCGGAGCGCCGCCTTCGATCACGCTGAGCCGTGCGCGAGCGCGCGCGATCTTCCAGCGTCTCCACGCGAGTCCGGGGCCCAGGGTCTTTGACGTCATGACCGCGGCCGCGATCATCGCCGCGGCGTACGAGGCGCCCTTCTCCCACAGCCCCTGGAGGACGACGAACAACAGCAGGAAGCCGATGAACCCATACATCATCTGCCGCCCGGTCAGCGGCAACACGCCGAAGAACCGGACCGGCTGACGCGCGTAGATCACACCGAACGCGACGACTGCTGCGAACGTGAACGGCGACAGGCCGAGGATCGGATAGTCGCGGTGGAGGAGCTGGCCGACGAGCACACCAAAGACCGTGCCGGCGAGCGACGTGATCGCGACGAACCGATAAAATCGCGGCGTGCCCCAGAACCGCTCGAGCGTCGGCACGAACATCCACAGCATGAACAGGCCGAGCAGCAACGACAGGAACTCGGTCTCGAGAAACGGGCTCGTGACGAGCGTCCACACGCGGTAGTGACCGAACACGTTGCTCGGCGACGCCACCAGGTATTCGGCCAGCGTCGCCTGGGTCTGCTTGTCGACCAGCAGAAACACGAGTGAGACCCCGAGCTGGAGGCCGGCGATGATCAGCGCGCCACGCGTGATCCGCAGCTGGCTCGTGTTGAAGCCAGGTCCTCGTCGACGATCAGTCACGCACGCACCCTAGCACACGCAGGATTTACAACCCGTTGATCGGAATCGTGACGGTGCCCAGGTCGGTCAAGCCATCGGGTGCGGTGACGACCTGACCGATCAGGGCGGGCGCGCTGCCCTCGTTCGCGAACGCGCTCGTGAGCGCGGAGATCGTGACGCTATAAGTACCGGCGATGAACGCCGAGGTCACCGTGGTCCCGCCGTCGCACGGGAACGACGTGCTCTGTGCGGGAACACTCGTGTTCGCGTTGGCCGCGAGCACCTTGATCCGCGACATATCGCTGACCGCGCTGCACGGCACCTCGATCGCGGGATCCGACATCTTGACGAGCTTCCACGCGAGCGCAAAGTAGCCGCCGTCGGTCACAAACGACGCTGCGAGCGGCTTGTTCGTGGCATCGGAGAGATCGATCGCCTGCGCGTGCGAGGTCGAGAACGTCTGGCTCATCGCCGCGTTCGTGATCGCGACCTGGGCCGCGTACATCGTCGCCGGCAGCGCCGACGTCGTGCCCATGTTTGCGCTGCAGTCAAAAAGATCGATCACGACCGCGCCCGTCATCGGAGTCGCGATCACCGCCGCGGTTTGAAAGTCGACGGGACACGGGGCAGTCGCTCCCGCGGCGGTCTGCAACCGCCACGTCGCATCGATCGCGGCGCTGCGTTGCCCGTCGATCATGCACAGCGTGCAACCATCGCCCGCAACGGTGTTGCCGTCATCGCACGCCTCGTTCGCGTCGACGTGACCATCACCGCAACGCGCGAGCGGTGCGTCGCTGGTGCCGCCGTCGTCGCCGGAGCTCGAGCCCCCACCGCCACCACATCCGACGATCAGGATGGAACCGATGCCGAGCAGCGCGCGCTTCACTGCTCGAATCCGATGGCCTCGTTCGGGGCCCACGTCACCGCGACCAGCGATCATGCGGTCATCGTCGCGCGGGGCGGGCGTTCCGTCCAGTGAACTCGGTGTTCAGTCGAGCCGCAGCGTGACGGTGCCGAGATCGGTGACGTGGTTCGGCGCGGTGATGGTCTTGTTGGTCAAGGTCACCGGGTTGCCGAGCGCGTGCATGTTCGCGTTGATGGCATCGACGCTCACGGTGTACGTGGCCGCCGCGAAGCCCGACGTGATGCCGACGTGATCCGCGCACGGGAAGATGTCGCTCGCGAAGTTCTGCGAGCTCGAGACATCGGTAGCGATCGATTCGATGCCGTCGACATCGGTCTGCGCAGCGCACGAGGTCGGCACGCCGCCGGACGTGAGCTGCCACTGCATCTGAAAATAACCGCCGTCCTCGAGGATCTCGGCGGTGTAGCTCTTATCGCTGGCGGTGAGATCGACGAACGCCGACGTGCTCGACGCGTACTGCGCCGCGTTGTTGTCGGTCGCGATCGTGATCCAGCTGTAGTAGGTCGTGGGGTTGAGCGCGGCGCTCGCGCCCGTGAAGTCGGAGCAGTTGAACAAGTCGATGATCGGGCCGCCGACGGCATCGAAGTTCGTATTGATCTCCTGCGAGTACAGCGCGGCGGTGTCGAAGCCCGCCGGGCAGTCGAGCGTGTGCTTCGCGAGGTCGGTCATCTTCCACGAGGCGGTGATGTATCCGTTACTGGAGCCGTCACCCGAGGAGCTGATGCAACCGGTGGCTTGGGTGGCGACAGCGACAGTCAAACTAAACAAGACGAGCTTCTTCATATGTGTGTCCCCTAAATTATGCGAGTCGCGTGTTTGACGACGCAGCCCTGTATCTCTTCACGGGTCGAGCAAAGCAACAATCGCGCCAGCGTCGGGCAAGCGTCGGGCCAGCGTCGAATGTGATCCTATTGGCAGATACAGGGCTGTTCGGTGCAGCGATTCGAGCCACTCGAATCGCTGCCGACCTGAACGATCAGCTCGACGGCGCCGAGGCTGATCGTGTTTCCAACGATCACGGCGCGTTGCGCGGGAGCGGGTGCGGTGTACGTGTTCGTCGTCGCGGCACCGGTCGCGCATTCGGGCTTCACCGAAAACGAGGCGACGCCGACGGGTAGATCGAAGCCCGTGACACCGTGATAATCCGTGCATTGCCACGATGCAAAGCCCGTCGCCTCGCCGACTTGCCAGTCGAGGCGAATGCGGGTCACGGGATTCGTACCCACGATCTGGCTGTCGCAGTCCACGAAGATGTCGGTGGAGCCGCTGGCGGGCCGTAACTTCCACGAAAGCTCGACCGCGCCGCCATCGACGGTGGTGCAGGCGTTAACCAGCAGACACACCGCGAGGCATTTCCACGCCACAGGTGACATTTGACCGACGAGCATTTCGCGTGTTACTGCCTTCCGCGACGATTATGCCAGGGTTTTCGCCCACTCACGCGGCGTGGTCGCTCGCCGCTACACTCGATATCCCAGACCTCTTCGACAAGTCCCACTGGATTGTCAAAGGGGTGATGATCCTGCTGGCGCTGATGTTCGTCATCGGCGTCTACATCATCATCTACAAGCGCATGTACATCGGCCGCGCCTCCGGCGAGTCCGCGCAATTTCTGGAGTCGTTCTGGAAGTCGCGCGACATCGAGCAGATCTACAAGCAAGCGCAGGCGCTGCGGAACAGCCCGATCTCGCAGATGTTCGTCGCGGGCTACACCGAGCTCGCGAAGCTCCACTCCGATCCGCAGCTCAAGGATGATCGCGAAGGCAACCTCGCGAACATCGAGCGTGCCCTCAAGCGCGCGCAAACCGTCGAGGTAACTCGCCTCGAATCGATGACGCCGTTCCTCGCCACCACGGCCTCGGCCGCGCCGTTCATCGGTCTGTTCGGCACCGTCATGGGCATCTTGTTCGCGTTCGTAGATATCGCCGATCCAAAGAAGAGCTCGTCGGCTGCCTCGTTGAAGACGGTCGGTCCGCACATCGCGGAAGCCTTGTTCGCAACCGCCGTCGGCCTGATCGCCGCGATCCCGGCCGTCATGGCGTACAACTACTTCCAGCGGCGTATTCGCGTCCTGCGCTCGGAGATGGAGATGTTCGAGCAGGACTATCTCAACATCATCAAGCGGCACTTCCTGAGGTAACAGGATGTCGTTTAACAGCCGCGGAGGCGACGAGCTCAACGCGGAGATCAACATCACGCCGATGGTCGACGTGATGCTCGTCCTGCTGATCATCTTCATGATCACGGCGCCGATGATGAACACCGGCGTCAGCCTCGAGCTGCCGCAGGTGACCGCGCAGAACGTCGAGGACCCCGAGGGTAAGCTCGTGCTCTCGATCGCGAAGGACGACAAGATCTATCTCGGCGGCACCCAGGTCAACTGGATCGATCTCGAGGCCAAGCTCAAGACCAACGAGAAGGTCAAAAAAGACAGCTCGCTGTACATCGAAGCCGACACGAGCCTCTTGTACGGCCGCGTCGTCACGGCAATGGCGGTGGCAAAAAACGCGGGGGTGACACGGGTGATGATGCTCACGAACCCCACGGAGGTCCTCAATCTCGCGGATCTCGATAAGAACATCGCGGTCACTCCGCCGTCTAAATAGGTATGTCGTTCAAGAACGGTGAGATGCACACGATCTCGGTGCTCGGCGCCGTGGTGGTGACAGCGTCTTTCTTCTTGCCCGTCCTGTTCCTGACCGAGCGCGTCGACACGCCCAAGATCAAGCTCGACGACATGGAGTCGATCGAAGCATCGATCGCCTACAAGAAGACGCCGCAGAAGCAGCCGCAAAAAAAGACGTCGCAGCCCGAGCAAAAAAAAGCAGACGCGATCACCCACGACGACAAGGCCAAGCCGGTCGAAGGGTGCAAGGCCGACGCGGACTGCAAGACCGACGAGAAGTGCAAGGACGCGCGCTGCGTCGCCAAGAAAGACAAGACGGTCGTCGCGGAAGCCGATCCGAAAGACCCGTTCAAGCACTTCAAGCGCACGGACGACGACGACAATCCGACCGGTAAGCCGGTGACCGAGCCTGGCGCCTTCAACGGTAGCGAAGAAGGCTGGGCCCCGATCACCAAGGGCGATCCGTACTGGCAGGGCTTCGCGAAGGACATCCACGACAACTTCACGCTGCCGGAGATCTCCGAGGCGAATGGCATCCCCGTGGGGTGCTTTCACATCACGCCCGATGGCAAGATCGTGGATACCAAGGTCAAAGAGAAGAGCGGGAGTCCGGATCTCGACCAAGCCGCCGAACACGCGATCGACGCGGTTAAAAAGCTGCGCAACGACAACCCCATTCCTGTGCCCGAGAATCAGAAGGGGGCCGTGACCCGATGGATATGCATTCGCTTCGATCCAAAATCAGCCAGCTAGCTTTCTTGGTGCTCGTCATCGCGTCGGCGAGCGCCCGTGCCCAACCCGCCAGCGATGGCGTCGTGATCGACGTCAACGGCGCCAAGCGAGGGCTGTATCCGCTCGCCACGCCACTCGCGCCGGAAGGCGATGCGGTCTCGAAAGAAGTCGCGACCGTCGAGTCCGGTGACCTCGCGCTCGCGGGCGTGTTCAAGGTCCTCGACCCCGCGTCGTTCCTCGCCGATCTCAAGACCGAAGCGCTCGGCATCGACCCGCAGAAGTGGAAAGACGTCGGCGCGTTCGGCGTCGTGAAGTATCACGTCACGGCCGACGCGATCGAATTCCGGCTTTACGAGGTCTCGAAGGGGACGGCCGCGACGCTCACCAAGACCTACAAGCGAAGCGGTGCCTCGACGCGTCAGATCGCACACCGGTGGTGCAACGAGGTCGTGAAGTACTACACGCAAGAGGCCGGCTTCTTCGGCTCGCAGATCGCGTTCACCGCGAAGGGCAAGGGCACGAGCACAATCATGGCGATGGACTTCGACGGCCAGAATGCCTTCGTCGTCTCGCACAACAGCTCGACGAACATCCTCCCGGCGTGGTCACCGAGCGGCGGCGAGATCGCCTACACGTCGTTCATGCGCAACAATCCCGACCTCTATGTCGGCGCGCCGAATGGTTCGCGACCGAAGAAGGTCAGCGCGCAGAAGGGCATGAACACCGGCGCCACGTGGAGCCCCGATGGCTCCAAGCTCGCCGTCACGCTGTCGAAGGACGGTAACCCCGAGATCTACGTGATCAACGCGAGCGACGGTTCGATCGTTCGTCGGATCACGAACGACAAATCGATCGATACCTCGCCGGCGTGGTCACCCGATGGTTCCACCATCGCGTTCGTCAGCGATCGCAACGGTGGTCCGCAGATCTTCATCGTGCCCGCGAGTGGCGGTACGCCCAAGCAGGTCTCGTTCAACGGTAGCTACAACACGACGCCGACGTGGTCGCCGAAGGCGGGCAAGCACATCATCGCGTACACCACGCGCGATGGCGGCGCTTACGACATCGTCGCGCTCGACGTCGACACCAAGAACATCGTTCGCGTCACCCAGAACGAGGGCAACAACGAGGAACCCTCGTTCTCGCCGAACGGTCGCGTGATCGCGTACGCGAGACAAGGCCAGGGCATCTACATCTCGAATGCCGATGGCTCCGGTAAGGCGACGAAGGTCTACAGCGGTGCCGCCACCGGCGTCGACTGGGGCCCGGCGCCGAAGGAATAGCGTTGGCACACGCGTCGACCACGGGTAAATCGAACGACCTCAAAGCGGCCGAAGGAGAGAAGGCAGAGGTCCTCTACTAGAACGCGAGCGTGAAGACGCCGCCGAGCAGCAAGCCCCCACCGACGCCGGCGACACCGAGGCCGGTGCTCGAGTGATCTTTCGCGAAGAAGATCGCGCCACCGACCGCGGCGACCGCGAGGCCGGTGAGCGTGAGTGCGGCGCCTGCGACCTTTTGGGCGTGATGGATGCGATCGATCTTATCCTCGAGCGGCTTGGTCGGCGACGGGCCGGGCTTGGGTGCACCGAGCTCGTCGGGGATCGCGTTCAAAAGCTGCACGGTTGCGAGCGTCGCGGTGTTGAGCGCCTCGCTGATCGTACAGACATCGCAGCGTTCGGATTGCTGGCCGATCACGGTGCCCATCTGGGTCGAGACCAGCGTGATCACCCAGCCAAAGCTCGTGCCCGAGCCATTGAGCGACGCGAGCAGCACGACGTCGGCACCGGTCTGCGCGCGTGCTTCGCGCAAGCAAGCGCCGACCACGCAACCCTCGGTCCACTTGGTCGAGTTCGCGAGGATGTCGTGCATGCGCACGCGAGGCGCGAGATAGTAGTGCTTGTTGTCGACCTGCGCTTCGAGGTCGCGCTGGAACTGGGCACCGACTTCGATTGGCGCGCCATCGATCCGGACATCGAGGATGCCGATGATCTTGCGGCCATCCTTCGGAACTTGCGTGATCGTAGGCGCGGGCGCGGGCGGCGGCGGAGCAGGGGCCTCGACAGGCGCCTCGGGTTTCGGCTCTTTTTTCGGTGTCTTCTTCGGTCCGGCGACGCCTGATAAGGGCGCCAGCGAAACCGAGATGAGCGCGAGGACGGCGCCGGCCGACTTCAAGGTCACGATTCGTCGACTTGAGCGATGAGCTGCTTCATCAGCCCATCGATCATGAGGTTGCGATCGGGAACTTGGTATTTGCCATCGCGCCATCCGGTCTGGATCTCGGTGAAGCGCTTGTCCATGTCGGCGATCACGACCTTGTAGGCCGAAACTTTTCTGACGATGTCCTTCTGATTTCGCACGAAGTACGACAGCATCGCCGCGCCCGACGCAATAGTGAGCACGAGCCCGAGCGGACCACCGATCGCGAACCGAAGGCCGATCCGGAGCGCGACCGCGAGCCCCGCGCCGATCGCGACCTTCTTGGCGCCTTCACCGCTGACGACGGAGTCCTTCGCGAGCGCGACCGAGGTCGTGCCCGAGGCGATCAGGAGCGCGATGAAGTTGCCGCGCCGGGTGGTCCAGCCGCGATCGTAGTACTCCTTGATCGCCTGCTTGAGGAACGCGTCGAACGAGCCATAGATCCCGTGAGATCCGCCGGCAGCTTCCTTGGACGCTTCAGCCACCATCAGAGGATACCACCAGGTTCGGGTTTGACAGGAGTAGCCAGGTCGCACAGATTCTAGCAAGTGCGGGGCACTCTTGCGGTTCTACTTCTGTGTGCGTCGGGCACCCTCGCGCGCGCGGACCTCGCGACCGGTCGCGACAAGCTCGTTGCGGGCGACTACAAGACCGCGATCAGCGAGCTCGCCAAGGCGAGTAGTAAGGACCGGCCGGCTGCGCAGCTGCTCTTGGCCCGCGCCCAGCTCGCGACCGGTGACTACGCGGGTGCGGAGCGCTCGGTGACCGCGCTCGCCTCCGGCAAGGACGCGCTCGCCGTCGAAGCCCACCTCGTGCTCGATCAAGTGCGCCGGACGACCGGGCGCAACGGCGACGCGCGCACGGACCTCGAGCAGCTCTACAAAGACCACCCGACCGATCGCGCGGTGCGCACCGCGCTCGGCGTGCTGCGCCACGACCAAGGCGAGGTCGTCGGCGCCAAGGCGCTGTTCGACATGACGATCAAGGAGTTTGATCAGAAGACCCTCGATCTCAACGACGCCGACGCGCTCTATCAGCTAGCCGAAGCGGCGCGCTACACCTCGCAGTACGAGCTCGCGAACGATTCGTATCGCGCGGCGTGGGATCTCGCGACGAAGGTGCCGCCGGGGACCACCGGACGGCCGACCATCAACAGCAAGCCCCAGCTGTTCGAGTCGAACATCGCGTGGGCTTCGCTGTTCTCGCGCAAGTACGCCTCGGAGCTCGCGGTGCAGACGATCGAGGAGATCTTCAAGGTCAACCCGAACGAGCCCGACGCGCACGCGATGATGGCGGCCATCATCACCGAGACCAGCTACGACCTCGCGGCGGTCAAGCACCACCTCGACGCGGCGCTTTCGCTCAACCCGAAGAACGCACGCGCGATCAAGGTCCGCGCGTCGCTCGAGATCGATAACAACCAGTGGGACACCGCGCGCGCCTCGCTCGATCAGGTCATCGCGATCGACAAGGACGACGTCGAGGCGATCGCGATGAAGGCCACGATCGCGTGGCTGCGCAACGACACCAAGCTCTACGATCAGCTCCGCGCGCAGGCGCTCACCGCTGATCCGGCGTACTCCGAGCTCTACCGTGTCGTCGCGCGCTCGGCGGTGCGCGAGCATCGGTACGTCGAAGCGATCGAGCTCGAGAAGCAGGCGATCAAGCTCAAGCCCGATAACTACGAAGCGATGGCGGGTGCCGGCCTTGGCTACCTCCGGCTCGGGATGGAAAAAGAGGGCCTCGAGTGGCTCGACAAGGCTTATCGCGGCGACGGCTACAACGTCCGCACGGTCAACACGCTCAACCTGTTCGAGCAGACCATCCCGAAGCTGTACTCGTTCGAGACCACCAAGAACTTCCGGATCCGGTTTCACAACGAAGAGAAGGCCGGGCTCGCGCGCTATCTCGAACCCACGATGGAGCGCGCCTTTGCCGACATGGTGAAGCGCTATGGCTTCACGCCGAAAACGCCGGTCGTGCTCGAGCTCTACGCCGACAAGACCCAGTACGCGGTGCGCACCGCTGGGCTCCCCGACATCGCCGCGCTTGGCGTGTGTTTCGGGCAGGTCATCACCGCGATGTCTCCGGCGACCGGTGACATCAACTGGGGCATGGTGCTGTGGCACGAGCTCGGCCACGTGTTTGCGATCCAGCTCTCGAATTCGCGCGTGCCGCGCTGGTTCACCGAAGGCCTGTCGGAATACGAGACCCTGATCGCGCGCCCCGACTGGCGGCGCGAGAACGACAGCGATCTCTATGGCGCCATGGCGAACAACACGCTGCCGTCGATCGGCAACTTGAACTCCGAGTTCATGCAGCCGGATCAAAACGCGGTCGTCGTCGCGTACTTCCTCTCGGCGGTCACGGTCGAGTGGCTCGCGCGGACCTACAGCTTTCCGAAGATCGTCGAGGCGCTCAAGCTCTACGGCAAAGGCCAGGAGACGCCCGACGTGCTCAAGGCGATCACCGGCAAGACGATCGCGCAGCTCGATACGGAGTTCCGCAAATACCTCGAGATCCGGCTCGCGCCGTACGCTGGAACGTTCAAGCTGCCGACCCGCGGCTTCGACGACATCACCGCGCTCGAGGTCGCTGTCGACGCCGCGCCAAGGGATGCGAAGGCGCGGGCGAACCTCACGCTCGGCTACTACTACGGCGGCGATGCCGAGAAGGCCGCAGCCGCAGCCGCGGCCACGGTCGCGGTCGATCCCAAGCAACCGATCGCGCGCTACATCCTCGCCGAGCTCGCCGTCCACAATGGCGATACGGCAAAGGCCAAGTCGCTCTACATCGGCCTCGTCTCCGACGGTCACGATAGCTATGACCTCCGCACGCGCCTCGCCCAGCTCGCCGAGACCGATCAAGCCGAAGCCGAGAAGCAGCTGTGCGCCGCGAAGAAGCTCGATCCCGAGCGTAGCTATCCGTATCAAGCGCTGGCCGAGATGTACGAGAAGGCCGGCGACATGCCGAAGGCGCTCGTCGAGCTCGAGGCCTACGCGTACATCGAACAGATGGAGCTCTCGCCCCTCAAGAAGCTCGTCACCGAGTACGGAAAGCTCGGCAACTGGGCAAAGGTCCGGACCTACGGCGAGATGGCCACGTTCATCAACCCGCAGGATCCCGAGATCACCGAAGGCCTGGCCCGCGCCTACCTCGAGATGCGCCAGCCCGACAAAGCGCTCTACACGTACGACACGATGCTGATCGCGAACCCGGCGCCGCGGCGGCCCGCGCTCGTCCAGCTCGGTCGCGCCAAGGCGTATCTCGCGCTCAAGAAGACCGCCGATGCGAAGGCCGCGATCGGTCTCGCGATGAAGACCGAGCCCGAGAACGCCGAGCTCCTGAAGCTCAAAGCGTCGCTGAAGTAATCAGTTGATCAGCTTCTGAATCGTGTCGATGACCTGGCGAAGGCGCATCGGCTTGTCGAGAAAGATATTCGCGCCGGCTTCGAGCGCGGACTCGCGCGCCTGATCTCCGCCGGCCGAGACCGCGATGATCGGGAGCGAGACCAGGCCGAGCTCGTTGCGCGCGGACGCTATCACCTTCGCGCCGTCGAGGACCGGCAGGTACATATCGATGATCAGCGCATCGAACCTTTCGCGACGGAGGATCTCGATCGCCTGGCGGCCATCCTCGGCCTGCCGCACGACGAAGGACACCCCACCTCCGAAGTCGCGGCGGGCCGAACCCTTGAGGCCATCCTGGATCAACGCGGCGACGTGCTTGTTATCCTCGACGACGAGCACGTGGAACAGCCGCGAGACGGTCTTGGGATCGCGGCTGCGGATCTTCTCGATCAAGACCGCGAGCTGGTCGCGCGCCGCACCGGGCGCGAACTGCAGGCCCGCACCCGCTTCTCCGCTATCTCCGTCAAGCGGCACTTGCGCACCGCGGGTCCACCGAACGGTGCCTTCGATCCGGATCGGTTCGAGCAGGCCCGCGAACGAGAGCACGAGCTGGATCGTGGTGCCGACCGGCAGCTGCCGGTTGGTGGCAACGAACGTGCCACCGCTCGAGAGGTTCTCGGTGTAGTCGCCGAGCAGATCGTCGGCACCCTCGTAATCGACGAATAGCGTGACCGGCTCGCGGTCGCTCGTGCGCTTGTCGTCGTCGCTCATGCTAGGGGTGAATGATCCCTCGTCGCGTTCGGGATCGCAAGTTAGCTAGCTAGCCGCGCGGGATCGAGACGGTGAACGTGGTGCCCTTACCAACGGTGCTGGCCACCGCGAGATCGCCGCCGTGGTCTTTGACGATCTGTTGCGTGAGCGCCAAGCCGAGCCCGCTGCCGCCCTCCTTGGTCGAGAAGAAGGTGTCGAACAGGCGCGGCAGCACCTCCGGAGCGATACCTACACCTGTGTCTTCGACCTCGATCACGACCCGGTCACCATCTCGATGGGTCCGCAGGGTCACGGTGCCTCCGCCCTTGCTCGCGACCGCCTCGGCGGCGTTGCGCACGAGGTTGACCAAGCATTGCCGGAGCTGCGCGGCATCGACGAGCGCGACCGGATCGTTCTCGGCGAGCTCGACGAGCAGCGCGACCTTCTTCTTCGCGAGGTCCTCGCGCACGAACGAGGCAAGCGCATCGACCGTGCTGTTGACGTGCTCGGACAAGATCTTGGGCTTCGGCAGCTTGCCGAACGACAGGTACTCCTCGGTGATCGCGGTCAGCCGGTCGACCTCCTTGTGGATCGCCTGGCACAGCGCTCGGCCCTCGGCGTTGCCAGCGAGCTCGTCGTCGAGGAGCTCTGCGTTGAGGCCGATCGCCGAGAGTGGATTGCGGATCTCGTGGGTGATCATCGCGGACAGCTTGCCGACCGCGGCGAGCCTCTCCGAGCGGACCAGCTCGCGCTCGCGCTCCTCGATCGCGCGCGCCATGGAGTTGAACTCGCGTGCGAGCTCGGCGACCTCCGAAGGACCACGGTCGTCGATCCGGCTCGCGTAGTCGCCCGCCGCCACGCGCTTCGCGGCATCGCGCAACCGGCGCAACGGGCGCAGCGTGATCACGACCCAGACAGCGATCATGATCGCGATCGCGACCGAGATGCCGCCAAGGATGATCGCGTAATACCGGACCTTCTGCTGGTTCTCCTCGAGCTTCTCGGTGCGATGGGTGACCACGTTCTGGAGCGTGCTCGCGAGATCGAGTGTGTCCTGCGAGAGCTTGCGCTCGACATCGCGCACGGCCCGCAACGGCTGGGCGACCGTATCGCCATCCAGCGGCTCGCCCTTTCTGAGCGCGGCCGCGAGCGCATCGTATGAGGGCTTCAAGCCCTCGAGCAACTTGGCCAGCTCGGCGACCTTATCGGTCGTGGTGACATCGAAAGGGATGTCGAGGTTCTTGTAGTTCTCGACCGCGTGGGTCAAGCCCTTGAAGGCGGCGTCCCGGGGGCTCCGGGCGGTCCTGAGCCGGACGTTGGCACCGTAGGAGCTGGTCTCCTGAGGGAGGCCATCATCCAGATAGGATTTGAGATCTTCCTCACGTCGGGCCAGGGTGTTGGCGGCCAGGGCGAGGGGGAGGTACCCGACCCGGATGCTGTGGATGGACTCTTCGACGGTGGAGAGGTTGAGGACCACGTTGACCGTGATCGCGCCAAAGGCCACCGCGAGGGCGGCAAAACCGAGGAGGATTCGGGCCGAGAGCGTGCGCATGGCCGGTCGGCACACGGTAGCCCGGCGATCTGCAGCAAGCCAGGAACCAGAGCGGTCAGACGTGTATAGTGGCCGGCCATGGGGTCCCGTACGTTTAGCCTCTCTGCGGCTGCGCTCTTGGTTTGCGCCGCGGCCGGCGTCGCAGCCGCGAAACCTTCGATTGCGATCCTCGGTCTCGAAGTCGTCGACAAGACAGGGTCGCCGAGCAACGACGACGTCAACTTCGCGAAGACGTTGACCGAAGATCTGCGCAGTCGCGCGAAGGTCGGCGGTCCCTATACGCTCGCGAATGGCGGCGATAAAGAGCTCATCGACCTCAAGCTCTTGAAGGGCTGTGATGGCGAGGCCATCAACTGTATGGCGAGCATCGGCGGCGATCTCGGCGCTGATTTTTTGATGTACGGCTCCGTCACGAAGCGGGGCAGTAACTACGACGTCGTCATCCAGATTTTGGATGTCCACGCCAAGAAGAAAGAGCATGTTTCGCCGAGCAACGTCGCGACCGCGACCGGCGGTGTGGCACTCCAGAACTTCGCGAAGAAGGTCTACAACGGGCTCACCGGCCAGGCCGATGGCTGCACGATCACGGTGAAGACGCCGGGCGTCGATCGCGGCACGATCCAGATCGGCACTGCCGATCGTGGCAACATCACTGCCGGGACGGGGCAGATTCTCGGCCTCTCGGAAGGCAAGTACTCGATCTCTGTCGAGTCGCCGGGCTTCCATCGCTGGACCAAAGGCGAAGTTGCTTGCACCGCCGGTGAGAACACCACGGTCACCGCCGACCTCAGCAAAGACAAGAGCGACAAAGGGAGTCCTCCGGTCCTTGGCCCCGGCGATACCGGCGCGGGCACCGGCTCTGGCAGCGAGCTGACCGGTACCCAGAACCTGGGCAACGGCTCGGGCTCGAGCAGCGGCATGTCGGGCTCGGAGTCCCACTCGTCAAACAAGGCGCTGTGGAAGACGATGGCGTACGGCGGGCTCGTCGGTGCTGCCGTCGGTGGTGGCATCTGGGTCTACGGCTACTCCAAGATCTCGAACGGTTACGATCCGACCAACCTCGATGTGTCGGGCGCGACCGACAAGACCGTCAAGAACTACGGCCTCAGTAAGTGCGGCACCGCCGACGGCAACATCGTCGCAGGCGTCTCGGGCAACACCGCCAACACGACGTTCAAGAGCTCCTGCGACGGCAACAGCCTCACGAAGCTCGGTATCCCGCTGACCGTCGGCTTCGGCGTCATCTCGGCGATCGGCTTCGTCGTTTTGTACATGAAGAACGGAGACGAAGAGAAGCCCGTCTCCGTGGCGGGTCGTCGCAAGCACCACGAGCCGTTTGCCGTGACCCCGGTGCTCAGCCCCTCGGGCGCTGGCGCCACGTTCCGCATGGAATGGTGAGTCCTTTCCGCGAGCGCGCCTGATCGGTGCGTGCATGGTAGACGGCTCTGGTGAGTAA
This sequence comes from Kofleriaceae bacterium, assembly GCA_043759355.1. Lineage (GTDB taxonomy): Bacteria > Myxococcota_A > Polyangia > Haliangiales > Haliangiaceae > JABFXX01. The sequence goes on from JAYVLQ010000106.1 coordinate 15,935, forward strand.
AGAGACGCACGAGCCCGAGCGCGCCGACATCCACCTGATGGATGTTCCCACGGTTGCCGGCGGACTGCCTGCGCTCTACCACACGGCGGAGAAGCTCGAGGAAAATCACTCGATGCTGCGCGGCTCGCGCGCACTCCTGTCAATGAACCAGCAGGCCGGTTTTGATTGCCCGGGTTGCGCGTGGCCCGAGCCGAAGAAGCGCGACACGTTCGAGTTCTGCGAGAACGGAGCCAAGGCGATCGCTGAAGAGGCGACGTCACTTCGGTGCTCACCCGAGACCTTCGCGGCGCTCTCGGTCGATGACATGCGCTTGCTCAGCGACTTCGAGCTCGGGCACCTCGGTCGGATCACGCACCCGATGGTGCTCGAGGGTCGCCACTACCGACCGATCACGTGGGACGCCGCGATACGGCTCGCCGCGGCGGAGCTGGCAGCGGCGGGGCCGGAGCGCAGCGTGTACTACACCTCGGGCCGGACGAGCAACGAGGCGGCGTTCATGTACCAGCTGGTCGGCCGGCTCCAGGGCACGAACAACTTTCCCGACTGCTCGAACATGTGCCACGAGTCCAGTGGCGTCGCCATGTCCGAGACGATCGGCACGGGCAAGGGCACGGTCTCGATCGAGGACTTCGATCACGCAGACCTGATCTTCGTCATCGGTCAGAACCCCGGCACCAATCATCCGCGGATGCTGACGACCTTGCGCGCGGCCGCGAAGCGCGGCGCGATGATCGTGGCGATCAATCCGCTCAAGGAAGTCGCGCTGACCAAGTTCGCGCATCCGCAGCACCCGCTCGATCTGTTCGGCGGCGTCACGATCGCAAAGCAGTTCATCCAGATCCAGATCGGTGGCGACCTCGCGTTCCTGCTCGGCCTCGCGAAGGTCGTGCTCGAGCGCGATGGCGAGGCGCAGCGCTCCCACGATGCGACGACCGTGCAGCAGAAGCTCGGCGACATCGTCGATTCGCTGTTCGTCGGCGAGTACACCGATAACTTCGGGCCGTATCGCGATCACGTGCTCGCGATGCCGTGGTCGCTGATCACCGAACGCTCGGGCATCTCCGAGGCGCGGATCCGCGAGATCGGCGAGCTCTATATCCAGTCCAAGGCAGTGATCGCGTGCTGGGCGATGGGCCTGACCCAACACAAGCACGCGGTCGCCACGATCGAAGAGGTCGTAAACTTGTTACTCCTGCGCGGTAACATCGGTCGCCCGGGCGCGGGCCTGTGCCCGGTCCGCGGGCACTCGAACGTGCAAGGCGATCGCACGATGGGCATCTACCATCTGCCGCGCCCGCAGTTCCTCGACGCGCTGGGCGCGGAGTTTGGCTTCAAAGCTCCGACGCTCCCCGGTCAGGATGTGATCGAGGCCTGCGAAGCGATGGAGCACGGCAAGGTCGGCGTGTTCTTCGGGATGGGCGGCAACTTCTTGCAGGCCACGCCCGATACGCCGCGCACCGCCGCGGGGCTCGAGCGCTGCGATCTCACGATCGGCGTGACCACCAAGCTCAACCGGACGCACCTCTATCCCGGCAAGCGCGCGCTGATCCTCCCGTGCTTGGGGCGCAGCGAGATCGATCCGGCAGGGTTCGTCACCGTCGAGGATTCGATGAGTATCGTCCATCGCTCCGAGGGCGTGCTCCAGCCCGCGAGCCCCGAGCTGCGCGGCGAGCCGCACATCTGCGCGATGCTCGGCAAGGCGATGTTTGGCAGCGCGATGGTGTCGTGGGATGCGCTCGGCGCGAACTACGATCTCATCCGCGACCACATCGCGCGCGTGGTGTCGGGCTTCGAGGATTTCAACGAGCGCGTGCGGGCGCCGAATGGGTTCCAGCTGCCGAATGCAGGCCGCGATCGATCGTTCACCGAGGTCAAAGGTCATCGCGCGAAGTTCACGATCTCCGAGCCGCCAGATCTGACGTTGCCGCCCGGTCGGCTGCGGATGATGACCGTCCGCAGTCACGATCAGTACAACACGACGATCTACGGCCTCGACGATCGCTATCGCGGCGTGCGCGGCGAGAGGCGCGTGGTGTTCATGCACGCGGCCGACATCGTCGAGCGCGGCCTGGTCGAGCGCCAGGTCGTCGACCTGGTCAGCGAGTGGCACGATGGCGAGCGCGTCGCCGAGGCGTTCATCGTGGTCCCGTACGACATCCCGCGCGGCAATTGCTGCACGTACTTCCCCGAGACCAACGTGTTGATCCCGATGGATAGCCTCGCCGAACGCTCGCGCACGCCGACCTCGAAGTCGGTGATCATTCGGATCCGTACGCGCTGAGCGCTACTCGAAGACCACCGTCTTGGTCGCGTGGACCATGATGCGGTCTTCGAGGTGGTAGCGGAGCGCCGCTGCGAGGACTCGTTTCTCGAGATCACGGCCCTTGCGGACGAGATCCTCCACGGTATCGCGATGGGTGCAGCGGACTGTCTCTTGTTCGATGATCGGTCCCTGGTCGAGCTCGGCAGTCACGTAGTGGCTGGTTGCGCCGATCAACTTGACGCCCTTCTCGTAGGCCTGGCGGTACGGGTTCGCCCCGACGAACGCAGGTAGAAACGAGTGATGGATGTTGATGATCCGGGTCGGGAAGCGCTCGACGAGCTCGGGCGACAGGATCTGCATGTAGCGCGCGAGCACGACGAGCTCGACGCCGTACTCGTACAGGAGCTCGATCACTTGCGCCTCCTGGCGCTGCTTGTGCTCTTTAACAACCGGGAGATGATGAAACGGGATGCCGAAGTGCGCCGCGATCGGTCCGGCATCTGGGTGGTTCGAGATGATCGCGACGACGTCGCACGCGAGCTCGCCGGTGCGATGTCGCGCGAGCAGGTCGTACAGGCAGTGATCCTGCTTCGAGACCAGGATCGCGGTGCGACGTCGCCGGTCGCCGTAGAGCCGGTACTCCATGCCGAGCCGATCGCAGAGCTCGCGCACGCGATTCTCGAGCGCGCCGCGATCGGTATTCGCTAGATCGAAGCGCAGGCGCTGGAAGAACAGCTTCGCGGTGCGATCGGCATGTTGATCTGCGCTCTGGACGCGCACGCCATGCGCCTCGAGCAGTTGCGAGAGCGCGCCGACCTGACCCTGTTGATCGCGACAGCCAACGAGCAACGTTGCGAGCTGGGGCTTCGCGAGCGGGGCACTCGGCTGCGTCCCGATCGCGCGCGGAATCGCGCTATGGATCTCGAGCGGTGGATCGCTGCGCAGGTCGAGTGGCGTGATGTCCGTCGCGTCGGTCCAGGTGGAAGTGGGCTTCGCGAGCGCCCTCACCACGCGCCTCCGACCGCGAGTCCGCCACCGGTCGAGGTTGCCCACGGTGCGAGCGCGTAGTGTTGCCCGTCGGGCAGCCCGTCCGGCAAGCCTTCAGAGTGCGAGCCTGCGACGTACCACAGCGTGCCGCCGATCGCCGCGGCGAGCCCGATGCCGGTGATCGTCCAGCCGATGTTCGCGAGGTGGACCGCACTCTGCGCGTCGGCGAAGACCGGATCGCCGGGCGCGGCGGCGCACTGGGTCGTCGTGACCGAGCAGGCGCTCGGCACGCGCGAGAGCTCGAAGATGCCGAACGCGGTGCCCGCGACGGTCACCACCGCTCCACCGAGGATCAGCGCGCGCGAGCCGCTCGGATGGATGTCGCGGGTCGTCGTGCGCGGTTGCCTCGCGACATGCGCGGGTGACAGCGTCGGCTTGCCGCCGAAGCTCGCGACGACGGAGCGCCCCTGTTCTCCGCTGCCGATCACGATCGTCACGGCCTGGTCGTGGCCCGCGTTCGTGAACCGGATGGTGTGCTTGCCAGGATCGACCTCGTGTGGACGACCATCGTCGAGGTGCGTCGCGATGAGGACGTCGTCGATATAGACCGTGGTATCGGGCAAGTCCATGCCGCTCGCATCACGCGCGGCGAGATTGATGCTCGGTTGCTGGCGGCCCAGATCATCGGCGAATCGCGCGCAGTCGTTCGCGACGAGCGCGGGACAACCGGCTTGTGCGCACGACAGGAATAGCTTCTTCGCGAGAGTGAGCTTGCCTTGCTCTTTCGCGTCCTGACCACGGCTGTGCGCGTCGACGCATTCTTCTTTCGAGAGCTCGCTTGCGGTGGCGAGCACGGGCGCGAAGAGCGCCAAAATCACGAGGATGCGAGTCATGGGGCTCCGATTCACAGGCACGCGGGTTTGAAGATCTTCTTGGCGCCGTCGAAATAGTACGGCGGGTTGCAATCGGGCTTCGTGGGCTCGGCGACGGGCGCGGGTTGCGATTCGCGGATGGTGGGCTCGCGAGGTGCGGGTCGGATGATCGGCCGGATCGCCACGCGTTGCGTCCGCGCGATGTTCGCGTTCGGTCGCACGGGCGCGGCGCGCGATTCGCCGAGGCCCGTGCCCGCTGCCGTCGAGACCGAGCCGAGCGGCGCCGGCAAGATCGGAGGCGCCGCGACGATGGTCGCGATCGGGGTCGCGATCGGGGTCGCGCTGGGGATCGCGACCGGCAGCGGCGGCGCGGCGGCGAGCTCGATCGTCGGCTCGCGCGTCATCCAGATGATGAACGCGAGCACGAGCATGAACCCGCCGATCGCGGTACCGACGAGCAGGCGTGTGCGGTGGCGCGACATCATCGCGGGCGGACCCGCGAGCACGGTGCTGACCTCGGTGTGCGGACCCTGCGACGGTCGGCGCGGCGGCTTCGCGATCGAGCGATAGCTCGCCTCTTCGAGCGCGATCATCCGGTCGCGATCGGCGAGGAACGCGCGGCCGAGGTTCTTGATCCAGCCCGAGACACCCGTTGTCGAGGCTGGTACCACCGCCGAGGCGAGCGCGGCCTCCATCTCGGCCGCGGTGCGCCAGCGTTTGGTCTGATCGACCGCGAGGCCTTTTGCGATGATCGCCTCGAGCGCCTCGAGCTGGCTCCATCGATTAGAGCCGAGCCGCTCGCGCTCCGGTGCGAGGACCTCCGTGATCCGCGCGAGCCGGCCGTTCATCACCTCGCCGATGAGCTCGGCTTCGCTCTGTGCATTGTTGTGCAGGCGATGGCCGACGAGTAATTCCCAGACCACGACCGAGAGCGAGTACAGGTCGCTCTGCTGCGTCGCGTAGCCGCGGATCTGTTCGGGTGCGGAGTACGCGAGCTTGCCCTTGAACATGCCTTCGCGCGTGATGTGCGCGGCCATCGTCGCCTTCGCGATGCCGAAATCGAGGAGGCGCGCCGTGCCGTCGGTCGCGATCATCACGTTCTGCGGCGAGACATCGCGATGCACCACCGCGAGGGGGGCACCGAGCTCGTCGGTAGTCTCGTGCGCGGCCTGCAAGCCGGCGAGCACCTGACATCCGATCGAGACCGCGATGTTGATCGGGACGCGTGTCTTGGCTTCGTGCGCGGTGCGCAGCAGCGTGTGTAGCGGCGCACCGTGGACGTACTCCTGGACGAGCACGACCTCGTGCCCGGTCGTCACGACATCGAGCACCGGTACCACGTTGCGGTGGTGGACCTTCGAGGCGATCCGCGCTTCGTCGAGAAACATCGAGACGAAGTCGCCATCCTCGGCAAACTCGGGATGCAGGCGCTTCGCGGCGACGATACGCGTGAAGCCTTCATCGCCGATGAGCCGTGCGATATGGATCGTGGCCATACCACCGCGCGCGATCTGGCGATGCAGCAGATAGCGACCGATCTCGATCGAGGTTTGGGTTTGGTCGTTCATGTGCTTACTCGAAGAATTGGATCGCGCTGTTCGTCGTCCAGAAGTACAGGTTCTTGAACGCGCCATTCGCCATGATGCTCGTGCCCCACACCGAGCTCGAGTACGTATGATTGGCCGAGGTGAACCCGGCGGTCGCGCCGAGTCCCAGGCTGAGCTGCGGCAAGTTCTCGAATGCGTCGAGGAGGCCATCCGGCGTGAACGGGCCCTGATGCGAGAGCAGGCCCGCGATGAAGACCTTCGCGTCGATGTAGCCCTCGAGCGAGGTGAACGAAGGGCGCTCGCCCGCCGCTGCGATCGACCGATTGTACGAGACGACGACGTCGCTCGTGTCGTTCTGGTAGTTCGGCACGACCTGCGAGACGTAGACATCCTGGGTCAGCGCGATCGGGCCGTTTGGCGTCGAGATGGAACCTGCCGCGACGAGCCGGTCCGAGAGCGAGTTCGGGCCGACGAACGAGACGTTGCTGAAGTAGAGCTTCAGCCGGTTTCCCTTGTCGAGGGAGGTCTGCAGGCCGTCGAACTGCCACGTGCGGAGAGCCTGGATGAACGTCGCGCCGGCGCCATACGTATCGGTCATCATGACGCCGACCACCTGCGTGCCGGTCGTCGTAGAAAGCAGGTTCGAGAGGTAGCTCTCCGTCGCGGTCGCGGCCGACGCCACGCTCGTGTCGTCGTTGCGCGTGTACTGATAGCGCGCGATGTGTTGCGAGCCACCGAGCGCCGCGTAGTCGGTCGTGTACGCTGCGACCAGGCCGTTGTAGCCGGCGTCGCCGAACGTGTCCTGCTGATCGAACGAGATGATGTTCGCGTAGCCGGTCACGCCGCGCTTCTTGAACAGGTCGACCGTCGCTTGCGCTTCCTGGTCGTAGCCGGCCCGCACGTTGAATACGTACTTCGCGCAAGCGCCCGCGGTGCCATCGCGCAGGATCTTGTCGGCGCCCGTGAATGCGCCAAAGTAGATCGTGCCGGTCTCGATCGCGACCGGTGCTGCACGGACCATCGTCGGCGTCCCGACGTTGCCAAGGAATGCCAGCACCGCCTTGGGGCCGCGGGTCATCGCGGTGTTCGAGATCGCGGTCGTGTTGCCGTGACCATCCGGTTCCGGAACCGTCATCGTCGACGGACAGCGCGGGGGATCGGAGGCCGAGACCACGACGTCCGTGAACGCGCGTGCGGCCGCCTCGGCGGTCGGCGGGTCGTATGCGTCGTCACGGAAATCGAGCGTCAGCTGACGGCCGCGGATGCCGCCCGCCGCGTTCTGCTCCGCGAACGCGAGCTCGACGCCGAGCTTCATGCCGGTCCCGAGCGCTTGATTGGTGCCGCTGATCGGTGCGCTCTGGCCGATCAAGAGCGGCGCATCGGCAGCCTTGATGCAGACCGCAGTTGCATCGCGCAACTCGCAGACACTGCCGCCGCTGCAATCTCCGTCGACAGCGCATGTCTTCGACGTGAAATCGGTGGAGCACGCGAAGAGGAACAGCGAACAGAAGACCAACCTCATGCGGGCAGTCTGGCTCGATCAAAATGTCGGCCTCAAGGGTGTACTAGGTCCACACCGTCGCGAACTGCAGCGGTCGTTACCAAACTTCGATCACTCTCGAGGCGATTCGTATGGTGGAACATGTTTCGTGAGTGTTCCGATCACGACAACCGGGTCAGCCGCATCACGAGAATCCAATGAAGCACGAGATGTATGCCGCGTAGTTCCGCGGACTTTACGATCGGCACGCTGGGTGTAAGCACGGCACGGATGCGCAGCTTGCTGATCTCGCTAACTTTGTTTCTCTCGAGACCAGTCTTTGCCGATGTGGCGCGGATGCGCAGTGCGCGAGCGATACGTATCGCTACAACCGCGATCAAGCCGTGTTCGAGGTCGCCTTCTTCGGCGGTGCAGCACTGGTCGTGGGCACGGCGATCTTGGACTGCGTGCACGCCCGGAGCGACGCCGCCGAGCGCGAGCGGTAGTCCGCTACGTCGCGAGCCGCTCGCCGCACTCCTCGAGTCGGGCCTCGCCAGAGCTCACCCAGCGCTGGCCTGCCAGGGCTTCGCCGCTGCGCCGGTAGCGCCGCGGATCACTTCAGCTTCGCGACGACGGTGCGAGCGAGGTCGGCCATCTGCGTGTCGAGCTTGTCCGCGCTCGGATCCGGAGCGATGTACACGGACAACGTGAGTCCCCACGCTCCTTGGCGAACCTGGAGCAAGCGGCCACGAGTCGACATGCCTGCGCCCGTGTTGATCGAGGTCATGTTCGTCGTGAACTCCCACTCGCCGAGGTTCGCGATGTCTTGGCCGGCCTCGATGGTGTGGTCGGGACCGCGCTCTCCCGGGTTGACGACGCCCGTCGTGAACGCCCACTCGCCGAGGTTCGCGATGTCTTGGCCGGCCTCGATGGTGTTCGGTGCAGATTTTCGACGCGGCGCCCGATGCGATGGCACAGCTCGAGCCGTTCTGGACCGTGGTGTCAGGATTCTCGACCGGCCTGTGGCACATCGAGGGCCAAGGCTTTTTCGACGACGGTCAGCTCGTCGCACAGGTCTGAGCTCGCGCCGACGCCACGGCCGGATCGACCGACCCCCTCGAGCAACTCTTCGAGCACGGCTGCCCGAGCGATCTCCACGGACCGATCGCGAGTCAGTGTTTTGCAAATCCTTCGCACGTCCGTCACGAGACAAAGGCGGAGCACGCGTATGCCGCCTGCGCTCAAGTGGCGAGCGCGGCTTGCAACGCACGCCTGCTTCAGATCGAAGCGGTAAAAGTCGTCGATCTTGACGTTGTGCGGGCGATCGAGATTCAGCGCGCCGTACCGGTTCGCGAGGAGCGCCGGGTCAGAAAGCGTCAGATCCTGTCCGCCTTCGTCCATATTCCGCACATCCGCAGCCGTGGGACCCGCGCGCATCACGATCGCGTTCGCGCGCCCCATGGCATAATCGTCAGGTGACACATCCGCACTGGCTCGCGGCAGTGCTCGTGGCGGGGGGGGTGGCGCAGGGCGGCTGCGGTCGTCTCGGGTTCGATGCCAGCGGGCGCGACGGCAGCGTGGACGATGGCCGTTCCAACGACGCGGTCCCGGACGCGCCGTTTGGCAACGTGCGAGTGATAGCCGAGCTCGACAATCTCAGCTCGCAGGATGACCCCACGTTGACCTCCGACGAGCTCGAGCTGATGTTCACCTCCTTTCGCCCCGGAGGGCTCGGCGACTGCGACCTGTGGAGCACCACCCGCGCCGCCATCACAGACCCGTGGCGTCCGCCCGTTAACCTTGGCCCGACCCTTAACACCGCAGGATGCGATTCCAGCCCCGAGCTCGCGGGGGATGGGCTGACGCTGTGGTTCGCGAGCACGCAGACCGGAGACACCGCCCTGTACGAGGCGCACCGCTCGGCCCGGGATTCAGCTTGGCAAGCGCCGGCGAAACTGGCCGCACTCGACAGCACGACGTTTGACCTCGGTCCAACCGTGACCGGCGATCAGCGGACCCTGATGTTTTACTCGTCGCGGACCGGCAACTTCGATCTGTATGTCAGCACGCGAGCGCTGGTCACCGATCCGTGGCCCGCGCCGACGCCGGTCAGCGAGCTGAATACTCCCAGCTTCGAGGAGCGCAGCCCGTTCTTGTCTGCCGACGCGGCGACGCTCTGGTACGTCTCGAGCGCCCGCGGCAACCAGGACATCTACATCAGCCGTCGCCAGCCGAACGGACGGTTCGGCGCGCCGAGCCTCGTCAGCGAGTTGTCGTCGGCAACCAAAGATGATGATCCGTGGGTCTCGCCCGACCAGCGCCGGATCTACTTTGCCCGGGACGTCGTCGGTCAGCCCAACACGTCCGAGTTGATGATCGCCGACCGCTGACCGGCCTCCGGTCGCGACCGCTCACGCGCTCTTGCGCGACGAGCTCGCGCCGGCCGCGCTGGCCTACGTTGCGGCCCACATCGAGGAGCTCGCGGCATCAGCATGGTCCTCTGCCTTGAAGCCCAACAGCGAGTGAACGGCCGTTCAGACGGGCTCCACGCTGGAACGGCGGAGTGATCGATGCTTCAGAGGGCAGGACTCCGCACGCCGTGGCTCGCTCACCGAAGCGCCCATCGCCGCGACGCCCCACCCGCGCATCTGCGCCGTATCGACAACCCGATCTTCGTGCCGGCGGAACAGCGTGCGTGCCCGAGCGGCGGCGCCGAGCGCGCACGCATCGGCCACGAGGTGACCGAGATCATCGATCCCAGCCGAGGTGATCGTGCGCCCCGGACCTACCGGAGAAGCTTGCGTATCAACCGTGCGAGGGACAGTTCGTGCGTGCGCCGGTCGGTGGCAAGATCGTCGGAAACGGCAAACCCGGACTCGCCCTCGTCGCGGCACTACTCGTCGACAAATACGTCGATGGTCTGCCGCTGCATCGCCAGCGCGATCGGTACCGACGCCTCGGTCTCGACCTCGCGGTGTCGACGCTCGCCGATCAGGTGAAGTGGTGCACGGACCTGTTGCCGCCGTTGAGGCGCGCCGCTCGCCGAGGTAATCGCAGCGCGCGTGATGCACCTCGACGGCACTGGCCTGGCGGTCCTCGATCCGAAGGTGAAGAGCGGCAAGAAGCTCGGGGCGCTGTGGGGCTACGTCGGGGTAAACGCGCGCGCTGTTGCGACGCGAGGGAATCTATTCCTCTCACCTGACCAGCTGGCGCCGTCAACGCGATGCGGGTCAGTTCGGCAAGACGCCGAAGAAGCGCGGTCCGGTTGCCGTACCGCCGGATGCTCGCGACCAGAAAATCGTCGAGCTCGAGCGTAGCCTCGTCAGGCCCAGGCGCGCGGCGATCGATACGAGCGCTTGTGCGCCCTTCCAAAAAAGATCTCGGAGCTATTCTCGATCCCGAGACCGAGAGAACGACAACCCGTTCTCCGAATCTGCTTTCAAGGCGCTCAAGTACCGCCCGGATTTTCCCGAGCGGTTCGGCTCAATCGAAGACGTGCGTGCCTACTGCGTCGATTTCTTCGCTTGGTACAACGGTGAGCATCGCCACGGCGGCATCGGGCTCAACACGCCCGACGACGTTCGCTATGTACGGGCCTCGCTCAGAAGCGACCGTCGAAGCCAACAAGACCACGGTCACCCGTACAGCGAAGGAGACACAGCAGCCCGTACGGTTGCGGCAGCGGGAGCATCACGCGTCAGTTGAAGGACGCCGTCGAGCGTGAGAAGCGGAACATCGAAGAGCTCAGGAGCAAGAAGAGCGGCCTGACCCCAGGGACCAGTTGGGCTGAGCTGGGCAGCCGCAATAGCCGCAATGAGCAAACCAGTTGCGACGATGCCTCCGGGTGACACGGTGGAGCGCACGACGAGCGACGCGGCGAAGAGCAATGGGTTGGCGTGGCGCGATGCGACGGACGTACTGTTTTTGGAGCGCCCAGCCAGATTCGATCGGATTGAAGTCAGGCGAGTTCGGCGGCAGATAGATGACGCGAACGCCGCGCGCAGTACAGGCGGGCTCTACCCGAGGATCGTGGTGGCCCGCAGATTAACCATGACCACGACATCGCCGCGTTTGAGCTTGGGCAGCAGCTTGCGCTTCACCCATGCAACGAAGCGGTCCCCGTGTTCTCGTGCATTTGTGGTCGATCAGGGTCCAACGCATGATCGTAGCCGAGATGATGGATGCCGATCAGTCGCGCTTGGTTAGTCAGTCAGTTCGCTGACCGCGATTGGTTCTGGTTCGGCGGTGTTCGGCTCGTCCAATCGGACCTACCGTTTGCGGACGCGCTTGGTGACCGTCGGCATCTGGATGCCGAGCTCGCCGAGATCGAGCTTGCCGATCGCCGCGAGGTCACCGCGCTTGGTGGTCGAGAGCGTCGGGTATTCACCGCGCGATGCTTCGACGAGGTTTGCACCTTCGAGCGCGCGAATGAGATCCATCACTTGTTTGTCGCCCCAGCCGCGAATGCACGCTCGCTCCGGCAGCTCGGCGAACCGCGGATCTTCTTCGGTACCGTTCGCGAGCTGCGCGATCCGCTTGCGACCGAAACGACCGTGCAGCGTGCCGATCAAGAGCAGGAGGCTGCGCGCCGCCTTCTGCTCGATTTCGGACATGCCAGTCGGCCGACCGTGCGCGATCGCATCGCAGGTGTCGCACGCGCCGCACTTGCGCTCGCGATTCTCCCAGTCTTCATCGCCAAAGTACTCGAGGATGATCTGGCGACGACAGCGGGGATGATACGCGTAGTCGATCATCGACCGGAGCTTCTTGCGCTCGATATCGGCGCGACGCTGGAGCGAGCTGACATCGAGCACCGGATACGTGGAGCCGGGTTGCGGGCGATGCGCGGCGATCCGGACATCGTCGCGCACGAGCATGCCGTGACGCTCGAGGATGCGGATCGCGGCACCGATCGATGCGTTGCTCGGCGAGCCGGGCAGGTGCGGCTTGAGCTTGGCTTGGAGCTCTTCCTCGTCGTGCATCAGCTTGCCGAGGTTCGGCTGCTGGGCGAGGAGCTTCCACAGCCCGCGTAGGAGCTCGGCCGAGGGAAACGACGCATCGATCAAGAACTCTTGAAGCCTGATGTCGCCGTGGTTGAACAAGAGGACGCAGCGCGTGGGCTTGCCATCGCGACCACCGCGACCAGCTTCCTGGTAGTAGGCCTCGGGCGAGCGCGGGATATCGGCATGCACGACGAGGCGGATGTCGCCCTTGTCAACGCCCATCCCGAACGCATTGGTCGCGACGATCACGTCGAGCTGGCCCGACATGAAGACGTCTTGGTTCTTCTCGCGGATGCCGTTCTCGAGCCCCGCGTGATAGACGCGCGCGCGCATACCGGCCTGTTTTAGCGCGGTCGCGTACGCCTCGGCGTTCTTGCGCGTGGCCGCGTAGACCAGCGCGACCCCACCTTCGCGGGTGCGCACGAGCTCGATGACCTTCTGGATCTTGTCGGCCGCGCCGCCCGAGGTGACGACCGAGTAATAGAGGTTCGGGCGATCGAAGCCGCGGACGTGGAGCGAGAACGTGGCCAGGCCGAGCTGGACCGCGATGTCCTCACGAACTTCGGGCGTGGCCGTCGCGGTAAACGCGGCAATGCGAGGGGGCTGGAGCTCCTGGATGACCTGCCCGAGCCGGCGGTAATCGGGGCGGAAATCGTGGCCCCACTCGGAGATGCAGTGCGCCTCGTCGATCGCGATCAACGCGATCGATCCAGCCACGCTATGCAGCGCCTCGGTGAAGCGCGGGCTGCGGAACCGCTCGGGCGCGACGTACACGAGGGTGTAAGCGCCTTTGCGAATCCCCTCGAGGATCTCGCGCTGTTCTTCGGAGTTGGCATGCGAAGTCAGGGCGACCGCCGGGATCCCCCGCGCGCGCAGCGTGTCGACCTGATCTTTCATCAGAGCGATCAGGGGAGACACCACGAGCGTGACGCCACCGCGCTCGCCGAGGATTACCGCTGGCAACTGGAAGCACAGCGACTTGCCAGCGCCGGTTGGCATCACGCTGATCACAGGCGTGCCGCTCAAGATATCGGCGATGACGTCGGCCTGGCCCGGCCTCAGCTCGGTGTGCCCGAACCGAGCAAGCGCGCGCGTGAGGATCTCGCCACCGGCAGTGGTGGTGCTCTCCGACGCGGTGCTCGTACCCGGCAACATTCGCCAAGCACCGTACTACACCCCCATGACAACCGTATCTACGCGAGAACCTGTCCGATTTTCGGTCTAGCGGAGGGTGTTGGTCGCCGTGTCGCAGTGGGCGACCGTCAGGGTCGGGACCACGAACAGCCTGACGCGACCGCCGCTCGTCCCACGTTGGATGAGGTGCAGCGCGAGCGGCCGGGTCGCGCGGCAGGCGTCGATCGTGAAGTGGTGCGCGACCGAGTGCGGCGACATCGTGACCGGTTCGCCGCCGACATCGACCGTGACGTCGCCGGTCTCGACGGTGACGTCGAGCGTCGCGCTCCAGTTCACTGGGATCTCGTTGAACCCGATCATCGGGATGGTCAGGTCATTGTTCTCGATCGTGGCGCTGACCTCGAAGCGGTCCCCATTGCGGAGCACCGAGTAGGGCAGGTCGGTCGGGAAATCGGGTGTGATGACCGGGCGCAGTTGTTGATTCGCGGGCGTGATCGGCGCCTGTGCGAGCTGCGCATTCTTGTTCCGCGCATGCATCACGCCAGACGAGCCCGCACCGATCGCCACCAGCGCGGCCGCGGTCCACCGCGAACGCCGCGAAAGCTTCATCACCTGGGTCTTCGCCACGACCATGCCGGAGCTGATCTCGCGCAGCAGGCCGCGGATCGTGAACAGCTCGCTACCCGCCGCCGGATCCTCGACCTCGAGCAGCGCGCGCTCCTTGCGCAGCGTCCGGACGATCAGCCCGGTGCCCATCGCGAGCACGGCGACGCCACTCATCGGCCAGGCCCACGCAAGGCCCTCAACGAGACCAGCAACCGTCAGCGCGCCCGCGAGCGCACCGAACGGGATCAACATCGTCGCGACCATCGGCAGCCGCGCGAACTTGCGCGTCATCACGATCGCGCCGACAAGGCCCGCGATCCCGATCATCAGTAACGGCATCGCGTGCAGTGCGAGGCTCTGCTCGAGCTCCGACATCACCGGCCAGCCGTGCGTGCGCACGCCACGCGCGAGCCACAAGGCGGTCGCCGGTAGGAGCACGCTCGCGGCGAGCAGCGGCCATGCGGCCGAGCGAACCTCGAGCTCTTGACCCATCGTGCGAGCGATATGATCGGGATGCTGGTGGTCGAGCCGCTCGACGTCGTGATCGACATCGTTGGTGGGCAGCACGTACTTCGACATCGTGACCGCGAACCGATGTTCGACACGCGCGCGGCTGATTGCCCACGCGACGAGGCCGACCAACCAGCTACTCGCGACCAGCGTCGAGAGCGGTGCCGGCTGGATGCCGGGCATCACGCTCGCGAGCTTCGCGGCGAGCTGGGGCGAAAACGAGCAAGCGATCAGTGCGATGCCCCCGCCCGTGGCGACCATGCTCGCCGCGATCCGCGCGGTTCGCGCGACGACGACCCGGCGCACCGCATGAGGCATCGTGACGAGCTCGTCACGACGGCGACGTAGCAGTTCTTGGCGTCTGGCCGCCGTGCCTTCACTACGGTCTCTGTAGATCTCGCTCATCGTGGGTCCTAGCGTAACGTGGCTCTGCGGCCGCGCCACCAGAACCGATGGCGGCGGCTATTTATTTCGGGAGTCGCGAGCGGCGAGATCGAGTCCAAAGAACTCCGCCATCGCGGTGTACACGTCGGGAAGTGTCGTCGCGAATTGCTTGGGTTTCTCGAAGAACACCTCCGCTGCGACGGCGAAATACTCGGCCTCGTTGGTGATCGCGTAGTCGCGGAGCAAGCTCCTCTGGTGGTGCTCCGCCCGGTTCTTGTGGGCGAGGAACGCGGCCTCGAACACGTGGCCCCAGTTCCGCGCGTGGGGGGGATCCATCGGCGGGGTGCCGGTGGCATCGCCCTCGAGCATGTCGATCTGGTGCGCGAGCTCGTGGATGACCGTGTTGCGACCGTCGCGCGCATCGCCCGCGCCGACCTTCGCGTTGTCCCACGCGAGGATCACCGCGCCGACATGCGTGGCCTCGCCCAGGATCGGAGTCTCGCCCACGGGACCGATCGGGAAGGTAAACACGCCGATCGGTCGTGGCGGAATGATCACGGTGCTCGGGTACACGAGGATCGAGCTCACGCCGCGAAATAGATCGTGATCGCGACCGAGCAACATCTGGCATCCGGTACCCGCGATCGTGACGCGCATCTCGTCGACGAGCTCGAGCCCGCCGCAGCCTTCCCAGTTCTTCTCGGCGATGAATACCTGGGTGAGGTCACGCAGGGTCTGTTGCTCGGTGTCGTCGAGCAGCGGATAGATCGCGACGTTCGCTTCGAGGACCGCGAGCCACTCGGCGGGGAAGGGCGTTTCGAGAAGATGTTTGCGACGCCGTTCGGTCAGCCAATGAAACATTACATTCGTCGAAGTACCAGCGACGCGAGCGAGTAGCGAGCGCCGAACGACGACAACACCCCGAACGTGCGGGGCAAGAGATCCTCGTTGTACTTCGAGAATGCGGCTTCTATGGAGCTTTCCGTGCTTCGGTCTCGACCTCGATCAGCGCAGCTCGCAAGAATGTCGAGCTCGGGTCGGTGCCGATCGCCATCTTGAGCTGGAGCATCGCGCCGCGCAGATCACCACGCTTGAGGCACAACTCGGCCTTCCGGTAGTAGACGAGCGCGCGCGCCGACATCGCGCTCTGCGGACCCGCCTGGATCGGCGCCGCGCCCGAGGGCGTCGCGGGCGCCGGCATACCGGGCGTCTTGTCGATCGGCTTCATCCGCACGGTCGCCATCGCTTGGTTGCGATACGACTGATACGCGTTCGCGATGGTCGCGTACGCCGAGGTCACGAGCTCGAGCTCTGCTGCGGTCAGGCCGTTTCGATGCAGATCGGGATGCGCCATCCTCGCGATCTTGTGGAACGCGGCCTGCGCGGTCTCCATGTCCGCGTTCGCGGGAATTGCCAGGAGCTGATGCGGTGGCAGCTTCTTGTTGCCGTTGATGCGCTGCGCCCACATCAGCGCGTCCAAGCGTGCGTTCAAGCGATGTCTCCGGTCGGAGCGCCGATCACGTGCAGCACGGCTTCCTGCTTCTGTCCCGAGTCGACATCGGAGGCCGCGACGTGAAGAATGCCGTCGGCATCGACGCGGAACGAGACCTCGATCTTGAGATCGCCACGCGGTTTCGCGGGCAGCTCCTCGAGCACGAGCTTGCCGAGCGGTTCGTTCTCGGCGTAGCGCCGCGATTCACCGCGGCAGCAATCGATCTCGACCCGCGTCTGGTTGTCGCGTGCGGTCGTGAACACGCGCGAGCGTTCGATCGGAATCGGCGCGTTCTTGTCGAGCAGCTTCTCGGCGAAGCCGCCGGTGGTCTGGATCGCGAGCGTCGAGGGGTTGACGTCGAGCAACACCGGTCGCACGAGCGCGGTCTGCGGCTTGCTACCGCCGTAGATCAGCGGGGAGTGCGCATCGGTGAGCACGGCATCGCGCGCGCCCATGCCGGTGCCCGCCGTGATCGAGCCGGAGAGCGAGCCGGCCTGGATCGCGGCGCCTTGCGCGACGACCTCGTCGGGATTGATCGAGACGTTCGGCTGCCTGAGAAACACTTCGGCGAGGCGCTGGCGCACCGCCGGGATTCGCGTCGAGCCGCCGACGCACAGGATGTCGCTGATCGCGCTCGCCGGAAGGTTCGCCTGCGCGAGGACCTGTCTGGTCACTTCGATCGTCCGGTTGATGTAGCCGTTGATCAGCTCCTCGAACTGCAGGCGCGTGAGCGAGAACGACAGCGAGCCGACCTGACCGTTCGGCAGATCGATACCGTCGATCTCGCCTTCGGCCGCATCGTTGTCGGAGAGGTGGCACTTGATCGCCTCGGCGCCCATCATCAGCTTCATCATCAGCACCGCGTTCGGGCGCGGATCGAAGTGGAGGACGCGGGTGCACTCCGCGGCGAGCACCTCCGCGAGCGCGCGATCGAGATCATCGCCGCCGAGGAAGAAATCGCCATCCGAGGCGAGGACCTCGAAGACTTCACCGTCGATCTTGAGGATCGAGACATCGAACGTGCCGCCGCCGAAATCGAACACCGTGATCAGCTGATCTTTGTTGCGGCCAAAGCCGTAGGCGAGCGCGGCCGCGGTCGGCTCGTTGATCAACCGCGTGACGTTGAGCCCGGCGAGCCGGCCGGCTTCCTTCGTCGCGGTGCGCTGCGCGTCGGTGAAGTTCGCCGGAACGGTCACGACCGCGTCGGCGATCGCGGTGCCGAGTTGTCGTTCGGCGCAGCGCTTGAGGTACTGCAGCACGTGCGACGAGATCTCCGGCATCGTCATCCGGCGGTCGCGGACCGCGACGATCGGCTGCTGGTTCGGACCTTCGGCGACCTTGTAACGAATCCCGGTCAACGCGAGCTGGACGAGCGGCGCGCGGATGTTCTGGCCGATGAACCGCTTCGCCGAATGGATGACGTTGCCGGGCTCGGTCAGGCGGTAGCGCTTCGCGTCGGCGCCGACGACCACGCCACCACTTGCGGGGAATGCGACCACCGATGGATGGATTCGCTCGGCACGCGAGCCGAGCACGAACTCGACACCCGTCGGCGTGGCCACAGCGGCGCACGAGTTCGTGGTGCCGAGATCAATACCGAGCGCGATCGCCATAGCGTTCGAAACGGTATCCCAAGTCTCGGAACCTGCCTAGAAATCGGCCACCCGAGTTGGCGAGCTCCCGGGTACGGTGTCCTCATGTGGCCGGCGCACCTCGTGACGCTGCTCCGGATCCCGCTCGGGCTTTGGATCGGCGCAGCGTACGGCGAGACGGCCTTGGTGATCGCGTTGATCAGCGCGGCGGCGGTGAGTGATGCGGTCGATGGCAATCTCGCGCGCTGGTTGAAGCGGCGAGGCAAGACCACGCCGGATATCGGTGGGTGGCTCGATCCGCTAGCCGACAAGATCTTCGTCGTCGCCGTGCTGGTCTCGATCGCAAGCCACACGCACTCGATCCTGGTGGTCGCGTTGATCGGAGCGCGCGAGCTGGTGTTGGTCCCGCTGATCGCGGTCTATGTGATGACGCGGCGCGATCGTGCGGCGCTGCACGCCGACTGGGTCGGCAAGATCGCGACGATCGCGCAGTTCTTCGCACTCGCCATCGCGGTGGCGCATCCAGCGTGGGCCTTGGCTGCCGCGATCGGGACGGCGACGCTCGGCTTATTCGCCGTCGCGCACTACGTGTTCGCGATCAGCGGAGCTGCTGCGAATAAAGATCCGTGAGCAACCCGGGGTGGGTGGGGTGCCAACCGGTGAGCTGCTGGCTCGCAGCGAGCAGGCCAGCGCGGAAACGCCCCCGATCGCGAATCTGGGGCGTCGTCGCGGCGTCACATCCTCGGCAGGTGTCGTTCTCGTCGGCAACGCGTCATGAGAGCTTTAACCTTTGCCGTACTCGACGGAGATGACCTCGACGTCGTCGCCGTTCGGAAGCGTCGCGGCATCGCCGGCGCGCACGCCGAACAGCGCCTCGGCGAGGGGTGAGTGCCAGCCGATCGCGCCGCTCTTCGGATCGGCCTCGATCGCGCCGACGATGCGATAGGTCGTGCGCTTGCGGGTTTCGTTCTCGATCACGATGGTCGCCCCGATGCCCGCGATATCGCGATCGGTCGGCTCGTGGATCTGGGCGGTCGCGAGGTGCGCGGCGAGCTCGCGGATGCGATCCGGATCGCGGCATGCTTCGAGCTCGGCGCGCGCCGCCGCGAGGCCGGTCGCGGTCACGAAGTTGAGCTCTGGTACCGGGATGCCGCGCCTGCGCATCGGCTCCTCCGGAACATCCGCGTCTTCTTTCGTGAACGCCTTGCTCATATCTCGACGCTACCAGGAATTTTGAAATAGCCGCGGAGGTCGCGCCGTTCCCTTGTTTCAAGGAGGCAACCCCATGCGCATGTCTACGCTCGTCTTTGCTCTCGTGGTCGCGACCGGTGGATCGGCCTTCGCCGAGGCTCTTAAATTGGACACGCACGCCGCCCTGCGGCGCGCGCTGAACGAAGAGCGCAAGGTCAACCTCGAGCGCTTCCACGACTATCGTCGCGCGAAGGTCTATCCGCACAATAGCTACGAGCAGAGCCGGATCAATGTCTGGCGCGATGCCGACGACCACCTCTGTGCAGTCGCCACGCTCGTCCACCTCGATGGTAAGGACGAGCTCGTGAATACGATCGCGAAGGACAATAACTTCGTGAAGACCTCGACACTGACCGATGGTCCCTTGATCGATTGGGTCCTGACCTCGGGTTTCACGCAAGAAGAGGTCGTGATGATCCAGGCGCCCACCGAAGCCGATATCGAAGCCGAGGAGGCGCAGCAACGCGCCGAAGCGCGTCGGATCAAGCGCTGGCTCGCGCGCGAAGATCGGCGACTCGCGGCGGTCTACAAGACCGTCGAGACCACGCTCGAGACCGATCGAATCGCCGATGCCGGCCTCGATCTAGCGACAGAGCGCCTCGCGCAGCATCCGGATCTCGCGGCCGCGCTGATGGCGAAGTATCCCGTGAAATAGTCAGATGACATCGCGACGCGGCAGGCGGTAGCTCTGGCGTACGCTCCAGGACGTGAAGAGCCTCGCGCTTGCCGTGATCCTCGCTGCACGGCTGGCGCACGCCGATTGCGATCCGGTTCCGCTGCGCGCGCAGCTCGAAGCAGAGGCCCGCCGGATGGATCAATGGCGCTACGGCTGGGGCATCGCGTACGGCGCCGCGACCGTGCTGCAGCTCGCGCCCGTGGTCGCGAAGTACAACCCGTTCGGCACCTACGATCGCGACTTTCGCGACGCGAATCTCGTCGGCGCTGCGCAATCGACGATCTCCTCGATCGCGAGCTTCCTCGCGCCCGGCCTCGACGTTCCGGCGCCGCAGGCCGATGCGTGCGCCGACCTCGGCGCACTGCGTGCTGCCCGTACAGCGGCGGGGGCGAGCGAGCGCCAGGTGTTCTGGGGTGGCCACCTCGGGAACATCGCCCTGAACCTGGCAGGGAGCGCGGTGCTCGTTGAACGCATCGGCTGGTCCGCGGCGCTCGCCGCGTTCGCGATCGGTTATCCGATCGGCCTGCTCAACACGTACACGTTGCCGCGCGACAGCTGGCACGCGGTCCAGATCGTCGCGACGCCGGTAACCGACGGCGGCGTTGCCTTCCGGATCGTAGGCCAGTTCTGACCACCCGGCGATCGGGCCGTCGTCGTTCGGGAACGAACCGGTCGGTCCATCGGCGCCGAGCGTCGCGAGCCGCAACGGTTCACGCTCACGAGCCGAGCCCAGTCGTGACGTTCACGATCCGCCCGGCGGGTGCCGCGCGCAGGAGCGGCAGCATCGCCTGGGTCACCGCGATCGCGCCGTACACGTCGGTCTCGAAGATGTCGCGGACCTCACCGAGGCTTCGCTGGTGCATCGATCGCGATCGGGCGCATGTCACCTTCAGCCTTCAATTCCGCGGCGGCGGGCTCACCACGACCGGCATCGTGTGCATCTTGCGAACCATGTCTTTGCCGGTCAGTACGTCGCGTCTCGAGGATCGCGTTTTCGCCTGCTAAATCGGGTTCTGGCCGGTCATCGCGCGCGAGATGATGCGGCGCTGGATCTGCCCCGTGCCCTCGAAGATGTCGTAGATCTTGGCGTCGCGGTACCATTTCTCGACGAGATGGCCGGGCTCGAGTGCTTCTTCGCCGAGCAACACCATCGCGCGTGACGTGACCAGCTGCGCGGTGCGCGCGGCATGTGCTTTGGCCATCGAAGCTTCGGTGACATTCTCCAGATGATGATCAGCGAGCCACGCTGCGCGATGCGCGAGCAAGCGCGACGCGTTGATCTCCATATTCATCTCGGCGAGCTCGAACATGATGTGCTGGTGCGACGCCATCGGCGTGCCGTGTAGCGACGTCGCCTGGATCCGCTCGAGCAAGAACTCGTACGCGGCGCGCGCGATGCCTACCGCTTGTGCGGCGACCGCGGGGCGCGTGCCGTCGAGCATCTTCTTGGTGTCGGAGAGCCCACCACCGCCCGCGTCGGACGAGGGCGGCGAGCCGAGCATCATGTCTCGATGGACGCGGCAGTCCTCGAAGTGAACCTGCGCGGTCTCCGAGGCCCGGATGCCAAGCTTGGTTTCCTTGCGGCCAGGCACGAGGCCCGGCGTCTCGCGCGCGACGATGAAGCCGCGCACACCGGCGCGCCCCGCGGCCGGATCGGTGTTCGCCCACACGACGTAGACCGCTGCGGACTGGCCATTCGTGATCCACTGCTTCGAACCGCGCAACACGTAGTGGCTGCCGTCCTTGATCGCGGTGGTCTTGAGGCCCGAGATATCCGAGCCCGTGCTCGGCTCGGACAGCGCCATCGCGGCGACCTTGACGTGACCCTTGTCGTCGTCGCCTTTGAGCAGGCGGCGGAACTCGCTCTTCTGTTCCTCGGTCCCGATGCGTGCGATGGGCGACGCCGCGAGACCCGAGCCCGCGATCGCGAGCGCGATCCCGGCGCACCCCCACGCGAGCTCCTCGGAGCCGACAACGCCGAGCCGCGCTTGCGACTTGGGCTTGGTGGGATCCGGATCCTCGTCGATGCCGGTCAGGCGCTTGCGACCATCGATCACCGCGGTCTGCGACAGCCCGAGCGGTGCGGCGGCCTTGATCAACGCCCATGGCATCGACTCTTCTTGATCGTGCTTGATAGCGATCGGTCGCATCTGTTGCTTCGCGAACGCGTTGAGCATCTGCCGCACGCCGGCGTAGAGCGGTTGGTTATGAAAGAGATCCATCTCAGCCCACCTTCTGTGCGAGGACGCGACCGAACCGTTCATCGCCGAGTAGCGCTTCGAAGGCGCGCGAATCGCGCATCAACTTCTCGACGGGATAATCGTTGACGAACCCGTAGCCGCCGTAGATCTGGACCGCATCGACGGTCGCCTTCGCGACGCAATCGCCCGCGATCACGCGCGCCCGGCTCGCCGTGTCGTGGGCCGTGGGCAGCTGCTTGTCGAGTTGCCACGCGGCATAAAGCACGAGCATGCGGGCGGCGGCCGCCGTGGTCAGCGCGTCGTCGCGCAAGCGGATCAGCGATTCGAACGTGCCGATTGCTTGACCGAACTGGACGCGCTCGGCGGCGTACCTCTCGGCGTACTCCATCGCACCGACCGAGACCCCGACCGCACGTGCGGCGAGCGAGACCCGTGCCCAGGCCAGGATCGTCGCGGTGACCTCGGCGGCCGCGGGTCCGCGCGCCAGGATGAGCTCCGCTGGGATGTGGTGGCTCACGAGCTCGACCGTCCCCCACCTCGCGGCGCGCCATCCGCTCGGCGTGATCGCCTTCGCGCCTCTGACGGCGACGAGGGCGACGAGCTCGTGCGTCACGACGAGCGCGAACTTCGCGACCGCGAGCGTGGGTCCGAACAGCCTTCCGCTGAGCCGGACGTCGTTGCCTTCGACCGCGGTGGTCAGCGAGCCGCGCGCATCGTGCACGAGGGTCGCGAGCCCACCCGCGGCGAGCGCCGTGAACAGCGCCTGCTTTGCCGCGGCCGAGCCCCACTGGCTCGTCGCGAGCGCCGGCTCGACATTACATTCGCAGAGCGCCGCGAGCGCTGCACACCCACGGCCGAGCTCGTAGCCTCGCAGTGCACGCGTGGTGTGCGAGTAATCGCCTTCGAGCAGCCCACCGGCATCAGCGGGCACCGCATCGAGGAAGAAGCCGAGCTCGCCGGCCGCATGCGTGAACCGATCGGGCGCAGCTCCGGCGCGATCGGCATCGGCCGCCCACGCACGAAGGTCGCGATCGGCAAACCGGCGCACGGTCGCAGTGATCAGCTGCTGGTCGTCGTCCAGAGCGAAATCCATGCCCGTGGTGTACCGCGAAAAACAGTCAGCACGGACTGTTACATTGCTGAAATCACTGCGCCAGCGGCGCTACTTCTTCTCGGGCTCGGTGCTCGGCGCATTCGCCCTCTGCAAGCATGTCGCGAGGTCGGCGCTGATCTTGGCGACCGCCGCCGATTCGGTCTTGGTCAGCTTCACGGCGGGCTTGGTGTTGAACGCGGTGAGCTCGCCGATCACGTGCTGCGCGCAGGCCGGATCGGCGCAGGCGCACATCTTGGTCTTGATCTCGGTCAGCTTCGCGATGGTCTCGCCGCCGACGCCTTGGTCTTCGACCGGCGCGGTGGCGGTCGGATTGTCTTTTTTTCCGTTGCAGGAAGAGACGGCGAGCAGCATTCCAAGCACGTACACCTTGAACATGGGGCGAGCATAACGCGGGTTGGTTCGGTGTTTGCAACGCACCTCGTCATGACTGGACTACGCGAACAACTCGGCAACACGATCGGCCGGCTGTGGTCGCCGATCGTCAATCGCATCTCCCACTTGCGCCACGCAAGAATGTTCCACCCCGAGGGATTGTTGTTCAGTGGCGAGCTCGAGGTTATCCCGGGCGGGCCGTACGAGCAGCTCGCGTCACAGCTGGGTCGGTCGGTGCTCGCGCGTCTGTCCGGTGCACTTCGGCGCGGTGGGCGCGAGAGCCTCGATGTGCTCGGAATCGGGTTGCGGATGCACCGCGGTCACAAGTTGAAAGTGCACGCGATCGCGACCGATCAAGATCTCTTGTTCGCGACGATCCGCAGCCCGTTGACGATGGGCCTCGCTCCCTTCACGACGAGCTCGCATGACTTCTTCGCGAATCGCTACTACGCCGTGTCGCCGTTCGCACTCGAGGGCATGCATCGCGTGGAGCTGCGGCTCTCGCCGATCGGCCGGCCTGAGCACGAGGGTTCGCGCGCGGAGAAGCTGCGCGCGGCGGTGGCCTCGGGCGAAGCGCAGTTCGAGCTCGCGGCGCGCAAGACGCTGCACTTCGGATGGGATCCGATCGCGAAGATCACGCTTACGAAGGAGAGCGAGCTCGATCAAGAGACGTTGCGGTTCGATCCGTACCAGAACGGAGCCGGCATCGTGCCGGTCGGCGTGGTCAACACCATCCGGAAGCGCGTGTACCCGGCCAGCCAAGCGGCGCGCCCCGACCACGTGGAACCTGTTTCGGCTAGTTAGTTAATTAGTCGGAGTGCGGGAGTGCGGGAGGTGCGGGAGGTCAAGCTCACATGGTCTCTGCGATGATTTCAAAAGGTGCAGGTGCTGCATTGGGCGCGACGGGGCTGGCAGCGACGGGGCAGGCAGCAACGGCTTCTCGCGCGCTCTTCGCCGAGATCTATAACCCGTGCACCTTCACGCAGGTCTCGCTCGTTTATCGCACCGCGCTCGGCATCACCGACATGTTGCTCGCGCAGCTCAGCGATTCGATCTCGCCGAACGCGTATCGCCTGTTCGCGGGTCCGCAGTACACGAGCGGCGGCACGGTCGATGGCACGTTCACGACTCGCGGGCGTGCTTGGCGGTGGCGTCGGCTTCCGGATGTCGAGCTCGGACACGCTGCTCGACAACGTCGCGCGGGGCGTCACGACAAACGGCTCGATGAAGGCCTCCTGCTCGGCGCGATCACGCTCGGAAGCATGCTCGGTGGCGCACACGCGCGAATTCCGAACGGTCACGACACGAACTCGAACGTCGCAGACCTCGCGTTGCCCTTGATGCGCACGCCGCACGCCGCGCGGCGAATCAGTAGGTGATGTACGGGCCGGTCGACGCGGGCGGAGCATCGGCGATGGCCTCGCCCTCCTCGTCGTCGATGATCTGAGACGCGGCGACTTGCGCGCCTTGCAGCACGAAGATCTTCACGGCCGAGGCCGGGATGCGAGCGTTCGGCGCTACACGGCGCAGGATCGAGATGAGGTTGCGCTGGATGTCGTCGACCTCGGTGACCGCCGGACCCGGCTTGATCATCTTGCCGATCCACCGTTCGCGGTCCTTCTCGTCGCCGATCTCCATCACTCGCAGAAACTCTTCGGAGCTACCATCGAAGTACTTTTTGTCGCCCGGCTTCGAGAGCGCGAGCCCTTCTCGCAGCTTGCTGTCGATCTTCGTGGCGAAGAAAAGTGCGGTGCTCTTGTCTAGTTTCATGTGTGCTTTGGCTTTCGTTCGGGGACTAGGATTCGAACCTAGATAAGGGGCACCAAAAACTCCTGTCCTGCCATTAGACGATCCCCGAGTACGTGCGGGACGATAACTCCGAATCGTCGATCGCGCTACGTTCGGGCTTGCCAGTAAGCACTGAACCCATTAGGTTCCCGGCCTCCGAATGGCTGGGTAGCTCAGGGGTAGAGCAGGGGTCTCATAAGCCCTTGGTCGGCAGTTCAAATCTGCCTTCAGCCACAACTTCTTCCGGTTCGGCAATTCTGAGGATCCACCAAAGATCCCGGTGCCGAATCGGCTCCGAATGCACGCAACCACGCGAGCGAGCTTCCGAGGCAGTGGACCAAGGTGTATTTCGAGCGCCATCCGTCAGCTCGATGACGGCTCGCAGCGCGTGGTCGCGTAGCACTGTCCTTGACGAGCGAGTGTTCGTCCAGGCCGAGCTGCCCGGGTACGGTGTTCAAACGGCGCATGAGCCCGCGGATGACGGCGGTGGATCCAAACCATTCTGCAGAAGCCGATACAGGTACAGGTCCAGGTCCAGATCGAAACGCCTGGCGTGCCTGGCTTCGATATCGGTCGCGAGCGAATCGAGACGCTCGCGGATGATCAGAACGTGCTCGAGGCTACGTTCGCCGTACTCGAGCGCGAACCGATCGCGGTGCTGGACCTTCTCCAGCGCGGTCCTGAGATGAACTAATCAGCACACGTACTGCGCGGCCTTCGCGACCGCGCCGCGAAGCGGTGCAAGCTCGTCGTCGGTCATTCCGTGGCTTCTAGCCGCGGCCTTTAGCCGTAAGAACACCCAGCTCGGTCTGTGCAGCTGTCTGGTTCGCAATGCGCGAAAGCAGCTCTGTTTGCGAAGTCTGGAGCTGGAAAGACTGCTCTAGTTTCGTGTTCACGCGTTCGAGCGCAGATCTCATAGCGGCCCCACCCTTCGACAAAAGTTCAGAGGCTCGAGCGACGGTTCGCAATTTCTGGATGGCCTAGTCTACGCCGTTCCTCTACTGACTTTGCGGCGCTCGGGCCCGGCGCCGAATCGCTTTAGACCTAGCGAATTGTCGGCCTGTCGACGACGACTTGAGCGCGTCGCTTTTTGACGGTTGGGTCGAGCACCGGGAAGGTCGCGGCGCCGAGGAACTTGCCGTTACGATTTTCAGCCACACGGACGCCGAAAAGGCACGAGGGCTGCGGGTTGCAGTCCTAGCCCCTTAACCGACGGACAGCGGCCTCGAGCTGACGATGCCGGACGCTCGCGATGTCATACGCCCTTGGTCGACAGTTCCAATGGCCTTCGGCCACGAGGTTTAGAACGCTTCGAGTGCGAGCAGCGGATCTCCGGCGTTGACGTCAGCGCCGTCCGCAACCAGCAGCTCGGTGACTCGCGCTCGCACGCCGCTATAGGTCACGCGATTGAAGGTCTTCATGACCTCGAGCAAGCACACGGTCGCGCCAGGCGCGAGCTCGCCACCCACGGTGACGAACGCGGGCTTCTCGGGCGTGGGCCGGCTGTAGTAGCGACCGCTGGTCGGCGCGCGATACACCAGGCCGGTGACGGCACAGGCTTCAGCAGGGGCTTCGGTGTCAACCGCGGCGATGCCTCCCACCACGACGCGCACGAGGACATCGCCGTAGCCGACCGCACGCGCGCCATCGCTCGGTACGAGCTTCGCGAGCCCGCAGATCTTCGCCGGCGCGAGCACGCGCGAGGTGTGACCGAGGATCTCGAGCCAGCCGATCGGATCGCCGGGTAGCACGAGATGGTCCGCTGCGATGCTCGGGCGAAACCAACCGGGCATCGGCGCGCGCAGCTCGTCCTCTGCACCTGGACCGCCTGCAAGGGCCGTGATGTCGCGCTTCATCGCGGGCCTCCGACGAGCACGGCAAGGTCGTGCATCGACCAGATCCGCGGGTTCTTGATCCGACGCGATCCGGTGTTCTGATATGTCATCTCGACGAGCGCGCCGAGATACGCGCGGAGCTCGCCGAGCTCGACGATCTCGTCGGTGTCCATCTGCTTCGCAGCGACGAACGGATCCATGTCGCGCTCGATGCGCGCTTCGGTATCGCGCATGCCGGCGGCGATCTTCGCGCGCTCGGTCGGGTCGGTCGCGAGGATCTGAAAATCGTCGTCGAGCTTGGTATTGTAGGCCGCGATCGCGAGCGTGCGGCCCTCCATCACCGAGAGCCGCGCGTAGCTCGTGGAGAGCTGGACGATCGGATCGTACGGCAGGCCTGCCATCGCGTAGTAACCGGCGCCAGAGGCCTTGCGCAGCAGCACCGTGAACATCGGCGTGGTGTTCGTCGAGTTCGTGTAGATCAGCGAGCTGCCGTAGGCGAGCAGGCCGTGCGCTTCGGCCTCGGTGCCAATATCGAAGCCCGAAATGTCCTGCAGCCAGATCAGCGGAATGCCGTCGTCGTTGCATGCGCGCGAGAACGCGCTGATCTTCGCGATGCCCGCGCGATACAAGATGCCCGATGGGCGTTGCTTGCCCGGATGTTCCGGATCGTCGACCAAGCCTTGGCGATTGATCACGAAGCCGGCGTAGAGCCCGTTGACCCGGCCGACGCCGCAGATCATCTCGTCGCCGACTTGCGGCATGACCTCCCAGAACAGCGATTGATCACAGAGGCGCGCGAGCACTTGCTTCGCGTCGTACGCCTCGCGGTGATCGCTCGGCAGGAGCGCGGCGAGCTCGCCATCGCCGAACCGCGGATCGATCGGGCCGAGCCCACCACGATAGAAGTCCGCGCCACTCGAGGGCAGCCTCGCGACATCGCGGCGAATGCATTCGATCAACGTGAGGTCGTCGGGGACCCGCACGTCGGCGCAGCCCGATTGCTGGACGTGAACTTCGGGGCCTCCGATGTCGAGCGACGTTAGCTTCTGGCTCTTCGCACCTTTGATCAGCGCCGCGCCGGCGATCACCATGTACGCCTGTTCGGTCATGTACACGCGATCCGAGATGATCGGCATGTAGCCGCCGCCCGCGATGCAGTCGCCGAACACGCCGGCGATCTGCGGCACGCCGTGCGCGGAGAGCAGGCTGTTCATCTTGAAGATGTGGCCGGCGCCAAGACCACCCGGAAAGCTCTTCGACTGCTCGGGCAGGAACAGGCCGCTGCAGTCGACCAGATATACGGTCGGGATGCGCAGGCGCAGCGCCATCGTCTGCGCGCGCTCGATCTTTTCCGGGGTGCGCGGCCACCACGCGCCCGAGGCAACGGTGTTGTCGTTCGCGATCACCATGCACCAGCGCCCCTCGATCCGCGCGAACGCGGTGACGACGCCGGCGCCGGGTGACTTCTGATCGCCAGGGAACACGTCACCGTAGTTAACGAACGTGCCGACTTCGAACGGGCGAGTGCACGGATCGATCAAGCGGGCGAGCCGCTCGCGGGCGGTCAGCTTTTGTTTCTTGTGGACGCGCTCGACGTACGTGGCGCCCCAGCCCTCGTGCACCTCGACGCGACGCTCGCGCAGACGGTCTTCGAGCACGGCGAGCGCAGCGCGTTGATCCGCCGCGGTGCGGTCATCGACGAGCGTCCCGAGCGTGTCTCCTATCGGAACCAACGGCACGAACGACATGGCCGCAACCTACCGTATCTCGGGGAAGATCGTTCGCATCGACCAGGCGTTTCATCGAGCTACGGAGACCCGCGGAGCGCTGCCGTTTTTTGGTGCGTCCGCGCAGGCGGGCCGATCCTCTCTGTCGTGCATACGAGTGCCGGAAGCGATGGCGTTCAGGAGGCCGGCAAGGACGCGCGCCCTACGCGTTCGTACGGATCGACAGCGCCAAAGCCCGAGACGGTGACTCTCCAGGACGTCGAGGTCGAGCGCGATGACAAGCTTTGCGCCGCGATGACGACCCTAGAAAGGATCGCGACGATCTCCGCGAACAAACAGACCGCCGGGCTGCTCCGCGTCGATGCCAACAAGGGCACGCGCGTCAAACGCGGTGTGAGAAAGGAACGACGTTGCGGAGGATCGATGCCGTGATGGATCACCAGTGCAAGGTCGAGACGACCGAGACCGTCGTGGTCGTGCACTTCACGCACGGCAGCGAGACGCTCGAGGTCACGCGCGTTCTTGGACGAGCACCTACCGTCCTGACGTTCGGTAAACGAGCAACCATGAACGCGATGCTGAATGGAAACCAGAGCCCGATGAGGAGCGGCAAGGCGACCGCCGCAAATACGAGCTCGCATGGGTGCTGCGGATGCCGAGGCGCGCGTCATCGACTTGCTGAGGACCCGAATCGAACCATCTTCGTCTGGCTCCCAACTCGTACCCCGGATGACCCTGGCGGGTACAATGCCGAGATGCTGCTGGTCGTGGACGACGATGGGGACCTTCTACGAATGCTGGGTACCTTGTTCACGAGGTCCAATGTTCCGCATGTTTGTGCCTCGTCCCTCGAAGCGGTTCAAGCACTCGGGAGCCTGCTGCCGACCCTGACCACCGCGCTTCTCGACATCAATCTCGGGGCAGGCCAGCCCACTGGCGTCGATATCGCCGAGTGGCTCCGTCACAACAACTTCTCCTCTCGCATCATCTTCATCACCGGCCACGCGCCCGACCACGTGCTGATGAAAAGCGCTGCAGGTATTTCCGATCGTATTCTTGAGAAGCCGATCGTGACCAAAGAGTTGCTCCAGATCGTGCGCGACGGACTTTAGTTTCCGTGTCGGCCCAATGTGTCCCCTCCGTGTCGGCCCCCTCTGTCGGCCGCCCCTTCTGTCGGCCCCCTCCGGGGTTGGTGTCGGCCCCCTCTGTCGGCCCCCTCCGGGGTTGGTGTCGGCCCCCTCCGGGGTTGGGTGTCGGCCCCCTCCGGGGTTGATGTGTTTCGTGTCGGCCCCCTCCGTGTCGGCCCCCTCCGGGGTTGATGTGTTTCGGTCCCTCCTTTGATGTGAGTATCCTTCATGTCTCGGCCCCTCTGTCATCCGGGGTTGATGTGAGTGGCCGGGTGTCGGCCCCCCAGCACTTTCCGGGTTCGAGTGGCCGAGCCTCCCGACGGATGCCTACTACGCCGGCGTCGCGTTTCGATGCTTCGGGGTTGAGGCGAGTGCCCTCCCAGGTCGAGGTGTGTGGCCAACCTCCGGCCACGTTATGTAACGGTTGCGCACTTCACGCCTCCAAGCACGGTGTACGTCCTTGAGCGCCGACAACGAGTAACCGCGCTGCGTGCGAAGGTGTTTTCCTTCTTTGCCGACGCTGCGAACCTCGAGCGCATGACACCGCCGCAGCTCGGTTTCACGATCCTGACTCCGCAGCCGATCGAGATGAAGAAGGGCGCGCGGATCGACTACCGCATCAAGCTCTACGGCATTCCGATGAAGTGGAAGACCGTGATCGACGAGTACGAGCCTGACGATCGGTTCATTGACGTCCAACTCAAAGGGCCGTACGCGGTGTGGCGACACACGCATACGTTTATCGACGTGGAAGGCGGAACCGAGCTCGGCGATCGGGTGGTCTACGAGCTGCCGTTTGGCCCGCTCGGGCGCGTGGTCCATGCAGCGTTCGTTCGGCGTCAGCTCGCCCAGATCTTCGACTACCGAGAGCGTGTTATGCGCGAGCTATTTGGCGGCTGAGTCGGGCTTGACCGCGACGATCAGCGCGGCGCCAGCGGCCAGGATGAGTGCGTGGAACGCGAACCAGGTGAGGAGAGAGAGCCTTGCTTTCGTCCTTCCTGAATCCACGGTAACCATGAAATGACGCGGCGCAATATGCAAGAGACACCGCCTTCCGAACAGTTCGCTCAGGGCCAGCCGGGAATCGAACGGGTGTCGTAGCTGCCGTTTTGGAACGCCGGGCTCGCCAGGATCTGGCGGTGCATGGCAACCGTGGTCGGGACGCCTTCGATCCTGAATGACGCCAAGGCCGCGAGCATCTTCGCGACCGCGGCGGCGCGATCGGGCGCGCTGACGATGACCTTCGCGAGCAGCGAATCGTAAAACGGCGGCACGACATAGCCCGCCTCGACATGCGTATCCACCCGGATGCCGTCGCCACTCGGCGGCTGCCACGCGGTGATGGTGCCGGGCGCGGGCGCGAAGTTGTTCGCGGGATCCTCGGCGTTGATCCGACATTCGATGACGTGCGTTGGCGAGAGCTCGGGCTGTGGCCACGGTAGCGCGGCACCGGCGGCGACCTGGAGCTGCGCGACCACGAGGTCCTTGCCGGTGCGCATCTCGGACACCGTGTGCTCGACCTGGAGCCGGCAGTTCATCTCCATGAAGCGGAGCGTGCTGTGCCCCGAGCTGAGATCGAGAAGCATCTCCATCGTGCCGGCACCGA
The DNA here is from genome assembly GCA_043759355.1 of Kofleriaceae bacterium. Taxonomy (GTDB): domain Bacteria; phylum Myxococcota_A; class Polyangia; order Haliangiales; family Haliangiaceae; genus JABFXX01. The sequence goes on from JAYVLQ010000106.1 coordinate 47,502, forward strand.
CGTAGCCAATGCCAGCGCAGGCGCGTGCCGCAGCCACGCACGCGGCCGCGCGTTGATCCACGGTGATCGCGGGCGACGGACTCTCTTCGATCAACTTCTGATGGTTGCGTTGCACGGTGCAATCGCGCTCGCCAAGATGCACCGCGCGACCGTAACGATCGGCGAACACCTGGATCTCGACGTGACGACCGCCTTCGATTAGCTTCTCGACGTAAACCTTGTCGCCACCAAAGGCGGCTCGCGCTTCGGCTTGCGCCTCGGCGTACGCGGTGTCGACTTCATGCCCAGCACGCGCGACGCGCATGCCGCGACCGCCGCCACCGTTCTCCGCTTTGAACAGCACGGGGTAGCCGATCGAGTCGGCGACCGCGCGTGCTTGCTCGGCCGATTGCAGCACGCCATCGCTCCCAGGAATTGTCGCGAGGCCGGCCGCCTTCATCGCGGCCTTCGCCTTGGTCTTGCTTCCCATCATCGCCGTGACGTGCGGAGGCGGCCCGACGAACGTCACACCGTGCTGCGCACACAACGTCGCGAGCAACGGATTCTCCGAAAGAAATCCCCACCCGGGATGGAGTGCCGAGCAGCGGCTCTGAATGGCCGCTTGCACGACACGTTCGACATCGAGGTAGCTCTGCGCCGCACGCCCGGGACCGAGCACCACATGCTCGCGACCACGCACGTAAGGCGCGTCGCGATCGGCCTCGCTCACGGCGAATACCGGCACGATGCCTAGCGTGTCGCAGGCGCGTGCAACACGAACGGCAACGTCGCCACGATTAGCGATGAACAGGCGGTGAAACACGCTTACGCGCCGAGCTTGGTCATGCAGGCTTCGGCGCCAGAGACGTCGAACTTGCCAGGCGCTTCCATATCGACCGACTTCACCACGCCGTCTTCGATCACGAACATGCCGCGGCCGGCGCGAACGCCCATGCCGAACTTCGACAGGTCGACGTCGATACCAAGCGCCTTCGAGAATTCCGCAGCGCCGTCGGCGAGCATCACGATCTTGCCGAGTGCATCGTGCTCCTTTGCCCACGCGCCCATCACGAACGCATCGTTCACCGATAGGCACGCGACGAGATCGATGCCCTTGGCTTTGAGTGCATCGAACTCCGTGACGTAGCCTGGGAGGTGCTTCTGGGAGCACGTCGGCGTGTAAGCGCCGGGCAGCGAGAACATGATGACTTTTTTGCCGGCGAACAGGGCCGCTGGATCGACGTCCCCAGCGCCTTCAGCGGTGGCTTGCTTGATGGTGACGGAAGGAATCTTCGAACCGACTGCGATCGTCATGGCACGGAATTACCACAGAGCGTGCTCGCCAGCTGGCAGGCGTGAGCAAAACGTTCCGGCTGCGCGCGCAACGCTGAATCCGCGACGAGCCACGCCACTTCGGTGCAGCGTCCGGGTGGGCCGGAGAGCTGGAGCTTCTTCGCGCAGGAGGGGTCGAGTGCCGCAACATGTGCGACGACGATTTGATCGAGCCCGAGCAGCGCGCGCCAATGCGCACCATCGTAGATGAACACCGCCTCGATCGGCTGACCGCCGAGCTCGGCGACCGCACTCGGAAACTGCACCGGCACTACCCAACGCGTTCGGATCTGAGAGGGCAGGGCACGCGGATCACCGGCGAAGTGGCGCCGCGTAGTCACCGGCCCGAGCGATGCGAGCCGTGAGACCATGCCTGGCACCTGGGAGTCGAACGAGCCGACGTACTCGCGATACAGCGAGCGAAACGGCTCGACGATATCGCGACTCCACGTCGTCTCGTCGATGATCCAGCCGGTGACTTCACGCGTGCGCGTCGCGGTCTCCGTGCCCGCGACGGTACGGAGATAATCCGCGAGATCATCAGGTGACCCGAGAGTCGTCGTCGCCGGTGGCTCGTGACACGCCCCGATCGCGATCGAGCACATGACAGCAAGCGCGCGGATCACGAGGCTTCGACAGCGTGCGCGGTCGTGGTCGTGCGCGCGGTGGTCTTTACGCCCGAAAGCACTTTCACGGCGACCGATGCTGCGGTCATGCCGAAAACTGAAGGCACGAATGCGATCGATCCTTCAACGCGGTTGCGATGGTCGCAATCATTGAGCCCATTCTCGCCGCCGGGACACACACATTGAAACCCATCGTGATCGTACGCGAGCTCGTACGGCTCGAGCGGCGGCTCTTCGCTAAACACCGCGGTCACCCCGATCGGTTTGCCGAAATCGAAGCCATACTTCTTGCGCAGGTTGTGGCGCAGAGCGCGCGCGAACGGATCAATCCGAGTCTCGGAGAGGTCCGCGGTGCGCACTTGTGTGGGATCGATCCGAGCGGCCGATCCCATCGCCGACACGATGCGGATCCGCTCGCGCAAGCACGTCGCGATCAAGTGCATCTTCGCGGTCTGGTTATCGATCGCATCGATCACCACATCTGGCTCTGGTACCAGCAAGCGCGCGCTGGTCTCCGCGCTGTAAAACTCGTTGCGCGTCTCGATCACCGCGTCGGGGTTGATCATCCGCAGCCGCTCGGCCATCACCTCGACCTTGGACTTGCCGAGCGTGCCCTTCATCGCGTGGAGCTGGCGGTTCACGTTCGTGACGCAGATCCGATCGAAATCGACGAGGATCACTCGACCGACGCCCGAGCGGACGAGGCCTTCTGCCGCGAACGAGCCCACGCCGCCGACACCAAACACTGTGACGGTCGAACGCGCGAGCTTGGCGATGCCCTCATCGCCGAGAAGGCGAGCTGCCCGATCGAAGCGCCGGTGCGTGGTCATGGGCGCATTGTTCTGGACGACGGCGCGCTGTCAATCGGGAAGTGGCACTGAGCAGCCGGACAGAGACCGGCGGGACAGCCGACCGGACCGACCGGGGGGGACCAACCGGACCGGAGCCCAACCGGAGTCCAACCGAGTCCAACCGGACCGGAGTTGAGTCCAACCGGACCGGAGTTGTTTGGTCGGGACGGTGCCGTCGCCTGGCACTTCATCAAGAAGGTCACAACACGGCTGTGTTCCTGGAAGCAGAAGCCAGCAGAAATTGACCACGCCGCAACGACGTCTCCACCGGAGACAAAGGTCTTGCCTGATCTGCTCCTAGTTCGAAAATTCGAACACGGGCGCATTCGCGAAGCGCGCCAACCAATATGTGCCAGTTGGGAACAAGATCGGCTTCGCTGTCAGCCACGCGGCCCGAGCCGCACGATATGCGCTTAAGAACTCAGCGTTTCGGCCGAGCGCCGCAATCCGGTGCCACTTCGACCGTGCTGCGACTCGCGGCCGGAGATTGCGACGTGGTTCACGGCTCGTTGGCGAGTCGCGCCACGACTGACGTAGGATTTCACGCCGACCCAACACTCGCGATCCTCGTTCGCTGCGCTTTCTCGCCTCGTCTTGCTCGGTCTTGGCAATGAGCTTTCGAACCTCCTCGATCACTTCAGCGGCATCTCCAAGCTCCAGTGGAATCACGAAGCGGAGCTCGACCGTCTCAGGCATCAGTCCGTCTTCTTGGAAAAAATGTGCTGGTCGATGCGCGCGAAGCGGTTCTTGCTGGAGCATCGCTTTGACAAGTTTGGCACCTGGCCAGTGGTGGACTCGTTCCACGAGATTGTCGAGCACCGGGTTGGTTGCGGTGTAGACGATCTTGTCGATGACATCAGACTTCTCTTCGAGTTCGACCAAGCAAGGCTGCTCGGTCGACCACATGTTCTCCCATCGTCCCCGGTAAGAGTTCTGGCACTTCGCAAGCATCTTGTGAAAGTGGGCCATGAATTCGACGACCCTGCCCTGTCGATCGAACAACACGGTGTGGTGATGGTTAGACATCTGTTGCGACGCAATCAGCTCGATCGCGAAGCGCTCAGCCGCTTCCGCGAGACAATAGACAAACGCGTTGTTGGTCTCCTCATCGGGCAGGAGCAGAAACATTCGTTGGGTGCACCGCCGCGTGAGAAGGTAAAACGTTTTGGGTAACACTTGCCGCGGAAGCGTCATTCAGTCGGCTCGAGCATTTTGAGTGCCAGGCGTAGCTATTCGAGATCAATCCAGTTTCGAATCGCTTTGTCCGGGTTTCGCTTTAGACCGTCCGGGTGTCGGACGCTGGTGAACCGAAAGCCGGTCAACTCCGGGCTGGTTCGGGAGATCGATGGCGCAATACGTGCTGGTTCGGGTGAGCGATGGAGCAATCAACCCCGGAGAGGTTCCGGCCCCGGAGAGGTTCCGGCCCCGGAGAGGTTCCGGCCCCGGAGAGGTTCCGGCCCAACCCCGGAGAGGTTCCGGCCCCGGAGAGGTTCCGGCCCCGGAGAGGTTCCGGCCCCGGAGAGGTTCCGCCCTTTTGAAAATCAACCCCGGAGCGGTGCCAGCAACCCCGGAGCGGTGCCAGGAGGAGCGGTGCCAGGAGACGGCGCATGAAAAATCAACGCCGGAGAGGTTCTGGCCGGAGAGGTTCTGGCCCAACGCCGGAGAGGTTCTGGCCGAGAGGTTCTGGCCCAACCCCGGAGCGGTGCCAGGCGGAAAATCAACCCCGGAGCGGTGCCAGGAGAAGCGGAGGTGTTCTGGGAGAAACCGTCTTCACCTTCGTGACCCGGCCGGCGTACGCCGCTGTTTGGTCGCGAGGTTTCTTTCATATGGTCAGCGAGGCGGCCAGTTCCAGGCTTTGAACATGCGGCGGGCGTTGAATTCGGTGATCTCGGCGATTCGGGTCGGGTCGGCATCGCGGGCCGCGGCGACCGCCGCCACGATCTCGGGCAGATACGCTGGCTCGGAGCGCTGGCCGCGATGGCTGGTCGGCGCTTGATCGGGCCCGTCGGTCTCGACGAGCAGCAGGTCGTCCGGCACGACCCGCAGCGCCTCGAGTGGCTTGCGCGCATTGGGGTACGTCACCGGACCGGCAAACGAGAACGAAAATCCAAGGTCGCGATAGACCGATACGAGCTCCGCGCCACCAGAATAGCTGTGCATCACGCCACCACACTCGTGCGCTTTCTCTTCGCGGAGGATCTTCGGCAGCCGGTCGTGCGCGCGAAAGCAGTGGACAACAATCGGGCGCATCAATTGACGCGCGACGCGGATCTGCATGCGCAACAGCGATTCCTGGAGCTCCGGCATCGCGGTCGCGCCATCGAGACCGCACTCGCCGATCGCGAGCGCGGGCAGGGCAACCGCCTGGCTCGCGAGCTCGTCCTCGGTCACCGCGAGCTCTCCGGGGTTGAGGTCGGGAACGATCTGCGGATGGATACCGAGCGCGATTCGCGGCAGGTCGAGCCATGCGAGCTCTTTCAACGCCGGCCAGGTGCTCGGCCGGATCGCCGGGACCAGAATGCCGATCACGCCTGCGGCGCACGCGCGCGCGAGGACCTCGTCGCGATCGGCGTCGAACGCCGCAAGGTCGAGGTGGCAGTGGCTGTCGATCATCGGGCTCATGTACCGTAGCAGGCGGTGAGTACCTGGAAGCAGCTCGTGAGCTGGTTGAAGACCAGCGCTAGCGGCCCGGCGCGCTGGTTGCGTGCGGCGCGCGAGGCCTTGCTCGGTGAGATGCCGGTGCTTGCCGCGGGAACGGCGATGTTCGCGATCATCGCGACCGTGCCCGCGCTCGCTGCGGTGGTAGCGATCTATGGCCTTGCCGTGGATCCGGCCGAGATCCAGCGCCACTTGAAGGGCCTCGATTCGGTGATGCCGGCGCAAGTGCTCGAGTTCATCACCAGCCAGCTCCAGCGCATCGCGAAGGAAAATCACGGGGTGCTTGGCTTTCAGATCGCGGGCAGCCTGGTGGGCGCTGTGATCAGCGCCCGGAGCTCGGCGCGCTCGCTGATCGTGTCACTCAACCGCGCGTACGGCGTGCACGAGCACCGCTCGGCGTTGAAGAAGCTCGGCATGACGATCGCGATGGGGCTGCTGACCCTGCTCGGGCTCGTCGTGATGTTCGCGATCTTGATCGCGTTGCCGACGGTCGTCCGGGCGATGGGCTTCAGGGGCTACCACCTCGTGCGTTATCTGCGCTGGCCGCTGTTGCTCGGGCTCGTGCTCGTAACGCTCGCGACGATGTATCGTGTCGCGCCTTCGCCCCGACCCGCGGGGACCGTGCGCCACATCTGGGCCGGTGCCGGGCTCGCGACAGTGTTGTTGATCGTGGTGTCGTGGGCGCTGTCGGTCTGGGTCGATCATTTTGCTTCGTACGCCTCGGTCTACGGCGCCTTCGGTAGCTTGATCGTGATCATGTTGTGGTTCTACGTCTCGACGATCGCGCTCGTCATCGGCGGCTTTGTCAATGGCGAGCTCGAACGCAAGAATCGGCCCGCCGAGAATCGCGAGAAGTTTTGAACGAGGTCGCGCCTGCGGATGGCCGCGCTGCGCTTGATCGGCAGCACGTTGCAGGCGCCGATCGAGGCCGTTCGCTGGTGGCTCGCCATCGAGGCGCAAGATCTTCCGGGCGCGAAGTGGGCGATCGGCCTGCGCATGCCACTCGCGTCGAGCATGCGAAACCCGAGCTCGCGGTCTACAAGTCGACCTACTTCATGGATCCGCGCACACCCGAAATCCATGCCGAGGTCCTGGTGCCCGGGCTCCACGGCTTTGACGAGCTGATCTACAGCTACGAGGACCGCGGCTGCACGCTGACGGCGGAGCATGCCGATGCGATCGTGCTCGGCGGCAACGGCATGTTCATCTCGAAGATCGTGGCCGCGATCGATGCGCGCCATTCGGAAAGCTGCCGAAGGGCTTCGCGCGGGCCGCTGCCGCGTACGGCGCGTTCGTCGGCAAGCCGGTTCGCGTCATCGCTCAGGGTGTCTCGAGTGCGTCGATCGCCGCGCGGTGGGCGCTCTCTGGATAGGCGGCGTGAAATCGATCGATCCGCGCCTTCATCTCCGTGGTGCGTCCGCGCGCGCGATCGAGCTCGATCTCGAGCAGGTCGCTCTCCTCGGCGAGCTGGCCCCGCGGATACAGGCGCGCGTGCTCGGCGGTCGCGGCAGCAGCGGCATCGAGGTCGCGCCTCCGGAAGGCGGTGCGCGCGCGTTCGATCAGCTCCGCCTCGGTCGCCGGTTGCGTTGCGTGCACGGCCGCGGCATCGCTCGCGAATGCGAACGCAGCATCTGGTGGCGCGATCGGAGCGGTGTCGATCACGACCGCCATTGGGCTCGCGATCGCGGGCGGCGGGGACACGGTCGCGTACGCAGCCAGCGCTCGGTCCCCAGCGCGATCACGGCACCGCCCGCGAGCAACGCGATGATCTTGGCGGCGCCGACCCACGGGGCGGCGGCGACCGACGTCGATCGACCGATGCTCGCGAGCGTGGCGGCAAGCACCGATGCGACCACGATCTTCGCCGTCCGGCGCGTTTCGCCTCGCTCCATGCCGACCGCGCGGTCGAGGTCATCTCCGAGTGCCGCTGTCAAAGTCGAGCGCGCGCGTCGGAGCCGATCCTTCGCGGTGTCGAACGGGACTGCCAGCGATGCGGCCGTTTCCTTCAGCGTGTAACCCTCGAACTCGTGGAGGATCACGATGTCCTGCTGCGATTCCGGCAACGCGTGCAGCGCGCGGCGCACCGCGAGCACGTCGCTCAGCTCGCCGCTGGCGGGCTGCTCGAGCGCCGAGTCGGGCAGCGGTTCGAGCCGGCGCTTCTGGACGTGGTTTCGAAACACGTTGCGCGCGATGCCATAGAGCCACGCATCGAGCGAACGTTCGGGATCGATCTCGTCGCGCTTCTTCCACGCGACGAGCAGGGCCTCCTGTGCGAGGTCCTCGGCGTCTGGCCGCGACGACCCGAAACGCAGAAGGTGCCTGATCACCTTCTCGACGTTGTCGGATGCGAACACGCGGTCAATCGTACCGCGCATCGGCGCTGTCGAGCTGCATCACGATCACGGTGATCAGTGCATCGGTGACGAGCTTGCACGTTCGCGCCGACAACGTGCGCTTCGCCGTCGCGGTCCTCGCGATCTCGGTTGTCAGCGTCGCGTGGAAGCCATCAGGTTCGTGGCGAACCTCCGCGTGGATGACCTGCGGGGCATTGTCAGTCCACGGTGCATAGCCGAGGCGCGCCGCGATCTCGTGCTCGAGCGCCGAGCCACTCGCACACGACTCGCCGCGATACTCGAGCCGCGCCTGGTGGCGGGACACCGCCGGAGCTGCCGGCTCGGCGCGACGCTGAAGGATGTAGCCGGTGACATACTGGACGCGCAGATCGCTGTCCGCGAACGAGCGGGTCTCGAGGACGAGCGCGTCCGCTCGCGCGAGGTGAGCGAGCCGCGCGAGGTCGTCGCCGAGCTCGCTCGCGCGCGGGGCGCCCGCCGCTTGATAGCCGAGGTCGAAGCGAGCAAACACCACGTACGGCGCTTGCTCGGCGAGCACGAGTACGTCGCCGTCGAGACGGGCGCCGGGCGGGAGCTTCGCGTTGAAGATCACGAATGGCGCATCGGGTGGCGGTGCGTGCTGCGCGCTCTCGTACGCACGCGCCCAGCTCGCGGTATCGGGTCCAAACGCCAAGCGCGACTCGAGCTCGACGGGAGTCGTGAACCTCGTGATTCGCGAGTAGCGCTCCAGCCGCGCGCCATCGCTCGCGATCGAATAATTGGTCGTGGTCGGCTTCGCATCGTTGCGCAAGATCGTCGGCGTACATGCCGCGATCACGAGCACGATCAACGCGCGCATCAGAACGCCGTGGGCTGCGTAGCAAACGTCTTCGGGCGCAGCACCATGTAGCTGACGCCGCTCGCTTGCTGACCGACCTGGTTGGTGTTGGTGGCGCCGATCGCGTTCGCGACCGCCGTGCCGCCCATCGCGCACGCGCGAGGCCGCACCAGCTCGCGATTCTCCCTCGCGCTCGGGTCCTGCACGCTGTGGTCGGCGAGCGTCACGTCGCCGAGGACCTCCCATTGCTGGTTGAACGTCACCGCTGTGATGTCGACCTGGACCAGCTCGAGCGCGCATGTCGCGTCGCGCGATGGGGCGTTCGCCATGCGGACCTCGCTGATCCCGGCCTTTGGCCCGCAGCAGGTCAAGAGCAGCGCCATCAGACCCAGGATTCGTAGCGACACGGAGCTCATATATCCTTGGTTGTGGCCACCCCATCGATTTGGGTGGATGGGTCGGCCGAAAAAAACCAAGCCCGGGAGAATTCCCGGGCTTGGCCAGCCATCTTCGACGCTATGGACTCACCATCCGCGTTGTCGAACCGTATTACATGCGCGCGCCGGTGAACGTGGCGAGTGCGAGCGGGGCGGGGGTGCCCGAGTAGGAGAGCGTGCCCGCCCACTTGCCGGCGTTGAGCGCGTCGACCTTGTAGTCGTGGTTGGTGTCAGCCGCCTGCGCGGTGCCGGTCACGTCGAACTCGAGCGCGGTCGCGCTGACCGCGTCGATCTTCGAGTAGATCAGGTTGGCGCCCGCGTTGAGGCCACCGGTGCACGCCGTCGTGAATACGCCAGCGCCGACGCTGAAGCCGAACTGGTTGCTGACCGCGGTGTCGATGTACGAGCCGACCGCTGCGCAGTCGATCTTGTCAGCGAGCAGCTGCCCGAGGTTGTGCGCGTTCGAGTCGACCATCGGGATGATGGCGGCGTCGAGGCCCATGTGGATGATGCCGCCGTACGGCAGCGGCATCTTGTGGTCGGCGATGGCGAGGCCACCGCTCGAATCCATCGTGATGCCGACGTTCGGAACGACGACGTTCGCGACGTTGTACGCCGAGAACGAGAGGTCGAACGTCTGGTTGTCGACCGCGAAGTGCGCGCCGATCGCGGTGCGCGTCGCGGTGTACGCCGCGCCCGAGCCGGTGACCGCGAGCGTTTCGTTGAGACCGAACTTCTTCGTGATCTGACCGAAGTCGTTACCGACCTGGACCATCGTCGTGACGAAGTCCGGCGCCCACTGCAGCACGCGGTCGTTCAGGTAACCCGAGACGAACGGAATCGCACCCTGGAGCAGCGTCTTCGCGGTGCCGCTCGGCATCTGCGCGACGATTTGGTCGAGGACCCAGTGCGTCGGATCGTCCGACGAGTCCGTCGCGTCGATGATGTCGTTGACGACGACGCCGACCGTGCCCGGAACGTTGGTCGCGAGGTCGAACGAGCTGGCCATCTTGTACGTGCCGGTCGCGTCGAGCGTGCCACCGCCACCGCCACCGCCACCGCCACCGCCACCGCCACCGCCACCACTGCCGGCGCCGCTACCGCTGTCATCACCGGTTCCGACCATGTCCGCAGCGCATCCCGACGCCGCGGCGCCGAGTGCGAGGATAAAAGCGAAGCCGAAGGTCTTGAACGTCATGCTCATAGTGAATCTCCGTGAGGTTCGAGGATGGATGCAGCACCATAGTGCAGCGCAGATGCCAGAGGCACGGGCTGCAGATCCTCGTGAGATCCAGCAGTTACGATCCGGGCGGCAAGTCCATTAGTCAGGTCACTCGGCCTCGTGGAGACGCTTGGCCTAGCCTGGGACTAAAGTTCGCCGACCGGCGGACTCACCAGCCGCAGGCTTGGCCCTTGTTCTGGTCTTCGAGCCACTTCTGCAGCGGCGCGAAGTATTCGAAGATCGCCGTCGCATCCATCTCGCGCTGACCAGTCAGCTGCTCGAGTGCGTCCTGCCACGGCTTGGAAGCGCCGAGCGACAACATCTTGCCGTACGCCGCGCCCGCATCTTTGTTGCCGTAGATCGTGCACTCGTCGAGCGGACCGGTGAAGCCGATCTTCTTGCAGAGCGCGCGGTGAAACTGGAACTGCAGGATATCGGCGAGGAAGTAGCGCATGTACGGCACGTTCGCGGGGACGTGATACTTCGCGCCCGGATCAAAGTCCGTCGCGGCACGCGGCTCGGGGGCCGAGACACCTTGGTACTGCTGCTTGAGCTGCCACCAGTGCTCGTTGTACTTCTCGGGTGTGACCGCGCCGGAGAACACGTCCCAGCGCCACTTATCAACCATCACCGCGAACGGCAGGAACGCGACCTTCTCGAGCGCGACCTTCATCTGCTGATTGATCGTCGCCTTGTCGTTCTTGTCGGCCTTGTCGATCAAGCCCTTCGTCTTCAAGTACTCCGGCGTCATCGACAGCTGGATCGTGTCGCCGATCGCTTCGTGGAAGCCGTCGTTCGCGCCCGCTTGATAGAGGATCGGCAGCTGGAAGTAGTGCTGGAAGTAGAAGTCGTGGCCGAGCTCGTGATGGATGACCCAGAGATCCTCCTGCTGCGGCTTGATGCACATCTTGATGCGTAGATCGTCGTTGAACTGGACGTCCCACGCGCTCGCGTGGCAGACGACATCTTTACCCGCGGGCTTGGTGAACAGCGAGCGCTCCCAGAACGTCTGCGGGAGGGGTTCGAAGCCGAGCGACGTGTAGAAGGCCTCGCCCATCCGCACCATCTTCTGCGCGTCGTAGCTCTTCGCGAGTGCCGGCGTGACATCGATCGGCGCCACGCCCTTGAATGGCTCGAGCTCGGGATAGAGGTACTCCCACGACTGCGCCCACATGTTGCCGAAGAGGTGCGCCGGAATCGGGCCGGTCTTTGGCACGACCGCATCGCCGTACATCGTGTTGAGCTTGCGCCGCGCGTAGCAATGCAGCTGCGTGTAGAGCGGCTTGACCTGGTTCCACAGCCGATCGACCTCGGGTGCGAACGTGGCGGACGGCATGTCGTAGTTTGCTTGCCAGAGCTCGGCCACATTTTTGAAGCCGATCGCCTTGGCACCTTCGTTCGCGAGGCCGACGTACTTCGAAAACAGATCGCGCTCCGCGTGACCGACCGAGTCGTGCCACGACTTCCAGGTCTTCAGGAGCTCGGCGGGATGACGGTTTGCTTCGAGTGCCTTGCCGTAAAACTCGATGTCCCGGCAAGTCTCCTTGCCGTTCGTCACGACACAGACACCCTTGCCGTACGTCGACTGCATCGCGGCCGCGGTCGTCGCGAGCTCGGTCGCCTGCTTCGCGTCATCGGGCGCGGGCTGGGCCTGAAACTTCAACAGCAGTAGCTGGCGCTTCGTATCGGGATCGAGCTTGTCGAGGATCGAATCGAATTTCCGCGCGGCCTTCACCATCTTCGTGATCTCGACGCTCTGGATCTCGCTCGCCTTTGCGGTCGCGGCCTCGTGCTCCTTCGTGATGTCGGTCTCGTTCGTCCACTCGGCGAGCGACGCATCGACGAGCAGTTTGCGCAGCTTCGGATCGGCGTCCTTGACGAACTGCGTGGCCTCGGCGATCAGCTTGCCGCTCGCAGCTTTCGCAGGATCGACCGTCGATGGCGGTGGCGGTGGCGGTGGCGCCGGCGGCGGTTCCTTCGTCGAACAAGCAGCGAGAAGGAGGAGCGTGGCCGCGACGAAGTGGGTGCGCACGGCGGCGACCATAGGTCACGCCCGCGCTGCGATCTAGAGGCTACGGCTCCATGCCGGGCACGGGCTGGCCCGCTTCGTCGGGCGCCTGTGGACCCTTCTTGTCGCCGGGCACTTCGAGGCCGCGATCCTCGAGCACCTTCTTGGCCATGGTCTGCTGGTCCGGATCGAGCAGTGACCACGCGGTCTTGAGCGCGAGCTTGTCGTTGCTGTCGCGGATCCGGTGGAGCTTGGCCGAATCGGCATTGCCCGCGACCGACGAGCCGGGCGCCATGTTGCGGCGTTCGGCCTTTTTTCCGGCCTTGGATTCCTGCGGCGAGATTTGCTCCTCGGGCGCTGGCTTCTCGATCTGGCGCAGCTGGACGTCGATATCCGCATTCTCGGCGACGAGCGAGGTATCGATCTTCTGGAGCTTCTCGAGCTGCTCGGGGCGAAGCTTGAGCTCCGTCGACGAATCGAGCAGGTAGCCGACCGGCGTGCCCGAGGCAGGCGGCAGCGGCGGCACTTCACCCTCGGCGGGATGGTGGGTAGCAGGTTCGCTGTGGCACGCAGCCACAGCCAGGAGTAAGGACACAACGAACCGCATCGCTACCGCGTAGCACGGGCCCGCGCCGGGCTGTAGGGCTATTCGCCGCCGGCAGGGCAGGAGATCCAGGCGCCGCACAGTCGGTGATCAGTGCGCCGCGAGGACGAGCGCGGTCCGGGCCGGGATCGTGATGGTGCCGGCTTGCTGCGCACCGCCGAGCAGGTCGTCGTAGGTCCCGCTCGGCAAGCCGTTCGCCGGCTGCGGGCTGTCGCCGCGGTTGATCGCGACGAACACCGTGTCGCCGTTCGTCGTCATCTTGTAGATGAACGTGTCGGTGCCGACATACAGCGTCGTGCGCGTGCCGCGCCGAGTCGCAGCGTGCGCCCCGCGCATCTTGATCAGCGCAGAAAGCTGCCTCTTCAACCAGGTCTGGTCGGTGGTGTAGCCCGCCCACTGCATGAAGCGGCGATTATCCGGATCGCCCGCTCCCGGGAGCCCGATCTCGTCGCCGTAGTACATCATCGGCAGGCCCGGCATCGTCATAACGAGCGCCCACGCGGTCGCGATCCGCTGGAACGGCGACGAGGTCAGCGGCAACGTCGGCTGCCCGCTCCACGCGAGGTTCTTGCCGCCATCCCACGCGCCGAACATCGGCGAATCGAGGGCGAGCTCGATCGATCGCGGCACGTCGTGATTGCCGAGGAACGTCGACATCACGGCGTTCGGGCCGTAGAAGCCGTCGTTCGAATCGAGGAAGCCGACGAGATCGCTCATCACGCCATCGCGGCGCAGCAGCGTCGCGAGCACCTGGCCTCGCTCGGGAAAATCAAACTGGCCGTCGAGCATCGTCACCTTGTCGACGTACGACTTGATCAGGTTACGATCGCCATCGAACGTCTCGCCGACCAGGTAGAACGGTTGATCCCACGCGAGCTCGGCATCGGCGCGGGCACGCAGATCGGTCAGCCACGCGGTCTCGATGTGTTTGACTGCATCGAGGCGAAAGCCATCGACGCCGGTGCGCTTCGCCCACGCGATCGCGTTATCGATGCTGTATTTGCGTGCAGCCGGATTCGCGAAGTTGAAGTCCGGGAGAAATGTATCGAACCAGCAGACCTTGCGATCGGTATCCCAGTCGCAGCCATCGCCGCATATGCAGTTGCCGCCGCGACCGTTGGAGTTCGGGTTGAACCAATCGGGATGCGCGATGTAGACGGGGCTCGTCGCGTGCACGTGATTCATCACGTAGTCGATGAGGACCTGCATGCCGTGCGCGTGCGCGGTGTCGACCATCGCCTTGAGCTCGGCATCGGTGCCGAAGTGCGACTCGGGGAGCTCGAGATTCTTTGGCCAGTAGCCGTGATACCCGGAGTAATTGTGGCCATCGGCGCCGGGGTTCGCGTTGTCGGCATTGTCGATCGGCGACGTGATCCAGAGCGTATTGACGCCGAGGTCCGCGAAGTAGCCGCTCTCGATCTTCTGCTGGACGCCGGCAAAATCGCCGCCTTGATAATTACCGGGGAAGTCGACGCCCGCGACCTGCGCATCGTTCGCCGTGTTGCCGTCGTAGAACCGATCGACGAACACGAAGTACATCACCGCATCGCGCCAATCGATCGCGGGGCGCGCCAAGCAGTGATCGCAATCGACCCGGACCACCGAGTTGAACGCGCCGTACCCATCGGGGCTCTTGCGCGTGTTGGCGGGGTCGCTGATCCAGTTCGTGCCGTCGACCTTGAACTTGTAGACGATGACCTGGGAATCGTTTGCGGGGACGTCGACCGAAAAGCTGCCATCCGCGCTCTTGGTCATCGTGAGCCCGGTCGTCCAACCGTCCGCGGCGAAGTCACCCATCAGCGAGACCGTGCTCGCGGTGCCGGTGAACTTGATCGTCGTCGCGCAGGTCGGAACTGGCGGGCAGGCGGCGACGACGCCTCCGTCGCCACTCCCGACACCACCATCCACATCACCATTATGCGGGTTCTGCGTCGACGGACAGCCGGCGAGGGTGGCGAGGACGGCGAGGAGGGCAAAACGCACGGCTGAGGCGACATCAAGAGTCGTACCAGCGGGTGGGGCGATCCCGTCGACCCAGAGCCCTGACGGTACGGCCACTTGGAGCCGTACAAAGCCGAGCAACGCATCGAGCGTTGCTAACGGCAACACGGGTCGCCGGCGAGTCCCCAGGATCTTGCCCACAGATCCCGGAATGCTGTAGTGATGCCATCATGATGCGTGGGATTTTCAGCTCGCTGATCGTGGTGTCCCTGCTCGGTGGCGTAGCGTTCGCGGACGAGCCGCAACCAGCCGATCCGATGCCCGCCGAACATGCGCCGGCCACGCCGGCCGAGGCGTCGAAAGCCGCCGCGGACAACAAGTTCGAGGTGGTGAAAAAGGCGCCTCCGACCGAGGGAGAAAAGCCTTCGGCCGAAGCCGGCACTAAGACGGCGAAGCCCTCCAAGCACAAGACCAAGCACAAGGCGCGCAAGCACAAGAAGGCGCACCGCAAGACGAAGAAGTCAGCGCGCTAGCTCGCGTTGCCGAAGGCAACAAGCAGCGAGCGGATCATCTGCCAAACGGGCCCAACACCCGTTGCGGTGCGGGCACGCTTCGTGCTCGTGTGCGCCGCGCGATGCGAACGTGGCCGGCAGTAATCTTCGCTCTTTGCGCACACGACGCGTACGCGCAGCCGGAGTCATCTGATCCACCGATCGCGACGCCGTCGCCCTCGGTCGATCCTCCGCCCGAGGGTACGCCACCGACGAGCTCGCCGCTCGACCGGGTGCCGTCGACTGTCGAAGTCGTGCCCGCACCGCAAGGGGCACATCCGCCGGCCTCGGCCCCGGTCGTTGCCGATGATCCGGACAAGGGCTTTCGATTCGGTTCGTACGGCCGCGTGATCGCGGGCGACGATCTTCACGGCGGCAAGCCCGAGCGCATCGCGATCGTCGCGCACTCCCCTCGCGTCGTCGAAGACAGCTACCTCGAGCTCGATACCTCGTACGGCTTCACGACCGAGGAGGGCTACAAGATCCGCCCTGTCATCACGCTCGCGTTCGACGGCACGTTGTTCCACGACACCGGTGAGTTCGACGCGCATCCCGCGCTTCGCAATATGTACCTCGACGCGCAGGTCACGAAAGACCTGAGCATGTGGGCAGGTTCGCGGATGTATCGCGGCGACGATATCTACCTGCTCGACTACTGGCCGCTCGACGATCAGAACACGGTCGGCGCAGGGTTGTTGTATCGAACGACGCTCGCGACGCTCGCGACGCACGGTGAAGGCCACGACGGGCTCGAGCTCGCCGTCGCGGGGGGACTCAACCGGCTGAACGTGCCGTTCCAGTATCAGACGATCAGCGTCCAGGATCCCGCACAGGGCGCGACCACGGTCACGCAGCTCAACCGCCAGCGGGTTGTCGCGAGCGGCTCGGTCGCGTACATCCGCGACAACGGCCCCGGCAATCTCTCGGTCAAGGGCAAGATCCACGGCGAGATCCACGAGCTGCCCTCGGGCACGTACAAGCGCGGCGACGGGACGTTCCAGGCGCTGCCTTCAGATGGTGGGTATTTGATCGGCGCGGAGCTCAGCCTGTATGGCTTCGAGCCGGCGGAGTCGAAGTTCCGCCGTCACGTAAACCTGTTCGTGCGTTACGCTTCGGGCCTCGCATCGTTCGACGAGCTCGCACCACCTACGACGTTCGGGCCGGATCTGAAGACGAGCAAGGCGAGCGAGTTTTCGTTCGGCATCGCCGGCAACTACGATCACGCGCTCGGTAACCTCATGGTCGGCTTCTTGACTCGCAACTTCACGGATGCGACGGGTCAGGACAACGACGTGAACAATGGGTGGGAGTACGCGCTCGACGTGCGCCCGCTCGCGAAGCTCGCGCACGGTTTCTTCGCCGGCGCGGATCTCTCGTACCAAGCGCGGTTTCCAAAGGGGCTCAACGCGATCACGCTGAAGGCGGAAGATCCGGCCGTGTTCCAGATCGCGCCGATGCTCGTGTACTCGCCGATGGGACCGTCGGGCTATGACCGCCCGCAGATCCGGTTGCTCTACCGCGGTGCGCGTCTCAACGAGGGTGCGCTCGATCTCTACGTGCCCGATGATCCGCGGCACGGCCATCCGTGGGTGCACTTTTTAGGAGTCGAAGCCGAGTGGTGGTTCAACTCCACGACGTACAAGCGCTGACGCAGCGAGGGGGACTGCCACAAAGCCACAGAGGTACAGAGCGGGCTGTGGCTCCGCGACGAACATGATTGGTCGGGGGCCGCTGCGATTCGCAGTTTCGACACGGTAGGCTCGACGCCGCTAATTTAGTTACGGGCAGGTGTCGCAAACGTCCGGGTTCACCGTCGACGAGCAGGCGCCGCCAGCGCCGCTGCGGCATGCGTTTGACGTGCAGCTCACGTTCTGGAGGCCGCAGCTGTTCTGACCCGTGCAGGTCACGTCGCATGCGCACGACGCGCCGCACGTGACGTCCTTGCAGCTGCTCTGACCGCTGCACTGGACGTCACACTTGCCGGTGCCGCAGGTCACGCCACTGGTGCCACCGGTACAAGAGCCGTTCGCGCTACACGTCACGTTGCACGCGCCCGTCGCGGGGCACGCCACGCCCTTGGTACACGCGCCCGCTATGTTGCACTTCACGTCGCAGATGTAGCCGGCGGGGCACGTGACCTTCTGGCCGCACGTGCCGCTCGCGGCGCAATCGATCGTGCAGGTCTTGATCGTGCCGCTGCCACTGCACGATGTGCACGCCGACGGGCAGCTGTTGCTCCCGCCACCGTCGATGTTGGACCTGGCATCGATCGGCTGCTGCGAGGCATCGATCGACGTGCCATGGAGCACGCAGAAGCCTTCGCTACACTCGCGACCGGAGTTGCAGTCGGCCGAGGTGGTGCATGCGTAATCACCGCTCTTCTTGGTGATCGAACAGCTCGTCGCGACCGCGAACATGACAACGAGCAACGCGACGCTAGTCAATGCGAACTTCACGGCAGGCCTCCGTAGGTAAACGAGATTCCCGCACCATGATCGAACAGCGTCGGCGTGATGCGCGCCTGAGCGCCGGAGTGACGAGCCTTGGAGTCTTTGTAGAAGAAGTAGCCGCTGATGCCGCCGACGACCAGGCCGCCGAGGAGGCACAGGTTGCCGAGGCCGGAATAGGTGTCGCCCGAAGACTCGAGATCCTTGAGATGCGCGAAGTCCGCGGGCGTGTTCGTCGGAGCGCTGTTGATGTCGCCCTGGACGGAGCCGGCTTCGGCCCACAGGATCACGCTGAGCACGACCAGGCCGCCACCGATCACGAGCCCGGTGACCGCGCGGCTGCTCTTGCGCTCTTCCGATGGACCCGTTGCCTGCAGCTGCCCGGGCTGGGTGTTCGGTTCCTCTACCTGCGCGGTCTGGATCGGCGCGGGTTGATTGCCCCACGCGCCCGTCGGTGCGCCCGTCGGTGCGCCGGTCGGTGCGCCGAGGTTGAGCGGCGCGGGCGGCGCGGGCGGCGCGGGCGGTGCATCGATGAGGATGGTCGGCAGGTCGGTCGGCAGCTCGGTCGGCAGGTTGAGCGTGCTGGTGTACGTCCAGCTGAACGGCGGGATGTTTTGCAGCAGGCCGGTGACGATCAGCAGCAGCACCGACAGCACGATGAACCGGCGCCAGGTGATGCCGATCAGCCAGTTGGCGTAGCCGTGAAAAGCCCGCACGCTGGCGGCTGCAAGGCGCTGCCAGCGCGTCGGCCAGCGTTGGGCGTTGTCAGGGGTCATGGGGACAGGGGCGGGCCGGTTGCGCAAGCGATGGGGCGATGCGCTGCACTGTACGCAGGGCCGGGCCGGGCCACGCCGCCAGTGCGACGCACCGGCCGGCCAGCGGCACCAGCCGCAAACCCTGCCGACAGGCCGCCGTCACGGCGACCATCGCGGCGACCGTCAAGGCGACTGCCGCACCGCCTCGACCTGGATCTTCAGCCGCACCGCGTCACCCACAAACGGCAGGCTGTGGGTGATGCCAAAGCTGCTGCGGTTGAACTCGGCCTCAAAATCACCGCCGCACACCTCACGCCGGATCAGCGGCTGAAAGTAGCAGCGAAAGCGCTGCGCCACCAGCCGCAGCGGCTGGCCCTGGCCACGCAATGTGAACTCCCCCGTCAGCGCCACCACGCCGCCCTGCGGGCTGAACTCAAAGCGCTCGGCGACGAAGTAGGCCTGGGGGTGCGCGGCCACCGCCAGCATGTCGTCCTGCCGCACCCGGGCATCGAGCACTGTCAGGCCGGTGCTGACCGCCGCCGTGTCGATTACCAGTTGCACCCGGCCGGTGCGGGCGTCGCGGTCCAGCAGCACGTCGCCGGCCAGCGGGCCGAAGCGGCCGCGGATCGTGGCGGTGTCGAAGTGCAGCAACTCGAAGGTGACAAAGCTGTGCGATGGATCCAGCGTGTAGGCCAGCGGTGCGGCCGGCGCACCGCCGGCACCCGCCAGGGCCCCGATGGCAACCGCCCAGCACCGCCCGCTGGCGGCGCGCAGCAGCACCCCAAACCTGCCCGCTGACAACCTGGGCCGCACCCGCGTCACCCCGCGCGCGCCGCTTGTTTACCGCCCGTTCAAGGCTGCTTGATGGCCTCGACCTGCACCAGCAGCCGCACGTTGTCGGAGAAGCCGAAGTTCAGGCCCCAGACCATGCCGTACTGGCTGCGCACGACGGTGGTCTCAAAATCACCGCCGCAGACTTCGACCTTCAGCATGTTGTGCATGTAGCAGTTGAAGTTGGTGGCTTTCAGCACCACCGGGTTGGTCTTGCCCAGCAGCGTGAGCAGGCCGCTGACCTCAGTCACCTTGTCGCCGTTGAAGCTGAACTTGTCGCTGACAAACTTGGCGGTCGGGAACTCAGTGGCGTTGAAAAAATCCTTGCTCTGCAAGTGCTGGTCAAATTTGGTCGTGCCGGTGTTGATCGAGCCGGTCTCCAGCGTGATCTCCACCTTGCCGGTCTTGGCGGCCTTGTCCAGCGTGACCATGCCGCTTTTCTTGTCGAACCGGCCCCGGTTGGTGGACGTGCCGAAATGCTGGATCTCGAAGGTGGCAAAAGTGTGCGTCGGGTCGATGGCGTAAATGGCCGACTGGGCTTGGGCGCCCAGGGCGGCAGCGGCCAGGGTGGTGGCGACGAGGGTGCTGCGGATCATGGTGGGGGCTTTCTGGCAGGGGTGGATGGAACAGGGCGCAACCCGGAGAAAACCGGGTGGCATGGCAAAGCTCACAGCGGCGCCATGCCGCTGAGCGCGAGTTTGAATTTGACGGTCACGTCATTGGCCACCATCGAGGTGTCGGCCCATTCGCCGTCACCGATCTTGAAGTCGAGCCGTTTGATGGTGAAGCTGCCGGTGGCCGTGCTGGCCGCGCCGGTTTGCACCAGGCTCACCGGCACCACCACCGGGTGCGTGTCGCCCTTGATCAGCAGCGCACCGCGCACCTCGAATTTGCCGCCGCCCAGCGCCTTGATACTGCTGCTCTGGAAGCTGGCCTGCGGAAACTTGGCGACATTGAACCAGGCCGCCTTGGGCACCTCGGCGTCGGTCTCGGCCGAGCCAAAGCTGGCGCTGCCGGTCTGGATGGTGAAGCCCACCTTGCCGGCCTCGGGTTTTTTGGGGTCGAAGCTGATGGCCGCCGTCCACTGTTTGAACTTGCCCTCCACCGGCACGCCCATCTGCTTGCTGACAAAGCCGATCTCGCTCTGCGCCGGCAGCACCTGCTGGGCCAGCGCCGGGCCGGCCAGCGTGGTGGCCAGCAACATCATCAAACGGGGCATCGGGTGTCCTGGGTGGAGTTGCAGCAAAAAAACGCCAGGCCGGCTCAACGCGCGCCCCAGCCCATGCGGCGGATCAGCCCGTCGCGGTCGATGAACTGGTGCTTGACGGCGCCGGCCACGTGCAGCAGCACCAGGCCGGCCAGTGCAAAGGCCAGGTTGCCGTGCGTGGCTTTGAGGATCTCGGCCAGCGGTTTGTGCACCGGCACAAAATCAGGCAGCTGCAGCACGCCAAACCAGACCACCGGAAACCCGGCCGCCGAACTGTAGGCCCAGCCGACCAGCGGCACGGCAAAAAACAACAGGTAGAACAGCCTATGCGTCAGGTGCGCCGCCTTGGCCTGCCAGGCCGGCATCGGCACGTCGGGCGGCGGCCGGTGCCCCAGGCGCCACAACAGGCGCAGCGCGGACAGCGCCAGAATCGTCACCCCGGCCCATTTGTGCCAGCTGTACAGCTTGAGCCGGGTGGGCGAGACGGGCAGGTCACTCATGTACACGCCCATGCTGAACGAGCCCAGGATCATCAGCGCCAGCAGCCAGTGCAGCAGCACCGCCGGGCGGGTGTAACGGGCGGTGCCGGGCAGATGGGGGGTCAGGGCCATGGTCGGCAGTGTGCTGGCGGTGGGTGGAGGCCGGGTTCAGGGCGCTTGACCCGGCACTTCAGTTTGATTGAACTCGAATGGCACGCCGGTTCGGGGCGATTCAGCGGCCAAGTTGGGCCCGGCCGGTCCACAGCGCGTCGCTCAGGGCTTGCAGATGCTGGTGCTGGTGGTCGGCCACCAGCAGCCGGTGGCGCAGCGCAAAATCCAAGGTTACCAGCGCGGCGTCTACCGTCATGTGGCCCGCTGCGGCCTGGGCCAGCGCTTGCTGCACCGGCAGCAGGGCCAGGCTGTGCAGCTCACCGTCCTGGTTTTGCGGGGTCAGACCGGCCGGCAGGCGCAGGTCAAAGACGCTGACCTCTTCTTGCTGAAAGCCCTCGGGCACATCGCGCGCCAGCACAAAGCGCCGGCCCGCCACCAGGTTGTGCATCTGCGCCGGGCGCAGGCCGGCCTCCTCCCAGCCCTCGCGCAGCACCGCCTGCTCGGGGCTCTGGCCGTGCGGCACACCGCCGCCAATCAGGTTGTCCAGCAGCCCCGGGTCGGTGGGTTTGTTGAAGGCCCGGCGGGCGATCCACAAATGGCTGGGCCGGCCGTGGGCATCGGCCAGGTAGCCGTTGCAGTGGGCGCCGAAGGTGAGCGTGCCCCAGAAGCGCGCCGCCGCCCGCTCGATGGTGGCCAGCAGCGCACCGCCGGGCTGGGCCGGCACCGGGTAGGTCTCGTCGCGCCAGCCGATGACCAGGCCCTGCTGGTGCAGCCAGCGGTTGGCCTCGTCAAAAAACGCCTGGCGCTCGGCGTCGGGCAGGCGCAGCGTCAGCCGGTCGGGTTGGCACAGCAGCGCCCCGGGCCAGCGCGCCAGCGCCGCCAGGTGGCGGCGCGCCACGCTGCCGGCGCGCTGCGGCTGGCCGTTGTCGAGGATGAAAAAGGGCAGGCGGGCGGCGGGGTCGCAGGCCCGGGCGGCGGCGATGGCGGGCCAGTCGGCGGGGGCCGTGGCGAGGGCTGCGGCGGGGTGGCCGGTGGCGGGTGCGGGCATGGCGGCCGATGTTGCCACCGCCCTGCGGCGGGCGGCGGCTGCCGGGCAGGCTTGTCAGGCCAGGCAAGTCTGTCAAGCAGGCCAGGACTGTCTGGCTGGTCAGGCCGGAACTGTCTGGCCGGTCAAGCCGGCCTGCGGCGCCGCGCCAGCCCGCCCAGGCCAGCCAGCCCGGCCAGCATCAGCGCCCAGCTTTCGGGCTCAGGCACGGCTGCCGCGATGCCGGGCGTGCTGCCAAAGCTCAGCATCGGCGCCCAGTCGCCGGCCTGGCCGCCGTCGGGCGTGAACTCACGCGACGCAAACACCAGATCGCGGCCCGAGGCGGACGACAGCAGCAGGCCCTGGTTGCTGGCCGGGTGGTCGATCCAGCCCTGCAGCAGCGCCGACGGCAGGCTGAAGCTGACCCGGTCGCCCCGGCTGTAGTCGGCCGCCAGCACCAGGCCACCGCCCACCGGCGCGCCCAGGCTGCCGCCGAAGTTGGCCCAGGTCACGCTGTACTCACCCCAGTGAGAGGCCACCGGCCGGATCACCACCTGCATGCTGGATGAAAACTGCATGTCGAGAAACGCCAGGTCGAGCTGGGCGCCGCCGTCCACCGTGCGGCCGGCCCACGGTGCCAGGTCAAAGCGCAGCAGCATGGCGCTGCGAAAGCTGTCAGGGAAGATGCTGTGCAGCGTGGCCTCGGCGCCTTGCGGGGCCGTGCCACCACCCAGGCTGGCGTGCTCAGCGATGGTGGCATCGGCCAGCGCGTTGGTGATGGCCAGCTCACTGGCAGCCTGGGCGCTGGCGCCCAGGATGGCCAGCACGGCGGGCAGCAGGCAGAGAGCGATTTTTGAGTTCATGGCGGTCACGGCGGCAGGGGTGGCGGTGGGCCCAGTGGGCCCTGCGGCAGCGTGCCGGCAGGGCCTGGACCTTGTGCGATTCAAGCCCTGCGGCAGCGTGCCGGCAGGGCCTGGACCTTGTGGGATCAAACCATAGCGGCGCCCGGGTGCCGCCTGTCCCCCGTGGCCCGGGGGGCGCGCCGGTGCTAAATCACGGCGCACGCCGCGCTGCGGCGCGGGCGCACTGAATCCTCAGTCAAACGCCTGTTGCAGCAGGGCTTCCAGCTGCGCGGCGTCGCGGATCGGCCGTGGATTGCTGTGCACCCACGGGTTGGCCATGCCCTTCTGGGCGATCAACGCCAGCCGCGATCTGTCAACCCCGAGCTGGCCGATGCGGGTGGGCAAGCCCAGCCGGTGGATCAGCGCCTCCACCTGGTCGGCGGCGGGCTGGTGCGCGTCAGCGCCTGTGCTGGCGCCGGCCAGCGCGGCGGCGATCTCGGCCATCGGCTCGGCGCACACCTGGGCATTGAAGCGCATCACCGTGGGCAGCAGCACGCACGAGGTGATGCCGTGCGGCACACCGGCATCGGCGCCCAGTGCATGGCCCAGGCCGTGGCTGGCGCCGTACTCGGTGCGGCGGATGCTGAAGGCGGCCAGCCAGGCGCCCAGCTGGGCATCGAGACGTGCATCCAGACGTGCATCAAGACGCGCGTCATGATCGGCGGGCGCATCGTGGAGACAGCGCAGCGAGCGCGCCAGCAGCCGCAGCGCGCGCACGCTGGTGGCGTCCACCAGCGGCTGCGCATTGACCGAGCACAGCGCCTCCACCGCGTGGTCGATGGCGCGCACACCGGTGGACAGCCACAGCCGGTCGGGCGTGTGCACGGTGATGCGCGGGTCCAGAATCACCGCCGCCGCGCCGATGAAAGCCCCGGTGTAGCCCTGCTTGGTGCCAAAACGGCGGTCGGTGCAGCCGCCCAGGTCACTGAACTCGGCGCCCGACAAGGTGGTGGGCACGGCAATCTGCCGGCACGGTGGCGGGCGGGGCTGCGGCACCACGCGGCTCCCGTCGGGCGCCATGCGCAGGTGCCAGTCGTCCAGCTGCTCGATACACGTCAGGCCCTCGGCCAGCGCCACCAGCGCCACCTTGACGGTGTCGATCACCGTGCCACCGCCAATGCTGACCACCAGATCGGCCCGGGCCGCGCGCAGCGCCTGCGCCAGCGCGATCACCGTCTCACGCGGGGTGTGCTCGATGCACTCGTCAAACAGCCCCACCACCCGGGGTGCGATGTGCAGCAGCGCGTCGCGCACGGCGGGGGTGTTGCGGTTCAGTGACCGGCTGGTGACGACGAAGACGCGCTGGGCGCCGCGCTGGGTGGCCTCGCTGCGCAGCGCATCGGCCACCGGCGTGCCAAAGTGCACGCTGTCTTGTTGCAGAAAATTGAAGACGCCGGTTCTCATCAGATCGGGCTCCTGGCCAGGGTTTGGGCGGCCCGGCGACGATCACCAGGTTGCAACCGGTAAGGGCTGGAAACAGTGCTTGAAAAGCACCGCGGCAGCAACAAATGCAGGGGTGGCACCCGTTGAGAATGCGGGCCGCCTGCCGATCCGTCGGCGTCGCAGGGATTTACCAAGGCCGGCAACAGCGCAACGACGCTGCCGGTGTCATTTTGAGCAAACCATGACTGCAACCCACTCCCACATTGTCACCATCCAGCGCAAAGGCGTGATCGAAGGGCACCAGTTGCGCGTTGACGGCGGCGGCGCCGGCAAATCCTGGTACTTTTCGTCGGGCAAATACGGCGGCCCCGAGTTGTCGCGTCTGGCCGCCGAAAAAACCGCCCGCGACATGCGCCTGCCCAAGACCCTGCCACCCGGCGGCCACATCAAGGAGGGCCGGCTGACCAAGCTGAACCGCACCGGCGCGGCCGGCATCCGGTTTTGCTGGATCGAGCGCCAGATGGGCCCGGTGCTGACGTTGGTGGCCACCTGGACCGACCGCAACGGCCGGTCGCGGCACCGGGTGGCGTCGGTTGAGCGCCATGGGCTGACGGTGGCACTGGACAAGGTGATTGCCGCCCGCACGTCCAGCGGCGCCGCCCTGCCCGACCGGCTGGCGCTGCTGGCGCTGTTGCAACGGGTCTACGAGACGGGTGGGTCGAGCGGGTCTTGACGGCCTGGCGGGCGCCCCCGCCCGTCACAGATCGACCTGGCCCGACACCACCGCACACACCGCACCGCCAATCCAGATGTCGGCGCCCTCCTGGGCCACAAACACCCGGCCGGCGCGGCCGAGCGCAGTACCCTGGGCTGCCGTGTAGCGGGCGGGCGCCAGGCCGGCGCCCATCAGCCACTGCGCCAGGCCAGCGTTCAGGCTGCCGGTGACCGGGTCTTCGGGCACGCCCAGCCCGGGCACAAAGGCGCGCACCTCGAATTGGCAGTCGCTGCCGGCCGGGTGCGGGCCCACGACGCCAAGTTTCAAGCCGGCCATCGCGCTGAAATCGGGCCGCAGCGCCAGCACGGTGGCGGCGTCGCTCAGCAGTGCCGCCATCCAGCCCGGGCCGTTGTCGATCCACTCAAGCCGCAGCACCGCCGCATCGGCCAGGCCGAGTGCGGCCACGGCCTGGGCCCGCAAGCTGGGCTCGACGGGGCCGGTGCGGCGCAGCGCGGGCGCGGCAAAGGCGAGCCGCTGAGAGGCGCCGCCGGCAGCGCCGTCGCCCACGGTGTCGCGCCGCACCCGCACCAGGCCGACGCCGCACTGCTGCACCACCGTGCCGGCGTCACGCGGCACGCCGCCCGCGGCCAGCCAGGCGTGGCAACTGCCCAGCGTGGGGTGGCCGGCAAACGGCAGCTCAGCGCCGGGGGTGAAGATGCGCACCCGGTAGTCGGCCGCGCCGTCGGTGGGCGGCAGCAGGAAGGTGGTTTCCGACAGGTTCGTCCAGCGCGCGAAGTCGGCCATCTGGCCGTCGCTCAGCCCCTGCGCGTCATGCACCACGGCCAGCGGATTGCCGCGCAACGGCACGGCGCTGAAGACATCGAGCTGCGAAAACCGGTGCGTGCTCAGGCTGCCTCCGAGAACAAGCGGCCCGACAGCACGCCGGCAAACACATCGCGGTCCACATTGCCGCCGCTCAGCACCAGCGCGCTGCGCTGGCCGGCCAGCGCAGCGCGCTCGGCCCAGGCAGCGGCCAGTGCGGCGGCGCCCGCGCCCTCGGCCACCTGGTGGGTGGCCTCGAACAGCCGGCCCATCGCGGCCGCCACCTCGGCGTCGCTGACGGCCACCACCCGCGCCAGGCCGCGCCGCAGCATCGCCAGCGCGCCGGGCTCGGGCGTGCGGCAGGCCATGCCGTCGGCCAGCACG
Source organism: Kofleriaceae bacterium (assembly GCA_043759355.1). Lineage (GTDB taxonomy): Bacteria > Myxococcota_A > Polyangia > Haliangiales > Haliangiaceae > JABFXX01. The sequence continues at coordinate 73,939 of JAYVLQ010000106.1, forward strand.
GTGCTCACCGCATGCGACACCGCCCGGCCCTGGGCCATTGACAGTGCGTAAGCCGGTGCGCCGGTGGACACCACGCCGACGATCTGCGTGGCCAGGCCCAGTGCGTCGCGCGCGGCAATCAAACCGCAGGCGCCCGAGCCCAGGCCGATGGGCACGTACACCGTGTGCAGGCCGGGCGCGGCGCCAAACAGCTCCAGCGCGTAGCTGGCCACGCCGGCCACCAGATCGGGGTGGAACGACGGCACCAGGTGCCAGCCGCGCTGCCGCGCCAGCGTGTGGGCCTGCTCGCGCGCGGCCTGGAAATCATCGCCAAACTCGATCAGCTCAGCGCCCAGCGCGCGCATCGCGGCGTTTTTCTCGCGGCTGTTGCCCAGCGGCACGACGATCAGCGCCGGCACGCGGTGGCGGCCGGCGGCAAAGGCAATCGACTGGCCGTGGTTGCCCCGCGTGGCACTGACGACGCCGGCCGGCAGCGCGCCGGCAGCCGCCAATTGGTCGAAATAGACCAGCCCGCCGCGGATCTTGAAAGCCCCCACTGGCGTGTGGTTCTCATGCTTGAGCCAGAGCTGGGTGGCGTCGCCGGGTTGGCCGGCAAAGGCCGACTCCAGCAGCGGCCAGCGGTATTGCGGCGTGGCCGGCATCACCGCGTGCACGGTGCGGGCGGCGGCTTGCAGGATGGGCAGAGAAAAGCTCACGGCGTGGTCTCGCGGCCGCCATCCAGGTGCTCACGCAGCACCCGGCCCAGGATGGCCACGCCCTCGGCGATGTCGGCCGGGGCCAGCGTGACAAAACTCAGCCGCAGGGTGCGGCCGCTGTCCGTATGGGTGTGGGCGTGGGTGTGGGCGGTCGCCGCATGGGCGTAAAACGCCGATCCGGGCACGTAGGCCACGCCGGCCGCCACGGCTTTGGGCAGCAGCGCCATCGCGTCGCAGCCGGGGGGCAGGCGCAGCCAGAAGAACATGCCGCCCTGCGGTGGCTGCCAGTCGGTGCCGGCGGGCATGTGCCGGGCCAGTGCATCGGCCATCGCCTGGCACTGGCGCTGGTAGCGGGCCCGAATGGTGGGTACATGGTGGTCAAGAAAGCCGTCTTTGATCACCTCGTAGACCACCCGCTGGTTGAAGCCCGGGGTGTGCAGATCGGCGGCCTGTTTGGCCTGCAACAGTTTGGGCATCAGCTCGGGCGGGGCCACCAGGTAGCCCAGGCGGAAACCTGGCGTCAGCACCTTGCTGAAGCTGCCCAGGTACAGCACACCCTCGGGCCAGCGCGCGGCCAGCGGCGGCGGCGGTGGCGCCTCGAACCACAGGTCACCGTAAGGGTTGTCCTCGACCAGCGGCACCCGGGCGGCCTGGGCGGCGTGGATCAACGCGGCGCGGCGCGCCTCGGGCATCACCCGGCCGGTGGGGTTTTGAAAATTGGGCAGCAAGTAGGCAAATCGCGTGCCCGGGGCGTCGTGCGGCAAGGCCGCCAGCGCGGCCGGCAGCGGGCCGTCGCCGTCACCGGCCAGGCTGGTGTAGATGGGCTCGTAGGGGTTGAAGGCTTGCAATGCGCCCAGGTAGGTGGGCGTCTCCACGGCCACCGGTGCGCCGGCGTCCACCATCACCTTGCCCACCAGATCCAAGCCCTGCTGTGAGCCGGTGGTGACCAGCACCTGGGCTGAGGTGAGCACCTGGCCCTGCGCCGCCAGGTGCTGGGCCACCCACTCGCGCAGCGGCGCAAAACCCTCACTGGCGGCGTATTGCAGCGCGGCGCGTGGGGCGTCGGTGAGCACCTTGTTGCAGGCGTCGCGGATGGCCTCGACCGGAAAGGTGTCGGCCGACGGCAGGCCACCGGCCAGCGACAGCACGCCGGGCTGCTCAGTGACCTTGAGGATCTCGCGAATGATCGAAGGGTTCAGTCGGGCGCTGCGGCGCGCCTGGGTCCAGAGGCTCATGGTCACTCCCGGCAAGCGGTCAGGCAAGGGTTGAGGGCGGCAGCATCGCCCTGGCAGGCAGCGCGGCCGGCGCCACCGCCATGCGCCGCGACAAGAAGACGGTGGCCATCACCGCCAGCGAGAAGGCCACGGTCATGCCGTCCAGCGCCTCGCCCAGCAGCGGCACCGCCAGGAACATCGACAGAAAGGGCTGCAGCAGCTGGATCTGGCTGACCCGCATCATGCCGCCCAGTTGCAGGCCGCGGTACCAGGCAAAGAAGCCCAGCCAGACCGAGAACACGCTGACATAGACAAAGCCGCCCCAGGCCAGCCAGCGCACCGGCGCGGCCGGCCAGGTGGCCCAGGCCACCGGCAGCGTGACCGGCAGGCAGGCCACCAGCACCCAGCTGATCACCTGCTGCGGCGGCATGGTCGGCCGGCCGTCGCCCTGCGACGCCGACAGGCGCGCGCCCATCACATAGCCAAAGCCGCCCCAGGCCACGGCAGCCAGCAGCAGGCCGTCGGCCAGCTGCAGCGTGGTGCCGCCCTTCCAGAGCGCAAAACCGATCACCAGGGCGGTGCCCAGCAGCGCGCAGGCCCAGAAGCCGCGACTGGGCCGCTGGTGCATCACCCAGGCGCCGATGGCCGCGGTGGCGATGGGCAGCAGGCCCGAGACCACCGCCGCATGGGCCGCGTCCACCCGCTGCACCGCCAGGCCCAGGAAGAAAGGGAAGCCGAACACCACGCCCAAGGAGGTGAGCAGGAGCTGGCGCCACTGCGCCGGCCGCGGCCAGGGCGCGCGGGTGAC
>JAYVLQ010000107.1:0-4777 GCA_043759355.1 Kofleriaceae bacterium
GTTGTCGTAGCCGACAACCGTGTGGCCCTCGCCGAGCAGGCGGTCTGCCATCGAGCTGCCGATAAAGCCGGCTGCGCCGGTAATGAATGCGCGCATCAAATACCCACCGCTATATACGTCACCCAGCGATTCCGTGGCGAGTGTCTCGGCTCGTCAGAGACCTTTTTCACGGCTACGGGGAGCGTGTCGGTTCACGCCTGCGGCGGTATCGCCTCGGACCTGGCTCCAGACCGTAGCCGGTCGCCGAAGACGATCGCAGTGGCGACACACACGCACGTCACCAGCCAGTGCGAATAGCGATAGGCAGGCCCGGCCGCGCCGAACAGGAAGCTCGCCTCGTAAAGAAAGCCACTCGCGACGATCGCGACGACGAAGGCATCGCGGCGCCAGATCGAGTACCCGCAGAGGATCAGGCCGACGAGCAAGTACGCCCACGGACGATAGAGCAGGGTGTGGGAGAGCTTGATGAATTTTTTCCCCATCACGCGCTGGAAATAGGAGAGCGAGGCGTCGTGCGCGATCGGCTTGAGCTGATACGGCGCTCCAGCGAACGTCTGGCACACAGGCTCCTCGGGCAAGTCTTTCGTAATGCCGAGGAGCTCCTTGGTGACGAGCCAGCGGTGCTGGAGGAATGCGGCGGTGTGATCGCCGACCAGGCGAAACCAAGCATCGCGTCGTGCATTGCGATCCGCCTCGTTCGGCATGGTCTCGAACAGGCCCTTCTCGTTGAACGATAGTGCGAACCACCATCTCGGATCGTACTGCTGGCAGAAGCGTTGCTGCAGGTCCGTGGTCTGGCGCAGCGGAATGCCCACGAGCTCTGCCTTGACCTCGTCATCTGTCATCGGCTCGGCGTGACAGATCGTCCCTGCGATATCGTGGATCGCATTGGCCTTGGACCATGCGTACGAGTGGCCCTTGCTGACGTGGTGGTTCAAGCCGAATGCGCCACCCGTGATCGCGACGAACAGCGCGAACCCAGCCGCGCAGATCGCGAGCCACCGGCGACACCCCCAGCTCGCGGCAACCACCAGGAGCAGTGGCGGCAGCGCGGCGCAGCCGTTGTCGCGAACTGCTGCGGCGAGTAACAGGAGCACCAGTCCAGCGATCCGCTCGCGCCACCTCGTGCCCAGTGCGAGTGCGAAGCCGGCGACGAGCCATCCGGCCATTTGCGCATCTTTCCAGACCACCGCGATCGGCGTGAGCACGGGGGGAAACAGCAGCAGCGCACACGTCACGAAGGCTGCGGTTCGCGGTTTGAACCGCCGCTTCAACAGCGTGTAGGCGCCCCACGTGAACAGCAGCACCTGCAAGACGAGTAGCGGCAGTGGCCCGTGTACGAACTTGTCGACGTGGTGCCAGTACCAGGCCATCACCGGCGGATGCCAATCGTCCCAGACGCCGACTCGCGCCTGCCGGAGCTGGTCGGCCGAGTCGTAGTTCATGTAGCCAGGAAAGCCGTAGACGATCACGACCAGCGCACCGGCGGCCAGGATCGTCACGTTGCGAACCGACCGAGATGCAGCGGCGACGGCACGTAGGGATGCCTCGAGCCTCGTGTTTCGTCTCGCCCCTTTTGCGTCCACGCCAACCGACACGTGCCGCGTTATGCCAGACCCGCACGCTCGTGCGCAAGGCCACCGCGGTTGTCGGCGCAGCGTGTTCCACGCTGTATCGCGATGATCGTTCTGTCCGACATGCGCACGTGGATCGTGGTGCCATCCGAAGCGACGTCGATGAGGTCCGCCGTGGTCTCCGAGCCCTGGTATTCGTGCAAGCACGCATCCCGGGGATCGTCCGAGCTACTCACGCCAGGAATCATAAACCGCCAGCAACGCCGCCTCGAGCCGGATCGTCGGGGTCCAACCGACGGCCGTCGTAAGTTTTTTATGATCGCCTACTACGATCGCATTTTCTACCGGGCGCACGAGCGAAGGATCGATTTCGATCAGCGGCGTGACTCCAGCCACATCTGCGAGCATCGCGATCGCCTCCACGACGCTCGTACCGCGGCCACTGCAGATGTTGTAGACCTCGCCGCGCTCGCCGCGCTCGAGCAGCGCGAGATACGCGCCGACCACGTCTCGCACGTCGAGGAAGTCGCGGATCACACTCGTCGTCCCCACACGGATTCGATCGCTCTCGCCGCGTACGAGCTCCGCGAACTGCTTCGCGATCGCCGAGATCACGAACTGGCTGCTCTGGCCGGCACCGAGGTGATTGAACGAGCGAGTCGCCACGATATCGAGGCCGAAGCCACGCACGTAGACATCCCCTAGATGCTCCTGAGCGACGCGCGCGACCGCGTACGGGCTGAGCGGTCGCAACGGATGGGTCTCGCGCAGAGGCAGATCGGCTTGTGTGACCAACCCGTATTGCTCCGATGATCCGATCGACAGCACGCGGGTCTTCGGCGAGTGCTTGCGCACGCACTCGAGCACGTTCAGGAAGATGTTCGTGTTGTTCGTGAAGCTCGTGATCGGCTCGTGCCACGACAGGCCGACCGAGCTGAGCGATGCTAGGTGCACGAGGCGCTCGGGCTGCTCGCGCGCGATGACGTCAACGAGTGACACGAGATCGAGGAGGTCGAGGATGTACGTGCGGGTGACCGGCGGGAACGTGGCCGGGGCGGGCGCGCGATCGATTGCGATGATCTCGGCAGTGGGTTCGGCACGATGAATCGCCTCGACGAGATACCTCCCGACGAATCCAAAACACCCGGTGACCAGATACCGCAACGTTTGACCCTTGACCGAGCCGATGGTAGCTGTCGAGCGTGAAGTTCACCATCGTGGCGCACGCGTGTCTGAGCGTCGAGCACGAAGGAACGTCGCTGCTGGTCGATCCGTGGATCGTGGACTCTTGCTACTGGCGGAGCTGGTGGAATTTTCCGGAGCCACCGCCGGCGCTCGTCGCGTCGTTGAAGCCCGATTAGATCTACCTGACTCACCTGCACTGGGATCATTTTCACGGTCCGTCGCTGCGGCGCTTCGACTGCGCGACGAAGATCCTGATCTCGAAAACGATCTCGGCGCGGTTCCGCGACGATCTCGAGTGGCTCGGCTTCACCGACATCACCGAGATCCCACACGCCGGCACGTACGAGCTCGCGGCGGGATTCGCGCTCAGCTCCTACCAGTTCGGGCACCCTACCGATTCGGCGATCGTCGTCACGGATGGTGCGACGACTCTGTTCGATGTCAACGATGCGAAGTTCTTCGGGGCGTCGCTGGCGCAGATCCTCGCTCAACACCCATCGATCGATTTCGTGTTCAAGAGCCACTCGAGCGCGGCGCCGATTCCCTACTGCATCGAGGAGTACGAGGGCCGGTTCTCGGAGGTCCTCAGTCGCCAGGACTACATCGAGGAGTTCGCCGAGTTCGCTCTCCACGTAGGCTCGCGCCACGCGATTCCGTTTGCAAGCAACCACGGTTTTCTGCCTCGCGACACGGTGAAGTTCAACGCGACCGCGGTGAACCCCGAAGACGTTCGTGCATACTTCGAGCAGCGCGGAGCCGAGCTCGGCGCTGGCTCTCGTTGCGTGGTCATGGCTCCCGGCTCGAGCTGGAGCGACCGCACGGGATTTGCCTGGCGATCCACGTACCGGGGACATCGCTCGCGCCGCTGTTCACGTTCCTCATTCTGATCGATTATTGCGAGACTGGATATCACGCCGCTGCGTGGGCTGGTCTCGCGCCGGTTCGCCAACTTCGCGCTGCGTCGCGTACGTGAAGTTGCCGCGATCTTGGAGGCTGTCGCGCGCCTGGTGCACGCGAAGATCAAACACACGCCGCTCAAGCCGCGCGCGTTCTTCGAGACTGATCGCTGCTAGGTTGCCAAGCCCTGATACACGGCGAGCGTGCGTGCCGCCGTCGCTTCCCATGTGAAGCTTGCCGCCCGCACGCGACCGCGCGTTCGCAGATCGTCTGCAACCCGGCGATCACCGACAACTCGCTCGAGGACGCGTGCGAGATCCGCCGGATCATCCGGAGCGAAGTAGCTCGCGGCATCCTCCGCGATCTCCGGAAAGCAGCTCGCGTTCGCGAGGATGGTCGGCGCACCACACGCCATCGCCTCGAGGACCGGAATCCCGAAGCCTTCGTACCTCGAGGGGAAGACGAACGCCGATGCGTGCGCGTAACACCCGGGCAGCTCGTGATCTGCGACGTTGCGTTGGATCGCATGCAAGCCGAGCGCCTTGATCTGCGCCTGCTCGCTCGCATCAAACGCACCACCACCGATACACACGATCGGGAACGCGGCCTTCGCCACGCCCTGCAAGAACACGCCGAAGTTCTTGTACGTGTTGCGCGTACCGACGAATAACACGTAGCGCTCCGGCAGCCCGACCACACGTGGCGTCGCTTCGTCGGCAGTCAGCCGATTCGCGAGATGCGTCACGGTGATCCGATCGGGATCGATGCCGTAGAACTTCACGACATCGCGCTTGGTGTTCTCGGAGATCGAAAGGATCGCATCGGCGCGTTCGCACAGCGTCCGCTTCCCTTCGATCCACCGCTTCGTCACGAGTCGACCGTACATCCCGGTGAGATCGAAGAACTCGGGAAAGTGTTCCGGGATCATGTCGAGCACGGTGATGACGAGCGGACCTCGATAGTGGCTCGCGAGCGGATCGTAGAACGTGGCGTGGACCACATCGTGCGGCCGACGGGCAGCGAGCCGGGTCGCGAGCTCGTTGCGAGCGTACGTCGCCAGGAAGGTTCCGGTTCCGCCCGGCGACGTGCTGGTGCCGTGAAAGTACGAGGCCGTGCGCAGG
>JAYVLQ010000108.1:0-3420 GCA_043759355.1 Kofleriaceae bacterium
CGGCTTTAGCGGGTGCGCCTTGACCTGCAGGCGCGACGCATCGAGATCGATCTCGAGGTTGATCGAGGCCTCCATGTGGGCGGGCAGCGGATCCGGGCTGACATCGTCGTCGGTCTTGCGCTTCGCGATCCGATCGACCTCGATGTAGACGTTCTCGAGGTAGCTCACGTCCATCACGAGCTCGAACGGCGTGTCTCGCGTGCGGAGCTCGATCCGGTGCTGCGAGATCACGCCCTGGCGCGACACCGAGACCATCGCGGTCGCCGGCACTTCGGTCGAGTGGATCATCAGCTTGGCGATCTCGCCCACCGCGTACATCGGCCGCTCGGCGGTGATCGAGAGCTGCTCGCTGCGCTCGCTTGGCCTGTAGAACGGCACCCAGTACTGCGCGGTGTTCTTGCGCCCACGCGCGTCGTAGATCACGGCCGACGCGCGGTAGTAGTAGTCGGGGTTGCTCGCCCGCTTGTACGCGCAGAGCACCGGCTCGCGTGCACTCTTGACCGCGCAGCTCTGCGTGTCGCGAATCTTCGCTTCGCCCACCCGCGCTTCGGAGTACAGCGCCGCTTCGAGCTTCACGTCGACCGCGACATCGGGCACGAGCGTGCCGTCGAGATCGGTGACTACGACCTGCAGCGTGTCGAACGTGCCCGGCATCAGCCGCAGGCCGACGTACAAGCTCGCGGGATGCACGAGGATCGCGCGCGAGCTCGCGCGGATCGTCTGACGATCGACATCGGTCACGGTCGCATCGACGGTCAACACCGCGGGCTGACCAGCCGGTAACGCGTGGAGCGCGAACCGCGTGAGCGAATTCGAGCCACCGCTCAGCGTCGTCGTCGTCGTCGCGACGACCGGCGGTACGTACGCCTTGGCCCACCGGTCGTGACGCGCTGTCAGCGGCTCGAACGAGTAGCGGTCCCAGCCAGGCGGCTTGTAGCTCGCATTCGTGAGCGTCGCATCCCACGTGACCGCCGCACCTCCGAGCCCACCCCCCGCGTAGTACTTCGCCTCGGCGTTCATCTCGAGCGCATCGCCGAGGAACAGCGGCGCCGTCCCCGAGGCTTGCACGTCGTCATTCAAGCTCACGCTGTACGCGGGCGTGCGGAACTCTTGCACCGAGATCCGGTGCGAGTACGCCTGGTCCTTCGTCTTCATCTCCACGGTCGCGTAGCCGAGGTTGGTGTTCTTCGGCAGATCGAACTGGAAATCGAAGCCACCTTGATCGGTGAACGTGGTCTTGCCGCTGGCGATCTCGTTCTGGCGCGCATCGACGACGGTGTACGCGAGCTCGTCGCCCGGTCCCGGCAGCTCGAGGCCCGGGTTCACGCCGGTGTTCGTCCACCGTACCCAGCCCTTGATGTAGACCGGCTCGTCGGGTTTGTACGTGAACCGATCGTCGGTCGCGTACCACTCGGCATTGCGCACGCGCTCGCTGCGCTGGCTGCGATCGATCGCGGTGAACACCGAGTCCGCGCCATCGCGCGCGACGACGAGCGCGAGGTTCGGCGGCGGCATCACGTTCGGCAAGGTCGGTGCGGTCGGCCCGGCGGGGAGCTCGAGCGTGACTTCACCCTTCGCATCGGTCTGCGCGCTGGTCGTGATCTCTGGACGATTCTGGATCACGAGGCCGGTGGTCACATTCGGGCGCGCGTTCAGAAACGTCGCGTGCGAGATGTCATCGACCCACGCATGCACGCGCTCGTCGTCGACGCGGGTGATCACGCCGAGCTTGGTGACCTGGATCCACGCGTTCGTCTGCGCGGGCACCCACTCGTGCTGCTTCTGGGTTGGCGAGAACATCGCTCGGGTCACGACCACGACCTGTCCCGTGCCACTCGGATCGAGCGCCGGCCGTAGATCGAGGCGCTCGGTCGCGGCATAGCGGTCACCGACAAGAAAGTCGGTCGAGCTGATCCGCTTGCCTGGCACGGTCTTGCGCTTACCCTCCTCGAACTGCTGGTACGCGAAATAGTCGCTCGGCTGAACCTTGTAGAGCTCGACGCGCATGCTCTCGAGCGCCTGCGACTCGATGACGTACTGCGGCACCTGGTAGCGGGGATCGAGGACGTAGAGCCCCGCGGCCGCGTGGAGCTCGGGGTCGTAGACAAACCGCGAGGTCGTGAGCGCGAGCTGATGCGTGCCCTCGAGCGCCTGCCCGTACGCATCGCGAAGCTCGCCGCGAACGTCGACCTCGAACCGCTTGTACTCGGGCGACGGGACCATCACCATCACCGTGGTGTTGAAGGCGGTGGTGTCGTGGAGTGTCTCGCCGGCGACCTGCACCATCTCGGCGCGGAACAGCTTGGCATCGAGCTCGGAGGAGAATTCCACCGCGGCGCCCGACTGCGCAGGACACCTCGCCGCGAGCCGCGGCTTCTCGTCGTTGCAGCGAAGCCCGAGCAACCGGAACGTGGGTGCGATCGCGAACGTGCGCGACGAGGTCTGCTTCGAGAGCCGCGGGCCTTCGCGCGAGGGCGCGTTCTTGTCGAGCGTGATCGTGAGCGTCTGCCCCGCAGGCCAACGGGGCTGCGGTGCGAGCAGCACGTAGCGCGCGCCGAGCATGTCGTGGTCGCCGTGTTCGGTCACGTCACGCGGGTTCTTCGACCACTCCGCGCGCGCCTGCGCGAGCGTCGCTTCCTTGAACGGCACTGCGACACCCTTGGCGGTGCGCACGTGCAGGAATGGCAGCACCGCACTCGCCGTGATGTCTTGATCGAACTGCACCGCGATCGCCGCCTCGGGGCGCTGCATGCCGTACGGATACGTCGCCGAGATCGAGATCGGCGGCGTCGAGAACGCGCCGGTCACCGGTGTGTCGAGCACCGCACCGTCGAGGGCCTTGATGCCCGGGTTCACGGTGACCTTGTACTCGGTCGCTTGCGCGAGACGTGGTGTGCTCGCGGTGAACACCGCGATCCGCGAATCGATCCACTTCCACGTGCCGGTCAGCGCGGGCTCGAATGTTGCGACTGCCGGCGCCGGGCCGAGCTTGTCGACCGCGACCATCGGCTCGGTGAACCGCACGCGGATCTCGGATTCCGCAGCGACCTCGCCGACCGGCAAGATCTGCGGCGCTGCGAGGATCGCGGCGACCGGTGGGCCGTGGCTCGCGGCATGGCCTTGCACCGCCGCGCCCGTCGGGGCCATGAACGCGATCGGTTGCACGTTGCCAGGTCCAGGCGGCATCGCAGACGGCGGTCGGATCACCGGCACGTCGTTCGTCGTGGCGCCCGGCAGAGGTTCGAGCCGCGCGAGCAGTGCCGTGGTTTCGGCCCGTGATAGGTCGCTGATCTCGACGCCGGCCGTCGCCTTCGCCCCGGAAGAGATCGGCGAGAGCGAGAGCTCGCCGCTCGCGTTGCCGGTCATCGAGACCTCGGGGCGTCCAGCGCTCGGCGCGAGCGGTGGCGCGTACGGTGGCTG
>JAYVLQ010000109.1:0-4693 GCA_043759355.1 Kofleriaceae bacterium
CCTGCCGAGCGGTTAGCGCGGCTGCTCGACGAGGGCGAGCCGTGGCTGGGCGCGGAGCCTGGGCTCGCCGAGCTCGGGTTCTGGATGATCGCGGCGAACCAATCGGTCGAGCTCCGCCGCCGCGGCTGCATGTGGTTGGCGATGTTTCCTTCGGTAGAGACCGCCAAGCGGCTCGCAGCGATCGCGCTCGATGCCACGACGCCGGCGCCCGTGCGCGAGCAAGCGATCTGGGCGCTCGGGTTTCGCCAGGCCCGAGCGATGCATCCTTCGACGCAGTGGCCGGTCGAGGCGATCCAGCTCGCCGACGAAACGCTCGTGAAGATCGCGGATACCGCTGCCAGTGCGGGCAAGATCTCGAGCGAGCAGTTGCCGATCGCGCTGCGCCACGTGCAGTGGGAAGGAGCGTCCGCGATCTATGCGCGCGCGCCCGGCTTGTGGGGCCAGGCGCTCGAGTGCTTCGCGTCGCCCGCACTCGCGCGCGTGGTGCTCGTGCTGCTCGAGGATATTCCACCGCAGCATCGGTTGCGCGCGCTGCGCTTGGTCGCGGCGGTGCTCGGCGAAGAGGCGGTGCCGATGTTGCTCGCGCGCGTGCCGCAAGCGCCGATCGACGAGAAGCTCGAGATGTTGTTCCTCGTGATCGCGCTCGCTGGCGAGGGCAAGCTCGGCGTGCTCGAAGCGACGCTGCAGGGCATGCAGTTCGCGGACCTCCTGCGCCAGCGCGCGAAGTGGCACCTCCAGCATCCGGGCGTGATTCCGACGGTGCGCGCATTGCGCGTCGCGCGTTCGACCGCCGCGATGCCGCCCGCCGAGCGCACCGCGAAGTGTGCCGCTGCTGCCGACGATCTCGGTGCGCTGACGAAGTTTGCGCGCCACCCCGAGGCATATCTCTACCGGTTGTGGGGGTGGATGGTGCGGGGCTCCAACGATCCGGTGAAGGCGCGCGAGCTCGTCGCCGCACATCCCGAATCGCAGCGCCTCGTGCGCGATCTGTACATGACCGACCTCGCGCGGCGCGGTCGCGTGAAGCAACTCACCGCGGCCGCGCAGACCCTGCAAGGAGCCGAGCTCGGCGCGATGCACCTCGCGATGTGGGGCCGGCCACTCGCCGCGCTCGAGCTCGCGGCGACGGCGCGCGCGCAAACTCCAGAGCTCGTGTTTGCACGTGCGCTCGCGTGTTATCGCGCGGGCCGCCCGGATCTGACCGTGCGCGTGCTCGCCGAGGATCTGCCACCGACCGAGATCGTCGACGATACGGCGCTGCCCGCGTTCCCGGGTCCGCACGAGCGTTGGCTATTGTTGAACGCACCGGATCAAGTGACCGCCCTCGCGGCGCTGGTCGGTGGGATGAACGGCGTGATCGCGGGTGCGCGGCCGGCGCCCTTTCAGAGCGAACCCGATATCTCATCGCTAGAGCCCATCGATGCGGTGACGCGCCGGCTCGGTCGTGGCTTACCCGGTTCGACCGTGTATCTCGCGGGCGAATTTCGCGAGCTCGACAAGGGCAAGATCGCGGCGGCCGTCGAGAAGGCCGGTGCGCGACTCGTCGCCGGGCCGTTCCCGGGCACCGATTATTACGTCCACGGCGATGTCTGCGCGGTGCAATTGATCGCGCAGCTCGAGCGCCAAGGTGCGCGGCGCTTGCGCAGCGGCGAGCTCGAGGGCATCTAGTGGCCGCGCTACCCAAGCCGCATCGCATCGCGGTGCTCCTGCCCGAGGTCAAGATCGACGGGCCGGATCAAGCGTACGAGCGCGAAGCCGCGGTGCTGCTGTGGACCGCGTGCATCGAGATCATGCAGCGCCACCCGCGCCTCGCGGTGCTCGATGCTGACGCGACGCCCTTGTTTCCGCAAGATGGCCACTTCGCGCCGCAGCACGCGGGTCGAGGTGGCAAGCCGAGCGATCCGTTCTACGCGCCGACGCGTCGCGACGAGCTGATCTGGCTCGAGCTCGGCCTCGGCGCGAAGGCCGGCGTCGTGCGCTTGCACGTGCTCGGCCGCGACGGCAAGCAAGAGACCTTCGATGCGCTCGGCCGCAGCACCGGCGAGCAGATCCAGCAAGCGCTCGCTGCATGGTGGACCGCGCGAGGGCTCGGCGTGCCGGCCGGGAAGTTCGAACCCGTCACCGCCGACGAGCTCGTCGCGGTCGTGCGGGTGATCGGGCCTGCGCTCGTCGAGCAGGCGCGCGCGTGGGCGCTACCGGTCGCGCACCAGCCGCTATTCAGCTTGGCGATCGTCGCGGACGAACCGACCTTCGTCGGCGAGAATATCGATCGCCCGGACGCGGACGACGAGCCGGCGGATACCCTCGCGATCAACGGCGGTGCGCTGGCGGCCGAGCTCGAGGATGCACCGCAGGTCGAATCGACGATCGATTCGACGATGGATGGCCCGGTGCCGGAGATCGAGCGTCGCCGTTCGATCGCGCGGCCGCTGATCAATCGCTTGCCGGTCGCCTTCCGTGCGCCGGCGCTTCGCTTGCTCGAGCTCGCGCTGCGCGAAGACCTCACCGATGACCTGCTCGCGGTCGATCCAGATCATCCGCAGGCCTTGTTCTCGCGGTTCGAACGTGCGGCACCACGAAATCGTGACTTCGCGCTGCTCCGCCGGGTCATCGCGGTGGCGCCGGGGTGGGCGCGACCGTACGAAGAGCTCGTCGGCGAGACCGATAGCGACGATCCGGTCGGCGCACTCACCGCACCGTCCAAGCTCGAGGTCGTCGCCGCGGCGAGCATGGCGTCGCTCTGCCGGCCTGCCGTGTTAGATGCACTCGAGGTTGCTGCCGATCGGCTGTGCGAAGGCGGTCGCGTCGAGGAGGGGCTGCGGCTCGCCGAGCGTGGCGTCGCGCTGCACGGCGAGGATCCGCGCGCGCACCTGGCGCTGCTCGATCTGCACGAGCGCACCGATCGGCAAGGCGCATGGCTCGAGCAAGCAACCAGATCGTCCTCGGCGCACGGCTGCCCGATGGACCCCGGGCTGCCGTGGTACCCGGATCAGATCCACATCGATCTGCGCAGCTCGAACGCGCTGATGAATGCCGGCCGGCTGGACGAAGCCATCGCGTTGCGCGCGAATCGGCTCGAGGGTCGCGAAGCGACCTGGCCCTTCCACACCAAGATCCTCACGACCTGGAAGCGTGATCCGCGGTTCGTCGCGTGGTGCTACGCGCGCGAAGGCTACTTCCGCGGCGACGAAGCGCGCGCGGTCGAAGGCTTCGGACGGATCGAGCCCGGTGATTCGGTCGATGTCGCGATCTTGCTCGACGCGCTCGTCGCCCTCGGCCGTGAAGATGAAGTCGCGCTCGCGTGGGCGCAATTCGGCCTCGGCCGCGATTCATGTGCTCCCGTGGCGCGGCTTGCTGCTGCACGCTCGATGATCGCGGCGGGCGATCATCGCCGCGGCATCGAGGAGCTGTGGCGCGCGCAGCTGACCGCACCCGGCCGCGATGCCCACACCGCGATCGCGCGCTGTGGCCTCGCGATGGCAGGGACACCGATCGACGTGATCGAGGCGGCGCTCGCCGAACGGGTCGCGATTGGCGCACCCACGCTGGCGCGGCGGATGGCGCGGATCGCGGCGGACTTCGTACCGCAGGCGGCGCGCAGCGGCATCGTCGAGCGCGCGCTCGCGGGCGCCAAGGGCGAGAAGGCCACGCCGATTCCCTACGACGCGACGTGGATGAACAGCTTCGCGCCGGAGACCCGCGGCCGGCGCCAGCTCGATGCGCTGTTCAACGAGCTCGGCAACCTGCGCAAGACCCGACCTTCAGGGTTCGATATCGCGGACGAGCTAGCGCGGGGTGACGCGCTCGTCGCGCGCTGGCTCGAGGTCGTGTTCAGCGAAGCAGCCGAGGATGATCATACCGCGCTCGCGCAGGCCGCCGCGTACGCCGCCGCGCAAGCGCTCTCGCGCTACCTCAGCGCGACCACGTTCGCTCCGACGACGATCGCGGGTGCGTTGCGGACCGTCGCGGGCGAGGCTCTCGCACTCGTGTACCGCTATCGCCACGCGCTCTCTGACCGCGACGCGCGTGCGGTGTTCGCGGCGATCGAACCGCTGCTCCGCCGCGTCGATCGCTGGCTTGGCGCGATGTGGCTCGGCACGGTCGAGCGCGCGCTCGGGATCGACGAACGCAGCGCGGGTGATGTCGCCGGCTTCGTGCGCGATTTCCCGACGGTCGCGGCGCGGATCCTCGGGCCCGAGGAGACCACCGTGCTGTCGTGGTCGGTCGCGCGCGAACATCGCGAACGCCAAACGAACTGGGCGAGCAAGGTCGCGGCGCAGGCGCAGCGTCTCGCGAGCCACACTGGCAGCGCGGGCGTGGACGAGTGGGCCGATGCGATCGCGGCACAGCTCGCAGCGCGCGAGATCGAGACCGAAGAAGCCATCGATGCGCTCCACACCGGGTGTTACCTCGGCGATGGCATCACGGCGGTGCCGTGCGTGCACCTCGCGCGCGTGTTGTTCGATGCGGGGCGCGCGCCGGCGGCGCTCGTCGTGCTGTCGAATCATCTGCGGGCCGCTGCACGGCGCGGCACGAGCTGGCGCGACACGCAACTCGAGACCTTGAGCGAGCGCTGGCGGACCTCGGGGCTCGACGTGCCGATGCAATTCGAGGAGGCCTCGGCGGAGAGCTTCGATGCGCTCCAGCAAGGCGATGCCGCGCGCGCCGAGAAGCTCGGGCGCTGGAGCGTGGC
>JAYVLQ010000110.1:0-25198 GCA_043759355.1 Kofleriaceae bacterium
TTGGGGATATGTGCGACCCGCTCGATGCTCGGCTTGCCGGGCGGGTGCAGCGGATAGCCGAGGAAGATCAGGCCACGCACACCGGCGAGTGGGCTCGCAGCGTGGGCTCGCGAGGTCATTCGCGCGCCGTACGATTTGCCGCCCGCGAATCGCGGGAGGGTGCGATAGCGCTTCGCGGCCGCGGCCCAGATTGCCTGGACAGTTGTCTCGGCGAGCTCGGGCTTGCCGGGCATCGCGCGGCCCGCGCGCATGTATGGAAACTCGTAGCGCAGGGTGGCGATGCCACGCGCGGCGAGCGCCTCGGACATCTCGGTCATGAACACGTGGCGCATCCCAGCGCCGGCGCCGTGGGCTAGCACGTACATCGCGCGCGCCCCGCGCGGTCGGATGACGAGGCACGGCTGCTCGGCGAGTTCGATTTCTTCCAGCTTGGTCACGAGCTCGGACTGCCCGAAGCGTACGTCGATGTGCGACGCTCGTCGAGCACGCGATGGCAAACAGCAAGTACCTCGAACGCGGCACGAACGTTGGCCGGTACGTGGTGATCGATCACCTCGGTGAAGGTGGCATGGGCATCGTGTATCGCGCGTTCGATCCCGAGCTCGATCGCCTGATCGCGTTGAAGCTGCTGCACACGCGCTCGAGCACGGGCGGCAGCATCGGTGACGCGAGCTGGTTGCTGCGCGAGGCGCAAGCGCTCGCGCGCCTGTCGCATCCGAACGTGGTGATCGTTCACGACGTCGGCGTCGTGCGCGACGATCAAGTGTTCATCGCCATGGAGCTCGTCGACGGCGTGACGCTGCGTGCGTGGCTCGCCGCCCAGAAGCGAACCTGGCGCGAGGTGCGCGCGGTCATGCTCGCGGCCGGCACCGGGCTCGCGGCGGCGCACGCGGCGAAGCTCGTGCATCGCGACTTCAAACCCGACAACGTGATCGTGAGCACCGATGGGCGCGTCCGTGTGATGGATTTCGGGCTCGCGCGACATCGCCAGGGCGATACCCCATCACCAGCGGTCGAGCTCGCACTCGCTGCATCGCGGACCTCCGATCTCACGATCGTCGAAGGTGTGATCGGCACGCCGGCGTACATGGCCCCGGAGCTGTTCGATGCCGCAGAAGCCGATGCGCGCAGCGACCAGTTCTCGTTTGGCGTCGTGTTGTTCGAGGCGCTGTTCGGCGAACGGCCGTACGAGGAGGATCTCGTGCCGACGAAACAGTCTTCGCCGATCGTACCCGCCGCTGCGAACGTACCCGCGCGGATCGCGAATGTCGCGGTACGTGCGGTCGCTGGCGATCCAGCGAACCGGTTCGCCTCGATGAACGACCTCCTCGCGGTGCTCGCACTCGATCCGAATGCGCAGCGCCGTCGCGTGGCGATCGGCGTCGGTGCGATCACGGTCGTCGCGCTCGCGGTCGGTGTGACGCGGTTGATGTCAAGCACGGCCCCATCGCCTTGCAAGGGGATCGAGCAGCGGCTCGGCGGGGTGTGGGACGATGCGACGAAGATCAAGATCTCCGCGGCGTATCTCGCCTCGAAGTTGCCATTCGCGGGCAAAGCGTTCGCCGCCCTGTCACCCGCGCTCGATCGCTACGCGAACGAATGGATCGCGATGTCCGAGGATAGCTGCAAGGCCACGCGGGTGCGGCGCGACCAGACCGAGCAGGTGCTCTCGCTGCGTCAGGCGTGCCTCGACCAGGAGCGCGCTGAATTTTCGGTGCTCACCAAGTTACTCGCCGAGCCGAACACGCTCGTGATCGAGAAGGCCGCCGGTGTCGTCGAAGGGCTCGACAAGATCGAGCGCTGCGGCAACATCGCCGCGCTGCTCGCTCCACTCGCGCCGCCGCCCGAGCTCGTGCCGAAGATCGCCGAGATCAAGAACCTCGTCGTCGATGCGAAGGTCGAGACGATGGTGTCGCGCCTGCTGCCAGCCGTGATCGCCGCCGACAAGGCGGTCGAGCTGGCGCGCGCCACCGGATTCCAACCGATCATCGCCGAAGCGACGAGCGTACAAGGCGGCGTGCAGATGGCTGCCGGCAACGCCGCGCAGGCCGAGGCCACGCTCACGCAGACCGCATGGGCCGCCGAGATCGGTCACCACGACGAGATCCTGGCGAAGAGCACGATGGCGCTCGCGCAGATGATGCTCTACGGTTCGCAACCGCGCGTCGCCGAGGCGCGTGTGTGGCTAGGCCTGTCGCGCGCTGCTGCGAAGCGCATCGGCTTCGATCACTCGTTCGATTCCGACACGAAGCTCGTCGAAGCGGTGCTCGACATCCACGAAGGGAATGTCACGGCCGCGGTCGCCGCGGGGGAAGCCTCGTTCGCCGCGAGCGAGAAGGAATACGGCAAGGACTCGGGGGTCTTGTTCGGGCAGGAGATCCTGTTCGCGGGCACGCTCGCGCGCGCCCTCGAATACAAGAAGGCCGCGAATCACTACGAGCACGCGATCGAAACCCGGGCATCGCTCGTCGGCGAGGCGTATCCCGAGGTCGCTCTCGCCTTGTCGAACCTCGCGGTTTGCTACCACTTCATGGGCGAGCTGCCCAAGGCGCGCACCATGTTCGAGAAAGCGCTCGCGCTGCGCGAGAAACTGTTCGGCGCGAAGAGCCCGATCCTGCTCCCCACGCTCGATAACTTCGGCGTGTTCCTCACGCAGATCGGGGAAGCGGCACCTGCGCGCGCGATGCTCGATCGTGCGCTCGCCCTTGCCGAGCTCGTGCCGGGCAAGGGCACGCCCGACTACGATATCGTCGCCACAGATCGCGCCGATGCCGTGATCGCACAAGGCAGGCTCGCCGAAGCGCGCGGCTACCTCGATGCGTTGATCGCGAACGAGAACATCACTCACTCGACCACGCTGCCCACCACGCTCACCTCGCGGGCGCAGCTCGCGCTGATCGAAAAAAACTACGCGGCGGCGGTGCAGCTAGCGACCGAAGCGATCTCGGGATACGAAGCTGCCGGAGGCGCGCAGAACCCCGAGCTCTGGCGCGCCTCGGCAGCGCTCGGCCGTGCGCTCGCCGGCATGGGGAACAAGGCGGCGGCGAAGGCACCGCTCGAACGCGCGATCACGATCGGCGACCGCGTCCAGCTCGATCCCGCGCAGCTCGAGCCTGCTCGCTCGGCGCTGGCGCAAGTGCTGTAACCAATCACTTGCGCCCTCCATCTCATCGGGCGACGTTGGACTCCGCGTGAAGATCGCGATCGTTGGTAGCGGCATCGCCGGGCTTGCCTCGGCATACGGGCTCCCGGGTCACCAGGTAACGTTGTTCGAGGCCGCGCCGCGCGTCGGCGGCCACACGTACACCGTCCAGGCCGATGGTCAGTCGATCGACATGGGCTTCATCGTTCATAACCGCGAGCGCTACCCGCACTTCACGGCGCTCTTGCGAGATCTCGAGATTCCGACCCGGCCAACCACGATGGCGTTTTCGGTTGCTGATGGCGAGCTCGAATGGGGTAGCGGCTCGCTCGCGGCGATGTTCGCGGACCGGACCTCGCTCGCGCGGCCCACGCACTGGCGGTTCCTGGTCGAGGTGTTCGCATTTCTTGCGCGGGCGCGCCGCGATCTGCACGGCCCGCTCGTCGCCGATGCCTCGCTCGACGAGTATCTCGCCGCACGCAGGGTCTCGCGCGAGCTGCGCGATCACTTCGTGATCCCGCTCGCGGCGGCCCTGTGGTCGCTCGCACCAGATCGCTGCGGCGAATTCCCCGCGGTGACGTACCTCGCGTTTCTCGACCAGCACGGCATGCTGTCAGCGCTCCGGCCACTCGCGTGGCGCACGGTCGTGGGCGGCAGCCAGCGCTACGTCGATGCACTGCTGGTGAAGCTCGCCGCGCGCGGCACGTTCGAGATCTGCACGAGCACACCGGTCGAGCGGATCAGTCGCGATGCCGCGGGCGTGCTCGTCGTCGCCAACGGTGAAGAAGCCCGCTACGATCGGGTCGTGATAGCGTCGCATGCGGACACCGCGCTCGCCTTGCTCGCGGATCCGAGTGACGAAGAGCGCGCGGCGCTCGGGGCATTCAACTACAGCCGAAATCGCACGGTGCTTCACACCGATCGCGCGTTCTTGCCGTCGCGCCCGGCCGCCCACGCATCGTGGAACTACGTCGCCGATCCCGATACCGCGCGCGTCGCGGTCACGTATTCGATGACGCACCTGCAGGGCTTGCCGGATGTGCCGTACCTCGTGACCTTGAATCCGCGCAGCGAGCCGCGCGGGATCCTGCACGAGGTCGAGTTCACGCATCCGCAGTTCGACCGTGCCGCGCTCTCGGCACAAGGCGCACTCGCGAAGCTCTCGGGCACGCGCCACACGTACTTCGCGGGCGCGCATTTCGGCTTCGGCTTCCACGAAGATGGTGCGCGCTCGGGGCTGCAGGCCGCGCACAAGATCGTGACTCACCGATGACCCACTCGGCGCTTTATCGCGGCGAGGTCGTGCACGCGCGCGACGACAAGCACGCGAAGCGCGCGTTTCGCTACGGGGTCTACATGGCCTCCCTCGATCTGGAGGAGCTGCCGCGGCTCGATCGCGAGCTCAACCTGTTTTCGCTCGAACACCCGAACCTCTTTGCCTTTCGCGCGAGCGATTATGCGACCTCGACCTCGCCAAGCCGCGCGACCGCATCGCTCGATCTTCCGGCCGAGCTCGCCGCCCTCCGCACGGCAAACCACCTCCCCACCCCCCACACCACACGGCTCGTCACGAACCTGCGCGCGTTCGGCTACGTGTTCAACCCGGTCAGCTTCTTCATCGATTACGACGCTGCGGGAGCGATCTTTGCGGTGATCGCCGAGGTAAATAACACGTACGGCGGCAACCTGCGCTACGTCCTGGGCCCGCAGCAGCGACTGCCCGGCACGCGGGTCGGGTTCCGTCACGTCCGCGAGCTATTCGTCTCTCCATTCTTGCACGGCGAGCAAACGTACGACTTCTACTTCGATGCTCCACTCGACGACACCGAGCTCGCCGTCTCGATGGATGTGCGCGATGCCACCGGCCACCGTACGTTCTATGCGCGCTTCGCGGGTGCGCGCGCGCCGCTCTCGGATCGCACGCTCGCACGCGCCGCGCTGCGCTATCCCTTCATGACCGTCCAGGTCGTCGCGCTGATCCACTGGCAGGCGATCAAGCTACGGTTCGCGGGCGTGCCGTATCTCCGTCCCACCGCCGATCACCGCCCGATTCCCCACACACCTCGAGTTCCGAGCTAGGTTGCATCCAGGTGGCCGAGGTCGCGCATCCCCTGATCGTTCCGTTGCCGCGGTTGATTCCGCCGGCGGGACAGCTGTTGCGATGGACCGCCCTCCAGCGCCTGCGCCGCACGTGGCGCGGTCCACACCTCGAGCTCGTGCTCCCTTCGGGCGAAGTGTTCACGCTGGGTGTCGGCGCGACGCAGCCTGCGCGCGCAACGATCCACGACGATCGCTTGTTCCTGCGCATGTTGCTGCGCGGCGAGATGGGCGCCGGCGAATCGTTCGTCGCGGGCGAGTGGGACAGCGATGATCTCGTCGCAGTGGCCCGCGCGTTCGTCGCCGGCACCGCGGCACGCGGCTTCGAATCGCCGCTCACGCGCCTCGCGCAGCTGCCCTCGCTCCTGCGCCATCGCCGCGCCGCGAACTCGAAGCTGGGCAGCGAGCGCAACATCCACGCGCACTACGATCTCGGCAACGCCTTCTACGAGCTGTTCCTCGATCCCGAGGCGATGTCGTACTCGTGCGGCATCTTCTCGGCGGGCGCGACGTCGCTCTCGGCCGCACAACACGCCAAGCACGAGCGGCTGTGCACGCTGCTCGAGCTCGCCCCGACCGATCATCTGCTCGAGATCGGCTGTGGCTGGGGTGGCATGGCCATCCACGCCGCGAAGACACGCGGCTGTCGCGTCACCGCGATCACCGTCTCACGCGAGCAACACGAGCTCGCCGTCTCGCGCGTCGCCGCGGCTGGGCTCGCAGATCGGGTCTCGATCGAGTATCGCGACTATCGCGATCTCCAGGGTCAATTCTCCAAGATCGTCTCGATCGAGATGCTCGAGGCGGTCGGCTTCGAGTTCATGCCCGATTACTTCGCGACGTGCGCGCGTGTCCTCGCGCCCGGCGGCACGATGGCGCTGCAATCGATCACGATGCCCGACGATCGCTTCGACGCGTACCGCAAACGCGTCGATTGGATGCAGACATACATCTTCCCGGGCTCCTGCATTCCCTCGCTCGCCGCGATCCGCGGCGCGCTCGCACCGAGCCTGGCGATCACGCGAGCCGACGACATCGGTCCCGATTACGCACGCACGCTGCGCGCCTGGCGCGATGCCTTCCTCGCTAACCTACCGGCGGTTCACGCACTCGGTTTCGACGAGCCGTTCGTGCGTACCTGGTTGCTCTACCTGGCGTTCAGCGAAGCGGCGTTTGCGGAGCGCACGCTCGGAGACCACCAGATCGTGCTCAAGACTTCGCGCTGACGATCACGGTGGTCGCGATGCCACCGCGGACCCAGAATTTGCCGTTCACCGTGATCTCCCGCGGCGAGATCGCTTTCACGATGTCATCGCAAATCTGGTTCGTGACGGCTTCGTGGAACGCGCCTTCGTTGCGATAGCTCCACAGGTAGAGCTTGAGGCTCTTGAGCTCGACGCACAGCTGGTTCGGTACGTAGTCGATTGTGATCGTTGCGAAATCCGGCTGGCTCGTCATCGGGCACAGGCACGTGAACTCCGGGCAATCGAAGACGATGTGGTAATCCCGATCGCGCTTCGGGTTCGGGAACGTGTCGAGCTGCTTGGTGGGTTGCGTGGTCATGAATTGCCTCGGATCGCTATGGGCGGTGATTAGCACAGTAGCGATCGCGAACCCCCTGGCGCATCGCGACGAGTTGACCTACAATCAAGTTGCAGCCGTTGCTGGCTGTTCGAGTACAGGCGCAGTGAACATTTCGATCACGCGAAATAGTGGCTCGAATCGGGCCGAAGTGCCCATTACGAAGGCTCGGTGCCGGGATCCGCTGCAATGTTGCTGGCGGGCCGAAGTGCCGGGCTCTGGCTATATGCCAGGGGAGGAAGAACGACATGAATAGTCACTGTAAAAGCTCTCTGGAGGACAATTCATAACCTCCCGGTTCTCGCGGGCGCATAGCGCCCACGAGTAAGACGAGCAAACGGGCCCGGCTGACGGGCCCGTTCTATTTTTCGGCTATGCAGCCCAAAAGCTGGAGTTTCGGATGGACTCACCTACTCATCCAACTGAATTTCTCGAAGCGCCTAAAACGTGAAGATCTGGTCGGGACGCTTCTCGGCCGGCTTCGGAGCCGCTTCCTGCTGCTTCTGCTTGATGACCGGCGGCGGTGGCTCGACGGCGAAGCGCGCGGCAGCAGAGGTCATTGGCACGGTGTGGGTCGGAGCCGCAACCGCTGGAGCGGCCGAGCGAAGCTCGGACCTCGCGGCCACTGGTGCCGACGAGGCGACCGACGAATTGGCGGCCGCTGGTGCGGCCGAGGCGGCCGTTACCGTCGCAATCGACGTGGGACGCGGAGCGGGCGTCATGAGGCGCGGAGCCATCGGACGAACAACATCGGTGACCGTCACCGTCGGACGAGCTTCGCCTTCACCCAAGAAGTCGCCAACGCGAGTCTCGACGAACTGGCTCATCGAGACGTTGTTCGCTTCGCAGAAAGCCTTCAGGCGCTCGTAGGTCATACGGCTCACACTGATGCTGCGACGAGTCTGCTTCTTCGCCATAATAAATCCTTACGCTACAGGTAGCGGAGCGTCAAGGCGTACCTACTAGCCTTGGACTCCCGTTCACGCGCAGGAACCTACTCCTCCCCCCTGACATTCAAGGGATCAGATTCGTTAGGCAAATCAGATCGCTTAACGATCTCAGCGAGTAAGCCACGCGGTCGGTCGCAGCTGTCCGATCAGCTCGGCTTCGGGCGAACCTGGCTGTGGGCTGACGTCGTAGTCCCAGCGTACGAGCGGCGGTAAAGACATCAGGATCGACTCGATCCGGCCGTTCGTCTTCAACCCGAACAACGTGCCGCGATCGTGAATCAAGTTGAACTCGACATAGCGGCCGCGCCGCCGCAGCTGCCACAGCCGCTCGGTCTCGCCAAACGGGAGTGGCTTGCGCTTCTCGACGATTGGCAGGTACGCCTTCACGAACGCACGCCCGAGCTCCTGCACCATCGCGAACACCTCCTCGACCGGCTCGCCCTTGGTGCCGAGGTAATCGAAGAAGATCCCGCCGACGCCACGGGTCTCGTTGCGGTGAGGGAGCCAGAAGTACTCGTCGCACCAGGCCTTGAATCGGTCGTAGTCCCCGACCGGCTTGTGGCGATCGCACGCGTCCGCGAGCGTCTGGTGGAAGTGGACCGCGTCGTCCCGGAAAAAGTAGTAGGGCGTGAGATCGGCGCCGCCACCGAACCAGATGGTGTCGCCCTTCTCGATGCAGCGGAAGTTCGCATGCGTCGTAGGCACCATCGGTGAGCTCGGATGCAGCACGAGGGATACACCCGCCGCCCGGAACGTGTTTCCCGAGCCCGGCATGTGCTCTGACAGCTCGGCTGGCAGGTCGCCGTCGACGTTGGACCAGTTCACGCCGGCCTTTTCGAACACCGCACCGTGCTCCAGGACACGGGCGACACCGCCGCCCCCACCCGGCCGTTGCCACGCGTCGGCACCAAACTCGCGGGCGCCGTCGGCCTCGGCGAGTGCGGTGCAAATCTCGCTCTGGAGATCGTGGAAGAAGTTCGTTGCGCGATCGAAGAGGTCCGACACCCGTGCATGCTACCATCTCGAATTACCGACGATGTGGGCCGCGATTCGCCTAGTCCGTGCGACGCGTGTATTCGCGGTCATCTTCCTTAGCTACATTTGGGCCGTCGCGTGGGCAAAGCTGTGGCCCGCGCGGTGCGACACGTCAGACCAGTGGAAAAAGACGCATCGCAAGAATGCGCGCCGCATGTATCGCGGCTTTGTTTCGCTGCGCGGCGTGTACATCAAGCTCGGGCAGATCCTCTCCGTGATGGGGACGTTCCTGCCGCGCGAGATCGTGCAAGAGCTCGAGACACTGCAAGACGACGTGCCCTCGAAGTCCTACAAGACGATCAAAAAGACGTTCTTCAAGGCTTTCGGCAAATCGCCGGAGCAGATGTTCAAGACGTTCTCGCGCGAGCCGATCGCTGCCGCATCGCTCGGGCAAGTTCACGAGGCGCACGATGCCGCGGGCACCAAGCTGGCAGTCAAGGTGCTGTACCCGCGCGTCGCGACGATCATCAAGGTGGATCTCAAGGTGCTCGGCTGGGCGATCAAGCTCTACAAGAACTTCGTCCCGGTCCAGCAGATCGAGCGCATCCACGAACAGCTCGGCGACATGCTCTCGAGGGAGACCGACCTCGTGAACGAGGCCGCGATGATCGAGCGCATGAGCAAGAACTTTGCGAGCGATCCGGATGTCTTGTTTCCGAAGGTCTATCCCGAGTACTCCACGCGCACCGTCATGACGATGACGTTCATGGATGGCGTGAAGATCTCGAAGAAGGATGCGCTCAAGACGCTCGGGCTCGACCCGTACGACGTCGCGACGAAGCTCGTCAAAGTGTTCTACAAGCAGCTGTTCATCGATCGGTTCTTCCACGCCGATCCGCACCCCGGAAACTTCTTCGTGCAGCGCGGCCCCGAGGGTCAGGCACGGATCGTCGTGCTCGATCTCGGCTCGGCAACCCCGCTGCGCTCGAATCTCGCGGACGGCATGTTCGACATCCTCCAGGGGCTGATGACCCGCAAGGACGACCTCGTCGTGCAAGGCATCGACGAGATGGGCTTCATGGCCGCCGATGGTGATCGCGCGCTGCTGGAGCGCACCACGCGCAAGTACTTCGAGAAGCTCCTCAACCTGAACATCCAGGACTTCTCGAAGATCGATCCAAACATCGCCGACCAACTCGTCGATCCGGAGATGAAGCGCGAAGAGCTGCGCGAGCTGATGCGATCAATTGCATATCCCGAAGGCTGGTTCTACGTCGAGCGCGCGGCCGTGATCATGTTCGGGCTGCAAGCGCAGCTCGCGCCGAAGCTCAACGGCATTCAGGTCGGCTTTCCGTACGTCATGCAATTCATGATGGAGCGCACAAAGGCGCGCATGGAAGCGGCCGCTGCCAAGCCGAAGACCGAACCGGCCGAGCCGGCGAAGGATCCTGCTGCCTCCGGCTCGGACGAAGCGCTGCTCAATTAGATGTTCGACATCGTCGTCGCGGCGGATCTCGAATGGGGCATCGGCAAGGCCAGTGCGCTGCCGTGGCCGAAGCTGAACTCGGACCTCCAGCATTTCAAGCGTGTGACGAGCGCGGCGCGCGAAGGCAAACGAGCGGCCGTGGTCATGGGCCGCAAGACCTGGGAATCGGCGGAGGTCGCAGGACGGCCGTTGCCCCGGCGGTTGAACGTCGTCGTTACCCGGCGCACCGATCTCGTCGTTGCCGGGGGCGTGCGCCTCGCGGAGTCGCTCGCTGCGGCGCTCGCAATCGCTGCGAAAACTTCCGATGTCGAATCGACGTTCGTCGTCGGAGGCGCCGAGATCTACCGCGAGGCGCTCGCACACCCCGCGTTGCGTTATGTCTACTTGACTCGCGTCGAGTTGCGTTGCGGATGTGATGCCCACATCCCGAACCTCGACGAGGCGGGTTTCGTCGTCGACCGATGGGACGGCGATCAGACGTTCGAAGAGAACGGCGTGGCGTTCCGGATCGAGCGGCTGCATCGCGCGCCATAACGGAATCTCTGTACGTGGATCTCCGAGGCGAAGGTTTCGCTCGTAAGCTTCGAAAACGAGTACCGTCGGTAACTAACGCTATGGCTTTGCCGAAACAGTTCGAGGTCGTCGAGCTTACTGACTACACCGCGGAAGCCAGAGCTCATGGGTTTTGCTGCTCGCTCTCGCTCTCGAACGAGTTGGTCGAGCGCGTCGACGTCGCGACCGTGCTCTCGAAGTTTCGCGAGCTCCTGACGGCGAAGAACGGCGACCCTCGGTACGACAGCTTCCGCGCCGTCGCGCTGCTCGGCGACTCTGCGGTCCCCCGCCTACGAGCGAGCTGGCGCGCGACGCTGGTAACCTTCGTCGAGCAGTGCCGCATGGGCCACGAGGGCATCAGCGAGAGCGAGACGATCGCCGCGCTGACGATCGAGCGCGTGCTCGTGATCGGTCAGCTCGGCTTCGGCCAGCCCGATCGCCATCCGCAGCTCGTGCTGTCGACCTTCGATCAAGCGAACTTCTACATCGAGCCGATCGCGATTCGCTCGCTCGCCTGACAGCTGGCGTGTTCATCAGCCCGCTGATGCCCGAGTTCAGGCTCGGGACCGCAGACGGTGGCCATGCTCATGCCTGCGCGCCGACCGTAGTCACGCGAGCTTGTCGAGCCGCGGGCGCACGGGGCGCACGGGCCTCGAGGAGACGCTACGACAACAGCCGGCGTACATCGCGCAGTCGTTCGCAGGTCGCATCGTACTCGATGAATTCTTCGGCGGTCGCGGCGTGCGCGAGGTCGCCGCGGGCGAGCTCGAGGTGCTTCATCGTCACGAAGTACGCCGCGGCACGGCGCTCCGGCGGCAGCGTCTCGAGTCGCGCGAGCGCACGATCGAGCGACTCGCTCGCGGCATCGCACGCGACGAGGAGGTCTGCCTCGTACTGGGTCAAGACCTCGAGGATCGTTAACTTCTGAGGTTGCGAGAATGCGCGCTCGATCGAGGCAAGTACGACGAAGGGTAGCCGCGGCTTCGAAACGGCGAGGTGGGTCGCGAACACCCCGGCGACGAGCAGGAACAAGACACCAACTCGCAGGGCAAACCTGCGCACCGACCACACCATGGTTCTCCGGTAGTCACGCTGCCCTGAACTGTCAACAGAGCGCGGGTTGCGCGATGCCGATGCCGCCTTCATGCACCGCCCGGTCGAGCACGCTCGCGATCGAGCGCGCGGGGTCAGCGAGTACACGATCGACGATCGCGAGCACGTCACGCCGGATCCGATCGGTGCGATGGAACTGGTTCGCGCCGATCGCGAGCTCGCTGCGCGAGATCACGAGCGCGGTATGCGGACTTGCCATCGTCATGCCGCGACCGCTCTCGATTCCGGGGTGCGGAACGAGCGCGGACGTCGCGGGCGCGAAGCGTAAGGCGGTGAACAGCGTGTCGAGAAACGTCGACGGTGCGAGGCCGAGCCCGAGCAACGGCGTACGGGCCGCGGCATCGAGCTCGCCGAGCGCCGCGTTGACCTCGAGAACCGTGGCTTCGAGCGACGCGCCCGGCGCGAGCACCGTGCGCAGAGGCAGGCAATTCGCGAGCATGCCGACCGTGGTCGCGGTTCGGCCATCGCGGCCCGAGACCACGACCCCGAACACGACATCATGCGTGTGTCGCTCGCGCGAGAGATGCAAGGCATAGGCGGTCGCCCACACGGCGATCGGCGTGACACCGCGGTCGCGCGACCACGTCGCGATCGCGGCTTCGAGCACGCTAGGTAGCGGCTGACTCGTCAGATCACCGCCGGTGAACACCGCCGGCTCGTAGCCCGCGGGAAGCCGCTTGCGCTGGCGACGCACGCGACGACGCGCGAGCCACGTACGCAGCGCGAGCACGCGATGAAACAAGCGCCAGCCAACATCGCCCATCCCGGTCGTCGCTGGCGGTGGCGCGGGCAACGTCGGGGTGTGACCCGCGAGCCGGCGCTCGAGCGCCGCGGATCGAACCGGTGCCACACGCGATACCGGACCGACGACGACGTCCTGTCCCGCATAGCGCGCGAGCACGTCACGGACGACCCGGCGCGCCGATTCACCATCGAGGATCGCGTGGTGATACGTGAACACGAGGTCACTGCGCTCCGCGCCGGTGAGCAAACAGACCTCGAACAGTGGCGCGCGATCGAGCACGAACACGCGCGAGATCCGGGTCCACTCCTCGGCACGCACGCGGATCCGATAGGCCGCGAGATCGAGCGCCTCGATTGCGATGTGCGTCGGCGAGATAACGCTCGTGGGCTCGACCAGCTGGCGAAGTGCGGGCTGCGTGACGAAGCGGGTGCGGAGCGCGGGCTGCGCAGCCACTTCGTCGCGCCACGCGGCGGCAAACCGAACCGGATTGATCGGTTCGAGCAGCGTAAACGAAAGCTGCTCCAGCCACATCGGCGTGTTCGGGTTCGCGAGGCTATCGAGCACCATCACCCGCTGGAAATCGCTGATCGCATCATTCGGTAGTGGCTCCGACTCGACGTTCGGCAGCCGCGTACGCAACAGCGCCGCGAGCCGCGCCGCGGTCAACGGCACCGGCAACTCCGCGTGCTCGAGGTGCCACCCTGCCCGCTCGATCTCGACGAGCAACGCGATCCGCGCGAGCGAATCACCGCCGAGCTCTGCGAGCTCGTCGTGGGGGCCCGCCGGCGTGCCCGCGACCTGCGAAAACCAGGCAATGGCTCGCGCGAGCGCGGCGTCATCGACGTGCTCGCGCGGCGCGGTCATCTGCGCGGCGATCACCTGCGCCGCGATCGCCGCGCGATCGCGCTTGCCGTGCGCGTTGAGCGGGATCGCCGTGACGATCGCGAGCTTGCTCGGCCGCGCTGATTCGCAGATCGCAGAGAGGTCGATCGGTTGACCGGTATCCATGACGGCAACGACCACCGCGACGATCCGGCCCTCGTGCAACGCCGCGCCGGCCTCGTGCACGCCCGGCAACGCACGCAGCGCAGCCTCGACCTCACCGAGCTCGACGCGGACACCGTGGAGCTTGACCTGGTCATCGAGCCTGCCATCGATCACGTAGCTACCGTCGACCAGCCGGCGCGCGCGATCGCGCGTGCGAAACCACGTCGTCGTTCCCTCGCGGACGAAACGCTCGGCGGTCAGGGCAGCTCGGTCATCGTAGCCGCGCGCGAGCACGGCGCCGGAGACTTGGAGCTCTTCGTCGACGATCCGCAACGCGACGCCCGGCAAGGCGCACCCGATCGTGATCGCGCGGCCCGGAAGGATCTCGCCGATCGTCGCATCACCGCTGACCTCGGTCGAGCCGTAGATATTGAATAACCGTGCTTGGGTTGCGGCGAACACACGGTGTGCGAGTGCTTCGGGGAGCGCCTCTCCACTGGTCGCGATCGAGCGCAATGTCGTGGGCAAGCGTGGCCGTGCATCGAGCAACAGCGCGAGCATCGAAGGCACGAGCAACAGGCGCGTCACGCCGCGATCGAGCGCGGCGACGAGATCCGCGATCGCGAACGGATGCGGCAAAACGATCGCAGGCACGCCAGCGAGCAGAGGGCCGAAGATCTCGGCGTACGCATCGACGAATGTCGCCGGTGTGCGAAGGCACGCCAGATCGCCCGGCTGATACGGCATGACCTCGGCGAGCGCTGCGAGCCGCGCGAGCAACGCGCGATGTTCGATCAACACACCGTTCGGGCGGCCCGTCGATCCCGAGGTCTCGAGCACGAGCGCGAGCCCACTCGGTTCGCTCTCGACGATCTTGGTCGAGCCGGGCACGACCACCGCACCGATCCGGAACACCGCGAGCATCGTGGCGATCTGATCGATCGATCGAGGGACCACGAGCCCGACCCGCGCGCCAGCGCCGACTCCGCGCGCGAGCAACTCACTCGCCAGGGTGTTCACGCGCGCATCGAGCTCGGCGTACGTCACGCTCACCGCCTCGGTGCACAAGGCGACGCTGCCGGGCTGGAGCTGCACGCGCGCCGCGAACGCGGCATCGATCGATTCGCCCGCGGCCACCGGCGCCATCGGCGCCACCGGCGCCATCGGCGCCATCGGCGCGAGAGCCTGCGCGGTCACGCCGCCTCGAGCACGTGCGAGCGCACGCCGCGCAGATTCCAGACGATGCCGAACGCGGCGAGCACGCACAGCACGCTGTAGGTGACGTCGAGCTCCCACCACGCATGACCGTGGCGCGCGGAGCCGGGCTCGCGATGGTGGTTGTTGTGCCAGCCATCGCCAAATGTGATCAAGGCTACCACGGGGTTGTTGCAGCTATCGTCCTTCGTCGCGTAGCGCCGCGAGCCCAGCCAGTGCGAGACCGAGGTCAGCGAGAACGTCGCGTGCCACAGGACCACCGTCGAGACGCAGTAGCCCCACACGATTGCCTGGGGTCCGGCGACGAGCCCGAGGATCGCGATCAACCCGATCGCGGGCATGAAGTGATTGCGATCGAGCCAGCGGAGCTCGGGATACCTCGCGAGATCCGGAATCTGTTCCCACTCGGTCGCATCGTGCGTATCCACGAGGAACCAGCCCATGTGCGCCCACCAGAACCCACGCGCCCGCTGATGCGGATCGCGCTCCTGATCGGCGTGACGGTGATGGATGCGATGGTGCGAGACCCACCACAGCACGCCCATCTGCGACGACATCGTCGCGAGCAGCGCGAGGATCAGCTGGAAGCCTCGGCTGGTCTCGTACGCCCGATGCGAGAAGTAACGGTGGCTACCGGCCGAGATCGCGAACATCCGGATCGCGTAAAGCGCCATCGCGAGCGCGACATGCGCGACGCTGATTCCATACGCCACGACCCCGATCACGGCGCAGAGGTGAACCAAGGCAAACAGCACGCACGCACGCCACGAGATCGAATCCTGTCGCATCGAAGCGAGGCGTCTACAAGACCTGGACCAACGGTCGGACCATGTCTCCAGCCTGATCGAGCGCGATCCGTGAATAGCGGGCGACACTGGTGTAACCAGCGCTCTGCTGAAAACAGCGGCACATGAGAGCGCGTTAGACCGCGACAGCGAACTTGATGAATGGATGGTGCTCGTAGCCAACGAGCTCGATGTCATCGAAGGTCATTTCGAGCACCTTCTTGCCAGCGAGCACGAGCTTCGGCAGCGGCTTTGGCTCGCGCTCGAGTTGGAGCTTCACGCCTTCGACGTGATTGAGATAGATGTGCGCATCGCCGAGCGTGTGCACGAAGTGGCGCGGCACGAGCCCGCACTCCTGCGCGATCATTGCCTGCAGCAACGCGTAGCTCGCGATGTTGAACGGCACGCCGAGCGCGAGGTCCGCCGAGCGTTGGTAGAGCTGGCAGTCGAGGTGCTTGTCGTTGACGTAAAACTGGAACAGCGCGTGGCACGGCGGCAGCTTCATCTTCGGAACATCGGTGACGTTCCAGGCGCTGACGATGATCCGCCTCGAGGTCGGATCTTGCTTGATCAGCTCGATCACCTGCTGGATCTGATCGATGCCATCGCGATGCGGTGCACCGTTCGCTTCATCGGTCGGCGTGGTGCCGCCCCAGTGCCGCCACTGGAAGCCGTAGATCGGCCCGAGCTCGCCTTGGTCGTCCGCCCACGCATCCCAGATCGGCGTGTGCGCGTGGAGATCGTCATTGATGTTCGTGGCGCCCCTGAGGAACCACACGAGCTCGCGCACCACCGCCGGGAAAAGCACCTTCTTGGTGGTGAGGAGCGGAAAGCCTTCGCGCAGGTCGTAGCGAGTCTGCGCACCGAAGACCGAGATCGTGCCGGTGCCGGTGCGATCAGTACGACGCTCACCATGCTCGAGCACGTGGCGAAGCAGGTCGAGGTACGCGCGCATACATGGCATATAGCACTTCCGTATGATGGACCCGCAAGCCACCACGGTCGCCGCACTCCTCGACCGTCATGCCGGCATGTTGCTCGACGTGTACGGCGTCTTGTTCGACGCACGCGGCCCGCTCCCCGGCGCGGCCAAGCTGATCGCGGCGCTCGAACAGCGCGGCACGCCGTACCGAATCGTCACGAACGACGCGTCGCGCTCGCAAGCCACGTACGCCGCACGCTTCGCACGCCACGGCATCACGCTCGCGCCCGAACGGTTCTGCACCTCGGGGAGCCTGATCCCCGGCTACTTCGCGGCAAACAAGCTCGCCGGTGCCCGCACGCTCGTGCTCGGCACCGAGGATTCGATCGCGTTCGTGCGCGAAGGCGGCGGTGAGCCGATCGCACTCGCGAACGCGCCGGGCGCGGCAGGCGCGGCAGGCGCGCCGATCGATGCGGTCGCGGTGTGCGACGACAGCGGCTTCGATTTCTTGCGCGGCATCGAGCAAGCCCTCAGCGCGATCGTGCGCTCGGTCGAGGCCGGCCACGTTCCCAAGCTGATCCTGCCGAACCCGGATCTCGTGTATCCCAAGGGCGGCGGCGAGCTCGGCTTCACGGCGGGCTCGATCGCACTCTTGCTCGAGGCCGCGCTCGCGCGTCGCTTCCCCGGCGCACACCTGGGGTTCACGCACCTCGGCAAGCCCGAGCCGCACCTGTTCCGCGCCGCCGCCGCGCAGCTCGACCTGCCGACCGATCAGCTCGTGATGATCGGCGACACGCTCGAGACCGATATCGCTGGCGCGCGTGCCGCCGGATGCGCGTCCGCGTTGCTCGCCGGCGTATCGAGCTGGCATCACGCGCGCGCGACCGCGACGACCATCCCCGATTACTTGCTCGCTACGCTCCTCGTATAACCTTCGCGCTGTTTTCGGCGGTGCTGCGCGCCGGCAACGAGTCCCGGCTTACTATCCGAGCTCGGTGTCGGCGTCGAACGCGTCGTCATCACCGAGCGCGGGGATTGGCGAGCCGACATCGAACGTCCACTTCTTCTCGACCTTCGCGTGCGCGGTCACCTCGGCGAAGATCGCCTCGACCGATGCCATCTGCGATAGCGCGTGCCACGCATCGAGCGACGCCGCGGTCACCACGATCGAGAGGTCCCACTTCACGGCGCTCGCGTCGGCGGGCAGCCCGACCAGCGCTTCGACACCCGCCTCTGCAAACAGCGCGCGCACGCGGACGACCAGGCTCGCGCGGCGCTCGACGTGCGCGTCTTCCAGCTTCACGAGCACGAACCGCTGGATCATCGCAGCCGCGCGATCCAGCTCGCGAGCTCCTCGGGCACCGGCCGCTCCCAGCGCACCTTCTCGCCGGTCACTGGATGCACGAACCCGAGGATCTGCGCGTGGAGCGCCAGCCGCGGCGCGCGCGGCAAGAACGTGCGGCTGGTCTCGCCACCATGCGCGCGATCGCCGGCGACGGGATGCCCGAGCCCCGCGAGGTGCAAGCGTATCTGATGCGTGCGACCGGTCTCGAGCACGGCCGAGACGAGCGTCGCGCCGCGCAGGGTCTCGAGCGGCGTGACATGCGTTACCGCGCGCTTGCCCTCGATCGGCCGATCGATCGTCTGCGCCGAGAGCTCGCCGATCACGACCGCGCGGTACTCGCGCTCGACATCGTGGGTCTTGAACAATTCGCCGAGCGCCTTGTTCGCATCTCGCGTGCGGGCGAACACCAGCAGGCCACTGGTCGGCAGATCGATGCGATGGACGAGATAGACCTCGCCGAATTGCCGGCTCACGAGGTCGAGTAAGTCTCCGCGATCGCTCTCCGGCGTCGGCGCGGTGACCAGGCCTGCCGGCTTGTCGACGATTACGATCGCGTCGTCGGCATGCACGATCTCGAACACCGGCGGCGGCTTCGCTTCGGCGACGCGCTCGAGCACGCCACCCATCACGACCTCGACCTGCTGGCCCGCACGCAGCGTGCGTCCGGCGACCTTCACGCGCGCGCGATCGACATACACGCCACCGAGATCGATCACGACGCGGGCTCTACGTCGCGACAACCCCGCGACATGGCGCGGCAAGATCTGATCGAGCCGCAAGCCAACATCCTCCGCGGTCGTCGCGAAGGTGGTCTTTGTTGCCGCAGTGGTCACGCGACGAACGGCCTAGTAGCCGTCGTCGTCGTTGCGTCGCTTCTTCTTGCGATCATCTGGCGCGCCTTCGCGATCGCGATCGCTCTTGCCGCGACCACGGCCCGGACCACCGCCACCAGGACGGTATCCACCGCCACCCGGAGGACGATTGAAGCCACCAGCGGGCGGACCGAAACCACCTGGACGAGGTCCGGGGCCGGGTGCACCGCCGCCTCCGCCATAGCCACCGCCGCCACCTGGAGCGCCACCGTAACCGGCGCCGGGAGGACGAGGGCTGTACGGACGCGGTGGGCCGCCACTGCTGCCACCAGGACCACCGGCGCCGCGAGCTTCACGCTCGCGAGCCTCGTTGATCCGCAGTTGGCGGCCGTCGAGCTCTTGACCGTCGAGGGCGGCAAGCGCTTGTTTGGCACCTTCGTCCGTCGTCATTTCGACGAACGCGAAGCCACGGGAACGTCCGGTCTCTCGGTCGATGATGACCGAGACGCTAGCTACTTCGCGCCCGTCTGCTCCAAATGCTTCTCTGAGTGATGCCTCGTTGGTGTTGTAGTTGAGGTTGCCCACATAGAGCTTCGTTCCCACGGTGACAGGTCTCCTGCGTCTCTTGCTGCGAAGTTGAGAGTTGAACGTAAACGGGTGAGCCGGCAGGATAACACAGCCAGTCGCATGACGATCGCGCGTGAATTCCTTAACCAATTTACATAGGTGACCGCCCTGAACGATAGTCGCCCCGCATCTCAAAAGGGCACGGCCAGAAGTTCGCCGCATGGCAGCCCTCGGGCCAGTGCAACAACACGGCAGATCCGAATCGCCTTGCGAAAGACCTCGGCATAACGCCGTAGGCATCGAGCCGTCGCGGTAATCTGAGCTCGGCGCATGCCGCTGCCCTACCCGCACCGCGCGACATTCCTCGCCAGTACGCTCGTCGTGCCGCTGGAGCATGCGGGCATGACCGCATTTTTGTCGCGGTTGCTCTCGCTCGAGGTGTTCGATCATTTCCTGCGCCATCCGATCGTCACGCTCGGGGATGACGACGAGCGGCTCGCGGATGGCGAGGGTCGCTTGCTCGATGCGAACCATCCGCAGCTCGAGGACAACATCGATTCGCTGTTCCGGATCGGCCGGCGCCACGAAGTATTATGGTTCGAAGTCTCGGTCGATCGCGCGCGCCCGCAAGCGACGCTGCTCCATGCGCGGTTGCCGAACGGCACGACCGACGAGTGGACCTCGAGCCCGGATCTGCCGCTATCGCAGCAGCTCTCGCAGTGCCTGGTCCAGTGGTTGAAGACCCGGCGGTTGCCGATGATCGCGTCGTTGATCGATTTTACCGTCGAAGATCTGCGCAGCGCGGCCGAGCGCCTGAAGAAGGCGAGCGCGATGTTGTCGCTGCGCGACGACTACACGCAGCTGCCCGCCAGCTTGTTCGCGCCGCTGCCGCGGCTCGGCGTGCCGTACCTGCGCGTGCTCGCCGAGGTCGCCGGGAATGCCGCGCGCACGGTCGATCCGAAGATCCTCGAGCTCGAGCCCGACCATCCGGTCGCGCGGCGCAACCAGTACGTCACCGGCCTCGTGCAGGGCTCGGTCGAGCGTCGCGACATCTTGCCGCTCGTCGCGGAGGCGCCGATGTACGGCAAGCCGCACCTGTCGATCTGGGGTGATTCGTTCGCGCTCGATCGTCCGCTCGAGGGCATGGGCGTGCGCCATCAGGGCATCGCGGCGAGCCTGATGCCGGCGAACCCGTACGCGTGCCACAACTTCTCGCTCCAGCTCGCCGAGGCGGGTCGGCGCGAGGAGAGCTATCGCTGGGCCGATCGCGCCACGGTGGCGGCCCCGGATTTTGGCGCCGCCCATCTCGATTGCGTGCGTCGGCTGCGCCAGGTCGGTCGCCCGGGCCAGGCGTTCGCCGAGGCGCAGTATCGCTGCCGCGAGATCCTCGACCGAGCCGCGGCCGGCAAGCTACCCGCGAATGATTGGCAGGCGCCGCATCACGCCGCGCTGCTCATCGCGTTTGTCCATCTCGACATCGGGCGGATCGCCGAGGCCATCGAGCTCGCCGACGAGGCGATGACCCACGTGCCATCCGATGACGCGACGCGCGAACAGTTCGGCTGGGCGCTCAAGCGGATCTCGCACTGGAAGTCCGATGCTGGCCTCCTCGCGCGCGCGTACGCATGGGAGGGTTTCCATCGCGGTGATCCCGGGCGCGCGATCACGGGACTCGCGCGCGGCCGGATCACCGACGACGAAGACGCGATGATCATGATCGATTCGCTGCTCACGATCGGGCGCGAGGATCAGGCCGAGATCGCGGTCCAGCACTGCGCCGGGCTCGACGGTCACGGCACGCTCGGCGACGGCAAGGCGCGGCTCGCCGCGGCACGCGCGTGCATCCTCAACGGCAAGCTCGACGAGGCGATCGATCACATCCAGATCGTCCAGCTCCGCCGTGGCCAGAGCCGGCACGAGGGCGAGATCAACCGGATCTTCCGGATCGCCGCGATCCGCCCCGCCGAAGAGTGGCTGCCGGTGATCGAGCGCCGGATGGAGCGCGGCGCGAAGAAGCTCGCGCAGCTCGCGGCGCGCGACCTCTCGGATTTTGTTCCCGGCATGCACTCGACGACGGTCCAGCGTGCGCTCGGCGAGACCAAGAAACTCACGCTCGATCCGAGCTCGATCTCGGACCTGATCAGCGCCCTGCCCGCGGTCGGTGCGACGGCCGCCGCGATCTTGCAGCGGCTCGCGCGTCCCGAGGACGATTCGCTGGAATCCGCGGATCTCCTCGCCGCCGAATGGTGGAGCGCCCTCACCCCCGCTTCGAAGGATCGGGATGCCCATGCGTCGGGCGCCGTACTCGCGCTCGGGGTCGCGCTGGTGCAATACATCGCCGAGGCCTCGGAGCAGCCCTCGCCGATCGCGGGAGCGTATCGCCACATCGCGACCGAAGCCCTGCATCTCGTGCGGCGCTCGCGCTACCAGATCGAGCCGGCCGCGATCCGCGCGTTGCTCTCGCTCGTCGAACGGCTCGCCGATGCGCCCGAGTGGTTGCTCGATACATGGCTGCTCCGGATCGAGCGCGCGTTCGATCTCGAGGCCGAGCACGGCGCCTATCTCGACAGCTTGATCGCGGGCCTGCCGACGGTGTCGCGCCTCCTGCGTGGCGACGAGCGGATCGGCTGGGAGCTCCGCATGGCGCACGATCTCGCCGTCGATCTATCGCAGTACGAACCGGCGGCACGGTTGTTCGAGCGGTGCTCGCGCGCGATCGAAGCCGGCGGGCTTTCGCTCGCGTGGTCGATCGCCGCCGCGCGCACCGCCCCGGCGGCGGCAAACCTCGACGTGCACTGGATCGCGGCGCTCTCGAATCCAACCGGCGTCGCCGCGCCGTGGCTCTCGGTCGCGGCCGGCCTGTTCACCGCTGGCAAAGCCAAGGACGGCTTCGCAGCCGCGTGCCGCGGCATGACTTCGGCGACCGCCAAAGAACGCCCCGCGGCAATCAGCGACCTCGTCGCCTCGTGGCGGCTCGCCGGATTATCCACGCCGATCGACGGTGATCAGGCGTACGACGCCGGTCTGCTGCTGCTCGAGACGAACCTCGAGCAGGCCGTGCAGCACCTGCGCTGGGCGGTCGCGTGCGAGCCCGGCAATCCCAAGCGCGCGTTGAGCCTCGCGACCGCGCTCGTGCGTGCCGGTTTGCCGCTCGAAGCGATCCGCGTGCTCGCCGCCCACGAGCGCAGTGAAGCGCCGCGCACCGTCGGCAAGATGCTGTACGCCGCGCAGCGCTACGCCGAGGCGGTGCCGATCCTGCGGTATGCGTCGCGCCGGTTCAAGACCGCGGATGATTTCGTCGTCCTCGCGAACGCGGCCGCCGCCGCCGAGAACGATTCGGTCGCGGTCGAGGCCGCCCAGCGCGCCTTGAAGCTCGGCGCGCAATCGCCCGAGCTCCTGACCACGCTCGCTATCGGCCTCTATCGGCTCGGCGATTTCGTCGAGTGCGAGAAGGTCGCGCAGCACTTGATCACGGCCAAGGGCGCGAGCAAAGAAGCACGCACCGCCGGGCTTCACGCCATGGCGCGCGCGCTCGCCGGTCAGGGTCGCCACGTCGATGCGCACCCGTACGCGAAGGACGCGATGAAGCTCGCGCCCGCAGGCGATCTCGCGCGCGAGCTGATGGAGACGATGGATACGATCGTCGCGCAAGGTACGCCGCCGGTGCGGGTCTCGCCCGAAGTCTCGATGGAGCGCCAGGCCTTCAAGGATCTCGAAGCCGGTAACTTCGAGCACCTGGTCTCGGCGATCACGAGCCCGTCGTGGACGATCGCGCGCGCCGCGCTCGCGGCGAACGAGTTCCGAACCGACGACGAAAATGGTATCCCGGTCGCGCCGCGCGCCCTCGATGCCGCGCTCGACGTGCTCGCGCGATCCGCGGGCTCGCAATCGGTCGATGCCGTGCTCGCGCGGATCCGCGCGCTGCGTATCCGCGACAACGCGTTCATCCAGATCGATCCGCCGCCGCCGCTCGGCGTGCGCTACACCGCCGCCGAATTCGAGAAGGCGTTCGCCGAGCGCGATCGCCGCCCGCACCGCCCGAGCGCGATCCAGAGCTTCTCGCGCTAAGCGGCTCGTCCGATCTCGTGCCGCGCGGAGCGGGCGGGCATAGCCGATCAGCCATCTATCTGCTTGTGCTGACTCGCGATTCGACGACCACGCAACCTTTCTGAGGCCGCGCCGATACGGGCGGCATGGTGGGGCACGCGGTCATGAGCGAGTACGAGTCGCGCGAACGCGGTCGCAGTCACGATCGCGATGTCAGCTGCGCCTCGCCGTCGCACGCCACCAACACGCCCGCGCCACGAACGCCCGCGGAACAAGCACGCGACGAGATCTCGTACGCGGCGCGCGTCGTTAACTCCATCACCAGCTCGCTCGAAGCGGTCCGACAGGCGCACGCAGCGAACGATCCCGCGCGGTGGCACGAGGCCCGTGGAGTTCTTGATCGGTACATCGCCACCGCCGAGAAGGATCTCGAACGCGCACGCACGCGCACACATGACGCCGAACCGGCGGCTCGAGATCAGCTCGCCGTCGCGGAGGCAGCGCACGCGCAACACGTGACCGCCGCGGTCAACCTCGTCGAGGCACCTCTCGGATGGAAGCCGGTCGCGCGCGAGGCCGAGCTTCTCGCGGTCCTGCACGCGCCGACAGACGGCGGCGTGCGTAGCGCCTTCGCGCAAAAAGAAGCAGAGCTCAAAGCCGAACTGGCTCGGCTCTCGCCCGCCGAGAGTCATCACTTGATGGCTCGCCTGAACAAGCGCATCGCCGGCGATCCGGTCGCCGCCGCCATCGCGCTGCTCGTCCCCGAGCGCCGCGCGCGCCTTGTTTCGTTTCTCGGCGATGCGCGGAGGCGCGCGGCGCTGACGAAGGTGCCGATCGTGGGCACCGCGACGCATCGGTCGAACGCCTCGCCAATGCCGATCGAATTGGCGACGACGAGGTCGCCATCCGCGACCTCGACCAGCGCAGCTGCCGAGCCGGTCTCCTTCGAGACGCAGGTTCGCCAGATGATCGACGCGCACGCGCCTGACCTCGAGGTGCTCGCTGCGATCGATGACACGAAGCGTCGTGCGATGGCTCGCCGCCTCGAAGGCTACCGACCTGGCAGCGGCGATCCGCTCGGCGCCCGCTACGTGCGCCTCGACCGCGACGTGCGCCAGCGTTTCCTCGATGCGCTGCTTGGCGCGGCGACCGAAGTGACTCGCGAACAAGCTCCCGAGCCGGGAGTCGCGCTGACGATCGCCGAGAGAGGCACCCGCGGCATGGGCGAGCGATTGCCACACCTCGATCGAATCCAAGCGAGCTTCGGTTCGCACGATGTGACCGGGATCCGCGCCCACATCGGTGGTGCAGCGGCGGATGCGACCCGCCAGCTCGGCGCGAGCGGCCTCGCGTTCGGCGAGCACGTCGCGTTCGCGAGCACACCGGACCTCCACACCGCGGCGCACGAGGCCGCGCACTACGTCCAGCAGCGTGCCGGTGTGGCGCTCGCAGGTGGGATCGACCAACCCGGTGACGAGTACGAACAACATGCGGATCATGTGGCCGATGCAGTCGTTCGTGGCGAATCGGCGGTCGGGCTGCTCGATCGCTTCGCCGGCCGTGGCTCCACCGCGACGCCTACCCGTCACGCCGTGCAGCGCAAGACCGGCACCGGCGCAACACCGACGGCTCGAACCGATGCTCACGTCTACGTCGAACATCACCGCCCCGTCTTGATGAACGCGATCGCGAATCGCATCTTGGACCTCGGCGTCCCAGCTCCTCACGAGCATCTCGTGTGGGCATCGCGCGAAGAAGGCGCGCGCGCGATCGCGAACGGGATCCGGTCGTACCTCGACGAGGCTCCCGCGGATCCGTTACATCGCCTCGCCTCGCTCGTCACCCATGACGACCTAGCGGCGATCGTCACGCGTGCG